>JAUCQB010000228.1 GCA_030372985.1 Phycisphaerae bacterium
TGTGTATAAGAGACAGCCCTTGTTAAGGGGGGGAGGCTGCCCCCGGGGCAGCAACTGATCCAGCTCCCCGGCGTCCACGCCGCGATTGCGCAGCATTCGGCCCGCAGCGGCCCGCAGAAGGATGGTCGCGACAGCCTCGCGCACACGGGGCCCTGCGAGGTCCGCCCCGACCGCGCGCAAACCGTCCATCAGCACCGCACGACACCGCAAGGCCGCGTCTCGAATGGCGGTCGTATTCACCGGCAGCTCCGGAACCGTTCAACACACGCGATCCGGGGCATCAGACTACACAACCCGAGGCGGTGTCAAGCGCCGGCGATCTGTCCTAAGGCGGACCGCCTTTTTGCAGGCCGCAACCCAAACGCACTGTCATCCAGAAACATGCGCGCAAGCCGCACAGATCTCTGGCCGTAAGGATCTAAGGAGCCCAGGGGCCTATTCCGGGAGTGAACGGAATCGGCGTGCAGAGCACGCCCTACCCGATGCCGTCTGAGGCGAAGCACGCATGGATCAGTAGTCGCAGTACCACCCGTCACAGTAGCCCCAGTCCATGTAGTCGTAGTAGTCGCCGTAGTCGTAGTAGTTCGAGTAGTCCGAGTAGTCGCCGTAATTGGAGTAATCCGAGTAATTCCCGTAGTTGGAGTAGTCAGAGTAGTTGGCGTAATCAGAGTAGTCTGCGTAATCGTAGTAGTCCGAGTAGTCATAGTAGTCCGAGTAGTCATAGTAGTCGGAGTAATCCCCGTAGTCATAGTAGTCCGAGTAGTCTCCGTAGTCATCGTAGTCGGAGTAGTCCGCGTAGTTGCCGTAGTCGCAGTAGCTGCCGTCACAGCGCGAGTAGTCCTGGCCTGCCGCGTCGCAGTAGCCGCAAGTCTCGTCGCCGCCCCCGTCGGAGTAATCTCCGTAGTCTGAATAGTCGTTGTAGCCGAAATCCAGATAGTGATCGTAGGGCCAGCCGCCGCTTGGGTAGTCGTCGTCGGGATCAATATCGATCGAGCATCCCTGGCCAAGCGAGCCGACCGCCGTTCCGATGGCTCCCAACTTGACCAAATGCGAGCCCAGCGTGCGGAAAAACGCACGCCGGCTGATGGGGCTCAGAGGCTGTTGCTCCGGGCCTTCCGGGATGGCCATGAGTTCACCCGGCCGTAAGCCCGGTAGAGTATGGGCGGCATCCAATCAGACACGCGAACCGACAGAAGGTTGGGCGCCTGGCAACTCGAAATCGCCCTCCCGCTTGGCCACGGCCTACCGCTCGTCTCCGCGGGAATCCGGCCGTGGCGGTACCGGGACTCCTTTGCCGTTGTATCTGACCACGGTGAACACCAGAGGCTTGTCCCCGGTGTTCGTCAGGCCGTGATACACCCACGGCTCGACATACAGAATGTCGGACTTGCGGGCGGGGAAGGTCTTCTCACCCAACTGCCACATCCCGACGCCCTCATTGATGACCAGGTACTCTTCCTCGGCGTGGCGATGAGCGCGGTGGACGGCTTTGCCCGGCTCAACGACGGCCACGGCCACAAGGACGTCCTTCGTCGCCGCCGTCTCACCCTGGAAGTAGAACCGCATCTCACCCCAGTCGGCCTTGCGGGCCGGAGCCGCTTCCCAGGGCACCACCTCCGACTTCAGGACCGCCGGCTTACTCGTGGCCGATCCGCCGCTGGACGGCAGGACCATTACCATGACCGCTGACCCAACCGCCAGCACGGTCACCCAGGCGGCCCACTTCGATCGTGTTCGCTTCAACATGGTCTGCACCTCTGTCCGCAGAAACTCTCCGCAGTCCGCAACCTTCCAGGACTCCACCGTCGCTCAGCGACTCGCCCGGAATCATAGTGTGGGACCGGCATCTTTCCGATCAGCAAGCACCGTTCTTCAAGGACGGCATTATAGGCCGTTTTCGCCTTCAGCCGGATTCCCTTGTTGAGTCGACTCAAGCCCAACCGTACAATGGATTTGCAGTCGCGGAACGAATCAAGGGAGATTGGCTCGATGAACCATCGTTGCACCAGCACGCGCTCTGGAGAACCCGTCCACGACCGGACATGTCCGCCCCACTTGGCGCGGGCCTTGGGCATCGTCTTGGCCACCCTGCTCACCAGCTCCTCAGCGAGCCTGGCGCAACAAACCGAGAGCCGGCTCGGGCTTCACATGATCCTCAACTATACCAGCGGGGCCTCGCAGGTGGTCAACGCCCACCCGCGGATCCACAAGATCCTCGACACCCATAGCTCGATGCTCGCCTCGGCCCGCGATTTCAAGACCAATAACCCCAACGGCGTGCTGGTTCTGCGGATCTATACGCCGAAATCGTACAACGTCTCGCAAGATCCGGCGTGGGCGGCCAACGATTTCTGGAACACGGTCCTGGCCCCGCCCATCAACGGCCTGTCAGCCCAGGACCGCGCCCTGATCGACTACGTCGAAGGCCCCAACGAGTGCGACAGCACGCCCTGCTGGGGTTCCGTCGCCGATGCCCAGTGGTTCAATAGTTTCTGGATCTCTCTGGCCCCCCTTATTGCCAACGCTGGTTTTCGTCCTTGCGCTTTCAGCATCCCGGTGGGCAATCCACCTGGATCATCGAGCGAAGTGCTCGCCAAACTCGACGCCATCGTGCCGGCGCTGCGGGTCTGCAAGAGCTACAACGGCGGCTGGAGCTACCACGCCTACACCATTCCGTACAGCAAGAACGTCAGCCAGGAAATCTGGTACTCGCTGCGATACCGCCAGTACTACCAGTACTTCCAGTCAAACTATCCAGACCTGGCCAACCTGCCCCTTCTCCTGACCGAAGGTGGCGTGGATGGGCAGACCGGGGACGACGGGCCCGGTTGGAGAGTCGACGATGCGGCCAGGTACATCGACTGGCTGACCTGGTTTGACGCCCGGATGCAGGAAGACCCTTACGTCGTCGGCTGCACGCTGTTCCAGTCGGGCGACCTGGCTGGCTGGTTCTCCTTCGACACCGAGGAAATCAACCCGTGGCTGGCCCAGCACATCCTGTCGTCTGTTCCTCCGACGCCCCCCGCCGTGCCGGCCAATCTCAACGCCGCCATCAACGGCCCGACGTCGGTCGCGCTGAGTTGGAGCACCGCCAGCGGTGCAGCCAGCTACAACATCAAGCGATCAAGCACCAGCGGAGGCCCCTACTCGACCATCGGAACATCCACGACGCTCAATTATGCCGATAACGACCTGACGATTGGAGCGACCTATCACTACGTCGTCAGCGCGGTCAACAGCGTGGGCGAAAGCGCGAATTCCAACGAATCCACCGTCACGCTGACCGGCGGATACGCAATCAATTCGGGCGGTTCCGCGGCCGGGCGATTCGCCACTGACACGTGGCACGACGGCGGCTACACCTACACGACTACGGCATCAGTCGATACCAGCGGCGTGACCGACCCGGCGCCGGCGGCCGTTTACCAGTCCGAGCGATGGGCGTCGCCATCCTTCACCTATACCTTCCCGAATCTCGTCTCCGGCGGTGAGTACACCGTTCGACTGCACTTCGCGGAGATCTATTACACCACCACGGGCAAACGCAGGTTCAACGTGAGCATCAACGGGACGCAAGTGCTGGCCAATTTCGACATCCTCGCCACGGCCGGAGCGGCAAACAAGGCGATCGTTCAGACCTTCACGACCGACGCCGACGCCGCCGGCCAGATCATCATCCAATACTCCGCCGGCTCAGCGGATAACCCGAAATCCAGCGGGATCGAGATCATCCGCAACCTCCCGCCGGTCTATCTGGGCGATGTCGATCAGGATCTCGACGTCGATCAAGCGGACTTTGGTCGATTTCAAGCCTGTCTCACAGTCTCCGGGTATAGCCAGACCGACCCGCAATGCGCAGGCGCATTCCTCGACGACGACCTCGACGTGGACCAGGCTGACCTGCTGATCTTCCTGGACTGCCTGAGCGGCGAGGGAGTGACGCCGCCAGAAAGCTGCCTCACACCACCAAGTTGAGGGAACAAGCGTGGCTGCTGGTCCACTCGGCCGTCAGTCTGTTGGTCTAGAGCATTTCACGAATGGGTGTAGCGACCGGCATCCCAACCGGCCGACCGCGGATCGGGAGGTCAGCAGCTACGAGCAAACGTGAAATGCTCTATTGGTCCGTGGGACTACGGGTTGAACCGCTTGGCCCGGAATCCTTTCCGGGCCGCCTTGTCTGGCAGAATTCCTCCGCATTCATTGAAGTAATGAGGATGGGAATCCTCAACCCAGAAGGCCCCAGAAGCGATTCTGGGGCCAGCGGCGCCGTTCTCGCGATGGTCTCGAGAAAACCCCGGCGGGATGACTTCGACAAGCTCAGCCCAAGAAACTCGCCGGCTTGCTTTCGCTGTCGCTTGCCCCTCGCCCCCCACCCCACGTCCCTTGCCCCCGCGCAGTTTACCATCCCTTGCGATACGGCGGGTCGATGTACTGGTTGGCGTCGGGAACGTTGGTGATCTTTTGCTTCTTGGCATCCCACTCGATGCGCTTGCCGACGCGGATGGCCAAGGCCCCGAGCAGCAGCGACTCGGTCATCACGCTTGCGCGGCCGAAGTGGCTCATGTAGTCCAGGCCGAGGTCGCCGTTCTTGCAGTTGCGGATCCACTCCTCGTGATGGCCCGGCGAGTCGGGGATGGTCTTGGGCGGTTTTTTCAGGTCCTTGAACTTGTCCTCCGGAATCAGGACCCTCGCCGCGCCGTCTGCACTTGGCATGAACAGCGTACCTTTCTCGCCGATGACGATCATGCCGTTATCGGGAAGCTCGCGGTTTTCCACCAACTCCGGCGAGGGTTTCTTGCCGCCGTCGTACCAGTACAGGCGAACGCCCGGCCGCTTCGCATTGGCCGGGAACTCCCATTTCACCTTGCTCCAAGCCGGGTAGGTTTCGTCGTACGGCTCGGAGCACTCGCACTCGATGGCCGTCGGATCGCGCAGATCCAGGCCCCAGAAAGCGACGTTGCAGATGTGGCAGGCCATGTCGCCGAGCGCCCCGGTGCCGAAGTCGTACCAGCCCCGCCACTTGCCGGGCAGATACGCAGGATGGTACGGCCGCTGGGGTGCGACGCCGAGCCACAGGTCCCACTTGAGCGTCGGCGGCACCGGCGGCGTTTCAACCGGACGGTCAAGCGCCTGCTGCCAAATCCTTCCCGGCCGATCGCTCCAACTATGCACCTCGCGGATTGTTCCCAACACTCCCGCCCGCAGCAGCTCGACGTTGCGGCGGGCACCACTCTGGGCGTTGCCCCCGTTGCCCATTTGGGTCACAACCTTGTGCTCGGCAGTTGCCTCGGCCACACGGCGAGCCTCGGCCACCGTGCGCACCAGCGGCTTTTCGCAGTAGACATGCTTGCCGAGATCGATCGCTGCAAGCGTGATCGGCGCATGCATGTGGTCGGGCGTGCTGACCACCACGGCGTCGATCTGCTTGTGCAGCTTGTCGAACATCACCCGGTAATCGGCGAACTTCGCGACGTCCGGCAACCGCTTGAGCATCTCGTTTCCGCGGACCTCGTCGACTTCGCACAAGGCGATGATATTCTCGCCCATCATTCCCTCGACGTTGCCCGCTCCGCGGCCCCCGATTCCCACACAGGCGATGCTGAGCTTGTCGTTGGGCGATCTGCTCTCGGCATACGACGGCCGGCCGGCAACCCAGAAGCCCGCTCCGGCGGCAATCGAACTCTTCAGAAAGCGACGTCGACTCGTTCTGTTGGACATGAGCTCCTCCTGAAACAACCTCACTGTGGTCCCCGGCATGGCATGCGGCTGCAGAGTACCGCCACCGGCCCCGTGGACGTTCCCCGCCGGCCAGTTTAGCATAACGGAGATCAGAGGTGAAAACACATGCTCTGGCAACGTATCACATTTGGGGCGTTGATGATCGCGCTGGCCGTGGGCATCGTCTGGGTGGACGGCTGGCTCTCGACGTGTGGCCTGACCCCGATCGATGAAGGCACGCTTGGGGGCACAACCAAGACCCGGCTGATGTGCGGACTGGCCCTGACGCTCGTGCTGGCCCTGCTGATCATGTTGGCCGTTTTCGAGATGGGCCGGCTCAGCCGGCAAGGAGGCCACACTCCGGCCACAAACTGGGCGGCGTTTGTGTCGGTCCTGCTCATGCTCGCGCCGTGGGTCGAGTCGCAGCAGCAGTTGTCGGCGGCGATCCCGGCCATCCGGCTCACGGGCGGTGTGCCACTTTCCCTTTTCCTGCTGGCCTGCGGGGTGCTTGGGACCTTTCTGTGCATCCTGGCACGCAAGACCACCGAGAGGGCATTCTCCAACCTGGCTGTCACCTGCCTGATGATGCTCTATCTTGGACTTCTGGGCTCATTTGCCATCCGGATCCGCTGCCTCAATCCGGGCCCCGGCGGAGCCGCGCTGGTCATCTTCTTCATCATGACCGTAAAGGCCGGCGACATCGGGGCCTACTTCACCGGTAAAGTCTGTGGCAAAAACAAGTTAGCGCCCTGGGTCAGCCCGGGTAAGACTCTCGAAGGCGCCGTGGGGGCGCTTGTCCTGGCGACGGTTGCCGCTTGCGCAGGCATTTGGCTGTGGGAGCACAAACTCGCCACCAGCCTTGGCCCGCCGCCCCTCAGCCTCGCGCAAGCCCTTACCTTTGGCTTGGTTATGGCTGTTTGCGGCCATCTGGGAGACCTGGTCGAGTCTCTCATGAAGCGAGACCTTGGGAGCAAGGATTCCGGCCAGGTGGTCCCGGCCTTTGGCGGATTGCTGGATATCCTGGATTCACCGGTGTTTACGGCGCCAATCGCCTGGTGGCTGCTGACTTTCCTTGGCCCAATCGGTTAAAATACGTGGGTCGGGCGCAGCCGGCAGCCAAGGCCGGTTCGGAGCGGCATGGTCGCCGAGTCGCCCTGTTGACGGGAGATGAAAGGGAAGTTGGAACTTACCATAACCCTGAACGATGCTCGCAAGCGGAATGCCCTTTTCGGTTCGGCAGACCGCCATCTGCGACAAATCCGGGGTGCGTTCGGCATACAGCTCAGCGCGAGGGACTCCACGGTCAAGTTGTCAGGCGCCGCCCATGCCGTAGGACAGGCAGCCTCGGTCATTGACTTTCTGCAGCGGGCGGTGCGCGATTCGGAAGAACTGACCGACGAGCAGGTCTCCGAAGCCATCGGGTACGTCATTCAATTGGGCGATCCCGAAAACCGCGATGAGGACGTCATCGACGTCTACAGCCGAACGGCTGTCACTCGACCCCGAACGGACGGGCAGCGTGCATATGTCCAGGCGATGCGCGGCCACGACCTGGTCTTTTGCGTCGGGCCGGCCGGCAGCGGCAAAACGTACCTCGCGGTGGCGGTGGCCGTCTCGATGCTCAAGGCCGGGACTGTCAAGCGGATCGTGCTCGTGCGGCCCGCGGTGGAAGCCGGCGAGAAACTCGGCTTTCTGCCCGGCGACATGCAGGCCAAAGTGAATCCCTATCTGCGCCCGCTTTTTGATGCGATGGGCGACATGATGACCTTCGAGCAGATCCGCCGGTTCATGGAGAATGACGTCATCGAGATCGCTCCGCTTGCCTTCATGCGCGGGCGGACGCTCAACAACTCCGTGGTCATTCTCGACGAGGCCCAGAACACGACGCGCTTACAGATGCTCATGTTCCTGACGCGACTGGGGCACCACAGCAAGATGATTGTGACCGGTGACGACAGCCAGATCGACCTCCAGGATCCGGAGTCGAGCGGAATCAGCGATGCGTTGCGACGTCTTCGGAGCATCCCCGGGATCGCCATCATCCGGCTGGAGAAGCAGGACATCGTCCGCCACCGGCTGGTACAAGATATCGTCAACGCGTACGCTAACGGGAAACAGTGATGTTATGGGACTCGGCCGGGCAGGGCTTTCCTCGCCTCGGGTGTTTGTCGATGATAGCCCGTGTGTTCAGCGGGGAACATGGCGCAACCCCTGACGCCGGCCCTTGCGGCACGATTGCCAAGGCTCTCTCAGAATTGTGAGTTCAAGACCGCCACCAGTCTCTGAGTCGCGACGCCAGGAAGCCCGCCGCCAGCGCGACGAGCGACGGGAGAGCCTGTGGTTGAGCGTGCGGCGCCGGGTTCGGCTCTCGTCGCTGCTGATCGGCGTGGCTTTCTACCTGAGCGTTCTGGTCGTGCAGTTCTGGGGCAGCGACAGTATGCCCTGGAGTTTGCAGCAGCTCGTTGACCGGGACATCAACGCCCGCGTCAGCTTCTTTTACGAAGATCAGGCGGCAACAGAGGCCAACCGTCAGAAGGCTCGCGACGCGGCCCCGTCGGTCTTCGTGTTCGACGCCGCCACCTCGCCTGTGGACCCCATTACGCTGATTCGCACCCAGATGCACGATCTGCGCGAATGGGTCGCCAAGAGCGACGCCGCTGATACCAAGGCCCTCCGGGATCAGGCGGCGGCCAAGGGATGGATACTGGACGATGCCGCCGTTTCGGCATTGCGGACCTTTGCACCCTCCGCCAGGAAAACCGAGTATGAGCAGATGGTCGATTCCGTCCTCTCGCGGCTGCTGATCGTCAGTACCCCCGAGGACCCCAACCGCAAATCGACGCCGCCGACCGTGCTGCTGAAGTCCAAAGACAAGAATGGACAAAGCACCAGCAGAGAAGTGGACAGCAACCTGGTCATCTATCTCCCGAAAGCAACAGACGCAACGATCGACGCTCAGATCGCCACGGCGGTGCGCGGGCTTCCCTCCTGCCCGGAGGCCCTGCATAAACCGTTTACCGAAATTGTGCTGAAAGTGGTCAGCGGACCAGCCAAGGACAAGCCCTCCTACACGCCGTTCTGGCAATACAGCGTGGCCCTGACGGCTGAGCAAATGAACAACGCCGCCGGGCTGGTCGAAAAGGAAATCGTCTCCTACAAGGCGGGAACCACCCTCGTCGGGGCCAAAACCGTGCTCGGACCGGCCGAGCTGAACCTGCTGAAGCACGAACACCGAGCGTACCTCGATGCTCAGAAAGCGGATCCTGTCCTGCGACAGCAAAAGCTGTTGCGACAGCTCGGCACCGCCGTCGTCGTGCTGATCGTGGTGGCCGGTTTTGCCGCTTACACCGTGTCCTACCGCCCCAGGATTACCGAGGTCCCCTCGCGGACCCTCGCTCTGACCGGCCTGCTACTGGCCATGATCGTCCTGAGCCGCCTGGTGGATCGCCTGCAGGGGTTCGGCAGCGACTTCCCGGCCGAGACCTGTGTCTTCTTCGTCGTCATTGCCTCCGCCCTGCTGACGATCGCCTATGACCAGAGGTTCGGTTTCGGCATCGCGGCGGTCCTGGCGGTGCTGACCACGTTGACCGTCGACGGCGATTTCCATCTGTTCCTCAACTACATGACGGCCGCCGGCGTCATTGTCGCGTTGCTCAAGGATATCCGCACTCGCGGCAAAATCATCGCCGCAGGAGCAATCACGGCGGCGGCCACCGCTCTGGTGTCTGCGGCAACCAGCCTGGTGGCGGAGCAGCCGTGGCTTTACCTCGTGACACGCGCCGCCCTGTCGGGAAGCATGGCTTTGTTCGCCGGCTTCATCGTGCAGGGCATCCTGCCGCACTTTGAGAGAATCTTCGGCGTGGCCACGAGCATGACCTTGCTGGAGTGGTGTGATGCGAGCAAGCCCCTGCTTCGGAGGCTCGCCCAGGAAACGCCGGGCACCTACAGCCACTCGCTGGTGCTCAGCCAGATGGCCGAGGAGGCCTGCGAGGCGATCGGCGCCCACGGCCTGCTGGCCCGTGTGGGCGCGCTCTACCATGACATTGGCAAGGCACAGAAACCGGATTACTTCGTTGAGAATCAGGAAGCCAGCATGAACCGGCACGACCGCTTGTCGCCGACCCTGAGTCTGTTGATCATCGTCGGGCACGTCAAGGACGGCATCGAGATGGCCCGAGCCTACGGTCTGCCGCGCGTGCTTCATCAGTTCATCAACGAGCACCATGGAACAACCGTGGTGCGGTATTTCCACCACATGGCTGCCGAGGCGGCCGCCAAGAGCCCCCTGAAGGGCAAGCACGACCGTCAGGTTGCCGAAAGCGAATTCCGCTATCCCGGCCCCAAGCCGCGATCGAAGGAATCGGCGATCCTCATGCTATGCGACGCTTGCGAAGGCGCCGTTCGGGCCCTGAACGAGCCGACGCCCGGCCGAGTCGAGAGCACCGTCCACCAGGTCGTCATGGACCGCCTCAACGACGGCCAGTTCGACGATTGCGAGATCAACCTCCGCGAGTTAAGCATGGTTGAGCAGTCCATCGTCAAGAGCCTGTGTGCCATCCATCATGGACGAATCAAGTACCCGAAGGCCGATCGCCAGGCGCCGTTGGCGAAGCCCTCCGTCCCGGAAAGTGAACCCGGCGCAGTCCAGAATGGTGCAACCCACGTGCCGGAGGTCGTCGAGCAGGCGTGAGAACCAGGACACACAGAGGCCGAACCGCTTCTGCTGAACGCCGAATCACGGCCCGCCGGCTTGTTCCGTGCCATGGGGTCACCTCCGCCCGGATCATACGAGCAGTACGGACCGCTCTCGGCGACCGGCCGTGTCGCAACCTGACCGTTGTCGTGGTTGACGACGCCCAAATCGCACGCTTGCACAAGCAGTTCATGGCGGACCCCTCTTCCACCGATGTTCTGACCTTTGACCTGCGCGACGACCTTGCCAACGGACCGATAGACGCTGAAATCGTTCTCTCAGCGGAGACGGCCGAGCGTCAGGCAAGACGATACCGCACCGAGCCAGGTCGGGAGTTGCTGAGATACGCCATTCACGGCACATTACATCTCGTTGGCTTTGATGATCACAGCCCCGACGAGCGAAAACGAATGCAGAAGGAGGAGCATCGCATTCTGGCGACAATGATCGACAAGGGCCCCGGCGCCGGAAAACGGATCCGGCCGGGGCAGGCACAATCGAGGAACGCTCGAAGGATTGCTGACCGTGTTTAGCGTCGAGTTCTGGGTCGGGTTTGCCCTGCTGCTGGTGATCACGCTGGCGACCACCGCCAACACCTCTGTGCGCCACTTCTCCCGCGTTCGACTTCAGGAGGAGCTGGAGAAACGAGGTCGTTCGGCCTTGTTCTCCAGGCTGATCGACAACCAGGTCGCACTGCTGTTCTGCTCGTCATTGTTGCGCATTTGCTGCATCATCGCTCTGGTTCTGCTGATCGAGCATGTTTTCCGGAGCACTCCGGCGGGAGCGCGGCTCGGGAAGGATGACGCGCTGCTCGTTCACTACGGCATCACCTTCCTGGGCGCGCTGCTGCTGGTGACGGTCTTCGGGGTCGCGATTCCCAACGCCTGGGCCCGTTATGACGCCGACCGGTTCCTGGCTACCTCCCTTCCGACGCTCATGATCCTGCAGAAGATGCTCCTGCCGCTGGTCTCCTTTCAGCACGGGGTAAACTGGATCGCACGCAGGCTGGCCGGCATACCCGACGACAGCGACGTCCAGGACGAGGTCGAGGAAATCGAAAAAGAGATCCTCGGCGTGGTCAGCGAAGGCGAAGCCACGGGAGTCGTCCACGAGAAATACGCCTCGATGATCGAGCGGATCATGGAGTTTCGCGACAAGACGGTAGGCCAGATCATGACCCCTCGAACGGACATCGTCGCGATCCCCTCGACCGCCACGCAGGAGGAAGCCAAGGATCTCATCACCCGCGAGGGACACTCGCGGATTCCGGTGTACGAAGACAACATCGACGACATCCGCGGCGTCCTCTACGCCAAGGATTTGCTCCCCCTCAGCGACGTCGACAGCTTCGATCCTCTCGACATGATGCGCAAAGTGCCGTTTGTGCCCGAATCAAAGCCGATCCCCGACCTTCTCCAGGAACTGCGCGAGCAAAAGGTGCATCTGGCGATCGTGCTTGATGAATACGGCGGGACGGCCGGCCTGGTCACCATCGAAGATATCATCGAGGAAATCGTGGGCGACATCGCCGACGAGTACGAGACCCCCGAGCCCGAGTCCATCCGCCGAATCGATGCCAACACCATCGAGGTGGATGCCCGCGTCCGCATCGACCAGATCAACGAGCAACTGAGCACCGAGTTGCCGGAGGATGAGGATTACGACACAGTGGGCGGCTTCGTGTTCAGCGCACTGGGTAAAATCCCCGAAACCGGCGAAGAGCTGTCGTACAACAATGTGAAGTTCCGTGTCATCGACGCCGAACAACGGCGGATCAACCGGCTGCGGGTACAGGTCATCGCCGACCGGACGCCGGCTTGAGCGGGCCCCCACGGCTTCGCCTCGTCCCCGGCCCAACCCCTCCATCGCCGGCCGGTGCAGGCGGCTATTGACAGGTGCCCACCGATCGCCTTTAATAGACCCGTTGCGGGCGATTAGCTCAGTTGGCTAGAGCGCTTGCTCGACATGCAAGAGGTCACTGGTTCAAGTCCAGTATCGCCCAATCCGACCTCAGTCCTCCCTCAGGGAACAGCCTGCATCTTTTGTGGAGCAGGACAACCACCCGGCTTGACGGGCATTGGAGTGGTGTGGCAGGACAACGCTGCCTGCAAGCTTCTGCCGCGATCCCCGGCCCTGAGAATCAACAACAAACACCCGCTTGAAGTCTGCACAGGACGGCGGCGGAGCCGTGTGGCGGACCGACGGCGATGGGAGCTCGTTTCTGTGAAGCACTTCGCGTTTTCGCGATAAGATACCCGCGTTCCTGAACCAGCCGGCTTCGTGATCTTGGGGGCTCGTCGAGATTGCCTGACCGATGATCCGCATGAGCGTCGGTTCCTTTTGTGCCGATGCTTCGCGCCGGATAACGTTCAATTTCGACCGCCTGTGCCCCACCTGATCGAGGCCGGAGCTGCAAGGCGGCAGATCCCGGGCTGCCGCTCCAGCCGGGCTCTTCCGCGACCCGGCTACGGTCCGAAAACCTGGATCGTTAAGGGCGTCAGCAGGTGGGTCAACAGTAAGAAATCAGCACGATCATCGCCGTCTGCCGTCCTCAGGGAAAACGCCGATTCGTCGCTCAGGCCCTTTGAACCGGCTTGGCAAACGGCGTTTTCGGCCCACCCGCCGACAGATTTCCCCGTGGGCCGGTCTCTGCGGGAAAGTCTTACCCACAATATGCCGAATTAAGCCCTAGCGGGATCAGCCCTGCCGCTAACCAAGCCGTCTGATGATGGGCGGTCCACCATCAATGGCAGGCATGCCGACGCCGCCAGCCGTCGACTCTGGTCTCAAGGCAGACAGCCGGTACGCCACGGACACGACCATGCCACAAGGAAACGCCGCGCAGCTTGAAGCAGAGATGGCCCGGTGGCTCGGGACGGCCCGGGAACGGGGCAGACCCGATGCCTACATTGGGCGCCGGCGGTGGAAACGATATCTGCTCGGCCTGTCGCTGGAGGTGACGACGGCCCCGAATACTCCGGGCGATTTTCGGATCGCACGGATGCACAATGTGTCGGGAGGCGGGGTGGGCTTCTGGTCTGACCAGGAATTGCCCAAGGGCATGCGTATCTACGTCCGCGAACACAGCAGCAAGCAGCCGGGACTCTGGCTTGCCGGGACGGTCTCCTATTGTGCGCTTGGCATCAACGGCTACCTTGTGGGGATGACGTTCGATCAGCCCGCCCTTCCCGAGGTCGGTCTGCTCCCGGCCGCGAAGGGCCTCCTGGCGGAACAACCTGTTGCAGGTCGTTCGCCATCAGCAGGGAAGGACCGTCTCTCCCTGGCCACCAAGTGCACCCTGCTGTCGGTTGGCAGCGTCCTGGCAGGTCTGGCCATGGCCTGGCTCTTCACATGGCCGCCCGCCGCGATGTTTCGGCGGATGGAGTGGAACCTGGTCCTCGGGGCCGTGGCAGGTGCCGGGCTGGCGGGACTCGGAAGCTGGGTGCTGGTTGCCGGGCAGTCTGAGTTGCTCCACGTGATCCGGAAAGCGGTCCATGCCATGGCCCGCGGCGAGATACTCAACACGCCTCTGCCTGAAGGCGGGTGTCGTGAGATGAGATTACTCCGCCAGGCCGTCCTCGATCTGGGAAGCCGATGGCGCAGCCACGAGGACAACGAACAGGCGGAGAGACGCCGGCTCGAGGAAATCAGCCAGATCAAGAGCAACATTCTGTCGATGGTGTCACACGACCTGAGAACGCCGCTGACCTCCATCCTTCTGTACACCCGCATGCTGCTCGACGACGTCGAGACGCTTGATCAGCAGGAGCGGCGTCACTTTCTGGAAGTCATCAGCGACGAGTGCATGCGGCTCACTCGGATGGTGGATGATCTTCTGGACGTACAGCGGCTGGAATCGGGCAAAGGCTCCTGGAACGTCGGCGAGCATGACCTGGCCGAAACCGTGAGGGCATGTGCTGAAGCGTTCGAGCCGATCGCACGGGCCAACACGATTCAGTTCACCGTGGACTGTCCGCGATCGCTGCCCACCGCCCAGGTGGATCCCGACCGGATCAACCAGGTGCTGACGAACCTGCTGGCCAACGCAATGAAGTATACCCCCAGCGGAGGACAGGTCGAACTGAGCGCGCATGCGGACGAGCGAGAAATCGTGCTCCGGGTCCAGGACAACGGACCGGGAATCCCGAGAGAGAAGTGGGACCAGATTTTCGACCGGTTCACCCAACTGGGCAGTGAGCAGGCGAAGGAGATCTCGGGCGTCGGACTGGGGCTCTACATCGTCCGCCAGATCGCCGAGCGTCACGGGGGCTGTGTCTGGGTCAACAGCGAAATCGGCAGAGGAGCGGAATTCTGCGTCTCTCTGCCACAGAAACCGAGGGGGCTGTGCAGCGACAGCGGGCAAGGGATGACGCCGCAAACAGGTGTGGTGCTCATCTGCGATGCCGATCCGGAGTTGGCCGCAGCCATCGCGAGGCTGGTCCGAGCGCACGGCATGCAATCGCGAGTGGTCCATTCCGCCAGTCGGCTGCTGCAGAGCGTACGGCAAGGCAACATCGACGTCGTACTGACGGACATCATGCTGCCCGACGGCGCGGCAGCCGATATCCTGAGCGATCTCCTGGCCGTCGCAAACCGGGAATACCGGGTGGTCGTGCATTCTTACGAGGGGGACAGTGAGGATCTGCGGCGACGCGGCGTCGACGTGGTCCTGCGACGACCGGCAAGCGAGGAGGAAATCCTCCTGGCGGTTCGCACGGCCATGCACAAGCGCTCCCCAAGCAAGCGAATAGCCCTGGTCCCCAGCGCGGACAGCACCGCCCTGAAGGATCTGCTCGAATCGCTCACCAGCGCGGGTTATATGATCATCTCGCAGGACGACTGCAGGAGGCTGGGCACGGTCGCCCAGAATTACCCGGTCGATCTGATCCTGGCCTGGGGGCCGGAGCTGGGCCTGGGGTGGAGCAGTGTGAAGCGGCTGGGCCGGCAGCCGGGCGACGAAACACCGGTCGTTATTCTGTGTGATACTGTGGGAAGCGAAGAGAGGCGTCTGGCAAAGGGGCATGACGTTGTGGTGTTACCCTATCGACGGGGAGACGAGGAGCGTGTTGTGGCGGAGTTGTCCGATCTGCATGCGTTCCAGCCGGAGGAGCTGTTTGCATGAAGCGAATTCTGGTCTGCGATGATGAGCCTCATATCGTCGAAGGGCTGCGATATCTCTTGCGGAGCCCGGACAGGGCCATCGTTGTGGCCCGTTCCGGCCGAGAGGCGCTGGCCTCCATCACCCAGCAGCGGCCCGATCTGCTGATCCTCGACATCATGATGCCGCAGATGAGCGGGCTGGAGGTCGTGGCTGAACTGCGGGCGTCGGACGAGACGCGAAATCTTCCAATCATCATTCTGACGGCCAAGGGGGAAGCCCGTGATGCGTCCATGGCCCAGGAGGTCTGGCACGCCGCGGTCATGGCCAAGCCGTTTGAGCCCAAGAAGCTTCGAGAACTGGTAACACAATGCCTTGGGGCCAACTGATGCCGCGACCATGCTTCCGCCTGATCAGTCCCGAAGCGGTCCTCGCGTTCATCCGCGACGGATCGGCCGGCCGGGCTCTGGAAACCGTCGCCCGTCTGACGGGGGCGGACTTTATCGCCGACGGCCATGCCGAACCCGGTCAGGCGGGCGAAGCCGGTAACCCCCCGCTGCTCACAAAACCGATCCAATACAACGGCGAGCGCGTGGGGCAACTGATTTACGACTCGGACAGCCTCGACCGGGCCGCGGAGCTTGCGGCGTCATCGATCAGTTCTTTCGTGGAGTACATGGTGGAACGGGAAACGGCCATTGGCGACCTGGCCGACGAGATGATCGGCAGCTACGGAGAACTGAACATGCTCTACACCCTGCTGCCGAACATCACCGCCCGCGTTCGTGAGTCGGAGATCGGCGAAGCCCTGGTCGAGCAGACGGCACAAACACTGGCCTGTCGCAGAGTATCCCTGCTGGTCATCGACGAGGACCGCAAGCACCTTCGAGTTCTGGCTTCGAGGGGTCTGCCTTCCGACGTTCGCGAAGCGGTTATTCCAATCAGCGGCTCCGTGGCCGAAAGGGCGCTCTCCGACGACGAGGTGCTGATGGTGAACGACATCAACAGGTGTCCCGACCTGAAGGATCGTTCGCGAGGACAGTATTGCAGCACATCGTTTGCCGTGGTGCGAGTGCCCTTGAGAGCCGGCGGAGAGCGGTTGGGCGCACTGACGGCCACGGAACGCATCCCTGGCGACGAGTTCACCGCCAGGGATCGCAGACTGCTTGAGGGATTGTCCGCGATGGGAACGTCCGCCCTGCTGAACTGTCGCCTGCACGCGACGGTGAACAAGCAGATGATCGGGACCATTCAGGCATTAGCCTCGGCGGTGGATGCCAAGGATCAGTACACACACGATCATTCCAGCCGCGTCTCGGGGTTTTGCGTCGAGGTGGCCCGACAGATGGGGATTGACGACGGCCCGAGGCTGCGCGAGATCGAGTTGGCGGGCTTGCTTCACGACATCGGCAAGATCGGCATCCCTGACGCCATCCTGTCCAAACCGGCCAGACTCAGCGCGGAGGAATTCGAGCTGGTCAAAAGTCATGTCCATATCGGTGCGGAAATCGTGGGCAAGGTCAAGGGACTGGAAAACGCGGCTGAGGCCGTGCTGCACCACCACGAGCGCCATGACGGGTTGGGGTATCCCGACGGCCTGGCAGGTGACACCATCCCCCTGGCCTCCAAGCTGATTGCGGTGGCCGACACGTTCGACTCTCTGACATCGGACCGCTCCTATCACCGGAGCATCAGTCAGGATGCCGCCATCCGGGAACTCCAGACATGCAGCACCACGCAGTTCGACCCCCGGGTGGTGGAGGCCTTCATGTCCGTAGTGGAGACCGCGACTCCGGCAACCTGCGAAGTCTGAGCCTGCCCGTACAGACCCTGGACAGCCGATCCCCCCATACCGGCAGACCGCTGATTGAAGCAGGTCGAACGGCCGACATCGCGAGTCGACCGACGACAGGAATGCCGCGATGATCCTGTCAGCCGCTTTCGACGAACCAACCGATGATGAGAGTGCCCCGCAGAACCTGGTGCGCCCGGCGCCGCACAACGGGAGCGATCATGCTTGTTTGGATGCGACTCTGGAAGATTCCTGACCAGGTTCCCGCTCACGCCGGCTCCGCCTGGGCCGACCGGCCCAATGGCGCGGGAGTCATGCGCCGAACGCTGCCTGGGCGGCCGGGGTGTTAAACTCGACGCCGACGCGGATGGCTCCTTCGCGAGGTCCCGAGCAGTGGGTGATCTCAGCCGGCAGCCACACGGTGTCCGGCTCGTTGCCGATGCCGACGATCACGGGCATCTTCGGGGCAATCTTGAAATCGCCGGCCAACTCACGCTCGATTTCCTCGTTGGGCAGACTGAACGGCACACACAGCCCCGCGCCTCCTTCACTGATGTCAAGTATCTGTGCCCGCAGCCACTTGCCCCCGTAATAGATCGGGACGATCAGGTGGACGTCGCCGGTTACATGCGCGCGTCGATACTGCCGCTGAGTCGGACCCTCGTAGTCGTCATCGACGGGCGACAGGTAGCTGATAATTCTCTTGATGTTCTTCTTGACCGGCGTCCCCAGCAGGTTCCAAGATATGCGCGCCTGCCGATAGGCACGCATGGCCTTCGGGATCTGTTCCTGAAGCTGTGCGAGGTCGGCCCCCACGGCCGCGGGCTCCGCGCTCAGGCTCAGACCGACTCGGTACGCAGCCGCCTGCTCAGTGCAGTGGATGACTCTCATCAGCCCGGACCATGTGATGTTGTTGATGCACACATCAACTGACACCTGTTGGCCCTGCACGTAGGGCGTCTTGGACACGATCCCCAGTGCGGACGGTGAAAGATCGATGAGTTGACGGGCCTGGGCCGAACCGGCATCCGCGCCGCTGATGATGCGGACCCATAGCGGGAAGGCGATTCTGCGCCGAGGGGTCTGCCGCCGCTCCTCCGCTTTTGTAACCGTCTCCATGGCGGCGTCCAACTCGAGGCCGTCAAAGACCTGGTCCAACCCGCCCTGGGATTGCTGAGCTGTCTTCGTTGCCATGCTGTGGTCCCGTTCGGCAAATCCTATTCGTATTAGAGATAAGGTACGATTCGTTCAGCCCCGAAACAAACCCCGCGTCAAAATGAGCGGGTCCGGTAAACGCTGAAACGAGACGCGGCCCGAGCGTCCAAGAACCTGTGTAGCCAGGAGGTTGTGCCAGCACATGGTGCGACGGGATTATCGGCACCGCCTCCGCCGGCCACTTTCTCAGGTGATTTTCCCTTGGCTTCAACCCCGATCAGCGGAAGAATCACGCGCACCTGTCACCTTGTCAGTTGCCCAGAGCCCCCAGCGGTCCAAGCGGTGAACTGATCAGATCACAAGGCGTCCCCGCGGCGACATCAATGAGAGATCTGGCCCGGCCGGCAGGACAAACCGGGTCTTCAGGCGGACGACTGTGCGGAGTCTCGTCACAAATGAGATGGGCCGGTGTGGGATCTCGCCCTCTCCCCAGAGGAGACAGATGATTCAGCATCCACGACGCGTGAGAGGCCGGTCGCCCGGCGGCGGACGAAATCGACAACCAAGGTTCGACTGTTGAGCGAGATGCGGCGGATACTTGACGCCCCGCCGGTGTTCGCGGTGCCCATCCGCTGAACCCTCGAGCCCGCTCGGTCGTCTCGGCGTCAACTGCGTTGCGGTCTTGAGGCCGCCCAGGCTCGTCTCATTTCGTCCATGATTCTGTTCAGCCCGGCAAGCGACATCTCCGTGCATTCCATCGGAGATTTGCCGTCGGGGTATGACTCCTGCTCGAGCACGTACCACTCGGTTCCGCCGACCTGCCGACAGGCGGTGATGCAGCCTTTCCAGTCGATCGCATCCTGCCCGATGATGGCCTTCTTGCCCGTCTCGCCCTTGCCAACGTGCGGGGCAAAGTGGGCCGTACCCGTACGTCCGCGGTGTTTCTTGATCAGTTCGACAGGATCGACTCCGGCCGCCGCCGCGTGGCCGACATCCAGTTGCAGCACCACGTCCTTGCCGGTGCGTTCGGCGAACAGGTCCCAGTAGGTCTTGTCGCCGTCCTTCTTGAACTCAGCGGTGTGATTGTGATAGCCGCAGGCCATGCCGACCGGCTTGAGAGCCTCCGCCGCCTTGTTGAACGTCTCCGCCAGAGCTTTGCTCTTCTCCGGGTGGGTGAAATCTCCGTCGCCTGCCACGATAAGGAATCGCGTGCCGAGGGTCTGGCTCGTCTCGATCGATTGTTTGAGCCCATCGCCGCGGAGCGCGGCCGTGTTGATGTGAATGCCCTCGGACTTGAGCTTCAGGTCGTCGAGCTTCTTGCGCAGCTCCTTGGCCTTGCCGTTGTACTTGAAATAGCTGTTGCCGTAGAACTCCACGCCCGCGAACCCCATCCTGGCCACTCGCTCGAGAACCGCATCCAGGTCCTTGTCGACGTCTCCGCGCACCGAGTAGAGTTGGACGGCGATTGGAATCCTCCAGCGCCTGGGTCTTTCCGCCCCGAAAACGTGCGTCGGCATCGCCCAGGACAGTACCCCGGCTCCGGCGGCGCCCAAGACTCGTCGACGCGTCCAATGTTTCATCACCCGTTGTGCTCTTACGCCCTGTTTCATTGCCCTGCTCCTCGATTGTCCAAAACCAGCGGAGTGACCACAGTGTTCAGCTGCGACCGTCCGGGCATTATCCCACCTGCCCCACAACCTGTCTATGAGCTCCTGACCCCGCGGCCGACCTCAACCGCCGGCAGCCACGTCTGCGTCCTTCTGTCCTCATGACCAGCCGATACGCGTGCGGTCCCGGTTCGAATGGGAATCCTGTCGGAGGCCGGCTTCCATTCAGTTGCCCCGGGGGCTGCTCCGCGTGAGCGGGTGGGGTGGACCTGATTGGCCCGCAGGACACCATCAGCCCAGGGACCATTGAAAACGCGGCACTCCATACGGGAACACAGCGTCACTTTTTTCGAGCCGAGGCGTGCACGGCCCGGTCGAAGGCCCAGGAGCGAATGTGGTTGATCTGCTCCCTCATCGTCTTGGCGAGCGGAACGATCTGGCGCAGCGCGGGGAACAGGTGCTCGTCGGTGACGGCCTCCTTGGCCAGACGGGCCGACACGAGAGCCGAGATCACAGCCTGTTCGATCTCCGCACCGGTCCATCCGTCGGTGCGATCGGCGATCAGGTCGAGTCGCAATGTCGACGGGTCAACGCCGCGACGCGAAAGGTGGATCTTGAAAACCTCGATTCGCTCATCGCGGTCCGGCAGGTCGATGAAGAAGAGCTGATCGAACCGCCCCTTGCGGATCATCTCGGCCGGCAGGAGGTCAATCCGGTTGGCGGTCGCCGCAACGAACAGCCCGGCGGGCTTCTCCTGCATCCAGGTCAGGAAGAAACCGAAGATCCGGTTGAGCACGCCGGTGTTATCCTGGTGATGGTGGGAGATCGCGTTTTCAATCTCGTCGAACCAGGCCACGGCCGGCGAAACCTCCTCCATCGCGCGGCACGCGCTGGAGAAGAGCCGCTCCGCGTTGCCCAGCCCGGCAGAGAAAACCTGGACCATGTCAATCCGATAGAGCGGCAGGCCAAAAACATTCGCGACGGCCCGGGCCGAAAGGCTCTTGCCGCAACCCGAGACCCCCATGAGCAACAAGCCCTTCGGCACGATCTCCGATGAGATGCTGTCTCGCGAGAAAAAAAGCTCGCGCCGCTGCATCAGCCACGTCTTGAGCACCTCGAGCCCGCCGATCTGCTCAACACCGGTGGTGTTGGGGACGTATTCGATCAGGCCCGTCTTGCGGACAAGTTGCTGCTTCTCCTGTTCGAGCGTCCAGACGACGGATGCGTCAAGTTGACCGTGCTCGGCCGTAGCCCGTCTCAGGGCGTGACGGGCCTCGTGGAACGTCAGCCCCTGTACCGCTCGGGTCAGAACGTAGACCGTCTCTGCCGGCAGGACCGCCTGTGCGGCCGGAGCCGCTCCGTCGTGGCGAGGGCCCGCCGAGCCACCGGCCCTGGGAATGGTTTCGACCTCGGCATTGAGCAGCTCCTCCAGCTCCTTCAGGTCCGGCCGTGGCAATTCGGTGAACGCAACCTCGCGGTTGATTTCTTCGGGGATGCACTTCACCGGCGAGCAGATCACCGTGAACCTGCCGGTATCGAGGCATCCGTAGTACAGGTCGCGGAGTCGACGGCGGATATCGGCGGCGTCACGGATGAACTCGTGAAAGTCCTTCAGCAGGAAGATGCCCGGCTTGTCGTGCTCCAGGATGAAATCGAGTATGCCGCGCGGCCCGTCAGGTTGACTCTTGACCGGCTTTCCGTTCTGTCGCAGCCCCTCCGTCACGCTCCAGAGGAACAGGTCGAGGCGGCCGCCGCGCCACTGTTCGGTGATCCGCTCGATCAGGCCGATGACGCGGTCCTCTTCGGCGGACTGGATGTAGATCAACGGCCGCCCGGAATCGATGATGCCCTGGATGGCCGTGAGACTCTTGCTTGAGGGTTCAGTGTTCATGATCAGCGATAACCTGAGATTCTTCTGGTGACCTTAGCCGGCTCCGCCGTCGGCCACAACGGGCAATTGTATATCGCCTTGCCCGGCCAGCCTACCCGAACGGTCGTCCTGGTCCATGCGATCGGCCTCTTCAGCTCGTTCGAGGCAAAAAGAACCGGGCGACTCAGGGCGCGGCGGGCGCACATGAGCCCGCCCCTGGCACCGCCGGGTGATGCCGCGCCCCATTGGAACAGGCAAGGCCGAAAAACTCCTCCGGCACGTGAACAAAAGAGACCATTTCGGCCGCAGGGCCGGAAAATGCTCAAAAACAGCGCGGGGGCGGCCGGGAGCCACGGTATAATGGCGCAATAGGGCCCGCGGACGCAGCCGGGCAGGAACGGTCGACGAATCCGGGCTTGACGAGCGGGTAGGTTCGCTGCCGGCAAGGGTGCCTCGAAACTACGGTGTTGCCGTTGGAATGGCCTGAGTCGGCCAGGAAATGAGTGGACTGCTTAACATAAGGCTTCCGATGCGATCTCATTCTTGTGACGTGGCTCGGCACCTGCCGGTCGTTCTACTGATCTGCCTGGTATCGGCGCTGTCCGCCGACGGCCAGATCGCGCCGCCCGCGTTTCGCGCGTTCTGGGTGTCTACCAACGGCCCGGGAGCCCATAGCCAGGCCGATCTCGACAACATCGTGGCGCGGGCGATCCAGGGCAACTACAACGTCATCAATTACATGATTCTCTGGGTGCACGACCCGGGCGGCACTTCGCACGGGGCCTACTGGAATTCCTCCATCGTTCCCAGGACAACGGGCTTCGTCGATCCGATCGATCCACTCGCGTACCTGGTTCAGCAAGCACATGCCGCCGGCCTCAAGATGCACGTTCGGGTGATTCCTTATGTGGCGAGTGTCACCTGGCCGCCGAATCAGCACACGCTGATCGCGACTCATCCGGAATGGATCACGGTCATGCGAGAGGATATGGGCAGCGGCCCCGCGGACACGGTCGGATACTACATGCTCGATCCCGGATCGCCCGAGGTGCAGGAGTATGTGATCAGCATCATCCATGAGTTGCTGCAGAACTACGAAATCGACGGCATCCATCTGGATTTCATCCGATACCTCAACTCCGGCGGCGGCTATCCCTCGGACCTGTCGTATATGAAATCCAGCTTGGCTCGTTTTCAGACGATTACAGGCTACAGCGGCGTGCCGTCATCCACCGGAGAGGCCGCCTGGGACGATTTTCGCCGGCGAACGGTCGACGAACTGGTGCGTCGGGTATGGGCGGAGATCGCAGACGCCAAGAGCCATCCCCGCCAGCCGATCAGCTATACGGCGGCCGTGTTCAGCGTCGGCTCGGCGACCGATTTCACGAAGAGCAGCGCCTGGGCCCATTTCCAGAACTGGGAGAAATGGATGCGCCTGGGCTGGCTCGATGCCGCCTGTCCGATGAACTACAGGCGAGATCACATCACCTCAGACTACAACGCGTATCGCAACGGTGTCGACTACGCGCTGGGCTTTCGCCACGACCGGCACATATACATGGGGCAGTGTCTGTACAGGAACACAATGGCCAACAGCATCATCCAGACGCAGTACGCCTACAACGCCGGGTGCCAAGGCGTTATTCAGTTCTCGTACGGGTCGACGGCCGACGAGAACCTCGATGACGTGCCCGAGACCGATTGGTCGTGGTATCCGTACGTGGGGGCTCATTTATATACCGAGCCCGCGGCGACGCCCGACATGCCTTGGCGTAATCCGGCTACTGCCACCGAGGGGACGCTCTGGGGCCGGGTGATCGATGGCAGCACCGGCAAGCCGGTGGACGATGCGGCGGTGACGGTGGCGGGCCTCGAGCCGGTCCGGACGGATGGAAACGGCTACTACGTGGTCACGAGGATTCCGTCCACGGCCGCGGGAACGAACTACAGTGTGACGGCAGATCATTTGGGGTATTCTGGGATCAGTGATCAGGCCACGGTCATGGCTGCCGACATTACGCGGCTGGACATGGTTTTCGGCGCCCCTCTCGCGCCGGTGATCAGCGAGGTTACGCCCAATCCGGATTCGGTGAGGGTTTTCGAGCCCTACTCCCGATCGATCCGACTCGATCAGGGGATGGCCGACGCGTGGACCGTGGTGTCGGGGCCCCCTGGGGCGAGTATCTCGGCCATCGGACAGGTCTCTGGCTGGACACCGAGCCCGCCTGAGATCGGTCAATCGATCGTCTTCGTTGTGCGGGCGACGAATTCAACGGGCAGCGACGAGATCAGCTGGCAGGTTGAAGTGCAAGGGCTGCGGCCTTGCCTGTTGTTCACGATCACCGACTTCGAGGCCTACGGCAGCGGTGTCGAAGTTTTGTTCCGACGGCCCAGGTACAGCGGCACAACCAGCGGAGACTTAGCCCTCACGCCGGACAGCGCCAAGGTGACCAGGGAGGTCGACGCGTTCAGCGGTGATTCGTGCCTCAAGGTCCAGTGGCAATACGTGGATACAAATCCCGAGCGCTGGATGCGACTGACGACCTCCGGGGCTCCCTACATACCGAATCCGACGATGTGGCTCGACACCACGATACGCGTTCGACTGCGATTGGACAGCGGGCGACTCAGGCTGGCGGCAGGGATTCGTGAGATCGCCGTTGACCCTGAGGTGGGTGAAAACGGGGGTACCACCGGGCCGATCGAATGGGTCGGTGCCGCCTCCAAGATAGACGCGGCCCCTCAAGGAGTCCTGGTCGAGGCGATGCCGGGCGTCTGGCAGACGGTTGTCTTCAACCCTGTGAGCGATCCGGTTGTTCCCTTCACCGGAGACGGACGGATCGAAAGCGCAACGGGCAAGGGCACCTTTGAAGAGTTGGCTTTTTCGGTGGTGGATACCGTCGGGCCGTTCACGGTCTACATCGACGATGTGGAGTTGCTCTGTCCCTATCCGATACCGGGAGACTGGGACGAGGACGGCGACGTGGATCAGAGCGACTTCGGTCATTTCCAGCGCTGCCTGAGCGGAGACAGCGTTCCGCAGAACAATCCGGAATGCCAAGGCGCCAGATTGGACGCCGACAGCGACGTCGATCAGTTGGATCTCGCAGTCTTCCAGCGATGCATGGTCGGCAACGCCGTGCCCGGCGACCCGTTCTGTGCGTGGTGAGGACGCGGGGAGCACGAGTGCACCGACCTTGACCCGGTTCAGATCGGGAAGACCGGTTGCTCGTGTGATCTGGCTGTCAGGAATTCAGAGAGCGGTCCGCCCGGTGATGGCCGCCTCGAGCATAGCCCGGGAAGCGTATTCGACTTGAGACCCCACCGCGAGGCCCCGGGCGAGGCGCGAGACGGACACACCCAGCGGCTGGAGAATGCTCTGGATGTACAGCGCCGTCCCATCGCCCTCCATGGTCGGGTTGGTCGCCAGCAGAACCTCGCGAACCCCGCCGGCCTTCACACGGCGGACCAGCGCATCGATGGTCAGATCCTGCGGCTCAATCCCTTCCAACGGGGCGATGTGACCCATGAGTACGTGATAGTGGCCCTTCAGCAGGCCGGTCTGCTCAAGCAGAATGACCTCCTTGGGCTGTTCGACAACAACAATCAGCGAGGCGTCGCGCCCAGGGTCCCGGCAGATCGGGCAGGGATCTTCGTCGGTGAGATTGTAGCATCGCGAACAGTGCCGGAGGGATTGTTTCACCTCGCGAATCGCTTCGGCCAGGGCCATGGCATCGGCTTGATCGGCCCGGAGCAGGTGAAAGGCAATGCGTTCGGCGCTGCGCGGCCCAATGCCGGGCAGGCGAACCAGCTCGGTCATCAACCGACTGAGGGAGACCGGCATACCGCTGCGTTGCTCGTCCACCAAGGGTCCTCCCCAATCGCGACTTTCCGCCGCTCCTGGAATCCGCTCCGGGACCTTGTCGGCAGATGACCAACATCCTCATCATCGCCGCACGCAGAAGGGATTCCGCCCACGAACATGGCCCAGTCATGATTCCGGACCGAGCGAGATCTCCCCCGCCCTTTTCCCCTTGTTAAGGGGCCAGACCGGTCGGCTGCTGCGGGCCGCCGCCGAGCAGTTCGGTCAAGCCGGGCAGATGAAGACCGCCGGTCAGCTTGGCGACCTCGGCTTTCATGCCGTCTTGGGCTTTGCGGCTGGCGGCGCCTACGGCCGCCTTGATCATGTCTTCCAGGAGTTCGGTGTCGGACACGGCCTTGGGATCGATTTTGATGTCGACCAGCTCCGACCTGCCGTTGACCACCACTCGAACCATGCCAGCGCCGGCCTCGGCCTCGTACCGCTGATCCCCGAGCGCTTCCTGCATCTTCTGCATGTTTTCCTGCATGGACTTGGCCTGCTTCATGAGGCCGGCGAGATTTCCCAAGGCTCCGAACATTCTCAGACTCCTCACACCATCGCAGCCTGCACATCGCCGCGGTCGATGCGCTCCAAACCCCAGAATCCCTCACGCCCCCGGACCCTTGAGCCGCTCCACATGAACCAGAGTTCCGTCAAAAAGGTCCAGCGCCTCGCGCACCATCGGATCGCTCGTTGCCGCGCGCAAATCTTCGCTGCTCGGCGGCGTGACGGCACGGGTCGGCGGCGGTGCAGTCGGTCTGGGCCTGTCTCTTATACACATCTGACGCTGCCGACGAGTTCCGAA
>JAUCQB010000229.1 GCA_030372985.1 Phycisphaerae bacterium
GCGTCAGATGTGTATAAGAGACAGGCTCATGCTCCCTGTCGTGAGCTTCTTTCGCGGCCCGTATCGGAGATATCGACGGCGTAAGCGGGGGCTGTGCCTGGCTTGCGGGTACAACCTGTCCGGCAACACGAGTGGAACCTGCCCGGAGTGTGGATGTCCCTGCAACGGCGTGAGATCGACAGTCCTACGGCAGAATTGACGAGGGAGCATTTCATATGCGCGCCTGTACGTACTACGCGGCCGTATTCATAGCCCTCCCGCTTCAGGGCACGGGTACTGCTGAGGCCATGGCCGTTGGTGCAACGCGCCCAGCGGAATCCGCTGCGTCCGCCCCGTTCCGTGCGCAACCTTTTGACGCCGAGCGACAGTTTGAACGTGTATGGCAGATCGTGAATGACAGCTTCTGGGACCCCGGCTTCAACGGCGTTGACTGGCGCGAGATGCGCAAGCAGTATCTGCCCTTGGCGCTGCAGTGCGAGGATACCGTCGCGCTGGGCGCCGTCATCAATGACATGCTCGGTCAACTCCGGACTTCACACACCGCATACTATACCCCGGACGACGTGGAGTACTACGCCTTCCTGTCCATGATTGAGCCGGCCAACCCGATCCTCCGCTGCGGGATCGGCCTGGACGCGGCGAAGGTTGACGGCGATTACTTTGTCAGAGCCCTGCTGGCGCGGGATGTGGGCGAACGCGCGGGCTTGAGAGTGGGCGACCGGCTGATCAGCGTGAACGGGAAACCGTTCCACCCCGTGCGTTCTTTTCGTGGAATGGACGGGAGAACCTTGACCCTCCGCGTACAACGCCACCGTGACCGGGAGCCCTTTGATGTTACGGTGAGGCCTCGTACGGTCGGCGAAAGAACACGCGTGTTTCAGGACGCCACGTCGGCGCGCGCCGAAACGATTGGTGGGTCCAAGATCGGTTACGTGCGTTTGTGGTGGCTGTTCGATCCTCAGACGACGACGGCGTTTCCGGGAATCGTGGCCGGCCTGCTGGACCGCCAGAAGGTGGAAGGCATCATCCTGGATGTTCGAGACGGTCTAGGCGGAAGCTACCAGAGCTACGTGACCCCGTTCTTCCTACCTCCGGCGCCGAAGGTTCAGTGGCGCACGCTGTCCAGAAAGGGCATCGTTGACGTCCCCTCCGGCGGCGTCAACGCCTGCGACGTACCGCTGGTCGTGCTCATCAACGGGGGATCAAGAAGCGGTAAGGAAGGGCTGGCCTACGTGCTGAAGAAGACCAGGAGGGCTCTCCTGGTCGGCGAGCGCACGGCGGGCTTCGTGTCCGGGGGACATCCCCAGCGGCTGCCGGAGGATGCGATCCTCTACACGTGCCAGGAGATGTACGAGATTGACGGCGTTCGGCTGGAGGGCAAGGGCGTTGAACCGGACGTGGAAGTGAAGTTCGATATCCGGTACTGCAACGGCAAGGATCCCCAGTTGGAGACGGCCAGAAAGGAGCTGGTCACGATGATTCTTCAACGAAATGCCACGCGCGCCGCAACGCAGCCATTCAAGGAGTGATCCCCTGACGATTCGAAAGAGAGTTGTTTCATGAGCCAAGATCCCGGTCGCATCAGCCAATTCAAAACCGACCACTGCGTCACCGGCTCCCTCCGCCGCATCTACGAGTTCCACGACTTCCCGATCAGCGAGGATCTGCTGCTCGGCCTTGGAGCAGGCGTGGGCTTCGTGTACTGGCATATGAAGGGCCAACCGCCGTTCCTGGGCGGGCGGGCAAACACAGGACGGCCGGGCGTAGAGGGCCTGGAATGCACCGCAGGCAGACGCACCGGCGTTCAGGTCGAGCTGCATCAGACGGGCAGCTCATCCAAGGCGGAAACCGAGTTGCTCAAGGCGCTGACCGATGGCCCCGTCATGGTCAAGGTCGACATGGGCTTTCTGCCATACCTCAAGATCCCGGAAGGGTATCACTTCGGCGGGCATGTGGTGGTTGCGTGCAGCTACGATCCCTCGAAACGGCAAGTAATGGTCGCGGACCGCGATACGCAGCTGCATCCCGTCCCTCTTGAGGGCTTGCGCCAGGCCCGAGGATCCACGTTCAAGCCTTTTCCGCCGAAAAACACCTGGTATCATTTCGATTTCCGTCGCAAGCATCCACCATCGAGAAAGGAGGTCTGGCAGGCGATTCAGGAGTGCGCGACCGGCATGCTGGAACCGCCCATCAGCAATCTTGGCGTTCCGGGGATCCGCAAGGCCGGCACCCGGGTGGCCCAATGGGCCACGCTGATGCAGCCGGAGCCCCTCCGCTACGCCTGCTTCAATGCCTTCGTGTTTATCGATGCAACCGGCGGCACCGGAGGAGGGATCTTCCGTTACATGTATGGGCGATTCCTAGAGGAGGCCGCCGCTATCACCGGCGAGGGCCGCCTGTTGGAGGTGTCGCACGGAATGCGCGAGACGGGGGACGATTGGCAGGAAATCGCTGGGTCATTCCACAAGGCTTACGCCGCCCAAAGCTCCGGGTCTCACCTGAGTCGCTGTGCTGCAGGGCTTGTGGCGGTGGCTCAGCGAGAGCAAGGGCTGTGGACGCAACTGCGCGAACTCTCCACCGTGCACATCAGCCGAAGCAGGGCAGGCTGATCTGCCTTCCCGTGAAGGCGAGTCGGGGATGAGCCCTGATTTGCCGCCACCACCCCCCGTCGTTTCCCCCGTGTTTCTGCCGGGTGATGCGTGCCGGAACCTGATATGCCCCGTTACTCATGGGCGCTGCCGTGTCCCTCGAATCCCGTCCTTGGGCGATGAAGAGCTCCAGCTTTTCGAGCTGGATGTCGTCACGAATCAGCAGTATTGGTCGAAGATGGCCGCGGCGCCGTTTGTTGCCCTCAAGTTGCCCTCAAAACGCATCCCGAGACGGCAAAAAATCGTGGAGGAACAGCACATCAACGAGACGAGCGAAATCCTTGGCAGAGCCAGACTTAAGCCGTAAACACAACGCCTTTGCCAACTTGCAGAAAAGGGCCTGATCCAATCCCCCCCTCTCCGTTCTTTTTGGATCGACGCTCGTAGCGCATGAAATGGCCGCGCCATGGGGATCGAGAATATCCGCCACGGCATCGATGAAGCTGGACCGGCTCCCATGCGAAGCGGGACTTGAGAGGTGCGGGTGTTCGACAGGGTGTGAATCTTCTGCCGGGACGTCCGCAGGGACTGGCGGCAGGGGATGCGCCGAGCGACTCCGCGTTGGGTTCGCGGCGATTCGCTCTCTGCGTCTTATGGACGTGTTTGGGGAAGTGTCTGGTGGCGGGTTGGGAGTCCCTGCAGACGGCCTATGGGCCGATCAGCTTCGTGACCTCAGCGCGTTCTGCGTCGGTCAGTACACGGTGCTGCTTGTCAATCTGTAGGGCTTGCTCCAGCCGGGCCTTCGTCGCGTCGGTATCCTTCAACTCGCTCAGAACCCTTGCGAGACGAATCGCGGCATGTGCCTGCGTCGAAGGGATCGTCTTGGCCAGTTCCAGGCAACGCTCCAGGTCCCGGCGGGCGTCGGTGAATCGGCCCAGACGCATGAGAATGGCCCCGCGCGTATCGAGGAGATGTGGATCATTGGGAGAGCGGGTGGCAGCCTTGTCGGCGATCTCCAGGGCTTCCCGCGGCTTGTCCAACTGCTCACTCAACAGCCACGCCAGGTCGTTGTTCGCTCGCGGGTGGAAGGGCTCCAGTCTCAGGGCACTGTGGTAGGCGGCGGCAGCAGCCTCCAGCTCGCCTGCCTGGCGGGCCGCCTCAGCGCGTACGATGTGGCCTTCGGTGAAGTTCGGGAACGCAGCGACGAGTTCGTCCGCGATGCCGCGTGCCGTCAGGATTGCCTGCTGATCGCCCGAGTTCACCATCGCTTCGACGGCCGTCACCACCGCGGCGGGCCGATCGGGATTCTTGGCTCGATAATCGGCCAAGAGCGGAGGAATGGCGGCGAAGTCCTTCTGCGACGCCAGCAAGTTGACACGTGCAGCGAAGACTGCGAGGCTGCCGGGTGCCATCGAGTCGGCCTGGTCGACCCAGGCCTTGGCCGCCTGGAAATCCCCGTTTGCGCGGTGCAGGTCTGCCAGGGTGAGCCGGGCGGCCGCGCTGCCTTGCCCCTGTTCGCTCTCGCAGAATGCCTCAAGATGCCGAAGGGCTTCGGTTCGCCGCCCGCAGGCGCTCATGATCTCGGCGCGGGCAACGTGGAGCATTTCGTGGCCGGGAGCGGCCTGTAACGCGTCGTCGTTGATGGACAGCGCCGCGTCACACTCGCCTGCCTTGATCGCCAGGGCTGTCAGCAGACCGTAGGCGGTCAGGTTCGTCGGATTCGTGCCTAGCACCGATCGAGCCAGTGCCCGGGTGACCAGATCGTTGCCCGTTTCCGCCTCGACCTCCGCTCGCGCGAGGGTGAGTCGAGGGTTGCCGGGGTTAGCTTCCAGTGCCCGGGCCAGCCGGTCCTGAGCCTTGGCGGCATCCCACTGTGCACGGGCCAATTCGACAAGCCGCAGGTGCGCATTGACGTTCCCGGGGTTGAGTCCGACGGCTTGCTCCAGATGCTCCTCCTCCTGGCTCAGCCTCTCCGCGATATCGGCCGGCCTGGTGTCGGTCGAAAGCAGGCCGGTGTGGAGGGCCAGCAGGTCGGTGTCGTCGGGCATTCGGGCCAGCAGGTCACTGAGCATCGCCCGGCCTCGGCTTCGCATCTCGGCTTTCTGGCTTTCCAGCATCTCCTTGAGCAGCCGTTTCTGGAGACCGACCGCATCCGAAGCTTCCTTCAGACCGGCCTCCCAGGTGGCGATTGCCCTGGCAGAATCGCCCCGGCTTTCGTAGAAGCCGCCCAGCAACTCGTACCCTGCTGCAGCCGCATCCTCTATTCTGGTCAGATGAACGTAGTCCGCCTCGGCAAGATCATACTGCTTCATGGCCTGGTGAAACTGAGCTCGGAGGAGATAGGAGGCGAAATCCTTGCGACGGCCGACCGCGGCATTCATCACCTCCAGGGCCTCGTTGTCCCGGCCTTCGGCATGCAGGATCTCGGCCCGTGCGGACACGGTCCCAAATGAGTCCGGATCGATCGACTCGGCCTCATCGAGAAGCTGCATGGCACGTTTCGCATCCCTGTCGGCGCCGTAAACCATCCTCGCCAACGCGATCCTCGATGCCGCGTCCTTCGGATCAGCCGCGACCAGCACCTCGGCATCCCGGATGGCCAAAGCTGTATCGCCTGCGCCAATGGCAATGCTGACTGCCTGCCTTCTCATGTCTGGAAGGTTGCGCATCGGCTCAGGGACCTGCCTCAGGATCTCCGCGGCCGACACGAAGCGTCCCTGCCGCAGCAGCATTCGCACGAGCTTCTCGGCTACCTCTGCCTGTCCTGGCTGCGTCTGCAGATGCTGGCGGTAGGTTGTTTCAGCGAGGTCATCTTTGCCGATCATCTCCTGGAGGGCCCCGAGCATGACCACCGGCTGGACCCAGGCGGGGTCTGCCACCATGCAGGCGTTGAGGTGTTCGCCAATCTCACTTTCCATCGCAACCGTCTTCGCCCTTGCTTCCTCAGGCTTTCCCTGTGAGGCCGCGTGCAGCAGGAGACGCGCTTGCTCGAGTCGCCACTGGAAAGGCCTGTCGCCGCCAGTTGACTTCAGTTCTTCGATCAGCTTCTGTGCCAGCTTGAGATCAGATAGCACCTCGGGGACCCGCAGTAGCGACAGTCTGAGGCCTTGGTCGGCCGGTCGCTCGGCCGCCAACTGTTTGAGCAATTCGATCCCTTTGAGCCGCGGTCCCTGAGAGAGAAAATACTGAGCGAGGGCTCTGCTGGCGGCCACCTTGTCGTCTCCCGCCAGGGCGGAGTTCGCCTCCATCAGAACAGACTGTGCCTCGTCCTTCCGGCCGGCTCGCACGTAGAGTTCCGCCAGTGCCAGCCGAGGCGCGGCGATGCCCCCCTGTCTTTGGATGGCTCCTTTCATCAACTCCGCGGCCTTCTCGGTGAGGTTCTTTCGCTCATAGCACTGCGCCAACAACAACTCCGCGGGAAACGGCGGTTCGCACTCCTTGCGCGCGGTCTCCAGGTCACCGATCACCCTGTCAAAACTCCCCAGACGAATGCCGATGGTGGCCTGCAGGACGCGGATTTCCACAGACCGCGGGTACTGCTGACGCAGTACGGCAAGCTCCTTGAGCAACTGGCTGCCGACCTCCTGCTCGGCACCCTTGGCGAGCCACACGTTGACGCTCAGGCGTATTCGCGCCAGGTGCTTGTCGAGATCGGGCGGCGAGGCCTGTTCCGCCACAATGGCATACTTGAGGGCTTCGCTCCAGCGTCCCCGCGCCTGATAGGCACGCGCGAGTTGGGAGGCCAGATCGGGATCCTCAGGCCACCGTCCCGCGCAGGTCTCGAGCGCGTTGAGCATCTGCTGCGGATGGCCCGTCCGGCGATAAGCCTCGATCAGCATCAACCAGGCCGCTTTCTTGTCCGGTTTGGCCGCCACGAGCGGTGCAAGCCGGTCAATGACCGCATCGAACCTGTTTTCCGCCTCGGCCAAGCCGGCTTCGACGATGGCAACGTCGTCCTGCAGAGCCTCGCCCGCCTCTATCTTCTCGTTGACCCCTTGACGGTACTCGTCAACGGTCTGGCGGGCCTTGTCGATCAGCCCGCCTGACAGATAGGCCCTCACGGCCATCGGCAGGAATACGAGGCGGTCGTCGCCGGTCAGACTGGCGAGGGCCTGATCTGCAACGGCGACCATCTTCTTCGAATCCCCCTTCCGGCTGGCCAGATTGACGGTGGCCAGAAAACGCGGCAAAGCCAATTCCTGTTTGTCCTTGCCGTGCGCTGCGAGAGTCGCTTCATCCAGGCTGTCCAAACGCTGCAGTTCCGCCTCCGCTCGGACCAGGCCACCTTCGGGCTGCTCCAGCCACTCCTCGAAGAGCCCCAACAGCAGGTCGGGGTCGGATGGTTTGAGTGCGTCCGCTGCCTCGAGATCTCTCCTTGCTGTCGCGATGTCCCTCCGAACCAGTCTCATGAACTGGGCCCGGCGTGTCGGCAGGAAGGGGGAAGTCGGGTTTCTCTCGATACCCAACGCGAGCATTTGCTCCGAGAGGTCCGCCGGCTGCGAGGCGGTGACTTCTCCCTTGGTCGTGAGGACTTCGAGGATTTCGCTCTGGACAGGTTGCGACTCGTCGGCTTGGGCGATGCCAGCCAGAAGCACATATGCCTCCGGTGTTGCCGGGTCCTGCTGAACGAGGATCTTCAGTTCGCGTGCGGCCTCCGGCAGTTTGCGATGCCCGACAAGCGCCCTGGCAAGCAGCAGACGTGCCTTGTGGTCGTTTGGAGCGGCACCCAGGCGCTGTGTGCAGACATAGGCGGCCTCGCTGAATATGCGCACCTGGATATAGAGTCGGGCTAACTCGTGGCAGACCTGCTCGTTATCCGGCTTGAGCCGCAACAGCCTGCGGTACGCCGCGATGGCGGCTGTGGTGTTGGCCACGGTCCTCGGGCGGACTGACAGGTTGGCCTTCGCGTACTGGCCGAGGATTTCCGGATTCTCATCCGAGTATCTTGACAGGTATATTTTGAGTTGCCTGCAGGCTTCGGGCCAATCCTGGCGGTCGAGAGCGGCCTTACCGGCAGCAAGGGCTCTGTTGGCGACGATCCGTTTGCGGATCTTGTAGCCGCCGACAAAAGCGCCCCCCAAAACGGCAATGACCAAGACCAGGAAGACCAGGGCTTTGACGTTGATACGGCCGGGCAGATATCGGTGACGCATGACTGCTCCCTCTGAATAGGCGATCCAGTGATGAGCCTGTTGGACAGACGGAGAACCTTATGGCCTGAGTCTGGGGCGGCTAAGGATCGACGATTGGCGCTGGTAAAGCAAGCCGAGGAGGCGAGAAACGCGAAAGGAGGTTGCTGGTCCCATGCAGGCGGCAGGTCATTCCACCTGGAGAGCCACTTGTCGGTGCGAGAGCACCTTGAACTCCACACAGCCATGTACCGTCTCCACGGAGTCAACGGTCTGGCGGGAGATCTCGCCCTGCGCAAAATCGGTAAAACCAAAATCCATGAACGCGTTCACGATCTCCGCAGGCACGGTAAACGAGCCGTTATCCTCCGCGTTGCAGAGGAGTGTCACGGGCCAGACTTCGGGTTGGTCGATGCTGAGCGTCAACGCGATCGTGCTTTCCTGGTCGCCGGATGGCGTCCACGAGACCGTGAGCGGCTGATCGTATCGCAGAACCCAAGGTTCCTCGGGGATCTCGAGAGGGGTCACTCCGATGCCGTGGAGGGTGAACCCGTCGATGTCGCTGCCTTCGGCGGCCAACTCAACGCAAGCGTCGGGCTCGAATGCAGGATGGGGCAGTTCGGAGTCGGAGTAGATGTTGCCGGGGCCGGTCGGCTCCAGAGTGAGGCTCTGGCTCAGGCCCTTGACCGCCACGGTACCCACGCTCACCGGACTTGGCGCGGGGATACACGTTCCGTCGTCATCACATGTGGTTCCGGGAGGACAGGCGGGATCGCAAGCGGGGGCGACCTCCCACAGCACGACGCAATTCCCGTCCTCGCTGACCTTCTGGAGGATCGTGGCCGGCACGATTCCGTCGGCGACCTGCCCCGAAAGAAGCGAGTAGCCCTCCTCCTCCACGACCCTGAAGGAGCCGATCTTCTCTCCCGCCGCGCAGGCCCCGTCCAGCGTCACGCTCTCGCAATCGACGAGGTTGTCGTCGACTGGATCCGTGCCGTCGTCGATGGGATCCGGGTCGTCCGGGATGCCGGGACTGCACGAGCCCAAGGCGAGCATCGACCCTGCGAGCAATGACAAGATAAGGAATCGCATGAGTGTCACCTCCCGGTCCCTGCCCGGTCCGGGGTACCTGCCCGGATGCTGGCGGGCCTGCTTAATCAACGGCGCCCGTTCTTGTATCAGCTTTCCACCAGACTTGGACTCTACGTCCGTAACGCAGCACCCGCCCGTCTCCCGACCGTCAATCGGCCGGGAGACGAGCGGTCAAAACTCAAACGAACTCATCAAAACTCACGCAAGCCGCCGCTTGGCCCAGCCAATCAGGCTGAAGCCTAACAGACCGAGCGAGGCGGCACCGGGAACTGGAACAATCGTAACCCCGGGGCCCTGATCGATTGGATCGGGGTCCTCACCCGATGAGCCGTTCGGGGGAACCTGAAGGTCGGCCAGATGTCCCACGGCATTGCCTGTCTGCCAGGAACCGGCAAGCCAGGTGTTAGCCCGGTTGATCACCTCGGTCGACCCGCCGGTGAGCACAGACAGATCACCCTCGAGCAGGGAATATGAGGAATCGCCCTCATACAGGATTTCCCAGACCGCCAGTTGAAAGGCCTGTTGGTCAATCGCATCCTGTTTGCCATCGGAGAGTTGGTTCTGGTATGCGCCATAGAACTGCTGCAGACGGCCGGCCCTGGTCGCACCCATCCGCTGCCCGACGAGGGCCACGTCGGCGGACGTTATGCTGCTCCCCCGAGAAGCCAGGGCACTCGTGTAGTAATCCGCCTGGGCAACAGCCGGACACAACCCGAGAATCACGGCTGCGACTGTGATCGTGATGGCTTTGATCGCAGTCATGCAGCAACTCCTTTCCTTGGCTGCCCCCGGCCTTCCAGCGGCCGAGGACAGCCCGACAATCAAACGGAGGAACTCACCCCAATCGCCTCTTGATCCAGCCGATCATGCTGAAGCCGAGCAGACCGATCAACGCCGCTCCGGGCAGAGGGACCGGGGTGATGGACTCGACCATCACGACCATGTCCTGGAAATCCTTGTCGGACTCGTCGAAGGCGACTTCTTCAAACGCGATGATGTACTCATCTTTTGTAAACCTGCCGGGGGTGTAACCGGGAATCTGGAGCGTGCTCGAGCCGTCGCCCTGGTAGACAAGGGCCTGAGCATTCCCCCCGGGATTGAGCACGTCCTGCGAATAGAACGTGGACCTGGGCACGCCCAGGTAGAAGCCGAACATCGAGCCGAAGTTGGAAGCCGCCACAGCACCGTTGACCCTGATGTCGCCGTTGGCCATGAAGGCGATGATGGCTTGGGCCCCCTGCCCCTGAGCGCCGCTGAATACCTCGGCCAGGTTGGTGGGGTCGGCGACATCGTAGATTCCAAACGTGTTGGTGCCGGGATTGGCGGCCAGTTCGATGATCATCGTGGCAACCGACCCGCCGGACGCGTCACTGCCGAACACGGCAAAAGGCGTCTGGTCGGCGATCGCGTCGATCCCGCCCGATACGGTGATGCTGTTAAACACCTCTTGCAGATTGTCCTCGATTCCGTTGTCGCCCAGGGGGACGATCGGCCGAGTGTTGGAATAGGGGTCCGCGTAGGCGCTCGTCACTGCCATCAGCAGAACCCCGATGACTGCTATTGCTTTCATTTCACGTATCCTCTTTGATGTCTGCTTTGGCGTCGTTCACGTGTTGCCGGAAACGATGCCGTTCAAATCTGTCTTCGTCGCTGCACTGCTTGTCCGTCCCGCCCGCCTTGCAGTCGGCGGAGCTCCGGTCAGGAGACGCGGTCGAACAAGTCAGCAAAGAATAAACCTCGACCGGGCAGAGTTTCAGGGAACGCTCGGGGGCCCGCGAGGAGCGGTGACGGAAAGGAAGACCTGCTGTTGAAGGCGCGAGCGGGGCTCGCGCAGGTACTCGTGAAAAACCGGGGTGCTGTCCGGCACATCTGCAGCGGCCATCTCGGCCGTGAAGCAGATCGGCATGTCGGCCAGGTTGAAGTCGAACGCGACTGCGTGGGCGATACGCTCAGGGCAGGCGTCGTGGTACCAGGCCGGCAAATGACCCAGATGTACGTTGCGGGCCTTGCGGGCCAGGTGCAGGGCTCCGGCACTGAGGACCGCCGAGAGGAACAAGCTCGAGCTGCCGGGCAACGCAGGCACCTGCCGGATCTCTTCCTTTGTGCCGGCCGTGGCGACATTGTCGGACAAGGCCCCGCTGCTTGTGTGCTCGCCCGTTCTGTCGGAGCAGCTTTCAAGCCAGGACAGGTAGTGAGCCCTCTCCGCAGAAGCCTCGCGCCCGTCCGCTGTTTCGGCCTGGGCTGGTACGGGCAGGAACGCTGTCACGCCGCCCGTGATCGCGGAGGATGAAAGCCGGGGCGCGCGGGATGGATCCGCGTTGGCGGATCGCCCGACGACCGCTATCGCGAGGACCAGCAGGATGGAACGAACGACCTTCAACCCTCACCTCAGGCTGAACTGACCGGAGTGGCCCGCGCGCGCTCTGCGCACAACAGAGGCTTAACAGGCACAACATATAGTTTACACGGCCCTGTCGGCGGCGTCAACGAAAACAAGGTGCATGTGAAGAAAAACACCATATGGTCATCCATAACAAAACCCCATGGCCGACGGTCGCCCGGATCAGGCGGCGGCCCCTGAATCGAGCCGGGTCCCGACGTAGACGCGTGTTAATCCTTCATCCCGGCTTGTTTGCGATTCGTGGGTCCTCGGGCGGGCTTGTCAGATCCAGAATCCGACGCCTGGGCGTCCGCCGGTTTTTGTGATAACGCAACTACTTGCCTGACGCGCAGCAGGTTCTTGGGGTGTTTTTCACTCACAAGGCGATCATCAGCGGCGATCGGACCCGGCCGGGCCTGCGGTACCGCGCTTCTCATGACCGGATGGGCCGGGCACCCTTGTCCTCGACAAACAACAGTGAAAGGATGCGCAGTTCGATGACCAGGAGCATGAGAGCAAGCGGCATCATCGCAAACCCCGCGAAGTCGTGGAAGAATCTCTCGGCGAACCCGCTGCTGATGGTGATCAGCAGGAACACCGTCACGACCGCCCGCAACCAGTTGCACAAAATGGCAACCGGGATGCTGGAACAGAGCAGAATGAACTTCTGCCAGGGTGGCCTCCGGATGATGTAGGCCATACCGGCAGCCACGGCCACGAAGGCAGTCAGCAGTCTCAGCCCGCTGCAGGCCTCGGCAACGCCGATCCGGAGATGGTCGTTCACCACCATCACCTGGCCTTCCTGCACGACGGTGATGCCCAGGAGTTCGAGAGTCATCACCGTTCCGGTGGTGGCGAGCGACTGCAGCGGTCCGGAAACGAGATTGTGTACTTTGCCCGGCAGCGGGACCATCAGCAACAGGAACAGCAGGACCCAGACCGTTTTCCGCAAGACCTCCCGACCGCCGATCAGCAGTACGAGCCCGGCAATCATCGCCACAAGGGAGTACCGCTCGGCAGACTCAAAAAGAACGACCATGCCGGCGGCGCGGGCCAGAAGAGCCGGGATGATGAGCGCCAGCCCCCACAGCGACGGTCGAACGGTGCATGGGGCCAGTTTCTTCCGATCGCCCCAGAGCAGGGCGATTGCCACGAGCGGAATCAGCCCGCCAACCGAGTAGTTGTCGTCTGTTCGCCACTCGCGAATGAGAGACCTGATCACCGGCCAATAAGACCAGATCATCGTCGCAAAGACCGCTGCGACGCCAAGCCATCGGGTGCCGAGCCGGATCCATGCTTTTGCCTCCGGCCGGCGCGCCGCGGGAGAGTCGGTATGGGTGCTGGTCATGTGTTTCCTGTTTCCCTGCGTTTTGCGGTGGCGGCCTGATCGGGATGGTGCCTGTGGCGCCCGAGTTGTCCGTTTCAGCGGTGAGATTGTTGTGTCTGACATAGTGATTGCTCCCCCTGAAGCAGCGTCGATGACGGAGGAGGGTTTCAGCTCTTGTGTGATCAGGTGCCGCCGGAAGTCTCAACGGTGGTCGCGGCTTTGGCGGGTCCTGAGGCGGCTGCAGAGCCCGTGCCGGCGACGGCGTCGACAAGGATACGGTGAATGAGCGGTGCCGACCGGACGGCCAGGTCACGAAGGTACTTCTCGGTCTCGTATTCCGTCCTGTCGGGGCAGGTCAACTGGACCTGTACGGAATAGCTGCCCGTGGTGTGTGCCCGCCATGCCTTAGACCGCAAAAGCGATACATCCGGACAATAGCGGCCGTCGACGATGTAGTAATTCAGCACCAGGATCTTGTCGGAGGTGAGGGCGCCCTTGTGGAACCGCAACAACCGGGCGAGAACCGGGGAACCACCGGTCGCTGTGAGTTCGATCGACCGGGTGTCGTCGAGCGTCCAGCCGGCGCCCGGGTAACAGACTTCCGGACGGTGGGGCGAAAGGTCTCGCAGACGCACGCCGTAGGCGACGAACAGAGAGACCGCCTGGTTTCCGCCTGTTCGCCGATAAAGGCGGTTGAGCAGGTCATCAGTGTCCGTCTTCCGCACGATCCGCTCGTCCATCGGGGTATCCTCGCCCACCCACTCGCCGATGCGAACGGGAAGCCTCGCGAGTGTCCCCTTGGGAATCGGAACGCTCGTGGAAGGCCGCGAGTAGTGTGCCGCCAGGGCGCGGAATCCGGCGCCGCTGAGCAGCAGCAGAGCCAGCGCGAATCCCACCACCAGGCTGAAGGTCGAGCGTCGTTCCGAAAACGCGATGGGTGTTATGGGTCTGTCCATTGTTTCAGTACCAGGTGAGTGACCGATAATCCTTGAGGTGGTAGAGGCCAGAGGATTCCTCGGATAGGGAGCCTCGGCGGATCTTCCCCCCGTTCGTCATTTTGCCCTGTTTTCCAGGCCTGCCTGGATAGACATTTCGTATACTTCCTTGGGTATCGCCGGCCCATCCGACTTCCGCAGGCTCTTTGGGGGGGAACGCTATGCTGGCTCCGCCGTGCGGAGAATCGTTATGCCGGTGTGTCCCGAAGCATCCTTCCCGCGTGGAATCCGCAATTCTTGATCTGCTGTGCGCCGGCAGATTGATCACCGCGATGCTCAAGTGGTGCCGCGGTTCAAAGGCGAAGTTTGTGGCTGTGTCACTGGCCGGATGTCTCGCGCTGGCCTGCTCACCCGACGCTGCACCTCCGCTGGTGGCTGGGGCCGGTGATGTGCTGGGTTATCAACCCGATAACCCGAGACCCGTCGCCGCCGCAGGACAGGACCAGGTGGTTGAGGACGGTGCCGAAGTGCTCCTGGATGGCTCCGCATCATCGGATCCTGACGGCGACTCGCTTGCCTTTTTCTGGACCCAGAGTGAAGGACCGGCTGTTGAGTTGCTTGACGCGTCGACCGCGTCAGCCCGTTTCGTCGCCCCCGAGGTGGACGGGGGCACTCAACTTGAGTTCACTCTCTCCGTCGACGACGGTGAGACTTCGGCGACCGACACGACCCGCATTACTGTGATCGACGCCTCCGTACCCGACTCGGCAGATCCGCAGCTTGCGATCAGTGCTTCTGTGACGGAAGGCGCCGCGCCGTTGACCATCGACCTTGACGCTGTTACCGTCGACGGCCAGCCCTTGCCGTACGGCACGGTTACCTGGGAGTATGGGGACGGCACGATGGATGAAGGTCAGCAGGTCAGTCACACCTATCTGACCGCCGGCAGCTATGTGATCACGATGTGCCTCGCGCTCGCCTCCGGAACCGCATGCACTCAAACCAACGTCACGGCCACCGCCGGCGGAGAGGTACTTCCTCCGGTCCCTGTGCCCGTCGTCCAGGACCAGGCCGCGTCCACTACCCAGGGCGTCGCCAAGACGCTCACGTTGTCCGGAAGTCATCCCGACGGTGTTGATCTCACCTTCTCCATCGTTTCGGGGCCTGCCCACGGGTCGCTCGCGGCGGTCAACAACACGCCGCTGAACGAGGCCATCGTTATCTACACGCCGAAGAGCGGCTTTCTAGGCACCGACTCTTTCGTGTTCAAGGCATCCGATGGGACAAATGAATCCGGCAACGCGACATACAGCATCTCGGTTGTCCCTGCCACGAGCGCGCCAACTGCCGATAATGCCGCCGCGATGACGAACGAGGATGCCGCAGAAGTGATTACGCTCACAGGCACCAGCCCCGGCGGAAAGAATCTCACGTTCTCCATTGTGGCCGGACCAGCACACGGTCTGCTCGGTCCGATCGACAACTCGCCTGTCGATTCGGCGTCGGTCACCTACACACCGGCGGTCAACTATTCAGGCGTCGATGCCTTCAGTTTCACCGCCAGCGACGGCGTTACCGAGAGCGCACTGGCCACGGCCATGATCACGGTGATACCGGTCAATGACGCTCCGAGCTTCACGGCGCCGGGTGACCGGGCGATGTCGGTGCATTCGACCCTGCAGGTGGATATGCTCTCGGTCACCGCGGGGCCGGCCAATGAGAACGCTCAGACCGTCAGTTTCTCGGCGACGTCCAGCAATCAGGCGGTTATTCCGGACGCCGGCCTGTCCTTCAGCCGCTCGCGACTGACGATCGCCTCCGGCGCATCTGCGGGGCAAGTCACCGTCACGGTGACGGCCACCGACAGCGGCGGCAGGGCCAACGAGGGTCGGGACAGCACCCAGCGCCAGTTTCGTGTGACGGTGATTTCCGGGCCGATGATCTCGGGTACCGTGTCGCTCATTCCAACCGTCGGCGCCGATCCGAAGATCGGTCTGGTCGGGCTCAAGCTGGCCGGTGCTAACGGGCATCCTGACTACACGGCCACGACCAACGTGGATGGTCATTTCGGTGTCCTGGTCAACGACGGGTGGACCGGCACGATCGAGGCTGCCGATCCCGTCAACTGCATCGTCATGCCCGAGAAGACCCTGATCAGTTCTCCGCTGAACTCACCTCTTGCAGGCCAGAACATCCAATGTTGGCGGCGTCCCATCGGCGTTCCGATGCCCGGGTTCGGGGTCGAGGAAAGCCACTGGATGTACCGGGGGCAGCGGTACGACTTTGACGGCGACGGCGCGCTGGAGCCCGGCGAGGAATACCCGGACGCCGGCGACGGGCCGTACACCCATTACGTGGACACCACTCACGCGGCCGCGACCGACACGGGCAACCCGTATGGCAGGCCGGCCGCTCCGCGGAAGACGATTCCCTATCCTCTGCCCCCCGGCAGCGTGGTCGAGGTTCACGGGGGCCCCTACGCCTACTACATTCATACCGACAACTTCAAGCTCGGCGGTGATCGCCTGCCGGTCATTGCCCGCGGAACCGCGCTCCAGCCGGTTTTCGTCCGGGGCCCGAGTACCGGCAGCAAGCCGGTGTTCGCCGGCACGACCAAGGTCATTCGGCCGGAAGGGAGCTACATCATTCTGGAGAACCTCGCCCTGCAGCGGCCCGTCAGCCTGTGGCCCAGAGGGGATCTGGGCGGGGCCACCCATCACATCGCCGTCCGCCGTTGCGAGGTGTCGGGCTTCAATGCCACGGGCATCGACCTCGGTTGGCCGCACGGCTATGACAACCATCCCGAGTACCGCGACCCCGCCCTGCTGACCGACGTGGTCGTGTTTAACAACGTCATCAGGGATCTGGGTGACTGGACACAAACCGGCTCCAGTGAGGACTATGCCGGTGTGTTCCCTCACCTCAATACCCTGCGAGTCTGGATCGTCGACAACACCATCTGCCACGTCGACGGGGACGGTATCCAGATCAACACCTGGGGCATCTATGACGATCCGACGATTCACAAGCCGCCGACCCGAATCTACATCGGACGCAACCGGATCTACGAGTGCCAGGAGAACCTGCTGGACTTCAAGGTCTGCCAGGATGTGATCGTTTCTCAGAACGACCTCCACGGCATCCACAATCACAGTACCAGTTCGGACGGCACGGCCATCGTCGTCCATGAGGACAGCGGAACGGCTTCGTTTCCCTATCCGCAAAGGCTCTGGTACATCGGCAACCGGGTCCACGACTGCGACATCGGCTTCCGGGTGCAGAGGTCGGATCAGGTCTACCTCATCGGGAACGCGATCTACGACATCATCTCGTCATATCCCCTGCTCAACAGCGCCTACTCGAGCGGAGGGGCGATCCAGTGCTGGGACAACAACACCGTCCGTGTGGTGAACAACACCATCCACAACTGCAACCTGGGCATTCTCAGCGCGGGCTCGTCGGGCCAGCTTCAGTTGGTGAACAACGTGATCGCCGATTTGTCGGGCAGCTTCTCGAGTCAACTCGCCGCCCCGCCGTATCACATTCTCGTCGGCAACTCCGTGGTCGCGGATCGCTCCGAGATGGCCTACAACCTGGTTTATCAGGGCGGCGGTCCGATTCGCATCAAATGGCGAGGTGACTTTTCGAGCCTTTCCGGCTTTCAGCAGGGCACAGGGAAGGGCAAGGGCTGCATCAGCGGCGAGCCGTTGTTCATGAACTGCGCCGGGGGCGATTTCAACCTTCAGGCAGGCAGCCCGGCGGTCAACGCCGGCACTTCCGATCCGGCCTACCAGACGTTCAAGGGTCTTTATGGACTGGACGTCAGCGTGGACGGCGACGGCCGGCCGCGACCAAGCCCGCCGACTACCCGGCTCGATATGGGAGCCTTCGAACTCGACGGCGGCTGACCAGCGGTCCCGTCGAGACGGCGCGAGAGCATGGGCGGCGTCTATCGGCCGCTTTCGGCCGCGACCCTGGCGATGCCAATCCGCTGGTCCACGTAAATGGCCTTGCCGCGCGGTGACAACGGAATCGAGTCGACGAGTTGTATCTCGAACCGCAGCCGGCCATTGAGCTTGCCGCCCAGATTCCTCTGGATGCGACCGCGATCCTCGTCCCCCAGCCCGGCCGCGGGCACGATGCGCAGGACCGCACGGCCTGGCGCATCCTGAGAGAACTGGAACTGCCGGACGTTGAGAAACGTGTCATCGTGCATGTTGAGTGCGACCCAGGGAATCTCGGAACCGTCCTCGGCAATCAGCACCTCCTGGATGCGATGACCGCTGATATCACGGATGACCGTGTGTTGTCGTCCGCAGGCGTCACAGTGAGGGCCGACGTACGTGGCATAGTCGCCGGTGCGATAGCGGATGAAGGGCATCACCGTGTTGATGAAGCCGGTGCCGACGATCTCGCCGCGCTGCCCGGGTGCTGTGACCGCCCGCCCTTGTTCGTCCAGCAGCTCGAAGTACCCGTACGTGGGCCAGATGTGGTAGTCCATCGAATGTTCGCACTCGGCCGCGAGAACGAGCTTCTCCGAATGCCCGTAGCACGAAAAGTATCGGCAGCCGAACACCTCCTCGACCATCGTACGCTGCTCGGCGTGCACGATTTCCGATTCGGCGATGATCGCACGAACGTTCTTCAGCGGGGCGAGGGTGCTGCGCTTCAGAAAGCGCGCCAGTGCCGCGACGGCTGACGGATACACGTGCAGGAAGCATGGACCCAGGCTTCGAATGTGCTCGACGTATCGCCGCATGTTGTCGTCCGTCAGGTGGAACACGCTGTAGTAGTGGTGCCGCAGCAGCGGATCGTAGCTGTGATACCGGCCTCGTTTGTCGGCACGGACCGTGTGGCCGCGAAACACCGCCATCTCCGTCCCAAGCTCGTAGCCGACGCGCCGCCAGCTCGCAATCAGATGTGCATACTCGGAGGTCGATCGATTCGCCCCGATGTGGAAGTGAAGAGGTGCACCGCTGCTTCCGCCGGTGGAGACGAGGTCGGCCTCGGATGAGCCGGGTGCCACGGTCAGCATATCTCGGTGGCAATCGCGGACGACATCCCGATCGATCAGGGGCAGGTGCCCGAGATCATCAAGTGAACGCAGGTCTTCAGGCTCGAACCCGACGGTCTGGAACAGCCTCCGGTAGAACCGGGACCGCGTGTTGGCGAGTCTGCACATCTCGCGCAGCCGCTCGAGCTGGTACCGCTGCAATCGTTCTGCCGGCCACCACTGCATCTGTTCCACGGAACGATACGCGGCGGCGAAGCGGCGGCCGAGTACGTGCCGCGGAGGTACGGCCGCCAGTGCCGGCCCTACGCCTTTCTTCAGCCATGAGGGAACACGTTGCCGCCAGAAGTGGTACTGGCGTGTGGTCCATCCCCTGCGCGACGTATCGGGAGGCTTCAGACAGGAAACACGGCTCGCCGTGGCATCCCCTGCGTGATCGCGGTCGGAAAGAAGCCTGGAGAAGCACCGATCCCATTTGTGAACCACCGAATCCAGCAGGTTGTGTTCCATCGCTCGTGCTCTGGCGGCTTCAGAGAGAGCAGACCAGAGCGCGGTGTCCTGCAGCAGGCGAGCGATATACCCGGCGTGCGTCTCAAGGTCGCCACGGGGGACCAGGTATCCCGTTTCGCCGTGCCTTACCAGATCAGGCAGGTCACCGACATCAACCACCACGGGGACGGCACGAGCGGCCATCGCCTCGGCGAGGGCGATCGACAGCCCTTCGCTTCGGGAAGTCAGCACGAATGTTTTCGTTTGTGCAAGCACATCCTCAACGTGCTCGATATGCCCGAGGAAGGCAACCCGATCCAGAATCCCGAGCGATCGGGCCAGACCGCGCAGGTCTTCCATCAGCGGTCCATCGCCGACGACGGCGGCTCGGACTTGGTGCCGCCAGCGCGCCAGGCGAGCAACCACGCGCAGGAAGTCGTCAACCTGCTTGATGGGCACGAGCCTGCCGGCGAACGTCAGATCATAGATGCGGTCTGCCCCGACGCCGTTGAACCGCCGGGGTGAGAAGCTGCCGGGGATGACGTGAACTCTGCCGGCATCCGTGAACGAGCCGAAGAAACCCGAGGCCCGCTTACCGCGTACGATGATTGCGTCAAATCCCCGACAGACACGTTTAACCAGGGGTCCGAGGTGCCGCGACGGCCCATCGACATTCGGTAGCCAGCGACTCTCAGTGGCGAGGCCGCCTCCGAGGATTTCGACCGGGCCGCCCGTAACCTGGTAGACCGCCCGTGCCCCGACGATCCGGCTGGCCCAAAGGGCCGACAGTGCTCCCGGGAAGAAATGATAGCCCATGATGACATCCGGCCTGTGCTTGGCCGTCAGGTACAAGACCCATACCGACCGGCCACCCGACCGGCCCAGAAGGCCCGAAAGCCAACGCGGTGTGCCACAGCGGGTGAGCTTGGGATGGAATAGAAGGGGACCGTCCACGGCAGCCAGAATCGCGTCGATCTGCTCGAGGGCGATCAGCGGAGCCATGTGGGCGCGACACCAGTTGAGGCTGTCAAAACGACCGACAATGAGCAGGCGCAGCTTCCGGCGCCTGTGGGCAGGCGGCACAACCGAGGGAGCCTGAAACACCGCGATGACGCAGAGAGTGACGACGTACGTCAGCAGGGCGAACAGACAGATAGCCAGTCCGAGCAGTTGCCGGGTCAGAGGCTCTCTTGGCCGATTCTTCAACTCAGTCTTTCCTCAGCCGCCGATGGAAATGTGATTTCGCCAGCCGAAGTGCGGTGCGAAGGCAAAACCAGGACCTTCAAAACGAGATAACCTTCCCTGAAAACGTGGCGTGTTCGAGCAACAGGTGATGTCGTCGACGGGAAAGGTGCATAGGGGCAACGGATGCTCACGGTATGCATGCTTCAGCATCGGCAGGCGTTCTCGGTCAAATCCCATCAATCTCGCGCACGCGAGATCCACCGCCACCGCGTTGAAGCCCGCCGTCACGATCCCCAACGGCTTCGGTTCTGGGTCCAGTGGACCGTTACCCTCGCCGCCGATGACCCCATCCACGATGCTGAAGAATCGCCGGACCGGCCGGTCGTGGATTCCGCCCTCGGTATCCGCGTACAGCAGGATGCGATTGAGGTCGAGCACCATCCGCCAGGTCGTGTCGTTTCCGTACCAGTTGCCGGAACGGATCGTGCCGTTGTTGGTGTCCCCGAACACTCGTGTGCCGAGCGACTTTGCGGGTCCGGCGATGACCGAGCGCAGGGGCCCCAGCAATGGGAAGACCCGTCTGAAACCGGTCATGAGGCGCTGCTCCATGTGATGCACCAGTCCGTCGTCGGCGAACTGGTCGCCGCCCTGCGACGGCGTTCCCTCACGATGATGAGGCAGCCAGTTCTTGTTGCCGTTGATGCCGACGAGGTTCTTCAGGTTAACGGTCATGCCGGTTTTCTTGTGAGTCTTGAGCTTGGGGAGGCTGATCACAACGTCTGCGTCCAGAACCGTCTTCGAGATCAGGTACTCGTGAACGTCATCATGGTGGTGGCGGCGGATCTCGCTCGTATCGTACTCCGAACCGTACAGCCGATGGCAGAGATGGTTGATTTCGGCAAACTCGGAATCCAGACCGAGGTTCACTCTGACATAGCCGGCCGGGTCGCCCGGTAGCGGCTCATGGCCGACGATGACGCCGTCAATCTTGCGGGCCCGCTCGGGACGCAGGTCGTAGACCTCGACCTCAAAGCCCGCGTGGCGGCGGTAGAAGTCCTGGATCTCTTGCAGGCCGGCGATGCGTGCGATGGCCTCGAAATCCGCGTCGTTGTGAGGGGCGTCGGCAATGATGATCCGGCCGCAGCCCTCCAAGGCAAGGTAGGCATAATCCAACACCGCTCGGATCACGGAACCGTGGGTGATCAGGCAGTCGCCGTGGCCCGGCCGCGTCTCCCGGAACTCGCGCACGAAGTTGGGCTTCAAAACGACCGTGTCCCCCCGCTTGATGATGCCTGTGAGGGGATTCCATCCCGCCGAGAGGCTCCGGTCCGTGTCCAGTTCCAGCAGTTGCAGCGCCTGCCGGACCGCGGCGTATGCGGCGTTCGGACCGGGTGAGCGCGGCCCGCTCCTGAAGGGATACTCCGGATAGCATTCCTGCGGCGAATAAGGGGGCGACTGCGGATAAGCACCATGCCCCGCGGAAATCGCAACGGATCTCGATGTCAACATGGGATTCACAGCCGGCTTCCCTTCTCGCGCCCCGCGGGGTAAGCGGACCGGATCGCCTCGCCGATGCAGCAGCGCCACCGCTCCGCGACCGCCTCAATACTGCAGCGTCCGGCAGCCTGGGCCGCCGCCCGCGAGAACTGCCGCCATCGCTCCTCGCTGCTCAGGAGCGAAAGGATGTGGTCGCAATAACCACCAATCCGGTTGGGTTGCACGAGAAATCCGCTCGTGCCGTGGGTGACCAGTTCTCCCAGTTCGCCAACATCGGCGACAACAGGCACCGCGCCCGCCGCCATGGCCTCGAGCATCGCGATCGAGAGCCCCTCGGATCTGGACGTAAGGACAAACACCTTCGACTGCGCCAGGATCGCGCGGACATCGGATCGCCTGCCGAGAAAGGAGATGTTCTGTCCAACACCCGCCTCAGACGCCTGGATTTGCAGGACCGACAGGAGAGGTCCTTCTCCCACCATGACTGCCCGCAGGCCGGGAGCCGACCGTCTCACTTCTGCAACCGTCTCCACAAACTGATCCGGTTGCTTGATCGGCGCCATTCGTCCGACGAAGGCAAGGTCATAGTAGCGATTGCCGTTCGCGCCGGCTGTAATATCCGCGCTGCCCGTAATCACGTGGACCGGCGAAGTGATGCGACGGGCACGGAGAAAAGCCCGGGCCTTGTGCCCCCGCACCACGACGGTGTCGAATTGACTGATGACGTTGATCGCCAGACGCTCAAGGGATGGGCAAGGCCCGCCCAGATTGGCCGTCAGCCAGCTTTCACTGGCAAAGCCGCCGCCGACGATCTCGAGCGGTCCGCCGGTCATCTGGTAGCAGGTTGCGCTGCCAACCAGTTTGCCGACGATCAGGGCCGAGAGGGCGGCAGGGATGATGTGATAACCCATGATCAGGTCTGGGGCGTACCGTACGCCCGCCATCAGGGTCCAGACAAACTTGGCACCCGCCCGGCTGATGAGGCGCGAAAGCCATCGCGGCGGACAGACAAAGCGGACGCGAGCCATCGGCGATTGCGGCTCATCCACAACCAGGAGGACTTCCTGAACGCCACTGCGGGCCAGGGGCGCTATGTGTGATCGATACCAGCCGGGATTGTGGAAGGTCCCGGTAACCAGAACGCGTCCGGACGGCTTCCTACGGACTCGGGGCAGGATCCGCGACAGGCGGGCGACGGCAAGCGCGATACCGAAAGCCGATGCCAGCAGAAGATATGTTGCGGCAAAGCGAAGTCTGTTGCTGATCATCACGGAGGTCGCAGTCGTGTTCGTGTCTGTTCTGAGGGTGAAGACAAGTGGTCCTATCCAGCTGAGGCGATCTCGTTTACTCAACCGGCCACAGATGCGCGGTCGTCATTTGCCAAACGCGGCCCCCAAGAGTTGCAGTCCAGGTTCGGCCTGAAGCCACTGTCTGATCCGGCCGGGTTGCCGGGTCTCGCAGACTCCGGGCTGCCAAGCCATACTGTTCGGCATCCAGGACACAACTGTGCAAGGCCTGCCGCCCACCCTCGTACGCTGGATTTGCACTGGCTGACAAACACGACGGGCTGAAAAGATGCTCGGGCCAGGCTTGTGCCGGCGAGTGGGGGGCCTCACCGTAGGTGCGGTACCCGGTCGAGATCGCTACTGCCGACGACACCAGGACCCTGCTCACTTGGTACGTCCCAGATCAGGACCTATTTCACAGCGGCATAGGCACAGCCCTCTGCGAGCACATCGGCCATAAACCTCGCGGCAATGGACGAAAGGACAAGTCGAAGGCCTATGCGGTAGAGTCTGCCTCCCTCGGAAGGAAGCCTGAGATCCCATCGGTCGTACGTTTGTACGAACCCGGCATGGCGAAGCATGCGATGAGCTTTTCGTGGGGAAAACCAATTGATGGCCGGCGTTTGGGTGTGACCAACCAAATGGGGTTTGTGAGCGGCAGCCCATGCCATAATGCGGCGTTTCAGCAGATCGGGATACCATCCGAAGGCGGGGAAGCCGTCGATCTCTCTCTGTCGAGGACAAAGGCTGCTGGCAGCGGAAAACCAGAAAACTCCGCCGGTTCTGAGCACGCGATGGGCTTCTTTGAATGCCGCTACGACATCGCAGACGTGCTCAATAACGTTACTGGCGTGTACAAGATCGAAGTGCGCTTCTGGGAACGGGAGCCTTTCGGCCATCCCTGAAGCAAAGCAGACCGTGACGCCCTCATGTTCCGCAAGCGTCTGGGCCACCGCACGAGCAGGATCCCATGGCTCCACCCCCAGCACCTTCAGGCCACAACGTGCGAAGGCCACGGAAGACTCTCCCTGTGCTGCGCCGACGTCCAACACCCTTGCATCCGGCCCTATGGGCTGAATGCGTCGCAGCCGAGCCAACAGGGTCCGCACCCGAGCTTCCTCGCGAGGCAGGCGATCTTGGGCCTGCTGAAGCGAGATGTTTTCTTTCGCTGTTCGATTCTTCTTCACGAGTCGCGCTCTGAGTGGCTTGAACTTCTCAGCCGAGGCCTCGGTCCCCGAATGCCCGAACTGATCGGTCTTGATGCCGCCAGTCGGATTCGTTACTGCCGAGAACACCAGGGTCTTGTCCCTGGGGTGCTCCACCTTGGCGATCCGCCTCGGCAAGGTATGACAAATCCAGCGCTAACCGCGGGCAGAGGCTGTCAGACACGTTTTCTCGTACACGGCTTGAGTCTGGCGGGCCACCGCATCCGGATAAAAGCGGGCCATGGCAATGCGCCGCCCTTCCTCGCCCATCTGTCTGCGAAGGCCAGGATTGCCCAGCACCTGCATGAGCCGGTCAGCGATCTGAGCATGATCGTCGGGCTCGATCAGAAAACCTGACTGTCCCTCGCTCACCATGTACGGCATACCGCAGCGGTTTGACGCGATCACGGGCAGGCCGACGGCCATGGCCTCAGCGATGGCCATGGGCGAGTTCTCCTGCCGCGACGGCAGCAGAAGAACACTGGACCGCGCCAGCTCCTCGGCAAGACGGTCATGTCCAATGTGTCCGAGAAGCTCGACCCGCGTTTCCAGCCCATTTTCGCGGATGCAGGTCAAGACCCGCTGGTAGTATGCCTGCTCTTTGGGTGTGCCCGCGATCGCCAGCGTTGCCTGCACGCCCTTCTTGACGACTCGAGCAAGAGCCTGGACCGACCCCAGCGTGTTTTTGCGCTCATTGATCCACCCGACGCACAGGATCCGGCCCGCCTCTTCGCTCCGGGTGATATTGAAGAACCGTTCATCAACCGGGTTGTCGATATCGTAGATCTCGGCGCAGGTCAGCGGTTCGATCATCCGCCGCACGTATGGGGCGATGGAGATGATGCTTTTCTGCCTCGCCAGACCGTACCGCTGGACGAGTCGCCAAAGCGGAGACCGCAGCCTCGCCAGTCCTGCCGAGTCCGCAATGAGATTCTGGTCGTCAAAGCCGTGAACGGTGAATACGTGTGGAATGGGCAGGTTCCCGAGGCCAAGCCCGTGAGTCTCGTGAGTGTGCAGGACGTCCGGCTTCAACTCCTTCAGGTAGCGGACGAGCTGTTTTTTGCCGGGGCCAACCAGAATATCCACAATCTGAGGCCACCGCGAGCCCGGCAGACGGTGAATTGTCGCCTGACCGTCTTGGGTCACTTCGATCGTCGATCGCCCGGATTCCAGCGTCACCACGTGGACCTCCAGGTCATCAAGCCGTGCCAACGCTCGGATGAGCACCACGGCCACGGCCTCGACCCCGCCACGAGGCGTGTCAGCTTGTTGGGGATAGCGCGTGAAGACGGCAACTCTCACTGTGACGTCCTCGACTCGGCCCGTCGCCCCATGAGATCCAACAGCACCCCTTCAAACTGAGGCAGCACCACCTCGACGGCATGATTCGCCCGGTAGTAGGCCCTGGCCGCTGACGCCGCCGCCTGCCGCTCCCTCTGCGAGGTGAGTGCCGTGCCGATCTGCCCCGCCAGTTCCTCTACGGTGTGCCCAACCCAGCCGAGCCCACGACTGGCAACCAGATTGTCGGGGTCAAACGTCGTCACGACAGGAACGGCGCAGCTCCAGGCCTCGAGGAACGCATTTGGAAATCCCTCAATGACAGAAGTGCAGCACAAGACGGCGGCACGGCGATAGAAACGCCCCATCTCCGAGTGCCGAACGCGGCCGTGCATGATCACGTTTGGGATGCTGGACGCTCTGCGCATCAAGGCCGCCCCGTATTCGGATTGGTCGTTGGCCGCGCCGAGCACGTCGAACGTGAACTGGGGACACCGCTCGGCCACATCCAGCAGCCATTCCAATCGTTTTTCCGGGCTGAACCGGCCGACCCACAACACTCTGGGAGACTGACCGCCCGGCGCCTGCGGCAGGGCAGTGTCTCGACCGTCCAGTTCCGCACACGGCAGAGGGACTACGACAGGATCAACACCGAATCCCTCTCGCAGCAGACGGGCCTGCCAGCGAGTCTGGGCGATGACCCGGTCGGCGTGGCCCAGGCCATAACGATACAGGACTCGCTCGCGCAGCGGTTGGAGGAAAGGCAGCGATGTTTCGCAGTCCGCATTGCTGGCGATCGAGTACACGCATGTTCGGCGATGCCTGTGACACCACAACACCAGTTGGCCGAGCCCGAGATCCCCACAGTTGTAGTAGTAGACGTCAGCATCGGCCTTTCGCAAGGCCCGGTGGAGGCTCGTCCACCGCGGGTGAAAAAACCGCAGCCCGTAATAGCCGGCGTCGCGGCGGCACATCTTGATCACCTTCACTCCGTCAATGACTTCTTCCGGTGGGCCGCCCTCATGCCAGGTCAGCATACTGACCCGCCAACCCCTCGAGGTAAGCCAGCGCGCCACCAGAGCCTGTTGTCGCTCGATTCCCCCGATGTGGCTGGTGGGTGTGCGCGACAACGCTCCATAGGCGTTATGTGCCACAAAACAGACGCTCAACGGACCGGTTCCTGATCGCCGTCCGGCAGTGCAACCCCGGTCAAGCCCCATGGTTGGCACCCTTCTGGAACCGCACTTCCTCGCCCAGTCGCCTGGGCAGGCTCTTTCTGATTCGGTCGCCGGTCATTTGTCGCGGGATCACGCCTGTTCGAGGAGACGCCGCCCGAGTGTGTGCCGCAGCCCGCGAATGGCCGCTCCGCGGATCCTCGGCGGCACCACGTACTTCCAGTAGAGCAATGACAAGATCAGCGTCGCGCCGCCCGCGCCGTACAGGAGTGCTCGATATGCATTGTCGGCACAATACACCCGCCCCAGAAGAAGGATGGCGGCAAACGGTATGGCGCAAAGCAACGGTCCGCGGTTGATCTCGGCGAGGTAGCGGCGCAGCGGCATCGCCACTCTGCGGCACGCGTACACCGGAACGTATACGCCGTTCACGAGGGCCAACGGCAGGGCGACCGACACTGCAGCCCCGACCAGTCCCCAGCCGAGAATGCCGACGGCCAGGAACCCCAGCACCACTGAACACAGGGCGGCCGCCAGACCGGCGATCGCGAGCCGGCCGTGGGCGTTCAATCCCGCAAGAATGCCCATCACCGGCTGCCGGGTCATTTCCGTCAGATGGCCGATCGCCAGAATCGCCAGCACCCAGCCCAATTGGTACCGCGGACCCATCCAGATGTGCAGAAGCGGATCTCCCATGATGGCCAGCACAAGCACGATGGGCAGCGACAGGTAGGTCGCGAGGCGGGAGCTTGTGACCAGCAACCGCCGCAACTCCTCACGTCGATCTGCCGCTTGCAGAGAACCGGCCATCGGCGTTAGCACGAAGCCGAACTTGTTGATGGAGGTCTGGGCGTGGCTGACCAGCGATCGCGAGCGGGAGTACACGGCCAGGGAAGCCGGCCCGAGAACAGCCATGATGATGAGACTGTTTGTCTGGTAAAGCAGGAGACGTGACAGGCTTCCCGCCAGCGTCTTGCTGCCGAAGACCAGCATCTCCAGTGCCTGATGCCGAGACGCGTGAGAGAAACGTACGGATAGCCCGGGACATACCCGATAGGCCACCACGGCCCGGGTGATCTCTGTGGCGATGACGCCGATGAGATAGGCCATGGCCTGGCTACGCAGACCGCCGCCGGAGATCAACAGGCAGATCATAGCGACGACCGTGAGTGTGTAGAACAGGGCGTTGATGCCGTTGTGCAGGTCCCAACGGTGACAGCCGGTGATCACGCCGCGATACGAGTCGAAGGCCATCTGGACGGCCAGGCTCATACCCAGCAGAAAGACCACCCAGCGGGCGTCGCCGACCTGCTCCCGCAGTTGTCCGCTCAGCAGCGATGGAACGAGCCAGGTCGCCAGGCAAGTCAGCAGCAGAACGATCGCCGTCGCCGCCGTCTGAACGCACATCACTGAGGCAACCGCACGGTTCAACCCGGCCTGATCGCCTTGCGCCCGGTGCCGGGCAACAAATCGGTTGACCGAAGAGCCGATGCCGCCCTGGGCGAGGCTGAGATAGCTGACCAGAGACCATCCGAAGTCCCACACGCCGAGGGCAGCCTGCCCGATGTGCCGATCCATGAAGCGGGGCATCACGAATCCGGCAACGACGAACACCATTTGCCCGAGCCAACTGGCAATGACGTTCCACGCCATTCGATCACGCCCGCTCAGGTCCTCGACAGGTGGCGACGGGGGCTCGCTTGGATCAGGTAATGATTCGATAATGGGATCGGACATGGGAATACGAGCTGATTGCTGACCGCCGCTCACATCGCTACTGATATCCGTAGCGCCGGTTCGTCGCTCCCGCGACACGGTCGAAAACCGCCAGGTCATCCTTTGACAACGCGCTCTTCCATCGTTCGTCAGGCCGGATCTCAGATGTCGAGTTTAAGCGCATGCCGTTGCCGACAATATGATGCTCGACCGAGCGGAAGCCCGGGACCCATCGGCTCGGATCGACACCCAGGAAGCTGAAGATCCGGTGCAGCGTCCCCTGCGGGTCGGTGCACACCTGTTCATACCGCACTTCAATCCACCGCCACCGGTCCAGGCGGGCGAGCACGTGCTCGGCCTCCTCGTTGCTGCGGTGCCAGGCCAAGGCAGCCTGGGCCATGGACAGCCGCTCCGTGTCCCGCTCGCCACCCATGCCACCGCCCCGCCTCTGCGGATCATCGGCGTCGGCAAACCGAGCCGGGTCCATATAGGTCAGGGCCACCGCCCGACCGTCGCGGACCAGTCGGATCACCTTCACGTCGAACTGCGGACTTCGCAGCAGATACTTGAGGCGTAATGCGATCTTCGAGGAATCGACGACAATTCTCGCTCCGGTCAGATCCCGGATCGCGTCGACCAGGGCTGCGTTTCGACTCTGTACCTGCGTCAGGTGCGCCCGCCACGCCGGGGAGAGCCGCAGGGCAGAATCCCGACACCGCTCAAAAACAGCCCCTCTGTGCAAAGCTCCCGCCAGACGACGTGTGAATCCTCGACCGTTCAATCGGAAGTCTGTGCCCGCATGGGTGATGTCAAACGAGATCCCTTTCCGCGTCATGGCGTCGCTGACGCGGCTCCAGAATGAGCACTGGCGGATGAGCTGTCCGCACGAGCATCGGTAGCGTTCGGCCTCACCCAGATGTGTTGCTTTCAGTTCGCCGACGCTGCACATGTCCGGATGCGCGTTCAGGAGCATGGCCAGCAGCGTGGAACCGGAATGGCTGGCGGAGAGAATGTAGACGAGCGTGTCCATTGTTCAACGGTGCTGAGCAGTGACTGAGAGAAGCCTTCGGCCGTCAGCGATCGGCCAACGGAACCGAGAGGCCGGCGAGGTTGACTGAACCGACTGTTGGGGGAATGGGATTCACGGAGGGCGGCACGGAGGCCGGCACACGCAAGCGGGCCAGGGAGACCCGCAACATCAGTCCGATCGCCGCCCAGAGGCCTACCGTGGCCTCCCGGGGATAGAAACTGAGCCCACCCATCGCACCCATGAGTTCCGAGAGAACCAACGCGGCGGCGACACCCCCTACGGCAGCGCAGTCGACACTGCGGCGATTCAGGAACAGCTTGAGAGACCGGGACACCACGGCGCCGTAAAAAAGCAGCACAACCAGCAGTCCAAAGATGCCGTTATCGAGCAGCATTTCCAGGTAGGCGTTGTGGGGATGCCAGAAGCTCAGGTGCGCATAGGTCGCACTCAACCCCGTGCGTATCATCGCTTCCCGACCGTATCCCAGGGCAGGCGAGGCCAGGATCTTGTCGATCACGATAGGCCAGATCAACGCGCGATCCGAGGTCACTTCGGCAACGTCTACGACAGAGTTCCCGGTCTCATCGACCACGCCGATCCCTGCCAGTGTTCGTTCCGCCACCCCCGGGGCCATCAGGCCGATGACCAGCGGAACAAGCGGCACCAGGAGCAGGCCCTTCCGCCACCGGACCGCGGTAAGAACGAAGCCGACACCCACCCAGGCGAGGAAACCGACACGGCCTCCGGTCATGGCCTGAGCCAGCACGATACTCCCTGCGGCCGCGACCACCGCGTATCGCCCCCACTTGGGACGGACCAGGGGCAGCGACGCCAGTGCGGCCCACGAGCCGCCCGCAAGCATCACGGACATGCTCACCGCGTTATGCCCCACGCGCCGCTGGATGTCGATGCGATTGTCTTCCATGCCACTTCGCGTCAGCAGTGCGTCCGGGCCGGTACAGGTGACTACCTGGATCGCAAGGAGAAAGTACAGCCCCACGATGCTGGCCAGCGCCCACCTCACCCGCTGTTCCGTGAGGCATCCGTCGAAGAGCAGCAGACCGGGGATAATCCACTTCATGCAGTTGACGAAGTACTCGCTGATCAGAGTGCCGATCGGGTTGTACCTCAGGGCAGCCAGGTCGTCCAGCATCCGGACGGAACCGACCACGATTACCGCGAGGTACAGCAGCAGCAGCACCGTGATATGCCGCGGCATGTCCCAGACGTGCCCTTCCCGTCTGCGCATGACGGCCCAAACCAGGACGATATCCGCCATCAGTATGTTCCATGGGTTCAGCCCCTGGATGCCCATGATGTTCTTGGGCATATCAGGATGTTCGATCACGGCCATGAGCAGGATGAGCCCGCACAGCGACTTGTACCAGTCGCGCCAGGCATAGACTGCCAAGCCGATGACCAGGAGCGTCAAGAAGGTGATGCGGATGGACATGACGAGTAACAACCCAAAGCGCGGACTATCTCGGCGATGCGTCGACGCGTCGGACGCCATCCCTCTTCCATGCATGCAGCAGCCAGCCCATGTGGTACGGTCGCGATTCCCAGTCCACGCAACAGGCCGGGAACAGACGGTCGACCGCCGGCGCGCGAAGGCAGGGGTGCAGCCGGCTGACCAGTGCCTGGGTACGGCGAACGATCTTGCCGACCTCGCGGCGGGCCACCTTGCGCCAGATCAGGCAGGCCTCGGCATCGATGAGCGAGCGCTCCAGTTCCGGCGGCGTGACCAGCCAATCCATGCTCCGAGTGACAGCCTTCTGGTGGTCCTGGCCGACGGCATCGCGCAAGGCAAAGAGGGCCATCGGTCCCATGGCATCCTGGTGGACCGCGTACACCGGGTAACCCTCGACCACCCGACCGGTGCGGATGTCGTAATGCCACCACCACTGCCCGGCCGCCCCCTGGAGTTCACAGAGCTGCCGGGCGCATCGGCTGGCGGCCGCGATCGCCCGCGGGTCGCCGGTCCACTGGTAGTAGTATGAGAGTGCCTGGATCGGATAGACCTGGTCTGCGAAGCAACCGATGTGGGACCGCAGGCGAGCTCGCGGCAAGCCGTTCGGCCGGTGAGCGAACAGCCCGCTGTCCGGATGGCAGGCCGCGACGAGGCGGTCCGCCAGTCTCGCGGCCAAGTCTTCCTGGCCGGCCGAACCTCCGGAACTCGTCAGCGCCGCCAGGGCCCATGCGGTCTCAACGGTCGGCCAGGGCCGATCGGCGGGCTGCATGGCTCGCAGCCGCTCGACGGCCGTCGCAGCCCCCGGGTGATCCATGGCCCTTGCGGCCCACGCCGTCAGCGCCACCTCCCCGAGGTCATCCATCCGGTCTAGGTCGGCCAGCAGCCGCTGGCAAACCTGCTCGCACGTGTCGCTGTGAAGCACCTCGCGGACCGCTTCGGCCGGCACCTGTCTCAATCCGATCAAGACAATGGCCGTGTATCGCCGGCTGAGCCCCTCGGCCAGGTCTCCGCCTGGCGTGCGTCGAATCCGGAACACGAACAGGCGCTGACTGGGCAGATACATCCTCTTCAAGGCCCTTATGGCTATGGACTTCACCAGATCGACGGTTTCGGCCAGCAAGGGCTTCGCCACAGCAACCGGCTTGCCCTGAGCCTCGTCGAAGGACTTGCCCTGAGCCTCGTCGAAGGGCGAAGGTTTATGAGGCTGAATCAGACTGCTTGTCAGCATGTTGATGCTCGTATCCGTATCCATAGCCGTAACCGTATCCGTAGCCGCTGCCCAGGCCGTGCCGCCCGCCAACGAGAATCGTCCCCAGGAGGGTTCCCCCCGAGGCGCTCAAGTAAGCGTACGCTTGGGTGGCCTCCAGCCGGCGGCAGTGGCGGGCTTTCAACACCATCACCGTTCCGTCCACCTGTCGAGCCAGCATGCCGGCGTCGGCGATCACCAGGACCGGCGGCCCATCGAGAAGGATCAGGTCATATTTCTGTTTCCATCTCTTCAGACACTTTGACAGGATGCCGTTTCCGAGCGACTCGGGGTTGAAACGATCGGGCATCTCACCGGCCAGCAGCAGATCCAGTCCGCTGGCCTGGTCCCGGATAATCGGATCGCCCTCCTGGGTCTGCCCGGCCAGCAGGGTCACCAGCCCCTTCTCCTCGGGGATGCCGAGCCGCCGCCCCAGACACGGGCGACGCAGATCGGCCTCGACCAGCAGAACCTTCTTTCCAAGCTGCACGATGCTTCTCGCCAGCAGCACCGAGACGCTGGTCTTTCCTGTTTGCGGAGTCGGGCTGGTGATCAGGATTACCGGGGCGTGCCTGCCCTGCAGGCGCTCCAGCAGGGTCGTGCGGATCATGCGGACGCTCTCCAGCATCGCGGCGGAGGAGTGGGCGATCGGATCGACCGGGGACGGGGACTGGCACACCTGACCGAGGAACGGGGTCTGGAGGGTCCGCCTCACGTCGCCGGCCTCGCGGATGGTCGTGTCCGCGGTCCCTCGGAAATAGGCGCAGGTCATTCCGGCCAGTAGCCCTCCGATCAGCGCCGCCAGGGTCATCAGGATCCGCCGGTCCCGGGCGGGTTCCGCGGGCAGCAGACCATGGGAAGCGATCTGGATCCGGGCCGGCCCCTTGCCCTCGACCTGTAGTTCCTCGATCCGGGCGGCGATCGCCCCGCTGATCTCGGAGTTCTTGGTGATCTTCGCGTCGATGTCTGCCATCTGTCGGGATACTTCGCCGGCTTCCTTCAACTCGTCCCGCAACTGCTTCATATCCTCCTCGAGCAGCTTCAGCTTCTGCTCATGCTCCTGGGCAAGAACCTCAAGTGCGGCCCGATCCCCCGGCCCGGCCATGCTTTGGATTCCCGTCGATCCGTCCGCCCTTGCCACTTGTCCGTTCGCGCGGAGTTGCTCCTCCCGCTCGGTTCGGAGTTGCTCCGCGAACCGCAGCAGGGCCTGCAGGTCCTTCATTCTCGGATGCGCTTCCCCCAGCGTTTCGGTGGCACGCTCGATCTCGTAGCGGGCTTTCTTGACCTCCAGGTCGCGAGCCCTCCACTCGGCGTCATAGAAGTACCAGCCGTCGGTAAACAGGGCGGGAGCCGATGCAGTCGCCGGGCCCGACTCGGCGACGCTCGGCCGGGTTGCAGCAGGAGACAGCCTGGCGAGCTGCCATCGGATAACGCCGAGATTCCGCTCCACCTCGGCGGACTCGAACTCCAGTCTGCCCAGGTCCTCCCCGAGCTGGGCCCGGCGTTGCTCGGTATCGATGGCTCCCGTCTGCCTCAGGAGGATGAACTTCTGGTCCCGCAGACCGGCGGTCACCCGCTCGCGATCGCTCCGCTCGGCCTTCAGGGTCTCAATCCGCGTGGAGTCGCGGTTCTTCTCCTCGTTGTCACTGATGGTCTGGTACTCGTCGACTGCCGCATTGACGATGACCTGCGCGTCGGCGGCCTTCAGCGTGCTGATGGACACGTCGATCAGCTCCGTTTGAGGCCGCACCTGAACCTTGAGGTCGTCTCTCAACCGGTTCAGACGCGGGATGGGGTCGCCCCAGAGCGGGCGCCGTTCCGCCGCGTACCAGGCGGTCTGCTGGACGTCCTTGCGGTCGAGCACCCGCTCGAGAACCCGAGGATCGCGAATCAGTGAGATCTGCGTATTCAGGAAGCTCTGATACAGCGGCACAATACCGTTGTCCTCGGTCTTGAAGACAATCCGGGAAACCACCGGCGAAACCCGGACAACGGCGGTGGACTGGTAGGTCGGTTTGATGAAGATCCATACCGGTGGGATGGCCAAAGCGCAGACCGTCAGGCAGATGCTGCCGATCAGCCACTTCTGACGGAGCAACATGGAGATGATCGATTGGCTTGCCGGCGTCGCCTCCGCGGATGAAGCGCTGAGCAGCAGGCCGCCCGCCTCCTGCGAGGGCTGGGGCAGCAGTTCAGCCTTGTGTACGGCGACCGGTGGTGCGAGGGGCCCGCCGGAAGGCGGGGTCGTCGATTCGCTCTTGTCAAAAGGCATTGTCATGTGCTCCTGACTTCGTTTCAGCTTGGGCAATCTTGACCGATCGCCATGCCGGCTGACGAAACCTTGACCTGAGAACACCAAACATGAAAAGCGGCAACGCGGTTTGTCTGACCAGTCTTGCCGGCTGAAGCATCAGGCGAAACAGGAACTCCGTTCCCGTTCGTCGAAAAAAAAGCGGCGCCCGCCTGGCTTTTCCGCTGAGAACGTCAAAACTCCCGCCGACTCCCATGCAAAAGGGCACGGAGAGAGCTGCGCGATTCCTGGCGATCCAGTACTCCTGCTTCGGAGAGCCAAGCGCCACAAACAGCAGTTCGGCCTTGCTGTCGTTGATCCTGGCGACCAGACTGGGGTCGTCCGTCTGGTAGCCGTGCTGAGTCCCTGCGATCCGAAGCGTCGGATACATGTCGAGGAGGGCGGCACGAGCACCCTCGTTGGACTCGGGCGAAGCACCGTAAAGAAAGACGGACCAGCCTTCCACCGAAGCGACGCGGACCAGTTCGAGAAAAAGATCCACACCGGTGCAGCGACGAAGCCTGCGCCCATAGAGCAGCCGGGCAGCGATGGCCACGCCGATGCCATCGCATATTCCAACCTCGAACCCTTTCAGCGTGGAGCGTAGAACCGAGTCCCGCTTCGCGCGCATGATCTTCTCCGGGTTGACGGCCACGGCGCATTTCTGCGAATGCTCCCGGATGCCCGCCGCAACGCAATCGACGGCCTGCTGGTACGAGGCAAAGGGCGTGACGGAGACCCCCATGATGGACAAGGGCTCAGGAGAAGAATTGAGCTGCACCACGCGGATTGCTCCTTGTGAAGGCATCGGCCAGGCTTGCGGCGGGAACGCTCTTACGCCCCGATGCGGACAGCCTGGAGGATCTGATGTTGTATGCGAAGATGCGTTGCGGGATCGCGTTCCCTGTCGAGTTCCTCGAACAGGCGGCTGAAAAGCGTGATGCGCCGTCCAGCCGATTCAATGGAGCTGTTCGCCTCCAGAGTGGCCTTGATCTCGATGGGGAAGGGCATGGAGTCACGGGTGAGGGGCAGGACCAGATTCAGACTGCCGGATGACTTCGGGCGGCGTTCTCGACAGCGCCAGATGCGTATCTGCTGAACCGGGTACGAGCCGTTACGTACGAGCGAGATCTCTGAAAACCCGAGTTCCTCCGCCGCCCGGCTGACCGCACTCCACCATGCTTCAAAGGAGGCTGCCTCACGGAAGAGAAGCTGCAGCGTTTCAAAGTGCCGTTTCTCTTCCCTCATCTCGGCCGCGATGTTCATGTTGCGCCGGACCGCAGCGAGGCTGTCGCGAAGCCTCACCGCTCCAATAAAGTGGAATACGCAGATCAGGAAACATATCGCAACAGCGAATATCAACAGGGTAATCTTGTCGCGGGTGATCATCATCAGCATGCCGGCGCCCGTCGCCGTCAGAGTGACGCCGTACAGGACGAGTACGGCCTGGCGATGGGCAAGGCCGCGCTCCAGGAGCCTGTGGTGGATGTGGCGGCGATCCGGGGCGAACAGGGACCGGCGCTCCAGAATGCGCCGCAGCATGCTGAAGAAGGTGTCGAACAGGGGAACGCCCAGGGCAACCAGCGGAAGGCCCAGGCCGGCCACGGTCGCGTACTTCGCGGCGGAGAGCATACTGCAGCCCGCGAGCACGAAACCCAGGAAGAGGCTTCCGCAGTCGCCGAGGAAAATCTTGGCCGGGTTGAAATTGAAGACCAGGAAGCCGATCAGGCTCCCCAGGAACGCGAGCATGAACACGGAAGCGATGGGCAGCGACGCACGCATGGCGATCACCGCGACCACCCCGCAGGCGACGGCCGAGATTCCAGCGGCCAGGCCGTCGAGGCCGTCGATGAGGTTGACCGCGTTGGTGATTGCCGTGACCCACAGAATCGTGGCCGGAAGCGAGAGCCATCCGAGTTCAATGACTACGTCCTCGGTCAGGCTGATCGAGTCGATTCGTGTGCCCGACAGGTAGAGGACCAGCGCGGCGGCCACTTGTGCAAGCAGCTTATGACGGGCCCTGAGACCGACAACGTCGTCGATCAACCCGACGATGAAGATCAGGAGGCCCGCCGCCTGCATCGCCAGAATCTGCAGCAGCATCTCATGGAACGCGGCCCCAATGCGGTTGTGCAGAAGCAGGACCGGGATGGTGGCGGCTGCGACGGCAATCAGTATGACGAGTCCGCCGAGACGGGGTGTCCTCGATTGATGGATCTTGCGGGGACCCGGCTCGTCCATGACACGTGTCCTTCGAGCCAGCCAGATGACCAGCGGTGTGGTCAGCATTGCCACGATCATCGCGATAGCGAAAACGACGATGTAGGTCTTCATGGTTGGAGATTCGCTCTGGGGCAGACGGCCATCGTCGGCTCAGGACGCCGAGAGCCGGTGGGCCTCAGCCGGCATAACCGGCATGCCGCGATCGAGGTGGCATCACATCATACAGGTTGACGCACGCCACGGATGACTGAGTGGCGAGGTGGTGCCTCCCGGACAGAGTCACCGAATGAAATCATGCTTCGAAGAGCGGTGTTCCCGCTGATTGTGCACTGCCCGACAAGCGTTATGGCCGGCGCTCTCCTGTGGTATCCATCGCTCACCCATCCTGCGATGGGTGTTTCACAGCCTTCGAAGCTTTGGATCGTGAGCCGTTCATCCAGTTCCATCATCACCTGCCCGGTGCCCGTGTCGACGGTGAACCTGCTCGCGTCACGTTCAAGGATTCGGCATTGCGGGGCGAAGTGAAAGAACAGCTTCACCTCGTGCTGCCCGGCCGTGATGAACTCATCCAGAACCGATAAAGTGCGGGCGGGGCCGTCGAGTGCCAGGCGGCGCCTGTGGATCACGGGTGATTCAAGACGGGCATAGCCGTCGTGTTCGCCGACGACCGCGCCTCCGTTGGCGCTGGCTTCGAAACGCAGGCAGCGAGCCCGGGCCCGTGCTCCCCAGAGAAAGCGCCCGGCCATGACCGACTGATCGCAATCGTCCACGACGACCGTATTGTGAGCCCTGGTGCTCCGAAAGCAGTCCCGCCAGGCTGGAAATCTGAAGTAATCGTAGGTTCCGGGGTCCACCAGGACCGGCACGCCGGACACGCGGAGTGTGAAACTCAGCGCGTCCGCATGGCCATGGCCGGCCAGGGGAGGCAGTCCAAGCTCCCCACAGTCAAAGACGACACTGATACTGTCGCCACGGCCTGCCTGCCCATGCTGTAACACATAATAACCGGTTTGGCGAAAGGCTTTCGAGGACAACCGGCCATCCCACGCCTTCCGGTCGGTGCTTACAAGCCGTTCATATGCATCGCGGCCGAGCGACCATAGCACCGCTTCGCAGGATCCGGATGCCAACGTTCTGAAATCACTGCGATCCCATAACGCCGCTCCGATCGCCAGCAGGCCTCCAACGCGATCGGTGCCTTGTCCGAGATCCAGCACGTAACCGTCATCACCGTCGCCGAACATCGGCAGCCCGTCGCCGCCTTCGGCCAACGTGGCTACAAAGTCAAACATCCTCTCCAGCCGTTGCCAATAGCAGGGCGGGAAGTCACCGCCGCAGTTGCGAGCGGCTAGCCCTGCGGCCAGAAAGAACTCGAGTGCAAACAGGTGGTATCCGACCGACAACTCGCGGTGACCGCCATCCTCGTGCGTCTGTGTCTCCATCTCTCGCAGCAGAATCTCGCGGGCCTCCTGCCTCCAGGAGTGAGCCCGGCGAAGGCCGGAAAAGCAACAGCTCCCGATGAATACGCCGGCAGCTTCACCGATCAGGTGGTTGCCGACGGACGAATAGCGGGAGTATTTCCTCGATATATCCCATAGATGACGATATGCCGCAGTCAGCAGTCTGCTCCGGAAAGCGTCGTTCGGCCGCAACGCCGGCCGAATGAGTTCGAGCGCCCATACCCAGTTGATCAGGCGAATCGCCAGTTCCAACGGGCTCCGCCAGTTCATTCCACGGCCGAACGGGCATTGCTGCATCCAGCTTTCCAGGTGCTCGACGACCTTGTGAGCGTAGGCTTCATTTCCAGTGATCCGGTAGGCGCGGCCCAGTACGACCAGATGCTGATGGCGGTTGAGCTCCCACACCAGCTTGGCATCGCCGGTTAAGGCGTAGTCGCGATAGTCGATCGCCGCCGCACACCCGAGCGGAGTCGACCGCTGGGCTTCATACTCGTAGTTCCAGTTCAGGGGGCGGTGCCCCGGTGCATCCACGACGCTGAGAAAACTCAAATGGTTGCGGCAGATCTTCTCGGCACGCGCGATCAACGTGGTGCGCCACCCCTGAGTCCCCGGCGGATCCGTCAGTTGATCATCCGGCGACGGCAGGTCTCCCAATACGTGCGGGTCCGTCAAACCTCCGTTGAAGCCCGCTCCCACGAGGCGCTCAACAGAGATCGGCTTTGTCCGCAAGGGCATCATGCATCGGTCTGCCCATGCCTGAAGCATTGCCCGGGCGCGCCAGCAGATCTCCGCGGGCGACATAAAGCTCATCCGGCGAGCGTACCACTGTAGCGACTGCATCGAGGTGCCTCAGCTCACCAGTTCCATGCCCGTGTCGGGGTCTACGTCTCTGAAGGATCTGGGCTGGGCCGGCAGGAAGGGGAAGTCGGCGTCCACCCTGGACCAGTCAATTCGATTGCCTCTCGGCAGCTTCTCGGCCAGAATCCTCTCGACTTCGGCCCAGACGCCCGCGACCTGCCAGTCCCGCAAGCGTCGGAGACAGGTCATGCCGCAGCCACAACCCAGTTCGGCCGGCAGATCGACCCACGCTGTCCCGGTCCGCAGAACATAGAGGATCCCGGTTAGTGCCTGCCGGTCCGAAAGCGCGGGTCTGCCCCCCTTCGGTCGTCTCCGGCGAACAGGCAGCTTACACCTGACTAGTTCCCAAACTTGATCGGGCAACAGTTGCATTGGCATGGGCTTTATTCCCTTACAACGAGACAAACGTGTCTACCGGGTGGCAAGTACGACAGATGCCTGAGGTGAGGATGACGTCCGTAGACGCAGACCGGTGTGTCCAGACTCCGTCCCCGTCGGGCAGAACCTTGTCCTGCCATAACCGACCGGGCCGCAATGACTTATGTCTGCCCTGCTAATCGACCGCCTCGAGCAGAGCGGGGTCGATTTCGAGCTCCGCCGACTGGCCAAGCGCCTCGACCCCTACGTAGATCCGGCATGAACCCCGTCGCCGGAGCACTACACCTTCCAACCCTGCCAGACTCCCCCGCACGATCCGGCATCGCCGGCCGCGGCAGAGGCGTGGATATAGGTCCACCGACTCCTGGCTTATCGTGACCAGGTACACATGGCAGAGTTCCCTCCGCAGTCGTTCCTGGTCCACGACGTTGATGACCGCTGCCGCCCGATGGGTCAGCAGCGTCGCGTAGCGTTCGTCGTCGCCGCCGCACATGAAGAGGTACCCCGGGAAGAGGGGTATCTCGGTTTGTGAAATACGGCCGGCATGCCTGTGTCGCGTTTGGATCAGTGGCAGGAAATGGCCTATTCGCATCGCGGTCAGATCGCTAGCCAAGGCCTTTTCATTGCGTGACTTAGTGTGAACCAGCCACCATCGTCCGCAGTATGCGTCGAGGGGATTGGCCTGGGTGTGATCGGATATGCGGACCTGTCCTGCCGCCTCCGGGGTCTGAGGCGCTTCCGTCCGGCCGCTCCTCGTTCTGTCGTGTATTTCCGCCACCTGAATCCGCCTGCCCCGATCTCCGAGCCCTCCCAACAGGGTCTTCAACCTCTTCCGGGGCGCGAGGTCACCGCACATCGCCGGCGGCTGGCCGGCGGATTGCGGGCTCTTTTGGGGTTTTAAAAAAGGGGAAGACACGCGTCGCCACCTGCCGAGAGGTGTGGTCGAGACCGTTACCTCCGGCGGAGACTTGCACGCAGTCGCGTGAGGACGTACAATCCTCGTGTATGCGCAGCACGTCTGCGCGTCTTCCCAAGGGTTGGCCAGCCCCGTGCTGTGACTAGGACGAGCTGGCCAACCCTCTCTTTATGCCTCTCAGCCTTTTTGCCTCCGTCTCCTTCACAAAAACCGTTTTCACTCAGTCCCGTGAAAGAGCCATTCCTTGGGCTGCGCTCGCTCTCAGATAGATCTGAAAACGACACGCCTCGCGGAGAGCGGCTCTCGTCTTTGAGGCAGGCCGTCCCGCGCAGGTAGAGCCCATGCAATCATCTTATCCCCGGTCAAGGGAGGAAAATCGGCTGTGCTTTCTCACATCGCCCGACGTGAAACTCCTTTCCCATCGTGGGCGGAACACGTTGTGGGAAACCTCAGGCTTCCCAGCATGACCTTGCCTGGCCTCCCTCCTGTGAAGGCTTTTTGAAGATTATCGATCGGTCGAAATCAGCTCCCGCTCGTGGCGGACACCTCACAGCTAATCCCCTCGGAGCTGTTCATCCATGAACTGAAATTCTCTGTATTACGGAAAGACACACAGGCATCCCTGGTTTCACGAAACCGAACGCTTCCGATATTCCAGGACGCCAATGTTTGCAGGATAGGCATGCCTACGAGGTCTGTCTATGGGGTGTTTTGGGGTGTTTTGTATTTCTTCCATCGGCGTCTGGCAGGCTGGGCAGACGCAATGACGCCGTTGCCGGCTCAAACGCCTGTTCTGACAAGTACTTACGGGATCTCGTGCAGATGGCTTGCCGGCCATGCGGGTTCGGCCAAGAAAGTTTTATAAAAGAGCTGTGAGTTCTACCGGGGGTGCTCTCGGCTCGGGAGCGGAGGTGAGTGATCACCCGGGCCCGATGAGATCCGAAACCAGCTACCCGGCGTGTGCTGAGAACCTGTTCGAGATCATCATGCGGCGATGTGAGTTGAGCTCCACGATGATGACCTCGAACCGTCCGATCGAGGATTGGGGCAAGCTCATCGGCGACGTGCCGGCCGCAACGGTGATCCTCGACCGGTTCCTCCACCATGCCGAGGTCATCACCATGACCAGCAAGAGCTACCGGCTGAAGAACCGACCGACCAAAAAACAAGGCGATCAGACTTGCCAGGACGAGGCCGAATGAGGTATACGGACATCAACAGAACCGGCCGGTTTTCACCTGCCCGGTTACACGATACACAAGGCAGCTGAGGGATCGATTCATGGATATATGGAAGTTCTACGACATTACTCATCGCAGGCACGTGGTGTGCAATCCCACGAGCGAGGAGAAGCTCGCACGCTTGGTAGACCTGATGCAGCTTGCGACAGCCGCACGTGTGGTTGACATCGCCTGCGGGAAGAGCGAATTCCTGATACGTCTGGCGAGGGCATATGGAGTGCGCGGCGCAGGCGTGGACCTCTCGCCCTTCTACATCGCCGAGGCAGAACGAAGACTCCAAGCGTGCGTGCCACAGGCAGCAGTCACCTTCACGAAAATGGATGGCGCTGATTTCAAACCCGACAAGCCCAACAGCCTCACTCTGGCTTCGTGCATTGGGGCGAGCTGGGTTTTCGGCGGGCACGCGAAGACTCTGGACGCGCTGATGGGCATGGCCGAGCCCGACGGCTGGGTGATCGTGGGGGAGCCCTACTGGTTGCGGGAGCCGTCGGACGAGTACTTGCAGGCGTTAGGGCTGACAAGAGATGCCTTCGGAAGCCACGCGGAAAACGTTGAAGCAGGCCAGCGGCGAGGGCTCGACCTCGTGCACACTCTGGTGAGCAGCAAGGACGACTGGGACCGATACGAAGGTCTTCAGTGGTATGCGATGGCGGACTACGCGCGCACCCACCGAGATGACGCCGATCTTCCGGAACTGCTTGAGCGCGTGGCGAAGGAGAAATCGATCTATTTGCGGTGGGGTAGAGACACCTTGGGCTGGGCGATCTACGTATTCAGATGTCCACCCGCGCGGGGTACTGAGGCGGTGTCGGGTGCCTGAATAGCGGTTGCAGCCGACTGTCCCATCAAAGGACCCTGTTTCCGGCCCTTCTCCGCAGTGCCGGCAAACGTTGCCGCCGGGCAATCTGGGACCCAGGGAGCCTCATGCCGGGGAGATGAGCCAGCAACGAGCCCATCACGGGTGCGAGAGCGTGGCCTCGCCGACAATCTTGGCCGGCTTCGCCGCTTGGCGTTGACCGTGTTGGCCGCTGCCTGGTATTGTCGCATCGCCCGGGAGTGATGATCATGGCGCTTCGACCATCGCGTCGTTGGTCGGTGAATCCGTCCTGTGGCCTCCCACAGGCACGGCCGACGATGCAGTTGCGGCGTGAGTTCGGAGCCCATGCATCTTGCCGCTGATGGCCGCGATGTGGCCCTCAAAACGCCTCCCGAGACGGCAAACAAACGTGGAAGAACAGGACATCAGCGAGACGGGCGAAGTCTTTGGCCGAGCAGGACTTGAGGCGCAAGTATGGCGTCTTGACCAACTTGCAGAAAACGGCCTGATCGAATCCTCCCTCCCCCATTGACTCCAAGATGAGCGCTGCCACGGGCTGATCTTGCAGGACCGACCCGTGGCAGTGCTGTTCGAGATGACCACAAAGATCCGGCGACGCCAGACTTTCTACTTTACGGTTACAGCCTTGGACGCCGACCCGCCGAGGCTTGACGTCACCGTTACCGTGCCCGGATTCGAAGTCGGCGACAGCGTATACGTGTAGCGGGACTTCTTCGAGTTCCAGGTCATCTGCCCGAAGCCGGAGACTGTCAGGACGGCCGTCGGCTGCATGCTGCTGGTGGCTTCCACCAACAGAGTCGAAGTCCTCCTCGTATACTTCGCCGTCAGGATCGTCACCACATCTGTCGTGGCCGGTGTGGTCACGTTCGCCGGGGTGCTCCAGTCTGAGTCATTCGGCACCGCATCTTTCGCTCGGACTTCATAAGTGTACGTCGTGTCCGGCGACACTGTGTTGTCGGTGTAGGTGTTGGTGTCGCTCGAAGCGATGATGACACCGTCACGGCGAACATCGTAACCTGCGACACCCACGTTATCCGTCGAGGCGGTCCAGTTGAGCTCGACCGACGTCGAACTCACCGCCGTCGCCGTCAGATTCGTCGGCACGGTGGGCGGCTCGGTATCCGGTTGGGACACCAGCAGGAATCGCACGGCGTCTGCCATAACGACCTTCGAGACCTCGCCGGTGCCGTTGCCGATCTTGACATAGCCGGATGTCCCGGGCAGGAACGGCTTGGCGGTCACAAGCAGGTTCCATTGACCGCCGCCGGCCTGCTGATTGACCGATATCGTCTGCGATCCGCCGTTCCAGTACACCGTATACGGCGCCATTGCCGACCGATTGGTTCCCTGGGGATACCAGCAGTAGACGTCGTAGTTCCCGGCCGCCTGGATCGTCGGCGTAAAGGTGGCGGTCGCGGTCTCACTGGTCGCCGTCGTGGCGTATCGATAGTCCGGGCCATATTTATCCGTCGAAGAAGTCCCCGTGGCCCAGGATCCCGTGAACGTTGCCGAGACGTTGTCGATCACGATGTCGGTTTCGATCGGGGTCGTCACCACGGCGGGGGCACTCTTTGCGGACTCGTTCAGCGCGCCGTCGTAGGCCGAGACCTCATAAGTGTAGGTGGTGTTCGACGTGCAGGTGCTGTCCGAGTACGAAGTCGTCGCACTCGTGCCGATCTCGCCGCCGTCGCGGTAGATCCTGTAGCCGGCCACGGCGACATTGTCCGTGGAGGCGGTCCACGTCAGGTTGACCTGCGTCGGAGAGACGGCCGTCGCCTGTAGATCGGTCGGCACGGTGGGTGGCTCCGTATCGGGAGTGCCGCCAACCTGTATCGTTCTGGTGACCGTCGCGCCGAACCACGTGACGCCGTCACGAACCATCTGCCAGTCGGTGACGTAGTTGCCGGGAGTCGTGGGGGCGGTGAGGTTCACCGTGAACGTGTAGGTGGATCCCGGCGCCACATCGCCCGAAATCGTGTATCGCGTTGCCGCGCTGAACGGGTCGGAATCCCCGACCGCACCGAGCCGGATCGCGTGGGCCTCGTTCCAGACCACTCCTTTGTCCCGGAGGGTGATCTGCACCTGCCGGTACTCACCCGGTGCCATCTGAGCCGGAATCGTGTCGCTCACGTACTCGCTGGAGTAGAAGCCCCATGTCGGCGCAGTGCCGAAGTAGTCGCAGACGCCTTTGTAGATCCCCCACATCGCGCCGGATACCCACCAGGGGTCTCGTAGTTTAAGGGCATCGTTGTCGCAGGTGTCATGGAAGCCGAGCTCGATCAGAATCGCCGCCCTGTCCGGGATTCGGATCTCGCCGTAGGCGCCGTTCGAATCGTGCTGGCCACGGTCGACCCACCCGGTGTCGCCAACGTTGTACCTGATGGAATTGACCAGCGCCGGATGGACGGCCGCCGACAGGTTCTGGCTGACGGTGCACCAGGCGGCGTGCTCGGAGCTGCAGTCATAATACGTATCCGTGCCGGTCGGGCAGCTCCCGGTGCAGTCGCCCTGGTAACCGTTGGTGTGGAGAGAAATGTAGATATCAGTGCCGTCGTAGTCGGAAGCCAGCGGCCTGGCCCGGATGTCGTCGCTGCTCTCGCTCGCGTTCGTACCCAACGTGCAGTCGCCGGTGTAGCTGGCATAGACGGAGCATGGATAGCCGATGTTCTTGAGCCAGTACGAGGCGGCCATGTGCCACCAGACGTCGCCGCCGGCGTACGGGGAGTTGCCTTGATTCTTGTCCGCGCGGGACATCTTGACCAGCATCCCGTCCTGCTCCAGATACGTTCTCAGGTAGACCGCGTTTTCAAGATTGTGATAGTCTTCTTCGTTCAGTGGTGCGCAATAGACCGGCCGGGCGGTATACCAGCCGCTCCCGTTCCAGTACTTGCCGTGCCCGGGCGAGAGCGTGATGCTGCGCCCGGAGAGCGACTCAACCCCCGCTTCGAACGCGGGAGCCACTCTGATCCCGGCCTTGGGCTCGATGGTTGGTGCCGGCGGCAGGTACTCATAGAGGGGCACGCCCCCGGCAGACAGCTTCACGTCGTCGCCAAGGTCGAACTGTCGCAAGGTCCAGACCACCTGCCTGAAGATGGTCTCCAGGGTGGCCTCGGAGAACTCTCCGGACGTGACTTCGGGCGAGAAGTCGACCCACACGGTTCCTCCGGCGATTTTCAGGTCCTGAATCGTTGTCCCTGCGGGAATCGCCGAGACGAGGCCGGCGGAACTCGAAACCTGGGACGGGCCTGCCGCCAGAGCGGTCAGTGCAGAGGCTGCGTCGGTAACGCCGGGGTCCTGGACGAACGCCAGATCACCGTTCGGATCCAGGAAGGCGACTGTGCCTGCGCGCGCGTTCCCGACCAGAAACGCGCAGAGGACTAGGGATAACGCGAGGTGAAGCCGGCCACATTTGTATTCCATGGACATGCCTCCTGTCTGATTCCAATGTGTGTTCAGGGTTTCGGGTCAGTCACGTACCTATGGTCTGCCGCTTACGCTGCGAACACACACGACAGCGTAGTGCAGATAGCCAAACCTATTCCATGGCATTTCAACCCTCATTCGAGCGACCCGGAATTGTTGGGGCTCGGGCCCGCCTGTTCTTCATGATGTGCCGGCCGCGTCAGATTGCCACGCGCGGCAAACCTCTCCGCCGTTTCCGCAGAACCGTCACCCGGCAAGGGAGCTGCTGCGAGCAAGACGCTCAAAGAACGAGTACCGGATCCTGCGATCAGCCTTGACTCCTGCCTATAACACCGATGGCGGGCACTGTCAAGAGGGAATACATGCGGTTTTCAGGCAAACCGTGGCGAATCAGCCACTGGAGACGTCTCGCCTCGCACGTCCATCGCGGTAAGTACCGGCCGGAGGCATGCAGTCAAGTCGGGCGGTCAACGTCTGGACCCAGGGCCGCCGGAACGACGAAGTGAGGAGGATGTCCATTGCCCCTCGGCTCTTTTCTGACTGAGATTTGAGACGTGCGGGTCCAGGCTGATCGGCGCGCTTCGGTGGTTCGGCCTTTGCCTCCTTCAATGGGTCAGGAGGATGCCTCGCGGCCCCACGAGTGCCCCGAGAGCGCCTCCCGGGTTTGCTCCAGGACTCGCTGGTAATCGGGATAGCCGCCTTTCTCGGCAAATGCCCCAAACATCACCCGGCGGCGATCCGTGGTGACGCCGATCGCCTCGGCGTCGTTGTAGTCGCTGGCAATGAATCCGCCCTCGGGCGTTCCCCACTCGTTCAGCAGGCGGTGCGCTTGGGCGCGGATCTCTTCATAACTGCCGCGGGGCAGCGTGGATTGGGTGTCGACGATCGATTCGAAGCAGATCCGCCCTCGATACTGGCGGCTGATCTTCTCGATGCCGACGGTGTTGGGCTGCTGGAGGTTGATCACTTCCAGCCCGCAGTCGATCAGTTCCTCGATGAGTTCGTTGACGTGCCCGCATGAGTGCATCCACGGATGCATCCCCGCCGCCTTGATCTCGTCGAACCAACGCCTGTAGCGAGGTTTGAAGAATTGCCGGAAGAGTTCCGGGCTGATGAAGGCCCGGTCCTGCATGCCCCAGTCATCGGCCATGGCTGCCGCGTGCATTCGGCCGCGGGCGATGCGCACGCAGTTGCGGAAGACCCGGAGGTGATGATCGAGGACCCGCTCGATGACCTCGTGGATCCTGTCCGGCTCTTCGTAGAAGTCCATGAGCGTCTCGGTCATGCCGTGGAGCATGTGCAACCGCTCGAAGATGCCGTTGCCGAAGCAGAACATCACGAACCGGTCGTCGGCGCCGGCGAGTTGCTCTTCAAAGTCGCGGTATCGGCGCGGGTCGTCCGGGTCAGGCCATTGATGGTCGCCGAGCCGCGACCAGTCCTGCAACGGGTGACCGACGACCTGTCCGGTGTTCGACACCTCGGTCCGCTCCCAAACGCAGCCCCATTCGTCGGCCGCCCGCCCCTTGAAGGCCCACGTCCAGCCGGTCGGATCGTGCGTCCACACGTCGTAGCAGTCGTTGACGCCCACCACGTCGAACTTCATCGGCAGGCGTGGGGGTTTCGAGAAGGTGATGGCCCGTTCAACAATCTCACGTCTGGTCATGGCAGAGAGCCTCTATTCGTACCGTCCGATCTCCCGAACATCGGCCAGCAGCGTCCGGTACGTTTCCAGCGTCACGCCGGGTGGGATCGAGTGGTCGGAATGATAGATGTAACCGTGATACGGCATCGTTGCGGCCAGCTTCGAGCGGACCTCCTCGCGGATCCGATCGCGGTCGTTGCTCATCAGCACGGTGACGTCGATGTTCCCACAGAATCCCAGGCGCCGGCCGTACTTCGGGGCTAACTCGCGGACGTCCATGCTCGCCTTGGCCTCCAGCGGGTTCAACGCGTCGATGCCGGAGTCGATCAAATCGTCGATGACCACCCGCACGTCGCCGTCTGTGTGAAAGAGAATCGGCATTCCGCGTTTGCGGAATTCGTCGAAGAGCCGTTTGTGGCACGGCTGAACGAACTCGCGGTAGTGCGCGGGGCTCATAAACGGCCCATTGCGGTAGGCCATATCGCCATAGACGAAGGCCCCATCGCAGACCATGCCCTCGGCCTCGACGATCTCAAACATCTTGATGTGCAGGTCGGTGTAGGTCTCGAAAAGATCGTGCACCCATTCCGGACGCTCGATCATCGAGAGCAGCATGATCTCATGGCCGACCACGTCCTTAAGGTTTTCGAACGGGTCGGCCACGCCGTAGCAGACGAATCGGTCGGCCTCGCGGGCCCGGCGGTACAACGGCCAGAACTCATTCCAGCGGACGCGGTCGCGCGAAGGCGCAAGCAGGCTCTTGACCGCGGCCCATCTCTCCGGGGTGTCGATTCCGAAGCGGACATGCTCGGGTGTGCCCATTTTGTGCTTCCACCACCGAAGCTCGGCCCAGTTGCCGTCGCGCAGGAGGATCCACTCGTCGGTTTCTTCGAGCACCTCCGGTTCGATGAACCGCAGGCGGAAGTCCGGCCACGCGACTTCGGTAATGTCCATGTCGAACAGCTCCCAGAGGGTGGTGGCCTGAGTCTCGGGCGAAACCGCCCCCCAGTCGAACGTCGATCGCTCGTGATGGAACACGAAGGGACAACCCAATTGCTCGCGGTACTCGCGCTCGACCTCGAACCAGAACTTGTCGTAAATGGGGACGCGGTCGGGCTGCTTGCGGGCGAGGGTTCGGGCAACACGTTCCTTGTGAGTCATGCGGGCTATTGTACATGACCGAGGCTGGACCGTGCCAGCGGTCGCCGTATACTCATGGCCATGATTCAACACAAGCCAACCGGATGGAACACCTGGGATTTTCGCGGCTTCAATCGGCTGGTCTTCCTGCGCGAAGGCCGGACGGAAATCGCGGTTCAGTACGCGATTTGGGACGAGCACGTGCCGCCGCCGTCGCCGGACAGCAAGCAGATCGGGCACTTGTACGAGACTTTCCGATGGAGCGACGTGTGCTGCCTCGGTCCGCACGCTCCGCTGGGTTTGCCGGCCCGGCTGGAATTCGTGGCCGACAACGTGCCTTACGCGGCTGAGGCGACGGAGACCGGCGGGGCCCTGCATTTGACGGTGACTCCCCTGGCCGAAACAAGGCACCGCATCGTTTTCATGCTCGTGGCGCCGTTCGGCGAGTCGGCGGTGGTGACTTCGCGCGGCAGCACGTTTGGCCGTTGGCGGATTGACCTGGAAGGTGCCACTTGGCCGCGGCGTTACTTTCTCAACATCGCCGAGCCCTACGCGGTCGCCGAACCGGGCCAGGCGGCCAGCCTGATCGCCAGCCCCGCCAAGCCGATGCCGACATCGGCGGGGTCCTTTGAGGCCGATGAACAGGTGGCCCTGGCAGGGGACGGGGCACTGGCCGAAGCCCCGGAGGCCATGATGCGGGCGATCTACTGGAACACCCTGTACGACACGCGGCGGCGACTGGTCTCCTCGCCGGTCAGCCGCGACTGGTGTTATGACTGGCGCGGCGTGCTGGTGTTCTGCTGGGACACCTTTTTCGTTGGGGCCATGCTCTCATGTGAGTCGCGGGAACTGGCCCGGGCCAATTTCGAGGCCGTCACCGCTGCGGTGGATGAGCTGGGCATGGTTCCCAACTACTACATGGCCCATGGGGCCGCTTCGCTCGACCGCTCGATGCCGCCGCTGGGGGGCTATATGATCTGGAAGGTCGAGCAGGTCAAGCCCGATCTGGCGTGGCTGCGGAAAGTCTACCCTCGCCTTCGCAGGTGGCACACCTACTGGATGAAGAACCGCGACGGCAACAAGGATGGTTTGCTGGAATGGGGCACGAACCCAGCGCCGTCATATGAATTCCCGCAACTGCTTCCGTACAACCCGTCGCTCCAGCACACCGCCAAGTGCGCGATGTACGAATCGGGCCTGGACAACTCTCCGATGTACGACGACGTGCCGTTCAACGAGGCGGCGAACACGTTCGAACTGGCGGACGTGGCGCTGAACTCGTACTACGCGATGGACTGCGAGGCTCTGGCATTCATGGCCGAGGCTCTGGGCAAGTCGAAGGACGCGGCCGCTTATCGTCGCGAATACCAGACGATGTGCCGGCGCATCAACGACCGGTTGTGGGACGAGGAGCACGGCATCTACGCGAACCGGCACTGGGACGGGCGATTCTCGAACCGCTGGTCGCCGACGTCGTTCTTCCCGCTGATCGCTGGCGTGGCCGATGAGCGGCAGGCGGAGCGGCTTGTCCGCGAGCACCTGCTGAACGAGGCGGAGTTCTGGGGTCGATATGTCATCCCGGCCATCGCGCGCAACGATCCGGCTTTCGGGGACAACGACTATTGGCGCGGGCGGATCTGGGGGCCTTTCAATCTCCTGGTGGCCGAGGGCCTGCGGCGCTATCGCTTCGATGATGTGGCGGCCGATCTGGCCCGGCGTGGGCTGGAGATGTTCATGTACAACTGGCGCAAGGATGGCGGGGTGTACGAGAACTACAACGCGACGACTGGGGAGGGCGGCGACGTCTGGAACGCCGCCCGGCTCTATCACTGGGGCGGTCTGATGGCCTATATCGCCATCCAGGAGCTGATCGACGTGGAGGCTGCCGGCTTTCTTCGTTTTGGCTCCGTGTCATTTCCCAGCGCGGGCGTCCGCAATGTCCGAATAGGTTCTGACCGATACGAGGTCCGGCTTGACGAAGGAATGAAAGTCATTCGCAATGGGGAGCCTTTCATCGAGTGCGACTCGCGCATGACGGTACGCATCCCTGTCAGCGGCGGGCCCGACCGGCCGATCGAAATCTCTGCGCCCGGCGCCGGAAGGCTGATCCTCTCGACACCCGAACAGTCTTCCAGAGCCTGTCGCATCAACGGCACAAGGACAGTCCATGCCGAGCGCACCACCACTGGTCTCGTCTACTGGTGGCCGGCGGCGTCGACTTGAGTCATCCCGCGCAGGCCGGGTCGCCCTGCACGTCGGTGCCGCTGAGGCAATTCACGAAGATGTCCAGATCGACGGTATCCACGTCGGTGTCGTAGTCCAGAATGGCGTCCTCGCAACCGGAGGCGACCGGCCCGCCACCCGAACCGGTTAGACAGGTCTGGATATGGCCGAAGTCCTCCAGGTCCACGTCCCGGTCGCCGTTGAAATCGCCAGGAATCGGGATGACCGGAACGGCGGAGAAGATTTCGCTGGTGTTCTCAGAACTGTCGGCATGCCAGGCGATTTGGCTCTCGTCGTTCATGCAGGGGGCCCGATCGTGGTAGTCATTGTTGGTGACCTGGAGGATGGCTCCGTCGCGAAGCGTGTAGATCTCCCAGTCGGCACCGTCGAAACCTTGCCAGACAATCTCCCCAGCAAGGTTGATCTGGGGGTACTGGTCGTGCGTGCTGTTGTTGGTGATCTGCGTGAGGCCGCCGCCGGCGGCATTGGCCCGCATGATCTCCCAACCCGCCGCCGGCCGGGCCATCCATACGACCTGCCCGGCATCGCTGATTTGCGGGTACCAGTCCTCGTAGGAATTGTTGGTCAGCCGCAGGACGGTGCCGCCGGTCGCGTCCGCGCTGTAAACCTCGGCGTTGGAGGTTGTATACCAGGTGTGCCAGACCACGCGCCCGCTCTCGTTGATCTGCGGGTATTCGTCCTCGTAGCTGTTGTTCGAGACGTTGACCAGGTTGGTGCCGTCGGCGTTGGCGCTGTAGATCTCCCAGTCGGACCCGTCGTGGCCGAACCAGACCACCCGGTTCGAGTTGTTGATCTGCGGCCAGACGTCCTCGCGCGGGTACCCGGAGGTCGCGCTGTTGTTCGTGATCCGCACGACGTCCGTCCCGTCGGCGTTGGCGCTGTAGATCTCGTAATCGGTCCCGTCAAACGAATCCCACACGACCTTGCCCAGGTCGTTGATCTGGGGGTGCCAGTCGTTCACGGTGTTGTTCGTGATCCGGACGACGTTGGTCCCGTCGGCGTTGGCGCTATAGATCTCGTAGTCCTGACCGTCGAAGCCCTGCCAGACGATCCGGCCGGCGGCGTTGATCTTCGGGTCTTCGTCGTTGAAAGCGTTGGTGGTGATCCGGACGACGTTCGTCCCGGTGACGTTGGCGGAGTAGATCTCGAAATCCGACCCGTCGTAGCCATGCCAGACGAGCCGGCCGGTGGCATTGATCTGCGGTGCCCAGTCATCATAGAGGTTAGCACTCACGGCGGTGACGACGCCGGGATACGTCTCGGCCGCCGGAGGAGGGCCGCCGGGCACATGGTCGCCACCGCTTTCGGGGTAGGTATTGAAATCCTGCAGGTAGGCCCACCAGTTGTTCAACCGCGTCATGCCGTATTCCGTGATTGAGCCCGCCGCGTGGGGGATGCGCAGGTACCACCACTTGTGGTGCAGACGAATGTCGCCGTAGCCCCATTCGCTGCAATTCATCGATCGCTTGAAGTTCGGAATCTCATCCGGATAGCCCGCAGGGAAGGTATCGAGCCAGTAGTCGGCAGTGCTGTCCACGTAACGCCAGCTGCCCCAGTCGTAGTCGGAATTGCTGTTGGGGGCATAGTGAACGTTGCCGCACTGGGCCTTGCCCGGCAGCACCTTGTCGTACAGCGTGAACCGGTTCCAGGCGTGCGTCTCCTCGGCCGCCCAGCTCCCGTACACGCGCCGCATGATCGACTCCGTGCGGTGCCCGAAGTCCTCGAGCATCTCACCGACGCCGCGCTCGTAGTTGAACACCGAGACGATGAAGATCTTCGAGCAGGCCACGCGGGTCAGCGCCGGAGAGTTGCACCAATAGCCCCCGCGGCCGATCATCCGCGTCTCATAACCCCCGAAGTAGGGGGCGCTGTGATCGAGCACCTCCTCGATCTCGCCGGAGTCCACCTTGCGGGCCAGGTCGAAGTCGCGGACCTTGGCCTTGTAGTCGCACAGGTCCGGCGTGTGCCAACCCGACCAGGTGGCCAGGCATGCCAGGTACGACTCGTCGGTGTAGCGGAAACCGTCCTCCTTGATGGGCCAGACGTCGACAGTCACCGTCCGGGTCAGCCGGTACATGAGCAGCCCGTGGCTGGTGGTCTGGAAGTCGCTGATGTAACCGGAGGTCAGGATGGAGGGGTCGTTCCATCCGCCGACCGTATGCAGTCGCTGATTTGATCGGCTCTCGATGATGGGGTCAAAGTTGATCAGAAGGGCCCGCGGATGCAGGACGGTAAGATCCTGGGCGACCGCCACACGGGGTGCCCAGATGAGCATCCCTATCAGGGCGGCGCGACGACACACCTGCTTCATCTCCATACTCCTTTGAGCTAGAGGCCTTTTCTGCTCCGCGTCTTTGCAGCCGGTCCCCTCGGCCGTCTGTCCAGTATAGACGGTTTGACGCTGCATCTCAAGACATCGGCTGTCCCGGCGGCGGCGGTTACTTCTTGTCCGGTCCAGCGGGTTCCATCCGAAACTGGAGCTGCGACAGGCCGTCGATCTCAAAGTGCTCGATGCGGATCTTGTGTGCGCCGGCTTTCAATTCCACCGTGGTGCTGTTCTCCTTGGGCGGGTGCCAGGTCCAATCGTCGATCATCTTCTCGCCATCAACCCAGACCCGTATGCCGTCGTCGGAGACCGTCCAGATCGTGTACGTGCCGGCGGGAAGCTCGATTGTTGTCGTGGCCACGGTGCCAAAGTGGTCAGAGCCGACCTTGTCGCTCGGCGCGCCGCCGCCCCACTTGAAATCGATGGCCGAGAGCTTCTGGGTCTCCATCGGCGGCTTGGCGATCATTGCCTTCCAGCGGTCCTCGTGCTCGCGAGGATCGTCGGCTGAATCCCATTTGTAGAACTTGACATCCCAGTCTGCCGATACCAGCGTGCCGACGGCGGCAAGCTTCTTGTCCCCGGCGTCCAGTTCGACGGTGAACGGCAGCACACCTTTCTGTGCGGCCGAAACCGTGATCGTCCCGGGCAGTGTTCCCTCCATGGGACTCACGCGTACCGAGCCGGTGACCTGGGTAACCTTGAAGCCGCCGGAAGGACCGAGGATTTGCACCGTAGCCTTCTCACCGGCGAGCACCTTTCGGGGATAGAGAATAAAATCGGTGAAGTCGTACGGTCCCCACTCAGTCATGATAATGTGCTGACGTCCATAGAGCTTCTTGCGGGCCCCGACCGGCCGCGTGTCGCCAAGAACCGGGTACTTCGGAGGCTCCCATTTTTCGGCCGGCTGATCGAGCCTGGTGGTCTTGGCCTTCTCGTCCGCGACGATTTCCCTTTTCACGCTGGTCATTCTGTTGCTGATCAGCGTCGTCTCGATCGCGTCGCGGAAGTGGAAGCCGACCTCGTCACCGTCGAACGTGTTCCAGGCGATGGTGGTGGGCTTCAACTCCTGGTGGTTGGCCTTCCCCCAGGGCTTTTCCATGAACGCGGGGTTCGGTGTGCACCAGAGGTGCACGCCGCACCGGTTGTTCTTGAAAGTGTTGTGCTGGATCACGTTGGCCGAGCCGTGCTCGATGTTGACGCCGCCTCGTTCCAGACCGTAGCCCATTCCTCCGTTTTCCTCGAAGACATTGCCGGCGATCAGGGTCTCCTGCGAGTAACCGCCCCAGACGCCGCAGATGGCGTTGCCCACCAGCCGGTTGCCGATGAACCTGTTGCCGAAGCTGAAAGTCATTTCAATGCCGTGCGCCGGAGCATAGGAGAAATCGTTGTTGATCAGCAGGTTGTCGTTGTTGCCCCTGCGTTTGTAGTCAAAATCGGGGCTCGGGGCCGGCTTATCGCCAAGGGCTTCCAGGCCGGCGAATCCGAAGAAGCAGTCGCCCCCGTGGGTCGCGGAATTCTCGGCGAGGACGTTCTCGCAGTTCTGCTCGAACATGAAGATGCCCGCCGAATCCTGCCCGCGGTTGTACACGCCGTGGCTGTATCCCCGCACGCAGAAGTCAAAGGCGTTCCGCGTGATCACATTGCGGTTGGACCGCCACATGGCCAGGCCCCAGCCGGACAGGAACGAGCAGTCGTTGTCGTAGATCTTCGAGTCGTTCACGCGGTCGATGCAGATGCCGTTCTGGCCGTGACGGGCCTTGACGCGGCGAATCGTAACCTTGTCGGACCGCTCGACGTACAGCGCGGCCCCATAGTTGGTCATCCATTCCTTCTTGTCGTTCTCATGCCCGAACATCCAGTCGCTGCCGTCCTCGGCTTCCGGCGTGGACAACAGGTGCTTCTGGTAGTTGCCGGAGACATCGACATCCTCGACGACAAGCCCCTGGCACTGGTTCGCGTGGATGCCCACCTTGTAGCCGCGGACCTTGGCGTTCCTCAGGGTGATGTTCTGGCCGCGGATGATGATTCCCTTGCCGGTGAAGGCGTCAGGCAATTGTCCTTCCGAGGAGCCGTCAAGCACCGCTCCTTGGAAGTCGACCGTGATATCGTTCCCGATGATGCGCACGGCGCCGTCGTCGCCGTCGTCCGGCAAGCGGTAGGGGCCGGGCTTCACCATGGTGTCTTTCGTGATCTCCATGTCATCCCCGCTCAAGACGCTCGCCTCGGCCGCCCAGGCCGAAGCTGGAAGAAGGATCATAAAAACCACCGCAACCACAGGCGATTGAAACCGGTCCATGAGATGTCCTCACATCCATTCGTCACAGGCTGTCAGTAGAACAGAAACACCCACCAGTTCTTCATGGGTTTGCCGTCGTCATCGACGCACGGGTTGTCCAGCCCCGGCATACACTGCCGCCAGAAGACCATCCACGCGCCCATGCAGTCCGGCACGGTCTTGCGGTATGGGGCGTACTTTGCCTTGTTGAAATCGAGCACCTTGTCCCTGCCGTCGGGGCCGTTGCGCAGCCGGTAATTCTCGATGGTGCTCTTGACCGTGTACGGGCTGTCCAGGTCGTAATGGTGCCGGGCGCCCGGCGGCCAGTGGGCATTGCCCCCGATGGCCACATAGGGCTCCAACGTGTACTCCTCGCCACGGTACTTGACCTTCACGGTCGTCGTCGAGGGGTAAGAGACGGCGTCGCCCCGCTCGTAGGGCGTTTCGTACAACGAGCTGAAGGGTACCTTGAACCGCTGGTCGAGATTCAGTTCGGCGAATTCGCGGAAGTATTTCCGCCAATAACCGATGGCGTCGTGGTTCGCATAGGCTTCCAGCCCGTGGCCGAAATTCTCCATCTGGCAGCCGGTGCCGCGGTGCGGGTTGAAGAACGCCATGCGGAAGCTGCGGCCGGACCAGGGCATCGAATCATCGTGCCCATTCCCGGCCGGGCCGTGTTTGCCTTCGATCGGCCGGCACTGCTCATCGTAATACTGCTTGAACTCGGTGACCTCGAACGCCGGCCAGCCCACCTCGTATTCGTGAATCGCATAGAACCACAATTCGTGCACGACCCCCGAGTTGATCAGCTCATGGAGGTTGAAGTACCGCCGGCTGTTCTTCGGATCCTGGAACCCATAGAAGCGGGCGAAGGCGTCGCTGTAGAACACGCTGTAATCGCAACCAAAGTCCTGAGGCCCGTCGGGCTTGAGCGGCAGGAAGGCGCTGTTCTTGTGCAGACGCTCGGGCGGGACGGGCCGGTCGCGCATATCGACGTACTTGGCGACCTCATACTTCAGGAATGCCGGGGCGTCAGGGTCTTGGAAGCCGTGGTAGCGCGTGCTCTCGGCCAGGGCCCTGATGAGCTTTTCGGTGCGCTCCTGGATGCCGGGCATGTCCACGTCGTTGGCGAAGTTGAGCACCAACACGCGCGGCCGCATTTCGCGAATCTTGTCGTGGTTCTGCCAGATCCACGGTTCCGAGCTGCGGTAGCTGACCTTATTGGGCCAGACGGTCAGGTCGTCCGAAAGGTCCGCCGGAACCGTGGCCGGCCGGGTCGAGCCTTGGCCGGGAGACTCCTTGCTCGATGCGGGTGCGGCCGTCGCCGGCGTCAGGAGGAAGCTCAGCAGGAACGGCAACGCAAGCCACCGAAACGACGTGTAGACCGGCATGCTGTTCTTTATCTCCTGTCTCCACCTGTCGCCGCCAAGGATCGCGGCTTTGGCCCGATAGGCGTCATTGACGACGGCCAGGGTACCCGGAAACCAGACCCTTTCCAAGTCCCGCTCCGGCCGAGAGTTCCCTATGCGATGTGAGCGCGGCCTGCCTGCCACTCGGTCTCCTTCGGTTGCAGGACCCCGCAGGCAGGACCGTGCATCCCGGCAAACCGCGATGAGTCGTAACCTTCGCTTGCATAGCGTTTTAGGGGCATGAGCTGCTTGCAGCGCGGCCCCGTGAGCACAGTTTGAGCCGCGCCAAGCCATGCGAACCCGGGTCGCTCAATCGATTTTCGTGCGTTTCATTTGTTTGAAGATGGGGCAGAAAAAAGGCGGAAAAACGCCTCGTTTCCGGACCAGAGGCTTGACGCCGCGTGTCCCCGCCGGTAGCATAATGATCCAGAGGGCCGCTGCGCCCGATTCTGCGGCGGCCGTGGTGAGGGGGGGACGAGCACACTTCTCGTCGTTCCTCTGACGATTTCGTCGTCGTTCCTCTCACGGCTTCAAATGCGGCCATGTTCGCCATGCGGCGATCGCGCCCTTGGCGTATCAGAAATCGTGTTCGTGCGGATCACAGGGCGGCAAGTCAGCCCTGAGGTGAAACAAGTGAAGTTCGTTTCTTTGAGGAGGACGAAAACATGAGGACTATTCTTTTGGCTGTCGCGGCCCTGCTGGTTGTCGGGACCGCAGCTCTCGCGCAACCCGCGACGGTGGAGATGAATGCTCAGATTAACCTGGGCTACACCTACAACACCCAGTCACCCGGCGGGAACGCGATTTACCCGGCGTTCAACAGCGACACCCAGACTATTTTCGCGGATGATGAAGTGGAAGCGGAAGGCTTCACCCGGCACAATCTCACCACGGTTCCGGGGGGCTGGTGGTACCAGTATGTCGACTTGAACCTCGCGGGCATCACCACGCCGGGCAGCGGGCTGAACCTGAGTGCGCCGGACAGCACGGTCACTTTTGACACCCGGTACTACCAGAACGATGTAACCAACACCAACCCCTATGGCGATGCCCCCGTGTTCCTGCGGCTCTACACGTACGGGGAAGATGGAAACACATACCTTGGCTACCGGGATTATAGCATCGTGTACGCAACACAGCCGGACTGGAACAACCCTCCGTACCCCACTTGGACCACTGTGACGGTCGACGTGAACAACGCCCCCAACATCTCTGAGGGTGGCGTGTTTGACGTGAGCAACGTGAGTCGCATCCGCTGGTACGGCACTGACTGGTCCGGGGGCGGCGATGACTTCGTCGACTTCAAGAACCTGGTGATCACGCCTGAGCCGACGGCTCTGGTGCTGCTGGCTCTGGGTGGTGTTCTGGTTGCCCGTCGGCGGCGCTCATAACAGGAAAGGGGAAAAGCAATGAGGCTTTCCAACGCGCTATGTGGCTTGGCTGTGTTGCTCGTGGCCGGGCCGGTGTTGGCGGTTGACTTGTACAACTCGAATGGCTTCGAGCCTACTGCATTTGCCACCGGAGCCCTGGCTGGCCAGGACGGCTGGACCGGAGGTGGAGGAGGTGGCGGAATTGCCCCGACGGTCGTGACCGCTCCCGATCCAGTTCTGGGCCAGCAGGCCGTTCGTCTCGAGGTCCCCGACCTCCAGGGAGCATCGTCTTCCATGGATCATGCCATCCCGGCGATCAACCTTACGGGGCAGGTCGTGACGGTGAGCTTTGACATTTATCGCCAGCAGGACCCCTGGCTGTCGAACCTCTGGTGGTGGTGGTTTGATGCCGGCGAGCCGACCTACGGCCTGCAGTGGGATGCAGGTGTGGGTAACCCGGGTCAGACGCTTCCCCATGGCTGGAATCCGGGAGCCGGGGCGGCCCAGACGATCACGGGGCGCTATGCCAATGTCACCATGGTCTGGGATTTCCAGCAGATGAAGGCCTTCTCTTGGTATGATGGTGCTGTTGTGGACAATGGTATCCCCATCACCAATATCGCCGCGCTGACTGGTTGGACGATCAATCTCGGCCACGACGAGGAGACGGGCAAGGGGCCGGAAGTCGTCTGGATTGACAATTTCGTGATCACCGCGGTGCCGGAACCGGCCTCGCTGGGGCTGCTGGCCCTGGGCGGGCTGCTGCTGGTTCGGCGACGCAGCTAGGAATGTATGCGAAAACCGACGGAGGTCGGTAGGTGGGGCACGGTCGGAGCCGCCAGAGGCGGCGGGAGACCTGCCGCCCCGGTCTTGAGGATGCCGCAGGCCTGGGTCGCTGTGGTGACGGAGGCTTGCCGCTCCTTGTCGAGGTCGCCGCGGCGATCGAGATCTGCCATGGTCTGCAAGGCAGCATCGGCAGGTCTGCGCCCTGCCTCGTCCCGAGGGCTGCGGAGGGACCCGATCGGGCCCTACGGTACGTGAAACGCCATGGCCCCCGCGACCTCGATGGGAGGCCGCGGGGGTCGTCTGTCTGGTTGCCGGTCGGAGAAGATCATCCGGGCGGTATCATTCAGCGCGTAATTATTCGCGAGGGGATGGAATCGGCGGCTCCTGACCAGATTCGGGTCTTTTTGCGGCGGCGCAAGCGCTTGCAATTCCAGCATTATCGGCTACATTAGACAGAAGCCGAGGGGAGGGGGGTGTCCGTTCAGAGTCACAGGTTGGCGCCGGCAGGCATTTCGCGCCGGCATGGAGACAGTATCGGGGCGGGCCCCGGGCGAAGGTCGCGTGAGCAAGTCGGCGAAAATCATGGCAGTGGTTGGGGTGCTGCTTCTGGCGGTGGCCTTTTATGCACTCCGCGCCGGCAACGTCAACGATGTGACCGACCGGACCGATTACAAGGCAAAACTCAAGTGCCGGGCCTGTGATCACGAGTTCACGGCCGAGTTGCAGACGGCGGCAAGGGCCCCGTTTAAGTGCGCCAACTGCGGCAAGATGACAGCCTGGCAGTTGTGGCAGTGCAATCAGTGCGGAACGACATTCGTGCCCGATCCGGTCGGTGACCCGCCACACCCTCCGATCATGGTGGGCTGCCCGAAGTGCAGCAGCTCATTGACGGGCATGGTTCCGGTCAAGTAGTCGTGCGGCTGGTTTCGTTGCATTCCGTGGGGGTCGATCATGAGACGCGGACGTGATTCCCAGAGCGCATTCACGTTGATCGAAGTGCTGGTCGTCGTCGCCATCATTGCCCTGTTGGTTTCCATTCTGTTGCCTTCATTGACCGCCGCCAGGGAACAGGTCAAGACGGTGGTGTGCGGCTCGAATCTCCGGCAGGTGGGCCTGTCGTTGAGGTTCTGTTTCGAGCAGGCCAAATCCTACCCGCTGCTGGATGACGGCGGCGTGTCCGGCTTAACGGGGCACAACAACATCATGGCCACGTGGGTTGACGTCCTGTTCGCCAAGCGATGCCTGGCGAATCTGGAGGCCGCCTATTGCCCGAAGGACAAGCGACCTGACCCGCTCAACCAGTTGCGGGGGGCCGAGTGGGGGTTCAACTACCCGGCTCCGCAAGGCGGCGGGCCGGGATCGGACTACAGCTATGGCATCTCCGTGCCCTGCGCCACCTGGGGTTGGAAGGTGCGCGGGACCAAGTTCTCGCTCGATAAACAGACCAGCAACGTGGTCCTGGCCGCCGACGGATGGTGGAACTGGCTTCACGGTTTCAGCGCCGAGGGCATGGAGTACAATCGTCCGACCAGTCCCTATTGGGGCGGTAACACGGTGGGGTTTCGACACGGCAGCCGGTCGCTCATGTCGGCCAACGTGCTGTTTCTTGACTCGAGCGTGCGGCTGGTCAAGCTCAACCCGGCCGATCGCTATGCCTCTGACCCCTACTACATCCGCGGCCTGAAGACTTACGAACACTACTTCTGGCGACCGGGCGAGCATACCCGCATCGGTTATCCGGCCGGCAGCGGCTTCGTCAACCATCTGGACATCAATGAGCAGCCCTTCCCGGGCAACCTGAACACGTACCCTGAGGGTACACCTCAGGACGATTCGCACTTTCCCGCCGACCTGGATCCGGGCTGGTGGACCACGAATCACAAGTGGCCCGGAACGGTCAAGACTCACAAGGGCTGGCACCATTGATCAGGAGTCGGCGGTGGGGATGGGAATGGAGTTGGCAGGGGGGATGTGGAGATGAAAGAGGTATTGTGGGCATATCACCAGATCCCTTTGCCGCGGCGTATGCGGCGGGATCGTTATTCCAGAAACTCTGGAAGGAAAAGGAGGCGTTAGAATGAGACACGTTATAGGCTATGTGAGCATCCTGGCCTTGTTGGCCATAGCCCCGGCGGGCTATGCCGTCGATCTGCTGAATGTCCCAATGGGCTCGCAGATTGACAACGGGAAGAGCACCTGCTGGTACTGGGCATCGACTACCCTGACGCCCGCCTTGAATCCCGACTCGGGTGCGATTTACGTTCCCGCGCCCTACACGGGCGGCGATACTCAGGATTTCAAGGCTGCCGGTATCGACCCCATCAGCGGCCTCAACGAGCCGGAGCCGTTCCTGCGGCACAATATTGCTACCACGACGGGCCACTACTTCTACCAGGCGGTCAGCTTCAACCTGGCCGACGCGGGGGCAGGCTGCGAATCGGGGGCCTTGGATCTGAGCGCCCCCTGCGCCCGCCTGGAATTCGACGTCCGCTATTACAAGAGCGACGGCAACTATGCCGATGCGCCGGTCGCTGCCGTCCTGCAGTGTTTCGGATGGGATGCCGGCAGCAGCCGGTACATCGAGGTGGGGCGGCGTACCTTGGGGCCCGGGGGCTGGGTGTACCGCGTTGGTGGGGATGCCCCATATCCCACGTGGACGCACGTCGTTGCTTACGTGAATGTTGACTATGTCGACTCGGGGCGCAACGGCGGCACCTTCAACATTGCCCAGGTTGATGGGATTCGGTTCCATGGTACCGACTGGACCAGCACCGGCTTCGACTTCGTTGATTTCAAGAACCTGGTGATCAGCGATGACACCATCCCCGCGCCCAGCATCACGCCTATGCCTAATCCGGATTCAGCTACCGTGAGGACGGAGTACGTTCGCCAGTTGGATGGCGGCGACGGCAAGTGCGACCCCACCATGAACTGGACCTTGGTCACCGGTCCCTCCGGAATGGTGATCAGCCAGACGGGCAAGCTTAGCGGTTGGACACCCTCCATCAGCGACAGCGGCACCTCGGTCACCGTCACCGTTACCGCCACCAACAGCGCCGGGTCGGACACGGAGAGCTGGACCGTGCAGGTGGTCGGCTTCTCCGAGCTGGTCAACATTTCCATGGACAACCAGATCGACCTGGGGCAGGGGGACGCCATCGTGGCGCCTGCGGGCTGCGCCTTCACTTTTGAGGACCCCGCCGACTCAGAGACCACTGATCGCTTTGCCCGCTATCACTTGACGTCGACCTGCGGCTGCGGCGGTTACTACGGGTACGGCAACGACATTCACATCGATCTGACCAAGGCCGGCTATGCCCCCATCGACGTTACCGGGTGCCAGACCCGCTTCAAGATCGACCTTCGCTACTATCAACTCGCGGGCACCTACAGTGATGCGCCGGTGTTCGCCAGATTCAGCTCTTCCAACGGCGGCGTGCGTGATTACGGCATCGTCTACGGTGCCAGCGTGCCGGAGGGCGAGCGATATCCGATATGGAAGCACGTTTCCATGGCTACCGACGACACGACCGCCCAACCTTACACGGATAGCGGCAGCTTCGACCCCGGCCAGGTCGTGAAGATCTCCTTCTGGGGTACCGACTGGAGCGGCAGCCCGAGCTGCCAGGATTACGTCGACTTCAACAACGTGATCATCACCAACGTGCCGCCGGCCCCAAGCCTTGTGCCGGTGGCGCCCGATCCGGAGAACGTCTACATCGGCATGCCTTACACGCGACAGATCATGCTCGTCGAGTGCACGGTGGTGGACTGGAGCATCAGCGGCTTGCCGGGCGCGACCATTGACGAGAACGGTTTGATCAACTGGACACCCAACTCTCTTGGCACCTACAACGCGACGGTGACGGCCGCCAACGGCAGCGGTTCGGCCAGTGACTCGTGGACGGTGAACGTCGCGGCTGTCCCGCCGACGTCGGACGGCAGCAACGTTGCCCAACCGTGGGGAACCATCCACGGGAACATCTACGCCACTCAGTCTTCGGATGACCCCTCACTACTCTTCGATAGCCGCTGGTCAAACGCCGTGAAGGTGGACTGGGCTTACACTGCCACCGTCGATGGCCTGACCGGAGGGACCGAGCGAGGCGGGATCTCGTTTGACGAGAACGGAAACCTGTACTGGAAGACGACCGAGGGCCTGTTAGCCTCGCTCGCGCCGGACAAGACGCTCCGATGGAAGGGCAACGTTGCCGGCACGCCGGTTGACCTGGGGGAGGGTGACACCACCACGCCGGTAGTCGGTGACGGCGGTGAAACCGGGCGGGTCTATGTCCTTGGCGATTCGGGTCTGTACGCCTTCCAAAAGTCTGACGGCGCACAGCTCTGGGCCGCGGCGCTGCCGGACGCCAACTTTGCCTCCACCGGTGATCGCCTGACGCCGGCCCTATACGATGGGCGAGTGTACGTCGTCGGTGCCGGGCTGACCATGAAGACCGTCTATGAAATCGATGCCGCGACAGGCACGATCGTCTGGGCCAAGCCGATCGCGGTGAACCTCGACACCGGTTGGGGCGACGCCAAGGGAGCAATGACCCTGGTGCCCAACGCCCTGGGAGCCGGCATCCACGGGTTGTACTTCAACGCCGATGGCAGCGGGGACGGTACTGACGTCTACTGCATTGCCATCAACACCAGCACGTACAGCGGGTCGCTGCAGTGGATGGCTGACGGCGGGAAGGTCGTCCGCAGCCACGTCATCTACTCGGCCACCACGGGGCGGCTCTACACTGCGACGTGGGGCGATGACGGCAAGCAGTTCTACAGCTTCAGCCCGACCACGGGGTTGCTGGTTGGAAACAACAGCCCGGAGGGCAGCGGCCACGGGTACAACGACTTCGGCGTCCTGGACTTCAACGGCACGGACGTGATCGCTGCGGGTTTCGGCGGCAACGTGATCCGCTATCACGATACCGGTGACGGCTCGACCGCCAGCA
>JAUCQB010000230.1 GCA_030372985.1 Phycisphaerae bacterium
GCTGTTCAAGCAGCGACGACTTCGCGTGCGATATGAAAAGCGAGATGATATTCATCAGGCGTTCCTGAGCATCGGGTGTCTGCTCATCTGCTGGCACCGGGTTTCAGGGTTTTGTTAGAGATCCTAAGGAGAAACGCAGAGGCAATCATCGTGTGAAACCGGCATCTTGCCGGTCAGACCGCCCCTCAGACTCATCCGCCTGGCCAACTTTTTTCGTTCTGCCAGTCCTTGATCAGACGAATCGCCAGCAGCACCGACAATAACCACCATGGCGTCGCTCTGGCTGCCGCCTCACGCCCTGCCGGGCGGCGATTCGGGCCCTCCACGCGCCCGTCCTCAGCGGGTACAGCGCATGGCTGTCTGCCGCACGGCCTTCAATCGTCCATCATCCATCGCTCGGTTGACTTCCGCCACCCACGACTCAAAAACCTTCAGCCTTATCAGCCGACGCGTCAACAGATGATACGCAACCCCAGGCTCGGTCATCCGCAACGGCCGTCCCATCGCCTCAGCCTGCCGTGAGCCCAGTCCCATGCCAATAAAAAAACGCGCTTTTTGACCCGTTCGTCAGTCGTCGCAGTTCGGATCAACTGGAAGTTGGGGCCCGCTCAGGCATCGCTGCAAGACGCTAAAATCGGACTGATCAACATCGTTGTCCTGGTCGAAATCCATCATCTGGCAAGCCGGCGCAACCGTTTCAATTCCCGGACCTGTCCCGCAATCCTCGAAAAGGGGCAAGTCGTCGTTGTCAGCATCGCCGTCATGGTCGTAATCGCCCGGAAGAGGTGGAACAAACTCGTAGGCCCCCATGTCCACATGCAGGTTGAGAATCCGCGGATGGCCCAGAAGATCGATTGTGAGATCCGCCGGCACGGTTGCGGTGTCGCCCGAGTCCACGCAGGGGGAACCTGCGGCGAGATTGAATCCGAGCACGGCGTAGGCGCTGCCCGGACCGGCCAGGCTCGAAAAGTCACCCACGACTGTGACGGTGGTCGGGGTGTTGGCGGTAATGTAACCGGACCGCGGCTGGGTCGTGTTGGGGCGAAGGAACATGCCCACCAGACCGTCAGGCTGGAACTGGCCGGCTGCGTCCGTGAAGGTGGTTGTCCCCGTCACCGGGTCGAAGCTGGGAGCGGCCGTCCATGAACCCGAAGGACCGTCGACCCATTGGGGCGACAGGTCTGTGTTGCCGTTCGCAGCTCCCCCGTACGGGATGATACCGTCGTCGGCCACCGAATCCTGGATGCAACTGTAAGTAACTGAGGGCGTGCTGCTCGCGTCGTAGATCGACCCTGGGCCGACGACCGTTTTGACCTGGTTCGCCCAGAAGGCGCAGTTGGCAATGGTCGAGTTGCTTTGAGTATTGTACACCGCTGAGCCGGTAGCCGTAACACTGTTCCTGCTGAACGAACAGTTGATGATCTGGGGCTGGCACGACTGGTTGAGTACGGCCCCGCCGTACGCGCCCGAGTTTCCGATGAACGCACAGCCGGCCATCAGGCCGCTGGAGCCGATGTAGTCGCACGCACCGCCCCAGTTTGCCGCAACGTTCCCGGCGAATATGCAGTCGATCAGCCGCGTGGGAGTCGACGAGCTGTAGATCGCGCCGCCGTGGGCCGCCGCGTTCTCACCAAAAACGCATCGAAGGACGGTCATCGACGACGTATTCACGTACCGGCTGTAGAGCGCCCCGCCGTACTCCGTCGCGTCGTTGCCGCCGAAGGTGCAGTTCTGGAACGTCGAACTGGGGTAGTACCCTTCGACCGCTCCACCCCTCTTGGCACTGTTGCCGACAAACGTGCAGTCGCTCCACGTATCGGCGCTCCAGTAAGTCGAAACGGCCCCGCCGTAATAGGTCGTTGCAGAGTTGCCTCGGAAGATGCATTTGCTGGTTGTGGCGCCACATGCGGAGTTCATCATGCCTCCGCCATAGAGCCCCGAGTTGGCGACGAATTGACACTCGGTGATCTCTGAGGCCGCGCTGTCGTTGAAGACGCCGCCCCCGTACTTCGCGGTGTTTCCGGTAAATGTGCAACCTCTGATCGACGGCGCGGGGCTGCCGCGAGCATTGATGCCCGCGCCACAGTTCGAGGCGACATTCTCGGTGAATTCGCAGTTGCTGACCATCGCGTTGGAGTTGCTGCAGTACAAACCGCCGCCGCCGTAGTTGTACGTATCGGTGATGTAACGTGACGTGTTACCGATGAAGCTGCAATGGGTGATCGTGGCCTCGCCGAGAAACAGGTACAGCCCGCCGCCCAAATCGGCCTCGTTGTCCGCAAACTCGCAGTTGTCGAAGCTCACATTGCCGCCGCCGGAATAGGCGCCTGCCCCGCCGTTGGACGCTCCCCCGGCAGCCCGGTTGGACGCGATTCGGCAGCCGACGATCTGTCCCATGGCGTAGAGCAGGTGAATCCCTCCCCCAAGCGACCGATCGCTGCCTGTGCCGTTTGCATTGCCGCCGCTAATGGTGAACCCGTCCAGGATCGACGGGCTGCCCGTGACAACGTGATAGCAGTTCTCGTTGCGCGAGGGATCGTCGAGGGAGCCCACGTCATCTCCGTTGAGATCGCCGCTGAGCACCGTCACGTGGGCGGCCGGATCCCGCTGATCGAGCCGGGTTTCGCCACCCCCGGGTGCCAAGCCCAGAAAACCGCCGTAGACACTCACGTGAATCGTGAGCGTGAAGGAGGCGTCTCGCGGGTCGGACAATCCGCTGGGATCCGGCCGGTAAGGCACGGTGCTGGCGGCCACCCAGATTTGCGTCGGCTGGCCGGCAATCGCTGCAGAGAGGGCGGCATCGAGCGTCTTGAAAGCGCTGGTCCAGCTCGACCCGTCGGGGGCCGGGTTGGTCGACGCGGCATCCACTCGTAGCACCGTCTCAGCTTGGAGGCGCTCGACGGTGCAGGCCAGCGCCATGCACGTCCAGGTCGCGACCGATAACGCACGAACGCTACGCTTGCTCATGTTCCCTTCCTGCCGTACCCGTTATCAGTTTTCCTCAGTTGATATCGTCTGACTCCCCCCGCAATCCCGACAGACCCAGAATACCGGTTTTCGCCCCCTGTGTCTACCACTGTTCTGTCTCCCTACGATTTCGCGACTTTGTTGTGTGTTGTTGTTCTGAAAAGGGCTTGTGGCGTGGGGAAGGCATCGGAGAAGGTTTCAGGATGATTCTTCGGCTTCATCCCGCTGCTTCCGCGGTCGCCTGCGGGGAGGCAAGGTGGTCACCAGACCGAGGGAGGCGGCGATTCCTGCCTTCCGGCCGTCGGTCCCGGAAGGCACGCCGCGCGTTGCTGACTACCGCACGGCCTTCAACGCTCCATCATTCGTCGGACGGTGACCTCCGCAAGCCAGTTCCAGGGCCGGTCCACCGGTCACGCATTGAACCGACCGCTGAGTTCGCGTTTGCCCGTCCGCCAGGCCCATGCCGAAATGGCATCGGACACCCGTTGGTTTTTCAGGCGGGTTTCTGGGGCTCGTGGCGGCTTACGAAATAGAGGCCCATCTTGAAATACTGAATGACGGTCGCGATGGCCAGTAGCGAGGCCGCCCACCACAGCACCACCGGCCCCCATTTCAGCGGGCCGGGGAGGCTCGGCGAGAACAGAATGGCGATGACCATCACCAACTGGGTGGCCGTACACCACTTGCCCAGGCGCTTGGCTTCGATGTAGATGCTGGAGGTGATCATGTAGATGAGGCAAAAGCCCACGACGATGATGAGGTCCTTGCCGATGGCGATCACTGCAACCGTCGAGGGAAGTTGCATACCGGGCACGCTGGTGTTTTCGCGGGCCAGGAGCACAACCGAGGAGAGCACCACGAGCTTGTCCGCCAGCGGGTCGAGAAACCTCCCGAGGGCGCTCTCGGCCTTCAGACGTCGGGCCAGGTAGCCGTCGAGCCCGTCGCTGGCCGCCATCAGCCCGAATACCACCACCGCCGACCAGCGGGCGAGTTCGCTCCATCGCGGATCCTGCAGATGCAGCAGAGCCACGACGAACGGCCCTGCCAGCAGGATCCTGGTCATGGTCACACGATTGGGCCAGGAAAGCTTGTACATGCTCGTTCTCGCGTCAGCCGGCCTCTTCGGCCCTCTTGAGCTCCTTCAGCTTTTGAGCCGCCTCCGAGTGGCGATAGGCCTCGTCGAGCGGGAAGCAACCACTGATCAAGCCCTTTCGCGGCCCGGTAGTGCAGTCGCTGAACGTCCGGCAGACCCGCCGGGTATCAAGCGCCCCTTTGCCGAGCGAATCGACCGGCATCTCAGGGTAGCTCAGGACCATCCGCCCGATGCCGACGAAATCAACCCACCGGTTGCGCACGACCGCCTGGCCCACGAGCGGGAGGAACTCCTGCAGATAGGTATAGCCCGACCCGACCAGAACCATGTCGGGAGACCGCTGCTTAAGTTGACGGACAACATCGATCTGGCGAGCGACGCCGACCAGCGGGTCCTCGGGCGGCTGATAGCCGTCCGACGGTGGGAAATAGGCGGGGCGCTGGATATGCGGGTTGTAGTATGGACTGCCGCCGGTGATATTGACGAGATTGACACCCAGGCCGGAAAGCATCTCCAGGAAACGCATCGGCTCGCTTAAGTCGTATTCGAGGGGGTTGTCCGGGTTGACGCCGAAGCCATATCGATACGGGAGGCAATGGTCGAATCTCGCGGGGATTCCCACGCCTTTGCGGCTGCCGGATCGCGTTGCGGGGTCGTCCATGAAGGGCACGAGATCAAACGCGCTGAGCCGCACGCCAATATGTAAGCCCGGCACCTCAGCCCGGACGCGGCCGATCAGCTCTCGGGTGAATCGCGTCCGATTCTCGAAGGAGCCCCCGAAGGCTCCCGGTCGAGTATGAGCGCCCAACAGTTCGTGCCCGAGATATCCGTGGCAGCACTTGAGGTCGACGAAATCAAAACCTGCTCCGGCCGCAAGCTTGGAGGCCTGAACGAAGTCGTCCATCAACCGCCGCAGTTCATCGTCGGCCAAGACGATGGAGTCGTCATCGGGCCTGATGCGGAAGCGGGCATCGAGGATTGGATGATGGCAGGCGATCCGAGGCTCCATTCGTGCGTTGTCGTTGGGCTTACTGAACCGTCCGGAGTGGGTCAACTGGAGGCCGATCAGCAGGTCGTCGGTGCCGCCGGCGACACTCTGATGAGCACGGACCAGCGATTCCCGCAAGGCCGCGAGATCGCCCTGGGTGTCGGGGTTGATCCAAAGCTGGTTCGGATTGGCCCGCCCGTCGTGGCGAACCGCGACCGCCTCGCCGCCCCAGATGAGCTTGGCGCCGCTCTTACCGAACCGCTCCCATCTCCGCCGCGTCCATTCCGAGGGCCGGCCATCGAGCGTGCCATCCCAGCCTTCCATGGGTTGGATGCACCAACGGTTGCCAAGACGGCGACCGAACACGGTGATCGGCTCGGCGAGCGGCGAGCGCTCGGCGGCCGTCCGAATCCGCTCGTCACACGGAATGTCGCATCCCAGTTCCGCCCAGCGGGCAAGAAGATCCTTGGCACCGCTCAACTGGGCCAGCTTGGGGTAGACCTGTGATTCAGCCATCCGCGTCCCCTTCTCCAAAGGCCGTGTCGAAAGACCCGAACTCAAAGCAGTATACGGTCACCGCGGGGGATTCAAAACCCCGAAGGCCCAGGTGGGAGGAGTGCGCGAGCCGGTCGGTCAGGCCAGAACAGCCCAATCCCAATGATCGATCACGAAACCCGAATGCCATAGACCCGCGGCAATGGGAGAAATGAAATTCGAATGCCCGGCTTTGCTTCCCACTGCCCGGACAAAGGGCGAGCCATCCGCCGGGCATACCTGACTCGCTGATTGTTGAACCGATCGTCGCTCCCCCACCTGAAGATGAAATGGGGCCTCCGTTGCCGCCCGAAGGAAGAACATGTCCACGCAGAGCGGCGGGCATGGCGCCCGGCCCCCGCGCCAGCAGATCACGGACAGTGCAAAAAGAACCAGCCGGTCGGCACTCCCAGGCAACGACCGGCTGATCTTCGGCGTAAACCAACTGGATGATGATTACGCTGCGCCCACGGGTTTTTCCGCGGGTTATCTGATTGCGATCGCCGCCTTCCAGGTCGGGAGGCAGGATCGCGGGTCGGTCAGTATCAGCAGACGCGTCGGCGGCCGGCTCGCAGAACGCCCAGCATACTGAGGCCCAGCAGCATGAGCATGCCCGGCTCGGGAATCATCGCGCCGCCAAGGCCGAGGATGTTCTCGCCAGGGGCGGTGCCGATGGGTGTTACCCCGGCCGTGGCCGTGTCGATCTCATACAACTGGCCGGTTACCTGAGTGATGCCAAGCATCTTGCCCGAGTCATGGTCGTACCAGATGTCGGCAATCGGAAGCGCGTCGGCAATTTCTCCGATGAACGTCGTCTGGGCGTTGATCGGATTCACCGTGTACATCTTCGTCGTCATCACGTGGGTGATGGGGTTATTGACGAGGTTGGTGATGAATAATGCCTGTTTCACCGGGTCGTAGTCCATCGACCAGACTCCGACAAACAGTTCGCCGGCCGGCGTGACGGGCCCCACCAGGGTGGCGACGCCGGTGTTTATGTCAATCGTGTACAGGTTCTGATAATCCGAGCCGTAAAGGATGCCGCCGGCGGTGGGCAATACGGGGTCGGCGTAAGCCAGGCTCCTCAAACGCATGCTCCCGCCGTAGGTTCCGATCGGGGTTATGGTGTCAGCGGCGATGTCGACCTTGTACAATGAGCCGCCGTCGCCTGTCGCAAAAAACGACTCCTCAGTCGGGCCGTCGGTCGCTCCGTACCATTTGAGCCCGGGAGTGTCCTTATACAGGCCGACCGCGCCGGTTGTACGATCGATCTTCCAGATCTGCTCGTCGAACGAGACGCCGTAAAGCATCAGCGCGGAGGCTGGGGACACCATCCCAGCCAAGGACAGACACACGATCAGTAAGGTGATCCTCCTCATCTCTCTCTCCTTCCACTTTTTTTAGATACCGCTGAGACCTGGATTCGTTCCAAGGCCCCAGACTGCGCATCGCTCTCTTTCAACACTTCGGTCCGCGCACCCGATCACGGGCCGACGACGACGTTGAAGCACTCGCCCCAGCCGCCCTCCTGCAGCGGCTGGCAGATGTCCACGGTCGCCGGGTTGCCATCATCGCACTGTCCCGGCCAAGGCGAATCGGGGTCGCACACGCCGCAGATCTCATCCACATCCGGCTCGGCGGTGAACAAGGATACACCGGTCAGGCTCGTGTCCGCAGCGTTGGCGGACTCGAACAGTTCCGCACCGAGGACCGTATACCGGCCGTCCAGGACGGCGCTGTCGCCATACCCGACCACGCGGAGTTCGAATGCCAGCATCATGCGTGCGTAAAGGTCGTTCGGGAAACCCAGGCCGGTCGGGGGCAGCACGTTCAGCGGCAGGTCGAAAACCAGCATGCCTGGATCGGTCATGCCTGCGGTCTGAAGCCGCAACCACAGGGGGACGCCGTAACGCTCGATTCCCAGCCCCGGAAGGGCACGGAAGATGTCCAGCCGCAACACCGTGCACTGGCCTTCCATCGCCTCACGCCAGAGGAATACCCGCACCGTCACCGGATTGCCATCATGATAGATCTCCGGTATCGAGGTGCGGAAGGCGATCGGGTTGACACCGATCTCCTCGTCCCATTCCAGGATCGGCTCCTGGATATTGATCACTTCACCCTGGCCGGAAACGTCATGGCTGATTTCACCGTAGGTAAAGAAATCCTCGATGAACCAGTCGAACAGATCGGGGCCTGGCGGGCCCGGAGGCCCCGGATCGCCGTCCTGGCCATCAGATCCGTCGTCACCCGAAGGGCCGGCCGGTCCGCGGCAGTCCAGCGCATTGAACAATCCGTCGCCATTGACGTCCTCGGTGGCCTCACCGGTACCATTGCCATTGAGATCCCAACACTGCAGACCGTCCACGCCGGGAATCGGCTGGCCGTTGGGCCCGTCGGGGCCCTGGCAGTCATTGATGTCGCACAGCCCGTCTGCGTTCGCATCCTCGGTTGCCGGATCGCACGTTCCGTCCGCGTTCAGGTCCCAGCAATGCAGGCCGGAACTCCCCACGCCGTCCTCGCCGCCTCTCAGCAGCCAGATCGCGAGTATCCCGGCGGCGAACTGCCAGGCACACTTGCATGGGATGGGTGGCAGGCAGCCCGCCCCACCTCCGCATCCGGCGACCATGGACATCGAAATCACCGTCAATGGTGAAGCCGCCAGTATCGCAGCCATTGTCAGGCCGGCGACTTTCCCCTTAATTCGCGGCATCATTTTCATGAGTCCAATCCTCTCTGCGCCACAACACGTCATACCCGGCTACTTCCCCACGTTCGTCCCCTTCTCGCGGGCTTGATCACTCGTACTCCTCTTCGCAGAAGGTATATACGCCATCGTCACTGGTGAACACCGTCACACCTGCAAGGCCGGTATCCGCCGCGCTGACCGACTCGAACACTTCCGCCCCCAGGACCGTCAGATTCGCGTCCAGATCGACGGACTCGGACACTCCGAACAGGCCGATCTCGAATGCCAGCATCTGGGGTGCGTAAAGATCGTTCGGGAAACCCAGGCCGTTCGGCGAGGTGTTCAGTGGCAGATCGACGACCAGCATGCCCGGATCGGTCATGCTGCCGGGCTCCAGCCGCAGCCAGACCGGATTGGCCCCGTATCGCTCGATCCCGCCATTAGGAATAAGGCGAAAGGCATCGAACCGCAGCGTGGTGCACGACCTGTATGACTCTGTGCGTTCGCGCCAGAAGAACAACCGCAGGGTCACCGGGTGGCCTTCGGTGTAGATCTCCGGTACGGACACGCGGAAACCGATCGGGCCGGCATCAGCGGGTCCGAAAGCCAGAACCGGCTCCTGAATGTTGATCACCTCACCCTGGCCGCTGACGTTATCGGTGATGTCGCCGTAGGTGAAGAAATCCTCAATAAAAAGGTCAAACAGTGTCGGCCCCGGAGGCCCCGGCGGGCCGTCGTCGCCGTCCTGGCCGTCTTGGCCGTCGCTGCCTGGAGGCCCTGCGGCCCCACGACAGTCAAACGCGTCGAACACGCCATCTGCATTCAGGTCCTCATCGGGATCGGCTACGCCGTCGGCATTCAAGTCCCAGCAATTGAGCCCGTCAATGCCCGGAATGGACTGGCCGGCCTCGCCAGGAGCACCCTGGCAATCCAGCGCGTCGCAGACGCCATCTGCGTTGGCATCTTCAGTCGCGACATCGCAGACGCCGTTGGCGTTCAGATCCCAACAGGAGATGCCATCCGACGCGAGTCCGCCGTCGCGGAGTAGCCAGATCGCCAGAAGTCCCGCGGCAAACTGGAAGGTGCACTTGCACGGGATCGCCGGGAGGCAACCGCCACCGCAGCCCGTGACCATCGACATGGAAATCACCGCCAGCGGGGAGACCGCCAGCATCGCCGCCATCGTCGCGCCTACCACCTTGGTCTTAACACCTGACATCCGCATTTTCATGAGACTCTTCCTCGTCTTGTGTGAGAATCACACTTGCCTCTCGTTACCGCCTTCTTGGCCCCTCTCGCTTCGTCCCTGATTCCGCTGCTTATCCGCGTTCGCCATTCCGTCTCTCAGCCGGGCATGGCATCGCGGTTGTGTTGGCACATTGACTGCTCCGATGAAATGGTTCTTCCAACCCTCCCCCATTCCCAAGCGAAGCGTGAACCGCCCTTGCTCACTCCGCGATCAGGCTTCCGCTGCAACGAGACAACAGCGGACAACCCTGAAGTGCACACACCTGTGCGTCCACCTGCAGAGATACTCTGCTGCACAGGCAATCGCGTTCAACTTATCCTCGCATATCTCGGCGTTAACCTCTCTCTCCCGGATCGAGGTGCACGCTGAGGCTCTACCGCAATCCTACCTGTCCGAGTATCTGAAGGCAAGGGCATTCCTGTGAAATGAGAACAGATTCCTGTTATCTGACTAACAGCGGTTTGGGAAGCCTCGGGCATTGAAGAAGGCGCAGATGACGGAGGGGCGCGCCGTGGCCCGTCAGTCCGCCTGGGCGGGGGGAGAGGAGGTCACGCCGCCGGGGGGCACCACCTCACCAAGAACTTATCGGCCCGGCATCTCGCCGAGCGGGCGCGTCCGCGGAAAAGCGCGCAATCAACCCGCCCGCCCATCACAGGCGGGGTCGCGGACTCCGGTACCGGGCTGTCAGGTGGCCGGTTCACAGGCGGTGAAGGGCCGTGATCAAGCCTCTGAGTCTCAGGTGATGGGACTTTTGCTTGACCAAACTGCCCAGACTATCCAACCAGAACAGGCTCCCGGGTTTTCTTCCTGGCGTCCAACTCCGTCATTTTGGCCAGCAATCCGTCCAGGGCCTTCTGGAAGCAGGTCTCGCCCCACTGCCGGTCGACCACCCGCAAGTTTGAACTGCACCTGGTTCCGTTAACTCGGCCCGCGGCAGGAAGACCGTATTCCGACTCGCACACAACAGTATCAAGGCTTTCCAGGCGGAATGTGACGATCACATACGCTTCTTCGGTCAATGCGAACTTGAACGATCGTCTGCCTGCTTGAGCTTGCGGGGTGGATGTCTGGAACCTCCACTGGGCCACGAAGCTGCTCAAGGCGCTGTAAGCACCTTGCAGGTCTTCCTGAAGAAACCGCTCCAGACAAGTGGTTGATTGCTCATGGAGCGACTCCATCTTCCTGGTAAACTCCTTCTCCCATTCTGTCATCTCAGTCCCAACCTTTCAGCTCCCGCCGGACCCGCCTGATTCTGCAATACCCGGCGGCCGTTTGCAGCAAGGTGCATAAGAGACCATACCCGGGGGGTCTCCCGTCCCCATTACGACGCAACAGAGATGTACGATATAAGCAAGGCTCTGCAAAATGGTGAAGAGTGACAATATGGAGAATTCAGCAGGTCGACATGTCGCTGAGTTATCGCCCTCTTCGTCATAGGACGGCGGAACGGTCTCCCGTGCCTGATGGCCGATAACCTGTCCGCAAGGTATTGCTGTCACACGCAGCGTCCCCACCCAGTTGTCGGACGGAAAACAAATACTGGTTTTGATCTCGTCGAGCGAGAATGTTTCGTATATTTCCCAGAGTCACCAGTTTAACTGGTTGGCAGCCCAGGCCATCTGAACGCCAAGTTGACGTGCAGGCGGCTTTGCTCGGGTGGGGTTGGGGACTGATGGACAGCACAGTGCAGGACATCACGCAAATTCGAGTGCCTCCTCCTGACGAGGTTCTGCAGAAGGCTTTCGCCGACCTCGACGCCGGCTTCGCCTCCTGGAAGGCCGCGCTCGGCGAACTGCGAGCTCTCATCGTCGAGCAAGCTCAAAGGCAGGCCGAGACCCACCAATCACTGCAAGCCAAGGCCGAGCAGTACGCCCAACTCCAAGCCGAGTTGGAATCTCGCATCGCCGACCAGAGCCAGGCGGGGCAGCAGCTCACGGCGCAGGCGGCTCGCGGACAGGCGGAACAGGAATGGGAGACCCGCGAACAGGCTCCGGACGAGGCAACGGAACAGGCAGAAGTTCAGAGTCCGGCTTCCAGGACGCAAGATGCGGGCACGCCAGGCACCCAGCCGCTCGATACGCCGGTGGACTGGGACAGCGATGCGATCAGCAAGCACGTTCGCGTGTATGGCGATGCTGCCAAGGCCATGACGGGCTCTCGGACCAAGGCCGAAGCACCGCAGGCAAAGGAGGATGAGACGTTGCTCGCATCCTTGGACCCTGAGACGGCAAAGGCCATCAGGGTCATGCGGCGGGTCAGCGGCCACCGGAAGAGCGTCCGGGAACTCCTAGAGCAGTACCAGGCGTCTCAAGCCCACGGAAAGACGGAGCCTGCGAAAAAGTCGTGGTTCCGAAGGGGAAGATAAGACATGCTGAGATCCAGGAACAGAGAAAAGGAATCCACGGACAAGGCCACTGAGGCCCAGGCCGCGACGACAAACACGATACCGTCCCTTGATTTGAGCAGAATCGAGGCGACCGAACAGAACCTCGTGACGGCGATGCAGACCGTGCGCGAGCTGCTGGAAGCGCGAGCCCAGGTCCTCGAATCGTGCCGCAAGGCCCTCGAAGACTACGCCCGCCGCCTGACTGAGGAATCGAAGAACCACAATCAGCAGGCCAAGGAGCTGTGTGACCAGTACGAGGGGCGGGAGCAGGCACTGGCAGGCCGCGAGGCTGAGTGCCAGAAGCGCGAGCAGGAACTGAAGGAGGCCCAGGCCCGGCTCGACGCCCTCACCAAGGAGCTGAGTGTCCAGTCCGAGCAGCTCCGTACGAAGTCCGATGCGATTTCACAGGAAGAGACCGCATTGAACGGTCGAAAAACCGCCCTGGACAGGGAGGAACAGCAGTTCAAGGCGGAACTGGCCAGGGTCGAGGCCCGGGCCGCGGAGATCGAGAAGGAGCGCAAGCAACTCGAATCAATGAAGTCCTCGCTGGCCGAGGCCTCAAGCAACTTCGAGAAGGAGCGCTCCGACTGGGAGAAGCAGCGGTCTTCGTTGGGCGGCATCGAGGAGCAACTGAAGAGCCAGCAGGCGGCGCTGGTCAAGGAGCATGAGGCGATCAAGACGAAACAGGAGGAGATGAATCGTCTGGCCGCCACGCTCGATGAGAAGAACAAGGCTATCGCCGAGCGGGAGGAAAGTCTGGCAGCCTTGCAGAAGGACCTCGACAACCGGATGCAGGAAGCCGCCGCAGCCCGCGACAGCCTGGCGCAGCTTCAGGCTCAACTTCAGCAGGAGCTCGACCGGGTATCGCAGCAGAAGAATGACCTGCTGCCACAATATGGTCTGTCGGAAGGAGAGCTTGCGCAGGGCAAGGCTCCCGACCACAACGTTCCGTTCGTGGCCGCACAAGAGGCCCGCGAGGCCATCGAACGGTTCCAGAAACTCTGCAGGGATGCCAAACGCAAGGCCATCGGCGCATGACCGGCCGGCGGGCCGCATGTGCCACTTGAGAAGGGTACGACTATGGGATTGGCACTGTTGACAAGAAAGAAAAACCGGCAGCCGCAGGACACACGAGGACTGCCATCACACCGCAGGCAGGATGATTACCAGCCGGCCGGGCCGGTCAAGCTGGATCAGGACCCCCTGCAAAGACTTCTCCAGACGGAGCGATACGGGGTTATCGTTCGCAGCCGGGACCAATGGCGGGATCATGCGATGGTCCAGTCGGTCTTCCAGTCGGCAGTCGAAGCCATCGATGGGCAGTTTGCCCTGGTCCCCGAAGGATTCGCGTCGGTCAGCCTGGCGGTGAACGATTTTCCAGGCAGCCCCGAGGAGGACTTCGAGACCAAGCCTTTCCTGCTGGCCCGATACTGCGTCACGCAGGAACAATACCAGAAGTTCGTCGATTCGGGCGGATACGAGGACCTGGAGCTCTGGCCGCAGGACATCTGGCCGCACATCATCGACTTCAAGGACCAGACGGGCAGGGCCGCCCCGCGTTACTGGCAGGACGCCCGGCACGACAAACGCTTCAGCCAACACCCCGTCGTCGGGATCTGCTACTACGAAGCCGCCGCCTATGCATTGTGGGCTGGCTATCGCCTGCCGACAGGGGCGGAATGGCAGATGGCGGCCAGTTGGCGGATCCGCAGTTCGGCCAACGTGCTGCGCCGGTATCCGTGGGGGGATTCGCTGGACACCGCCAGGTGCAACATCTGGGCGTCGGGGATCGGCGGCACACTGCCGGTCACCGAATACGAGAACGGCGCCGCCCCCAACGGTGTGCTTCAACTCATCGGCAACGTCTGGGAATGGAACTCGTCGAACTACGAGATCACCGACGACTGCGGCCGACAGGTCGTGGGAGAGATGTTGCTCAAGGAAATACGCGGAGGGGCCTACGACACCTACTTCGCCGCGCAGGCGACGAGCTGCTTCCGCACCGGGCTGGCCAGCCTGGCCCGCATGCACAACGTGGGCTTCCGTTGCGTGCTGGACCTGAACGCCGATGAGCAGCCCGTCAGCCACACGCCGCCGTCGTCCGATCTGCCCACCGTGGAACACCCGACCGGGCCGCAACCCGCGTCCGGGACGCCGAACAACCCTGAAAGGAGGCCGGTATGAGAGGCCAAGGGACAGCGACCGTTACACCGAATCGCTGCATGATCTGCGGCGAGACCAACGCTACTCAGACGTCGCAGTGTCTGGCGTGCGCGGCCCCGATGGCCCTGCTTCACGATTCGATTGCCCAGGACCGCGAGCCGCAAATCGTCAGCATCATCGGCGACACCAACGTGGGCAAGACCGTCTACCTCGGCTTCCTGCTGGACATGCTGACTCATCGAGCCGGCGACTTCGAGGCGATTCCCAAAGGGGCCTACTCGATCGACCTTCAGCAGACGGTGATCAGCAACATGGCCCGGCGCCTCTTCCCGCCGAAAACGCCGATGGAGGCGAACCAGTGGTACTGGGCATATTACCAGGTGTACCAGCGCGCATCGCAGGCCAAGTGGGTTGACCTGATCATGCCCGACATCGCCGGCGAGTCGCTGGCCGCGGAAGTCGCGGCACCCAACACCTTCAAGGTCATCCGCAACCTGCTGAACAAGTCAGCCGGCCTGATGCTCCTCACCGATGCGGCGTTGGCAGCCAGCGGGTCTTCACAGCCCGACTTTTTCGCGGTCCGGATGCTGAGCTATATCGACACGATGTACGGCACCGGCCGCAACCAGCGAATCAACACACCGACGGCCATTCTGCTCTGCAAGGCCGACCAGTGCCCGGACTGCTTTGACGACCCGACCAAGTTCGTCAAGGCCAACATGAACCGACTGTGGAACCTGTGCGAGAGCCGCCTCTCGAATTTCGCGTTCTTCGCGTGCAGCGTGGTCGGTTCCCTGGGCTACGCCACCGCACCCCAGGAGGACTACGTGATCCCCGTCCCTCTACATACGGCGCTGCAGGGCGTGCTGGAGCCGTTCCAGTGGGTCGTCGACCAGTTGTGACGAGTCTGGCGCGGAGGTGATGCGATGTTCGCCGCTTCACAAGTGGTGTGCGATCAGGCCATCTTCACCTCGATTCGCACGCCGACGGGCCAGGGGTACCGCATCGTCGCCTCCAGCCCGGGAGTGCGGGCCGACGAAAAGGCGGACATCACCGCTCGTTCGCCCTCCCACGGCAGCCTGTACGAAAACGAACCCGAACCTGTAGGGCTGCTGAGTTGCAGGTTGTCGAGCGGACGGTTCTGCGTGGGCTACGTCTGCCACGCCGGCGTCGAACACACCGGGCGGGGCGGTCAGCGGGTCTATACCCACATGGCACTGCTCGACCAGGCGGGTTACCGGTCATTTGGCAGCAATCCCGTTGCGGTGCACTCGGCCATCGGCAGCCTGATTCGTCAGACCGGGCCCCTGCTGAAACCACCTCCGCACCTTCAACCTCTCGCCCTGCTACCCGGCCCCTGCGACCTTACCCCGCCCGAATCGGCCGAATGGATCTGTGCGCCGGCGGCGATGCTTCTTGAACATCGCTGCCTGGTGCTGACCGGGACCAGAGAGCCGCTGACCTTGTTGAACTGGACGATGCTCAGTCTGCCGCGCAGTCTTCGCGAATCCGTGAACGTTTCGATCAATCTGCGATTCTCGCCTTCGCGCGGCATGCATCTGGTCCTGCTGCAAGGCGGTGATCCGCAGTTGTCGCGGCAATTGGCGGGCCAGCAGATACCAGCCTGGGCCTGCAACGCGGCGCCGCCGGCAATTCCGCATCCGTTTCAGGCGTGGTTCCGGCTGCTGGGACGATGGTGGCGTGAGGGCCGCCTCGAAGACATCGCCCGGCTGACGTCCGAGACCTGCACGGACTCGACGGCCGACACCCTGGCCCGCGTGGCAGCGATCTGCGAGGACGCCGATCTTCTCAACAATGCCGGCGCGGAGATGCTCGACGAAATCACCGGCCGACACGCCTTGGGCAGCAGCCGGGGCCCCGCCGAGCACACACTCATTCAGCAGTTGCACAGCCGAGCAGAACAAGTGCGGGCAAACCTGCCTCAAACGGCGGAGGCGTCGTAGCGGGGTCGTGGGTGCCCCATCGCGAAGCGGCACAGCAGGCAGGGCAGGTCGGAGCCGCCCAAGGCGGCGGAGACCTGCCGATCACCTGTCACGCCACCCAGTAGACAAAGAAGTCTTTTTTTCGCTGGCACGCCTGTCTCGGGTGTAGTAGAATGCCAAAACCACATTCAGAAGCCTTCGGTCTCTGGTGGAGGGCAGGGTACGAAGCGGGTAGATGGCCGATCCCGTTCGGATACAGGTCAGGAGTCTGCGTCATGTTCAGGAAAAGGATGAGGGTGGTGTTGGCATGCGTCGCATGGGCAGGTCCGCCGGCCGTGTTGTTGGCCAACTCGGCGCCGGTGGTCAGCAACGTGACCGCCAGCCAGCGGACCGACGGCAGCAAGAAGGTGGACATCCGGTACAATCTGTCCGATGCCGACGGGGATGCCTGCGCGGTGTCCGTCGTGGTCAGCAACGATGGCGGGGCGACTTGGACGGTGCCGGTTACGGCCCTGACGGGGGCGGTCGGGCCGGGCATCACGGCGGGAACCGGCAAGCTGATCGTCTGGGACTCCAAGGTGGACCTGCCGGGGGCGTTCGGTTCGCAGTTCAGGGCGCGGGTTTGTGCGGATGACGGGCACGCCCCGTCGGGCATGGTCTTGATTCCCGCCGGTGAGTTCCAGATGGGCGATTCGTTTAGCCAGGGTGATCTGGATGAGCGGCCCCGTCATGCGGTCTACCTGGACGCTTTCTACATCGACTCCCATGAGGTCACTAACCAGCAGTATGCCGACGCCCTGAACTGGGCCGCAACCCAGGGAAACCTGATCACCGTCACCGGGGGCCAGGTCTACAAGTACAACAGCGGCATGGCCTATCCTTACTGCGATACCACGACCACTTCGTCTAATAGCCGGATCACCTGGAACGGCACCACGTTCGTCGTGGTCTCGGGCAAGGCGAATCATCCGATGGTACAGGTTTCCTGGTACGGTTCCGTGGCGTATGCCAACTGGCGAAGCGCCATGCAAGGCAAGACGCTCTGTTATGACCTTTCCACATGGACATGCAATTGGGGCGGCGGGTATCGACTGCCGAGCGAGGCCGAATGGGAGAAGGCGGCTCGGGGCGGCGCGGCCGGGCACCGCTTTCCGTGGTCGGATGTGGACACGATCCAGCACGCGAGGGCGAATTATTACAGCTCATCGAGCTACGCCTACGACACCAGTTCGACGCGGGGCTATCACCCGGTGTTCAATACCGGTGTGTTTCCCTACACCAGTCCGGGCGGGTACTTCGCGGCAAATGGTTACGGGCTATACGATATGGCCGGAAACGTTTGGGAGTGGGTCAACGACTGGTATTCCAGCAATTACTACGCGAGCAGCCCGTACAGCAACCCCCACGGTCCGGCAACCGGCAGCTATCACGTCTTCCGCAGTGGGTCGTGGTACTACGTCGCCCACGGCACCCGCTGTGCGGATCGTGGCAACGGTTACGGGCCGGATTACAAGTACCTGGATATCGGTCTGCGCCTGGCTCTGAGTGCGCAATAGAAGCCAGCCGAGAATCCGGGGCGAGAGGCAAACTGGCATGTTGCTGACAACGCTGGTTCTGGTGTGGGCAGTCATTCTCGCAGAAGCCGTCGCACCCCAGCCGCCCCAGGCTGTTTCGGGCTGCGAGGAGTCTACGTGGTATGGCCGGATGCGGCTGGTAGACCAAGCGCCAACGGCCCCGTGCGGCTGTCTATCGGACAAGGCAACAGTTTCGTTGCGAACTCGACACCTGTCTGGAGGTGGGGGCAATGCGTAGCGTACAGGCCGTGAAGCCCGGCTCTTGTCTCGGAAGCTTGCTCGTTGTCTCATGCCTTCTCGCTACCGTTTTCCGGCTCGCCCCCGCACCCGCCGCGGCCGACAACGGCTGCGGGCAGTCGGGGGTGTTTACGATCAATAACAGCCAAGGCAGCGGGAACCTGACCGGGCTGGTTGTTGGGCTGAATGCTCAGGGCCTGGCGCAAGGTGCGGTCGTCGGGGCAACTGTCTCCGTTTCAGGTGTGGTGAGCACGATCACCAACGGCCAAGGCAGCTTCACGTTCACGGCAGTACCCGAGGGGACGTACAGTGTCACCGCGAGCATGACCGGGTACATGCCCTCATCCAAGGCGGTCACCATTTCGGCGGGGCAGACCAGGTCCGAGACGTTTCAGTTGACGATCGAGTCGGCGAACGCTCCGGTGGCCTCAAACTTCGCCTCGCCGAACGGCAAGCACTTCATCGAAGGGACGCCGGGCAACCTGGGCTTCTCGACGGACGTGGCGTGGAACGGGTCGCCGGGGTCGGTGCGGTTCAATATCGCCGGGACGTGGTATTCGGCTACGCTCAACGACCTGGGCGGAGGGATGGCGCGGGCAACGCTGAGCGTGGCGGCGCCGGCTGCGCTGGGAGCGTGCTCGGAACTGACCATCGAGGTGACCAACGGAGAAGGAAAAAAGACCTACGTGAACACCGGGGTGCATTTCTCGCCAATCCCTGGGATTATCATCCCATGGTATCAGGACAACATTCCGTGGACCGCTTCGGGCCTGGCACTGAGCTACGGCGAGGAAGCGTCCTGGTCGAAAGACTTGGGCTTACTCGGAAGCAGTGATGTGTCGCTGAGCGCGTCTGTCGGTTATCAGGGTCAACTCAAGTACGACCTCCTCGCAGCTAAGTTCACTGGTTCTGTTGGTGGATCGGGGGGCTTTGGGTTCGAGTGGCCGGTTGCCGGTGTGACGGTTCTCGGTGAGGGAGAGTTAAACCTCACGGGATCGTTGAGCATCTCGTTTGCCGGTTGTAATGCGCCCACGATTACACCTGCCTGGGAGGCCGGCTTCCAAGGAAAGGCGGGGGTGAAGGCTCCCGCGGCTCTTATCGTGGATGTCATCTTTCCTCCCGCGTCGCCAGCTATTCATTTCCTCTTGGGCGTGCCCGTCGTGAAGGATGTTGTGGGCGCACTGAAACTGAAGCTCTATCTGATTGGTGGAGCCGGGCTCTCGGGAGAATACGAGGGTCTTGAATGGGGCGACTGCTTTCTGGGAACGACCTCACTTGTCGCAAGCGGAACGTTCGGGATCGAAGGGCAGGTGGCTTTGAATCTGTTTGGTGCAGAAGCCGGGGTTTACGCTGGCGGAACTGGCACGCCGGAATTTGAAATCTGTCCGGATTGGGAGTTCGAGGGACTGACCCTGCAAGCGTACGTGGGGGTCTTCGCTTCGGCGTGGATGTTTGAGTACAAGAAGGAGGTTGGGGCCGAAGTCCGATTTGATGCGGGCGGTGAGGCGATGGTCATGCGCGCCGTACCGCTGACTGCAGGCGACGTTTTCAGCGTCTGGAGACCTATCGGGTCTGGACTGCCTGAATGGGGCGAATCGAACCGGCTGGTTGCGGGCGAGGTCAAGAATCGTCTCTTGTCCGAGTCGGCAATGGAAAGTGGCGGTTCCGTTGAAGAGGTACTTGTCGAGAACGTCACCAAGATTGGTAACCCATCGGTCGTCGCTGACGCGACCCAAGCGTTGATCCTGTACTCGGCTTTCGACCCTTCCAAGCCCTGGTATGCAGCCACGGACATCGGGACATTGCGACAAGTCAGCGGCGGCTCGTGGAACCTTGACCGCATCGCGGATGATACGGATGCAGAGTTTGCTCCAAGGCTCACGCCGGTGGACAGCACCACGGACTGGGCAGCCTGGGAGCGTGTTTCGGGCGATGTCTCGGGGGCAACCGGACCGGGGGATGTGGCTCCGCATCTGGAGATTGTCACTTCCCGCTTCGACCGGAGCACGGGCACCTGGAGCACGCCGATCCAACTGACGAACAACAGCGTCGTGGACCGTGAGCCGGTGCCGGTGATATTCGGTGGCAAGCAGGGAATCCTGTGGATTCAGAACCAGGCCGGCGACAGCCCGGGCAACGCCACCAATGGCGACAGTCTGATCTTCTCGGAATGGAACGGGAGCGCGTACCTGCCGGCGCAGACGCTGTGGTCGGGCCAGAAGGGCATCCTGAACGTGTCGTGTGCCGCCGACGCCGCAGGTCAGGGCCAGGTGGTCTTCGCCGTTGACGAGGATGGCGACAACGAAACGAAGACAGACCGGGAACTCTACGTCCTCGCGACCGTCGGCGGCTTCTGGCGGGTGGCCGCGCGGCTGACTAACGATACGGCCGAGGACGCCGTGCCGGTATTGATCGCGGTGAACGGCGTGCCCATCTGTGTCTGGAGCGCCGGGGGCACGGTTTCGTACACCGCTCTGGGGACGTGGAGCCCCAAGGCGGTCTACTTGGAGTACACCACGGCGAACGAGGCCGTCTCATTGGATGGCGTGGGTTTGCCGGGCGGCGCGGCCATCGCCTACACGGTTCAGACCTCCGAGGGCGTGAACATTGTGGCGTCATTCTACGATGCCGCCCTGGACAAGTGGTCGCTGCCGCGTCAGTTGACGCAGGATGAGCACGCGGAAAGCGCGTTGTCACTGGCCTGTGACGGGACCGATCTGGTTATCGGTTACCTGAAGACGCAGACGGAGCGGAATGAAGTGGATGTCGATATCGATGGAACGATCTATCATCTGGAAAACGTGCCTCAGCCGGCCCGCACCGACCTGTACGTGCTGCGCCATTCGCTCGGGTATGACCTGGCCATCGGCGCAGAGTCGGTCGCCGTCGAGCCGGAGAACCCGCCGCCGGGCAGCGCGGCAGTCATCAGGGCGACGCTTGAGAACCGCGGGGACATTGGCGCGGAAGATGTTGAAGTCTCGTTCTACAACGGTGATCCAGACAGCGGTGGCATATTGATTGAAACCGTGCGGGTGACTGAGTTGCTGGTTGGCGGCTCCAGCCGAAAGGTTTCCATCAATTGGAGCATCCCGACGACACCGGGCAGCGAGGAGGTGTATGTCGTAGCGGACCCGACGCTGGCATTTGATGACCGGGATCGGTCCAACAACTCGGCTTCATTGTTGAGTATGTTGCCCGATCTGGCGGTTGAGACGGGCTGGTACCTCGACGTCTCCCTGGGGGCCGTCGCGTTGACAGCCCGCGTAATCAACGGAGGTGCCCTGAGCGCGGAGGCTTCTGACCTGTCATGGCGTCTTGGTTCCGCCGAAGGGATCGAAATCGGTGTTTCCGCCATCCCGGTTATGGCGTCGGGTGCGGCCTATGAGGCAACATATGTTTGGGATGTGCAAGACTACATGCCGGGCGAATTCGTGACAGTGGTACCCGTAGCCGACGGCACGAATCTGATAGCTGAATGGAATGAGACGAACAACACTTCCGCACTAAGCGTTCGAATTCCTGCACCGCCTCCGACGGCTGCGGCAGATTTCAACGCCGATTACGACGTCGATGGTGACGACTTGACGGTTTTCGAGTCCTGCGCGTCCGGGCCAGCCGTTCCCCACAACGGCACCGAGGGCTGTCAGCAGGCGGACTTCGATGACGACGGTGACGTCGACCCATCCGACTTCGCCGTCTTCCAGCGGTGTTACAGCGGGGAGAACGTGCCGGCGGATCCGAATTGCCCGCAGTGAGCAACTCCGAACTGCGGGAATTGGTCGATGAGCCGTCAGCTATCAGCGATCAGCTTTCAGCAAGACCATGGGAGCGAGCAGAGGGGGCAGGCTCTTGCTTTGAAGCCTGTGAAGAACCGCCGCGCGAGGCGGCCCTGCGTCGCGGCCGGTGCCTCGCAGGACCGGCCCGGGACGGATTCCAAGCCGAGTGGCCCTTTCCGCAGGTTCCGCGTATTCACCGATTCTGCAGAAGCTGTGAGTTCGCCATGGCGCGGCCCGCGGTTCGCCGAAGAGTTCGTCACCACCATCACCACGGACACGGACCCCGCAGTCTGGTGAGAAACGCGGCCATGTTCGCCGTATCCGGCGGCCCGGACTCGCGCCAGACGTGCGGCTGGCCAAATTCGGCGAACAGCTCGCGTCCCATCGTCTTGGCCGGGTACAGGCGGCTTTCGGCATGACCGTCGAGGAACACGATGCTCGTCCGCCCCTCGGGCACGCCGCCCTTCGCACCGCCCTTGAGCATATGGCGGGTGGCGATCCGATCCAGGCAGTTGAAGTTCCCCTCGGGGAAGCTCGTGTTCATGTGGTAGAACGGGTGCTCCTCAAACAGCACCATGAAGCTCCCGGGCGAGAAAACGACCCGCTGCCCCGCCGTAAACGAGCGTTTTTTCAGACCCCCTGGCAGGCGGTTGTCCGGCGATGCAGCGACGTACGTAAAGCTCTGCAGGTGCTCGGGCGCCTTGTAGCCGATGTACGCGTTGAGCGAGTACCCAAGCCGGCCATTGCCTCCCCCGCCGAGGGCGGTGTCCTCGGCCTTGCCCGGCTTGTCAGACGGGCACGTGTAGATCTTCTCTTGCTTCGTATACTTGAAAATCGTTCCCTTCCGCGGCACATGGGCAATGAATTCCGGATCGAGATCGTGCGGCTGCGTATAAGCCGCGTTGAACGTCAGCCCCACGAGCCGGTCTCTCGCGCCGTCCCAGGTCACGCCCGAGGGCCGTGACCAGGCCGCACCAAAAAGGGCCTGGAAGAAGAACAGGCTGTGCGTTCCGGGCAGCACCTGATAGTCGGCGATGTAGAACGACATGCCGTTCATGAGCTGCTTCATGTTCGAACGGCAGACCATGCTGCGGGCCTGATCCCGTGCCCCCGACAGCGCCGGCACCAGAATCGCCACCAGCAGGGCCACGACCGCCACAACGATCAGGACCTCCAGCAGGGTGAACCCGCGTGCTCGCGACCAACATCTGTGATGCTTGTTCATGGATACTCCTGGCGGCATATCACAAGCAGAAGAGGTCTTACCGCCCGCGGTCTCCGTCTCCCGAACGTTGAGCGGGCAAAGCCCGGCCTGCCTGCTTGTCGATCGACCGACGGAGCCCGCCCCTTGCGGGGGCGTCTACGGGGTTGCGTCCATGATCTGGCGCATCCGATCGATCAGTTGGTTGGCGCGGTCGGCGGTCGGGGCTTCGGCGATGATTCGGACGATGGGCTCGGTGTTTGAGCCACGAATATGAACCCAGCCGTCGGGATAATCGACGCGGACGCCGTCGATGTCGTTGATCTGGCCGTCGCTGCATTGCGACCGAACGGCCTCCAGAACGCGGGCAACCCGCTCCTTGGGGCAGTCGAATTTCTGCTTGATCATGACGTAGCGAGGGATATCGGCAACAAGCTGGCTGATGGTCTTGCCGGTCAGGGTCATGAGCTGCAGCGTGAGGGCCATGGCCACCAGACTGTCGCGCACGGGACCGACGCGCAGATCGATGATCCCGCCGTTGCCCTCGCCGCCGAACTGGCAGCGGTGTTCCTTCATGGCCGCCACGACATTGGCCTCGCCGACCGGGGAGCGATAGACGCGACATACCCCCCCTGCCTGGGCGGCCACGTCGTCGATCATGCGGGAGGTCGAGAGATTGGCGGCGGCCGGACCGGGATGGGCGGCGAACATGTACCGCGCCGCCAGCGCCAGGGTGTATTCTTCGCCGATGTAGACGCCGTTCTCGTCGACAATGGCCAGGCGATCGGCGTCGGGGTCCTGAGCGAAACCCACGACGGCCTGCTTATCGCGGACGGCGTCGCACAATTGGGTGAGGTTCTCGGCCCGAGGCTCGGGCGTATGGGCGAACCGGCCGTTGGCCTCGGCGTTGATGTGAACCACTTCGCAGCCCAGGTTGTCGAGCAGCAGCTTGCCCTCGACGCCGCCGGCCCCGTTGATGCTGTCGAGCACCACGCGGTAGTTTTTTGCGGAGATCAGCTTCGGGTCGACCAGCGCCAGGGTGGCCTCGACGTGGGCGTTGGCCGCCGACGGATCGCTCTGGGGCGTGCTGAGGTGCTCCACGCCTGCCAGGGCGAAGGCCTTGAGGTCGTAAATGCCGAAGATCCGTTCGGCCTGCTCCGGCGGCGGGGCCAGGCCCTCGCTGGTGAGGAACTTGATGCCGTTCCAGATGATCGGGTTGTGGCTGGCGGTGATGACCACGCCTCCGCTGGCCGAATGGCGCCGAACCATCAGGGCGGTTGCCGGCGTACTGGCAATTCCCAGTAAAATAACGTCGCAGCCAGCGGCGAGCAGCCCGGCGACCACGCCCTGCTGGACCATCGCGCCGCTCGGCCGGCTGTCGCGACCGACGACCACCTTGCCGCCGCGAAGGTAAGTCCCGAACGCGCAGCCGAGGTCGGCGGCCAGCGTGGGCGTCAGCGTCTCGCCAATGACGCCGCGTACTCCCGAAACCGTCATCATCAGCCGCATCAGCGAATGTTTCCTGCCTGGCGTCGCACCAGAACCTTGCGGAGAAGGAGGTAGTTGCGGTTCTCGTAGGTCGTCACTTCTCCGCTCACGATGAAAACCGGCGCCTGCGTTCCCCCTCCCGACAGGGAGATCGCGGATTCGAGCAGTCGGCTGGGCAGCAGCCTGATCGGCTGGTCCGCGGCTTGCCGCCCGCGGTTTTCGAACACCAGCGTCCACCACTTGTCGCCCGGGACCACGCGTCCGACCCGATCCACGAGCATGGCTCGCTCGGGCAGGAGGCTCGCCGCAGCCGCCGGGTCTTCCGGTCGGGTCTCAGTGGTCATCGCCCGCTGGTCGTCGCTCTGAATGACCTGGGTCAATTGCGGCAACGCCACCGACCGGCGAGTCGGCCGCGAGAGTAACTGCTTGAGAATCTCCTCGGCGGTCGGCTCACGATCCCGGGGCGTGTCTGACGGCGTCGATTGCGGCTGGGGTGGGGTGGGGGCGGTGGTCTCGGTGTTGTCGGTGAGGACCTCCTCGATGCTCTCAAGGAGGATGTAGTTGGCTCCCATGAACTCGGTGATCCGCCCGGTCATCAGGAAGCTCGTCGATGGCGGCGACTGCCTCAGCACCGCCCGAAGCATCGAGAGCTGCTGATTGGGCAGCATGCGCAACGGGGGACTGTCAGGCAAGTCGGTCGACCTTCGCAGGTGGGCAACGAGCCAGTCGCCCTGCGCCTCCATCCGGGCCTCTCGTGAGGCTACGACATAACCTTCCGGAAGAAGAGGCGTTTCGGGCGTAATCCGCTTGCGGATGCCCTGCGAGCGGTCCTCCGCAGGCTGTCCGACCTCGCCCGGCGTGCTGGGCAGCAGAATCACACTTCGCCGCGAGTCGTCGAAAAGCTCCTCGGGTATCTTCTCCACCCTTGAGGGGGCCGGCTGGGTGGCCGGGGCCGCAGCCTCACCCTTCTGGGTGGTCTGTGCGGCGGCAAACGGGCACAGGAGCCAGCAGGTCGCCACGACCCACTCCAGCCTGTGAGCCAACCTGTGACCGTGCATACCGCCACATACCATGACCACGCCTCCCGTCGGCCGCGCCCCTGAACAAGAGCGTATCCTATCATCGGAAGATGAGTTACCGCAAGGCAAGCACAAGGCACGCGATCCGATGCCGCGAGACGGATTGTCGCCAACTGGGATCAGGTGTTGCGGCCCACATTGCCGAGCAGGTTACGCAGCTCGGCCGGGGAAGTCACGGGGGCATGACAGGTGTGGCCGTGGCAGACATAAGCCGTGGCCTTGCCACCCAGGGCTGTCTTGCCCTCCAGGACAGGTACCCGGACACGGACCTGCGGCCCCTCATGGCTATTCTCCTGGGCAACAATGATCGCCCGTGCCGGGTCATAGCCTTCGCGGGCCACGGCGATCAGCTCTTGTGTGGCTGCCTCATGACGGCCGCCGACGATCACGATTTCGGTGCCGGGGCAGCAATACAGATCCACGGCAGCCAACAGTCGTTCGTGACTGAACGGTCCGTGGAGCAGGTCCCCGGCCACCGCCCGAAGCGATCGCTCTGCCTTCTCGCGCAAATCGTCCTGGCCGAGGATCGTCGCCAGCCGCAGCAGGTTCATGATTGCGATCGAATTGCCCGATGGAATGGCACCGTCGCGAAAGTCTTTCGTCCGGGCAAAAAGACTCTCGGCGTCGGACGCCGTGAAGTGAAACGCGCCCTTCTGCTCTTCCCAGAAAAGCCGGAGCATCTCATCGTTGATCCGGACTGCCCGCTCGAGCCATCGCCAGTCAAACGTCGCCTGGTACAGTTCAAGCAGTGCCTCAACGAGGAATGCGTAGTCGTCGAGGTACGCCCGCGTGTGGGCCTTGCCGTTGCGCCAGGTCCGAAGCAGCCGCCCGTCAGCAATCAGGTTGGTCAGGACGAAGTCCGCCGCTTTCGAAGCGGCCTGCGCGTACCGTCGTTCACCGAGAATCACCGCTGCCCTGGCCAGTGATGCGATCGCCAGGGCATTCCAGGCAGTGAGAATCTTGTCATCGAGGGCCGGGGGTACACGACGGACGCGGACTTGCAGCAGACTCATGCGAGCGTTCGACGGTATCTCGTCCAATGGCGCCTCGCTGATACCGTGTAACCGGGCAACAACGGCCGCTTCACGCTGCACGTTGAGGATGTTACAGCCTTCCCAGTTGCCTTGATCGGTCACGTCGTAATAGCTGCAGAAGATCTCGCCCTCGCGTTCGCCAAGAACGGCCATGATCTCGGGCTTCGACCAGACGTAGTACTTGCCCTCCAGGCCTTCGCTGTCAGCGTCCCAAGCGGAGTAGAAAGCCCCGCCGGGCGACCTCATATCCGCCAGCACATAGTCGAGGATCTCGGACGCCACCTGAGCGTACCGCCGCTTGCCGGTCACCTGGAACGCTTCCAGATAGACACCGCTGACCAGGGCCTGGTCGTAGAGCATTTTCTCAAAGTGGGGAACGAGCCAGTCCGGATCCGTGCTATAGCGCGCGATCCCGCCTGCCAGATGATCGTAGATTCCGCCGTTGGCCATTTTGTCGAGCGTCAGCGTGACTCGATCCAGCAGAACCGAGTCCGGTTGTCCTCGACGGCGCGAATGTTCATATTCGCGCAGCATCAAGCTCATGGCCATGGACGGAGGGAATTTGTTTGTGCCACCCCCAAGGATGCCACCCTGAACAGGGTCACATGCGGCGGCGAGCGTGGCGGCTGCCGAACTGATCATGTCCGCGGTGATGGCGGCGTCCAGGGGCGCCGGCCGGCTGAACTGCCGCACTCCTTCGGCCAGCGACCTGGCGGACCGGTGAATCTCATCACGATCGTCTCTCCAGAGTTCGGCGATTCTCGTCAGCAGATCTGAGAACCCGATTCTCCCGTATCGCGACGTGGGCGGGTAGTACGTTCCGGCAAAGAACGGCGTCTGATCGTCGGGAATGAGAAACACACTCATTGGCCAGCCGCCGTTGCCCTGGTTGCAGAGCAACGTCGCCTTCATGTAGAGATCATCGAGATCCGGGCGTTCCTCACGATCCACCTTGATGGACACGAAGTGCTCATTCAGTATGGCGGCGATGGCCGGGTCCTCGAAACTCTCCCGCTCCATGACATGGCACCAGTGACAGGCGGCGTAGCCGATGCTCAAAAAGATCGGCTTGTCTTCTCGCCGGGCCTTTTCCAAGGCCTCGGGGCCCCATGGGAACCAGTCCACAGGATTGTGGGCGTGCTGGAGCAGATACGGGCTGGTAGAATCAGCCAGTCGGTTTGTCCTTACAGCAGCCTGCGTGGCGGTTCTGTAGGCCATGGAATCTCCCGCTTGTCCGTCGTACCACTGTGATCATTGTAGGGCTTGCGATCGGCCGGGACGACTGCGGAGGCCGAGAGAATGCACGGGCCGGGAGCAGGAGTCACCTGCCGGCTTAAAGGCCGGGCGCTGCGGAAGGCTGCAACTCCTCGCCATGTTGCTAGCGGCTGTCGGGCCGGCCGACCATCAACAGCGATTGACCGAACGGTAACGGCAACAGCCGTTCGAAGGCGTCGATGAAGGGTACCAGCCGGTTGAAGAGCCGAGCGGACCGCGGGTTGATTTGCCGCCGGTGCAGGCATCGTCCTTCCCAGAGCCAGCCGAAGTACCCGATCGTGTTGATGTAGCGGCTGTAGGTCGGCAGAAGGCCGGCCTCCCGGAATGCGACGGCCAGGGTTTTTCGGTTGTAGCGACGGCAGTGACCGAAGGCGCGGTCTAATTCGCCGTAGATGCTCATATGGGCCGGTACCAAAACGACTACCCTGCCGCGCGGCGCGCACAAGAGACACATGGTGTACAAAGCGCCGACGTCATCCTCGATATGCTCCAGGACGTTCATACAGAGCACCGTGTCGAACGCGCCGGCCGGCACGGCTTCGTTCGGGCAGTCCTGGAGAACACCGTTGAAAAAGCGGGTGTTGAGATGGTCGCGGAATCGCCGCGTGCTCTGCCGGAGTGACGCGGCCAGAGGTTCGATGCCTACGACCTGTCGGCGGTTAAGCAGGAACTGGGTAACGTTGCCGATTCCGCACCCGACCTCGCACACCGTCTCGCCGACAAACGGGCGGACTTTGTTGAACAACCAGTGGTTGTAGTTGTAGAGCTCGCTGAGGACTTCGAGGCTGGTATGCACCTCGCTGCGCACGTCCGCAGCGCCGGCCATACACGACTCGACAGGCAAAGAGGCATCCGCCAGCCCCTCCGGGCAGACGGTATCCAAGGTTGCTTGCATGCTTTGATCTATCGGCGACTTGGCCGGCGAGATGCGGTTATCGTGCCATTGCCGGCTCGCCCCAGCCCTGCTCCCAGATCAACGCAGCCTGCCGGGCAGAAAGAAGCTCCAGATGGGAAGCCGATCATCCGATGATGCCTGTCGGCTGCGGACCCCCGCAGGCCGTCCGATAACCCAGACATGAGTATTGCATCATCACCCGATCGTGATCTGCCCCTCTCCCTGGAAGGTTTTACCCTGCCGCGTCGTGCCTGCACGCTGGCGGTTACGGTTCTAAAGACCTCTGCGCCGCTAACCTTCTGCCTGACGGTTGCCTGCCTCTTGCGAGGATGGAGCCTGGGCGCTTCCTTCGACTCCTCGGATCAAGTGACGATGCCCTGCCTTGTCAGGCACAGCTACGGCATCGCCTGGATTTTTGCTCACAGCTACGGCCCCATGCCGGCCATTGTGCACCGATCGGTCACGGAAATACTCTCCTGCCTGCACATACCAATGGGAGAAGCCATCGTGCGTCTGCCCATTGCGGTCCTGAGCGTCGCACAGGTGTTCCTGGCGTACGTGCTGATGCGGCGGCTTCGCTGTACGCGCACTCAGTCGATCATAGCCGGCATGGTGTGTGCTCTACTGCCATCGCTGGTAACGGACGGTCACTATGCCTGGGGATATCTGACAATTTGGCTCTTCTTCGGCACCCTGGCGCTTTGGGCGACACTGGCGTATTGGGATGACAGGCAAATCTGGCACTTGTCGATCGCTTCTTTCTCGCTGTTTGCTCATTGTTTGAGCAATTGCTTTGCCTTCGGCCTGCCCCTGACGTTGCTGATGGTGTGGCTGGTTCTGATTCGCCGTGCGAAGCAGACGCGCCGCCAGATCATCAGCGACGCATCGTTCGGATTCGTGCTGCCGTGCCTGGCCGCTCTCGCGGTGACCGCAATGAGTTGGCTCGGAACAGGCGGCGGCCAGATCGGCCGGCTATTGATGAAACAGCAATCCGGGGCGACCGGCAGCAGCCTGTCAGGCATGCTCGAATGGCTAATCGTCTGGTCCGCACAGTACGGCTACCTGTTTGTCGTGCCGGCTACTGCCGGACTGTTGTACGGCGTCGTGCTGGCCAGACGGGGGGACCGACGCGGCCTGTTGGCGGTCTGGGCATTCGCAGCCTTTCTACCCCTCCTGCTGCTCAGCAACCCCAGCCGGATCGGCTATCCCGGCGCGTATCTGATGGAGCCGGTCTTCGCCGGCGGAATGCTGGCTGTCGTCCTGATCGCTCAGCTCTGGAATGCGCTGCCTCCTCAGCGGCTTGTCCTCAAGGCTGCCCTGGCGGGCGTTTGCGTTCTGGGCCTTGTCCACCTGGGGTTGGGCTCCGTCGACTCCTGCCTGGCCGGCAACCGGCTGCAGCGCTGGACGGGCGTCACAACGGGTTGGGGCACCGTGACGCCTGACACGGGCATCAAGGCCGCGGGCTGGTACGTCCGCCAGTTTGTGCCGCCGGACGCGATCGTCATCCCCTTGCACACCAACCGCGGCATGGAAGCTCCGGTGGCCGAGTATTATCTCGGCCGTCGCGTCCTCGCCACGATGGATGTCAAGGCCGAGCATCTCGAGCCGCTGCTGGCCACGATGGCCGATCATGTTGACGTTGTGATCGTCGAACCGGTCGAGCAGAGGATGGTCGACAGGCTCTCCGGTTTCACCCGGGTCTGCACGTTCACACGAGACGGACAACCCGTGCGGATGATCTACGCCCGGCCGGCCATGCAGTTGCCGGAAATGAGCCAGGACGTCGCGGCCGTCAATTCCGAGTACGACAGGTTCTTCAGCCCCACCAGCGTTCCGATGCCGCTGCCCGCAGCCCCGGAATACGCGGCCAAGATGGCTCTCTATCGCGAGACCCTTCGACATCTCGGGAACGGGCAGGCGGTGTCGGCGGCACCCTCGTCCTGAGCAAGGTCCCCCAGAGTGCGTGTGAAAACGGTAGGGAATGGCCGGAGCCCTGCGAAGTCCCGCGGACCGAAGCAGGGCGAAGACCTGCCGGCTCCGGCGGCAGAATGTGGCAGCTCTCGGTCGCCGCGGCGAGGCAGGCTCGCCACTGACCTGCCGACCGGCTCCGTCGGCTTTCGCACGTATCCCCGGACCGGTCGGAAAAGCCCATAAGCCCCCGGGACAGGCTCCGGCTGCCTGGTTCGGCAAGAGACTGCAGGCCTTCGGAAGATGGCCGGCCCCAAGGCCGGTTGATGACAACAATACCAGCCGCACCCCTTGAACAGGACCAGGACTTGGCCACTCGCCAAAGGCCCGCCCGTCGATTACAATCCCCGGCCGGAATAACAGGGACTTGTAGTGGCGGGACAAGAAATGGCCGAATCACAGCGACTACTGATCGAAACCTTGAAAGACGTCACCGTCGTGACGTTCCAGGACATCTCCATCCTGGATGCACTTCAGATCGATGAGATCGGGGAGGAATTGTATGAACTGGTCGAGAAGAAGGACCGCAAGCAATTGATCCTCGACTTCGCGAACGTCAAGTTCCTCTCATCGTCGGCTCTCAGCGTTTTGATCACGCTGCACAAGAAGGCCGTCCAGAACAAGGGGCAGGTCGTCCTCTGCGACCTTCGCGACGACCTCAAGAAGGTCTTCGAGATCACCCGCCTCGACCGCATGTTCACCTTCTGCCCCACCCTTGACGATGCATTGGCGGTCTTCGGACGAACCACCGCCGGGTAGCTGCTATCCGCCACGAACACCCGAACAGCAGCTTCGGCATCGGGCCGGCATGATTTCGGCCGGAACAGCCCGATTGTCAGTCTGCGGGTCCGTGAGACTCTGGACGACTTTTTCATCGTGTAACCGAGCGGCGAGACCCCAAGACGGGACATGCCAAGGGGGCCGCCTTCTGGTGGTCGCGGCTCTGAACCGGCTCTCTGAAAGAACCAGAGCGATTCCCCGCCGGATGTGTCACGGAGCCCACAATCTCCCGTTTGTCACCCGACGACTTGACAGGGATCAACAGGCCGCATAGGAAGGTCTGTGAATCATGGACGCCTGGTGTTCCGATCGGACTCGTGGGGAGCCCCAGCCGGGCATTTCATAGCCTGCTTTGTCAAGCTACTACGGAGGTTGATCATGTGGAAGTCCCGAAACCTGATCGGATTGGCCTTGCTGGGGTTGCTGTTCCTGCTCATCTCGGGCTGCAGCAAAGTCAGCCAGAGCAACTATGACAAGATCGAAAACGGCATGACCGTCAGCCAAGTCGAGGCGATTCTCGGCAAGGGCAAGGAAGCGGCCGGCGTCGCAGGGGCCATCGGGAATCTCACAGGATCCGGCAAGGTGCTGACCTGGGGTGATGACAAGAAGTCGATTACGGTCACATTCGCGAACGACAAGGTGATCGCCAAAGCCGCACAGGGGCTCTGACGCCGTGCCATGAGTACGAACAACTGAGCGGACCGGACGTGCCGAGCATGCAGGAGACCGCCCGAAGAGGCCAGATCGGGGTCAACTTTTGACTCTTGGCACATTCGAGGCCAACTCCTACACCGTTTGTTGCCTGACCAATTCATCGTGCCAGGCAACCTCCGCAAAGCCAAGCGCCGGACGGCTGCAGCAAGGACGCAGCTCGTTGGGGCGACGTTGAGCGTCTTCATGCTGAGCGTAAAGGTGGAAACGAGAAGGATCGGCTTGGATCGACAAATGTCTGTTGGCCTATTGGCCTGTTAGAGCATTTCACGACTCCGTGTAGCACCGGACGTCCACAACCGGCCGTTTTAAGGCCAGATTCGTCTGCGCGGCCTGATACATCCGATCGTGAAATGCTCTAGTCTGTTGGTCTATTGGTCTGTGAGTCCGTTGGTCTGACAAGATGATGTCGTGCGGAGCGCGACCTGCCGGGCTGAAGATGGGAGGAGAACCACGGATTGCACTGATGACATGGATGGAGGAATAACGCTTGGGTTCTCATCAGTGATATCCGTGCTATCCGTGGTCAAGAACCGGTCGAACGACGAGGGGCAAGGGGGCAGACCTTATAACAGGCATCGCTGGAGCATTGCCTGTTACTCCGCCAGCCGTATGGCCGCGAACTCAGTCGGGCGCTTGGCATGGATGACGCCCCCGCCGTACTCGGCGCTTCGGCGTTCGTCTTTGTCCACATCGTTGACCACCAGGCAAATGCCGAGGCTTTTTCGCGGCCCGGGTTCAAGGCCGGGCAGCAATTGCCACTGCAGGGCCGCTTCGTAGATCGTTCGCCCGCCGCCCTGCCGGGCCGCGGAGACCTCGATCAGGTCCTCCGCTCGGACTCCTTCCGGCAGCTTGGGGGTCCGCCAGATGTGCTTTTGAACTGCTTTGTCGTGCAGCGAGATGCCGAACTCCGCCTCGTCTCCCTTGTAGCCGCCCCACATGTAGTTCCATGAGGCGGCCTTTAACTCGAAATTGTCGCGCTGCGGATTGACTGCGATCTGAAGGCTGTCTTCCTTCCACATGTCCGCGGCCGGCCGGTTCTGGACGTGAGTCTGATCCTTGACCACCACCCGCAGGTACAGCCGCTGCTGGTCCCAGGCCGCCTGCCAGGTCATTGACAGGTCATCAGCCACGGGAGGATCAACATAATAGTACCGTACCGGCTCGTCGTACTTGCCGGTTTTCGGCTCCGCGGGCCGGGCGTGGAACACCCAGGGCAGCTCGTCAACATAGGGAACGCCCGGCCAGTCCTCCGGTCCTGCCCGGAGCGGGATGGCGTCAGCAACGCGCGGCACATCCGCCACCCGCAGCCCGTCAGCCCGCGGCTTGCGATACGCCGCGTTGGCCTCATCGGTGATGAGACGCTCGATCTGCTCGCGGTTGAGGATGCCCACACCGGCAAGCATCTGTTCGATGAGCCTCAGCCGTCCGGGGTCGACTCGTGCCTCATTGGCGCAGGCCCAGCGGACCAGCGGCGCCAATGCCGCATCGCGCATCTGCTGCTTGAGCCCCCACATCCGCACGTAACCCGTCATTCCCGGCCAGCCGGAGACCGGCAGATCAGGCAGTGCCTGGGCGATCTTGAACCGCTCGGCCCATGTGCGCCAGGCCTCGACGACCGCATTCGATCGAGCGATGGCATCCTCGTGGTTACTCGTCGGTTGCCACGTGATAGCGTTCATCGACACGCGATGGGCCTCGGCGCTGGCATAGGTGAAGTCGTAGCGCTGACGCAGGAAATCCACCCGCCGGCGGACCGCGTCGTCGTCCGCGAGCCTGGCAGCCTCTTCGAGCAGTGCGCGGCCCCGCTGGAAATCCTCCCACGCATAGATCTGCATCTCCCCGCGCAGATCATCCAAGCCCCCAAGCCACTGCCCCTTGGTCTGACGCTGCCAGCGATCCTCCCAGTGTCTGTAGAACTCCCCCACCGGGCCGGCCGCCCTGCCGTACAGATCGGTCATCATGCGGTCGATCACCGCGTCGGGATCGAGCTCGGCGTTCCAGAGCAACTGGTAGAGCAGGTAGTACATGGGCATCGAGGTATCGATCATCGACATATGGTGCGTGCCGTAGCCCTTGACGCCCACCCGGGCGATATGCCTCATCTGGTCGGCCAGGATGTGCGGGAAATAGCGCGGTGTCCAGTAGTTGATCCCGACGTAGTCATAGAATCGGACGGCCCCGGCCTTCTTCACCCACTCGGCGGCGATTTGCTGGTCGAGGTCCTTGTACTTGGGATCGAAGTTCTGAGCGGTGTCCTCGCAGAGAACGACGGTGACGTTGTCTCCGATGCGCTCGACGGTCTTCGGCGGCATGGTGGTCAACTGATAAGCAAACACGCCGAGTTGGCGGTCGGGGAACTCCTTGGCCGTCTGAGCTGCCACCCGAGCGATGAGTTGAAAGTAACTCTCGGAGAAGTTCCATATGCCGTTGTACGGCGGTGACTCGCCGTCGACCGCCAGGCACCGCTCGCACTTACATGCCGAATGATTGTCGTTGACGCCGAAGGAACTGCCGCCCTCGCGAACGTACTTCATGAAGACGTCGAACATGTCCGGATGGGTCAAACAGGGGTGCACGTCGTGCTCCACGTGCCGCTTGCCGTCCCAATAGGCGAAGTATTCCGGCTTGTGGCCGTACTTCTGCGGGTTAACCACCTGGTTGAGACTGTGGCCCGTGCCAACGTATGGAAGCTTGACGTCCTGCTGCGTCATCCTCATGCGGCGCCCGAACTCGGCCGAGGGCATGCTGCCCCACATCTGACGGCCATGGAATGACGGGTTCTCCAGATAGGCTCCGCCGGCAGTATTCGGCTTAACGGCAATCGCCAGCGAACCGGCCTTCGGCACGACCTCCCACAGCGGCCCTGCGTAATACCAGCGGATGCCGAACTGGTCTTGCAGGATGGTGTAGATGCCGTTGGCCGTGCCCTCGGGGATGTTTCCCGCAACGATCAGGTCCTCGCCGAGCCGGCTGAGCACAAAGCCGTCGAGCTTGATGCTCTTTCGGGCCTCGGCCGTGCGTTCGTACAGCGAGGTCTGGCCGATGTGCAGCGTGGGGCCCGGCAGATCTTCGGTGCCCTTGGCCACCTTGAGTGCCGCCCCACTGATTCGCTCGACGTAGTGCGTCAGATCCTTCACGGCCGCATCCAGCACCGGGTTGTCACCGGCGACAAGAACCTGGACAACGGGCCGGCCGTCGTGGACGACGGGAAAGGTCAGAGTATCCGAGTTCTGAGCGGAGATCGTTCCAGCCAGAATGATCACCGTCATGAAGATCAGCGGTGAGATCGATCGTACGTTCATGCACGCCTCCGCTGGTATCTCGCCTTGCTGCTTATGCCGATGCTTGTGGCTCGCCGGTCAGCCAACGGACCATCCAGCGGGCCTCGACGCGCTGTCGCGAACGACGCCCCACAAGACAAGAAGCCCGGCAACTCGCTTGTGCCGGTCTGCAGCGAGGAGGACCCCCCTGCCGCCGGGATCTCGTGCCTGAATGGGTACCGATCGGTTGCCGACGGCCCCTGTTGGTAAAGAGATCTTAGCCGGTGTTCAGGATCAGGCAAGGCCGCGTTCCGAGGACGCCGGCATGGTATGCATGGAAAAGCGTCCTGCCCGCGTTCATGGCATCATGCCGGCACACCCTCAGTGGCGATTGAAATCACCCCGATAGACCGCCCCCGGCCCCCGGGGAGCCTCGGCCACAGTGCGCCTCGGTAAAAACACAAGTTGTGCTCAGTGGATGGCCGATCGTCGATGGTTGACACCTCTTGACGCGGGAGCGGTTGCACAAAGCAGTGCAGCGGTTATCGTCTTGTCATCGGCGGCCGGCACGCCGGGCGGTCTGTTCGGACGGTACACACATTCCGGAGACAAGACAATGAACGAGACATGCAGATCTCGGAGGGTTACAGGACAAGTCGGCATCATCGGTGAGGTTGTCGCGGTGGTGCTGTTCGCGACAGGCTGTGCGAGCGGTCCGAGCCGGCAGTACGACGTGGTCGTCTACGGTGCGTCGGCCGGGGGAACCATCGCGGCGATCGCGGCGGCCAACGAGGGAGCATCCGTCATCCTGGTTGAGCCCGGACGGTACGTCGGAGGGCTGGTTTCGGGCGGCCTGGGGGCCACTGATTCCGGCAACAAGAGCGTGATCGGGGGAATGTCGCGGGAGTTCTTCATTCGCACCGGGCGCCACTACGGTGAGCCGCTGGCCTGGTATTTTGAGCCGCACGTGGCCGACCAGGTATTCCAAGACTGGCTCAAGGAAGCTCGCGTCCCGGTGGTGTTCGGCCAACAGGTAGACCGCGTGGAGAAGGCCGGTACGCGCATCCGCGAAATCCGCATGACCAACGGGGCCGTGTACCGGGCTCGCGTCTTCATGGACTGCACGTACGAGGGCGACCTGATGGCCCGGGCGGGCGTGTCCTACACCGTCGGACGCGAGGGGATGGACCAGTACGGTGAATCGCTGGCCGGTCGTCGCGAGAAGTGCGAGTACCATCAGTTCAAAACGGCCGTGTCGCCCTACGATGAGCACGGCAAGCTGCTGCCCTGCATTTACGGCGGCGATCCCGGCGAAATCGGCCAGGCGGATCACAAGGTGCAGGCCTACAACTTCCGCATCTGCCTGTCGAACAAGAAAGAGAACCAGGTACCCTTCCCGAAGCCTGCAGACTACGACCCTTATCGCTATGAACTGCTGAAGCGATACCTGAACGCGGCACCGGACCTGACGCTGGACAAGATCATCAACATCAAGATGATGCCCAACGGCAAGACAGACGTGAACAACAATGGGGCGTTCTCAACCGACCACATTGGCGGGAGCTGGGATTACCCGGATGCAGACTACAAGCGACGGCAGGAGATCTGGGACGACCACGTGAGCTATGTGCAGGGGTTTTTCTACTTCCTGGCCAACGACCCGAGCGTACCCAAGCACATCCAGGACGAATTGAACAAGTGGGGGCTGGCCAAGGACGAGTTTCTCGATACCGGCCACTGGCCTAGGCAGCTCTACATCCGCGAGGCCAGGCGTATGGTCGGCGAATACGTCATGAGGCAGGCCGATCTGCAAACGGATCGCAGCAAGCCCGACTCGATCGGCATGGGCTCCTACAACTCCGACTCGCACCACGTGCAGCGCATCCCCACGCCGGACGGTGCAGTCATCAACGAGGGCGACATGCAGGTGCCGGTGCAGCCCTACGAGATTTCGTACCGGGCACTGGTTCCCAAACAGGACGAGTGTGAAAACCTTCTGGTGCCGGTGTGCTTTTCGGCCTCGCACGTGGCTTACTCGTCGATGCGCATGGAGCCGCAGTACATGATCATGGGGCATGCGTCCGGCCTTGCGGCCGCGTGGGCCGTCCGAAACGATACGTCGGTCGGCAAGGTGGATATTGCGTGGCTGCAAAAACGGCTGCGCGAGCAGGGACAGGTGCTATCGATAGGCGAGGCGGTCGCGGAAGGCTTGAGTCCCAGGTCAATGGGCGGCGTCATCGTTGACAACCAGGCCGCGAAGGTGACCGGCGAGTGGCGGTCGGGAATGTCCGTCAAGCCGTTCGTGGGCAGCGAGTACCTGCACGACAATAACAAGAACAAGGGAGCGGCGGCGGTGCGGTTCGTACCGACGCTTCCGGCAAGCGGGCTGTATGAGGTCCGCATCGCCTACACCGCCAACCCGAACCGGGCGACGAACGTGCCGGTGGTGATTCACTCGGCAGAGGGGGACAGGACCGTGACACTGAATCAGAGGCAAGCTTTGGCGAATCCGCCATTGACCTCGCTAGGCCGTTATCGCTTCGTGGCCGGGTCGGACGGGTATGTTGAGATCCGCAATGCGGGCACCGATGGTCACGTGGTTGCTGATGCGGTACAGTGGGTGGCAGTCGTGCCCTGACCGCGCGTTGCCCGCGGCAAGATGCGGTATTGCAGATTGCCGGCTACAAAGTTGACGTTCTGCGTCGTAGCTTATCTCAGCAGGCTGTGGGACAGGCTTCCAGCCTGTCATCGGACCGGCCAGATGCCGGTCACACACCGGCCGGGACAGGTTCAAAGGAGTACCGAGATGAAACGCTTCTTCCTGGCCGTCATCGTGCTGGTCGCCGCGGGGTGCGCCTCGACCGAAAGAACAAGCCCTGCTTCCACGGCCGCCGGCAGGGTCATCAAGTATGCGCGTTTCCAAGTCGACGGCCGCGAGGCGTACGGAGTCGTCAAAGGTGACCTCGTCGACGAGATCGCCGGCTGTCCGTTCGGGTGTTGGAGAGAAACAGGACGGTCATATCCAGTCAAAGACGTGAGACTGCTGGTGCCGGTCAAGCCGACGAAGGTCCTGGCGATGGCGGGCAACTACGCCAGCCACCTCGACCAGCAACCCAAACCGAAGAATCCCGAGCTCTTCTTCAAGGTGCCCTCGTGCCTGATCGGGCCGGGAGACGCCGTCGTCCTGCCCGCCGGAAGCAAGGAAGTCCATCTGGAGGGCGAGCTGGTCATTGTCATCGGCAAGCGGGCAAGGAATGTGTCGGAAGCAGAGGCCCTCAATTACGTGCTGGGGGTCACCTGCGGCAACGACATCAGCGCCCGCGACTGGCAGGCCAACGACCGGCAATGGTGGCGGGCCAAGGGCACCGACACGTTCGGGCCGTGCGGGCCGTTCGTGGTGTCCGGGATCAACTACGACGACCTGTTGCTGACCTCGCGCGTCAACGGCCAGGTTACCCAGCAGCAACGGACCAGCGGCATGGTCTTCAATTGCTCGCAGATCGTCAGCTTCGCGAGTTGCCACGTAACTCTGGAACCGGGTGATCTGATCTTCACCGGGACAATGGGCAAGACGCCGGCGATCAAGGCGGGGGATGTGCTGGAGGTCGAGATTGAGCACGTTGGGGTGCTGAGGAACCCCGTTGTGGCAGAGAAGTAGTCAGTGATCAGTTGTCAGTGATCAGTAGTCGACCAAAGGGAAGACTGAACACTGACCACTGATGACTGACAACTTGGTCTCGTTATCTGGCTTTCCCCAACACGGCCTGTGTGAACCCGGCACGCCCGTGAGGAGGAATGAATGAGCATCACCCGACGCGAACTGATAGGCGGCCTGGCTGCGGCCGGTGCGGCGGCGTCCTTACCCGAGTTCCTCAAGGGCCAACCCGCCGCGGCACAGGCGAGCGGGCAGGCTGAACCGTTCACCTTCGTGCACCTGACCGACATGCACGTAACTCGCAAGCGGAAAGGCGACGAGGGTTACCGCAAGTGCATTGAAACGGTACAGCAACTGAGACCGAAGCCCGCCTTTGCCCTGATGGGCGGTGACCTGGCTTTCGACGGCAACTACACGCCCAAGGCCGACTTCGAGGAGTGTATTCGGCTGTACAAGGACATCAGCGACGGGATGGGCATCCCCTACCACAACTGCATGGGCAACCACGATGCACTGGGATGGTCGTCGCGACGGAAGGTGCCGATCGACGACCCGGACATCGGCAAGAAGATGATCATGGACCGGCTGGGCTGGGAGAAGAGCTACTACAGCTTCGATCACGACGGCTGGCACTTTGTGGTGCTCGACAGCATCCTCCCGATCGGCGGCAAGAACAACCCCTCGTATGAGCCGCGGATCGGACCGGAGCAACTGGAATGGCTGGCGTATGATTTGGGCAAGGCGGGCGGTCGACCGACCGTGGCCGTGACTCACATCGCCGCATTCTGCAACCGCGGACAGATCACCGGCAACCGTGATTACAGGGCGATGGATGGCGGCATGGTCCTTTGGGACACCAGGGAGTTGCGGACCGTCCTGGAGCGGCATAAGGTCAAGGCGCTGTTGCAGGGACACAGTCACAACATCGAGGAAATGCGGTATCACGGGGTCTGGTACCTGACGAGTGCGGCCGCGAGCGGCGCGTGGTGGGCGGGCGACTGGGTCGGTTCGCCGCCCGGCTACACGGTTTTCCGCTGCGACGGCGACAAGCTGACCTGGGAACACGTTGAGTTTCCCTGGACGCCGCACCTGGAGGAGACTGACGCGCTCGAACGCAAGAGAATCGCGGAGCAGGAGGCCTTCCGACAGGAACAGCAGCGGCTGCTCGAAAAAGAGCGAGCCGGAATCAGGTAACAACGACCGGGAGGTGCCTGGCAGATATGAGGCAGATCAATGCGATACAAGCAGCTCGGCAAACGCGGACCGATCGTCTCGATCGTCGGCCTGGGCACGTGGGCGATCGGCGGGCGCGACTGGGGCAAGACTGACGACGAGGTTTCGCGGCGGGCCATCAACGAGGCGCTCGACCGCGGGGTCACACTGCTGGACACGGCCGACGTGTACGGCTTCGGGCATTCGGAGGAGCTCATCGCCGAGGTCCTCGACGGCCGTGGCCGACCCGATGTCATCATCGCCACGAAAGCCGGCAATGATTTCTACAACGCCACCAGCACCGACGACAAGGGATACGGGGCCATCAAGCAGAACTACGACCGCGACTATCTCATCTCCGCGGCCGAGAAGAGCCTCAAGCGGCTGCACGTTGATGCCATCGACATCCTGCAACTGCACAGCCCGGATCTGCCCTGGCTGGAGCGCGACGATCCGTGGGACGCGCTTTCGACACTTAAGAAGCAAGGCAAGATCCGCCACGCCGGCTGGAGCGTGCAATCGTTCAAAGAAACCGAGCAGGCCCACCTGCTGGACCGCCATCATAGCCTGCTCGACTGCCTGCAGGTCCGCTACAACCTGCTGGAGCGCGAGGCGGAGAAGGTGCTGTTCCCGAAGGCCATGCAATACGGAATCGGCGTGATTGTTCGGATCCCGATCCTGTTCGGCCTGCTGGCGGGCAAGTTCACGAAGGACTCGCGGTTTGGCGACGACGACCATCGCCGGTTCAATCTCTCGCCCGACAAGCTGAAGGCGTATCTGGAGCGGGCCGAGAGGCTACGGCCGTTCTTCCGGCAATACCAAGGTCAGAGCATGGCGCAGGTCAGTCTGCGGTTCTGCATTTCACACCCCGCGTGCCAGACGGTCATCCCGGGGGCCAAGTCGCCCGAGCAGGTGGCCGAAAACTGCACGGCCGGCGACATGGACCCAATCGCAATGGAAACGGTGCCGGAGGTGTAGCGATTGACGGTCGATAAGGCCGACAAGGGTGGTTCAAGGCTTCGTCACGAAATCCCGCAACGACGAAAAGACGAGACGGGGCGGGCAAGTGTCCCTCCACCGATCTGGTTCGACGGAGTAAACCGCCAAGTTATCCATGTAGATGAGAGAAGGCCAGTCCTTTAAGCAGAGCGGTCGATAGAGGAGTTAATCGTCATCTGTTTTGAAACGTTCTCTATCTCTCAAACTGCGGGAGGACTTGGCGGTCTAAGAACAGCCCGGTCCGGCTGATCGCTTCTCGCTCACGCCGTCTTCGGCTCGGTCACCCTTCCCATGAAGAGAATCGCGCCGGACACGCGGTCGCGGATGATGAAGACGAAGGGGTGATCGGCGACGAACTCGGGGATCCGCTCGGGCATGGGCATCGCAGTGAGTTTCATGACCACGGCGGTGGCGGCGGCGGCCTCGGTGCCTTCCTCATCGACATTCACGAAGGCCTTATGGACCACTGCGGAGATAAACAGGTTCTTCTTGCCGTTCATGCCGGAAAAGTCGGCTTGGCCCCCATCAAAGGCCTTGGTTATGCCCAGTGATTGCAGAACCTGCGCGAGGCTGAATTCCTTCGTGGCTCTGAACTTGGGCAGAGCGACCCTCACTTTCTGCGCCTTGAGCTGCGTCAGCCACTTGGTCAGGTTCTCAGACATGAGCCTCTTCTCGAGATCGGCCAAGCCATCCTTCTGTCGCGGAAGCAGAATGACCATGGACAGGCGATCACCCTTGTAGCCCAACTCGAGCACCTGGAGATTGTCGGCCTCGGCGTAGCTGAACAGGGTTGTCTGGTGCATGGTGGGCACCTGGAGTTCCTTGCCCCCGGCCGCGAAGAACGGGGCAAGGTTGGTGTCCTGCTTCTTGAACTTGGCCAGCCAGTCGGCTTTCATGTAGATCGCGTTGGTGAGGACCAGGGCGGTATCGCGGTCAAGCACGCCCTGCTTGATCAGTTCCTTGATCTTGTCGGCCGTCTGTTTCTCGACCCATTCGTTGATGGTCTTGCGGACCCCTTCGGTGTTGCCCGCGAAGTCCACCTCGCTCAGGCCGGCACCGTAGTTCCGCTCGGTCAGATCGAGGAAGCCCTTCAGGAACGGCTCACCTTTCTGGCCCCAGAGGCGGTTGGCGACGCTCAACTGGAAGTCGCCTTTCTTGCCGGCCTCGTTCAGATCGCGAATCATCTCAGCATAGGCCGGGTGGAGACGCTCGGCGGGCAGGTCAAAGCGCAGAGTCTTAGCCATTTCCTCGGCCGTGGTCGTTCGGGCCCCGGCATAAGTCATGGCCAAGGCGGTCGAGATGCTGTAGGGCGAGTAGAACAGGTTTTCGTCGCCCTTCTTGAGCTTGCCGTAAAGATCAAGGGCAAAGCGGTTGTTGGCATCGGCCACGGCTTTCACGTCAGGGGCGGGTGCCGGCCGTGCGACCTCCGGTCGGGCTTCCTGCCCGGCAACAGCGACCAGGAGGGAGGCTAGCGTGACCGCCGCAGCCGAAGAACGAACGACGGGATGACTCATTTCTGGTTCCTCCGAATCGGGCGTCTCTTTCCAGTTAGACTCCGATCGGACGAAGAAGTTCCGAAGCCCGGGCCAGGACGGCATGGTTGGGATCGGCCCTGCCGGTCATCTGTTCGTACATCCCTCCGCCTTCATCCTTCATCCTTTTCCCCGCCCCCCGTCCCTCGCCCCTCGTCCCCTATTGCATGTCCGCGAACACCACCTTCGGGTCGAGCTTCTGGAACAGGATCACCGGCTCGCCGAGGGCGTGGCCGGGGGCTAGTTCGACCGTCGCCTGATCCCAGGCTAGGGCGGTGACGTCGAGGTTGAGCATCTTGAGGCATTTCTCGGCCGAGAACGGCAAGAACGGGGCCATCAGCGTCATCAGGGCCTTGACGGTCTGGATGCACACATTGAGGCTCGTCCCGCAGGCGGCCAAGTCGTCCTTTCGCTGCTGCCAGGGCTTCTTCGCATCGAAGTAGGCGTTGGAGGCACGGGCGAGGTTCATGATCTCTTCCATGGCGGCGCGGAAGCGCAGCGTGTCCAGCCGGGCGGTGACGCGCTCGGCGTGAGCGGCGATGTTGGCCAAATGGTCGGTGTCCACCTGCTGCCGGTCGCCAACGGCCGGGACCTTGTTGTCCAGGTACTTCTGCACAAATGTCATCGTCCGGTTCACGAAATTGCCCAGGGCGTTGACCAGTTCACCGTTATTGCGGGTGATGAAGTCGTCAACGTCGAAGGTGGTCCGCTGAGACTCCGGGGCAATGGCCGTCAGGTAGTATCGCAGCGGGTCGGCCTCGAACATCTTGAGGTATTCTTCGATCCAGATGGCCGTTCCGCGGCTCTTGCTGATCTTCTCCTCTTCCTTGCCGGGGAACTTGATGTTCAGGAACGAGTTGGCCACCACCTGCCAGGGCAACTGGTACGACCCCTCGGCCATGAGCATCGCCGGCCAGGTCAGGGCGTGGAAGACGGTGTTGTCCTCGCCGATGAAGTGGACGATTCGGCAATCCGGGTCTTTCCACCAGCGTTCGTAGGCCTTCCAGTCGCCGTCCACCTGCTGGCAGAGCTCGGCCGTAAACGACACGTAGCCGATCGGGGCGTCGAACCAGACGTAGAGCACCTTGCCGGCCGCGTCGGGGTCATCCAGCGGCACCGGCACGCCCCAGTGCAGGTCGCGGGTCATGGCCCGCTCGGGCAGGCCTTGCTTGATCTGGCCGAGGCTGAAGTTCAGCACCGTCTCACGCCACGGCGGGCAATCGCCCTGCGGCTGCCGCTTGGCTTCGAGCCAGGCCCGCAGCTTCTCCTCGAACTGCGGCAACTGCATGTACCAGTGGGTGGTCTCGCGCGGCTCGGGCTTGGTGTTGGTGATGGTGCTGATCGGGTAGATCAGCTTCATCGGGTCGATGGACACACCGCATGCCTCGCACTGGTCGCCGTAGGCCCCCTCGGCCCCGCAGTTGTAGCACTTGCCCTTGACGTAACGATCGGGCAAAAACTGGTTGGCCTGGACGTCGTAGAGCTGCTTGGTGGTCTTCTTGACAAAGTAGCCCTTGTCGAAGGCGGTGCGGAAGAAGCCCTGGCTGATGCGGTTGTGCAGCTCAACGAATTTGGGCTGGTGCGTCCCGCCGTAGATGTCGAACCGGATGCCCAGCCCGGCGAAGTCAGCCGCTTGCCGGGCGTTGTAGTGGGCGGTCAGTTCCTCGACGGTTCTGCCCTCCTTGCGGGCGGAGATCAGCGAGGCCACGCCGTTGTCGTCACTGCCGCAGATGAAGCGAACCTCGTCGCCCCGGGCCCGCAGGTAGCGGACGTAGGTGTCGGCCGGCAGGTACGCCCCGGCCACGTGGCCGACGTGAAGACGCCCGTTCGAGTAGGGCAACGCGGAAGTCACAAGGAATCGACGTTTGCTCATGTTGATGCTCACTTCTGGTCTCATCCGAGGCTTTCGGCAGGCCTTGCAGCCGGTGACTGCTCGACCGTGCCCTACCTCGCCCTTCGACGCGAAATCACGGATTCCGCCGGTATCATATCGACAATCGTGGTTTTGAACAGGGAATCAAACACGCCGGTGAAGGCCCGCCTCACGCGGGCCGACGCATGTACATCGGGGGGACCGATCTGGGTGAGAATGCTCTCGCCATACCAACGATCATACAAGCAAGAGCAGCAGAAACCAAGGGCTTGTTGGGATCCGATCTTTCGGTTATTGGGCTTCCGACCGCTCTGCTGCCGGAGTGTCCAGTCTCCCTGACAGATCGTTCTCGCCCAAGTTTACAGTCGCGCCCGCGGCCCTATAATGGAGCCTTGTCCGCTCGGTCGAGCGGTTTGTCCACCAAGAAGGACGGTTCTTATGGCCAAGCTAGGCGTCAACATCGACCACGTGGCAACGGTTCGACAGGCGCGGCAGACGATCGAGCCCGACCCGGTCTGGGCGGCGGCAGAAGCACAACTCGGCGGGGCCGACGGGATCACCTTCCATCTGCGCGAGGACCGCCGGCACATCAACGACCGCGATGCCGAGCTGCTCAAGCAGACGGTCACCTGCAAACTGAACATGGAGATGTCCATCGCCCCGGGGATCGTGCGGATCGCCGAACGGCTTGTTCCGAACCAGTGTACGCTGGTGCCCGAACGACGGCAGGAACTGACCACCGAAGGCGGGCTGAATGTGATTCGCTTCAAACGGCCGATCGCGGCGGTCGTCAAGCGGCTGCACCGCAAGGGCATCGAGGTCAGCGCGTTCATCGAGCCGATCGCCGAGCAGGTGAAGATGTGCGCCGACCTGGACTTCGACGCCATCGAACTGTGGACCGGCGGCTACGCCCACGCACGGGGAGTTCGGGCCCGCAGCAGGTCGCTCAGGCAACTGGAAAAGGCTCTCGACCTCGGGTGGGAAAGCGGGCTGGTCGTTCACGGCGGGCACGGGCTGACCTATGACAACATCGGGCCGGTGGCCGAGATGGAGTTCGAGGAGTTCAACATCGGGCATTCGATCGTCGCCCGGGCGATCTTCGTGGGCATGCGCGAAGCGGTTCGGCAGATGAAGGTGCTCGCCACCGGCGTATTTCAGTAATTGGCAGCCGTGAGGCCAGACGGTCATGAGGCTTGTTTTCGGCGCAACCGTGATTCTGCTGGCGATACTCGCCGCGACGTCGTCAGCCCAACCGGCTTCGAGCACATCGGCACCGGTTGCCGCCGCCGCGTCGGCGCCGACCACAGCGCCAGTGCCTGCGCCGGCAACAAGTCCCGCTCCGCCACCGGGTCCTGCCCCGGCATCCGCGCCGGCCACCGCTGCGGCCACTGCTTCGTCGCCCGTCCCGCCGGCACTGCCGGCATCGATCCCGGCCACTGCTTCCGCCCCGACACCGCCGACCGCTGCCGCTCCGGCGCCGTCGACAGCGCCGGCATCGCCCGGCCGCCTAGCCCTTCGCCAGGGCGAGGTGGTGGTTTTCCTGGGCGACGAGTTGACCGAGACACCCGACCCCCGGCGAGCCAATCGCCCGAACTTTCCGCAACTGGTTGAGACATTCCTGACAGTGCGCTATCCCGAACTGCATCGCAGTGCACAATCGGACGGTCCACGACCGATCCGGTACATCTCGGTCGGCTGGACGGGTGACACGGCGGCACGAGCCCTTTGGCGGCTTGAACGTGACGTCCTCAGCCACAAGCCCACGGTGGTGGTCGTCTGCCTGGGAATGAATGACGCCGGCTATCTTGGTTTCGTCCCCGGTCGATTGGAGGCGACACGTCGGGACCTCACGAAGATCGTGCGAAGCTGCCAGGAGGCCGGGGCCAGGGTTTGGCTGATGTCGCCGCCCTGCGTCGAGGAGGAACGGGGTACGAGGACGCGAGTGCTTCGCGACGGACAACGGGCGGTCGCCGATCTCGAAGTGATCCGGTACAACGAGACGCTGGCCAAATACGCAGCCGCGATGAGAGAAATCGCCGTAGCCAATCCCCCGGCGGGTTTCGCTGACTGGTTTTCCGAGTCTTCGGCCGCCAGACAACGAGGACGCACATATCCAGGCGAAGACTGGCTGACCACCGACGGCCGGACGCCGACCTTTCACGGCACGATTCTCGGAGCGGCGACGCTGCTGCGGGCATGGGGCGCCGAACCCATTCAAGCGATCATTGATCTGGACTGGACCGAAGGCACGGCCCGGATTAAAGGACAGGCTGGGCAAACGTCAACCACGCTCGCGCAGATCACGGATGACGAAAGACGGATTCTCGCGGTGAATGACCTGCCGCTGCCTTGGCCCCTACCGGGCGACTCCGGCGCGGGGCTGCAGAGCAGGTGGAAAGTTGCCGAACTGTGCCAGATCACATTGCGCGTGTCTGACCCGCCTGAGATGGGAATTACGCTGGTACATGAAACCGACGACCACGGAGCGAGTGTCCAATGCCCCATCACGACGGCCGAACTGCGGACGGGGTTCAACCTGGCGGCGTCCGACGCCCTGCGTTCGTTTAAGGGCACGCGCGACCTGTACAATCTGGTCGCCACCAAGAACCGCACGCGAGACACCATCTGGCGGCGGCTGGAACTCTCGGCGCCTCAGGAGCCCGAGTTGACGGACGGGCATCGGCAGCTCATCGAGGCATGGAAGGCGTACGTGGCGGGTTACGAACGAATCATTTACCGGTATCCAAAGACGTTCAGTGCCCGCTTCGTGCTGACAGAGACGGCCGAGTCAGAACATCTGCCCACCAGCCAGCCGACGCGCCCGCCGCGGGCCATGCCCCCGTCGCACAACCCCATCCCGGCCACGCTGCCGGCTGTCGTGAATCCGTAGGACGATGACGGCGAAGAAAGCCTGCCGGCTGCAAACTGATGCAGCTTCACCCGAGGTTTGCCTTCATCCAATCCAGCAGTTGCCTGCGATAGCCCTGCCGGTTACAAACTGTCCATGGCGCGTGCGATCAAGTGCTTTTGCCTGGCGATGACCGCGGGACTGTGGGCCTGCGGGTGCGACGATTCGAGCGAACATGAGGCGACGCCCAGCCCGCGTGTCGAGCACGTCGCACCGCCGCCGGCCGCGGCCGACTCCGAACCGCCGCCGGAAAACCCCGCTTCGACCGGGGCCGGCATTATGAACTCACCGGAGACAATGCCCGCGACCATGCCGGCCGCCGGCACCACGCAACCGGCGAGCATACAGCCCTTCCAACCGCTGACTGACGCCAGAGTCGGCGAATGGGCGGTCTATCAGGCCCTGGATTCACAGACGCTGCACTACCGGGTCAAGGAGGCGGGTATGACACGGGTAAAGACCGAGGTGCGCGTGACCCTCGACGGGCGTTTGCTGGGTATGCCGGCCGAACGCGAGGACCTGCGGACTTCCGACCCGCTGGCATGGAAACCACCGGCCGACGGGCGTCGCCAGATCAGCCGTACCACAAGCCGGGCGGTCGGCCGCGATTGGGATGCCATTCTCTATGAGGATCGCTGGACGGATGAGGGGGTGAGCTACGTCCGGCGGACGTGGGTCAGCGCTGCGGCACCCGTGTTCGGCATCATCCGGATGGAGCTGACCGGCGACGGTACCATCCAAGCTCGACTCGAGCTTACCGAGGCCGGACAGGCGGAGTAAACGCAGGCAGAGTCCGGCGATTCGCAAAGATCAAACAAGCAGAGTGGAGCCCCGGCCTGCCACGCGGTTATCTCTTTCCTTTGCCCCTCTGGCTCTGGACGCGCTTGGCCTCTTCGACCTCTTTCTGCAGTTCCTGCCACTTGGAGTGGAACCACGATCTGCGCTCGCCGTCTCCGCCGAAAGCTTTCGACAAGAGCCGCCTCAGGAATCCCGGGTGTGCTTTTGCGGCCTCGCTACGGGCCTCGAACTCGGCGAGGTGCTGGCGGATGCGCCACTGCTCGATGATGCCGAAGATGTTGCTGGCCATGATGTACAGCGTCAGGCCGCTGGGAGCGTTGTAGAGGATGAACATGAAAAACACACTCATGAACATCATCATCTTGCGCTGTTGCTCGATCTGGTCGGGCTTCGCGCCGGGTGTCTGGGCGGTGCTGCCGCGCGGCATGAATTTGGTTTGCAGGACCTGGGTGACGGCCAGGAGAATCGGAAGGAGGTTCAGGTACTGCACCGGCCCGCCGAGCAACCAGCCGAGCACGGGTATGCTCACCGGCCGATCGAAGAGTCTCATGAACTCGTCCGGCTGGGTGAGATCCTTGATCCACCATCCGTCGAACGGCGCGTGGCGCATTTCGACCGTGTAGCCCAAGGCGGTCCACAAGGCCACCCAGATGGGGATCTGGATCATCATCGGCAAACAGGTCAGCATCTGGCCCGCCGGGTTGACCCCCTCCTCCTTCATGAGCTCGGCCATGGCCTGATTCAGGCGCGCGCGATCGTTGCCGTATTTCTCCTTGAGGGCATCCATCTTGGGTTTCAGCCGGGCCTGGCTTTTCTGCATCTTCTGCATGTTGACCTGGCCCCTGACCGAGAGCGGGTGGAGAATGGCTTTGACCACCAAAACCAGGACAACGATCGAGAGACCGTAGTTGTGGGGCCAGATGGCGTAGACGCCGTTAAGCAAGACCATCATCAGGCCGACGAGCCAGCCCGGCGTACACCAGGCGAACTCGCCGCTGAGTACCTGGTAGTATGACCGCTGAGCATAGGTCTCCACCGACTCGAAAATGCGCTTGGACTTCGGGCCCATATAGAGATCGAAGGCCAGCTCGCTCGCCCCACCGGTTGGGATGCTGATCGGCTCGGTGATGTACCGGAACGCCAGGTCCTGCCGTTCGATCTGCGTATCGTCCTTGACCTGTGGGGCAAAGACGACCGCCTCGGCCCGCGTGAATCGTGACGGAACGTTGCCGTCGTCGCGCCCGGCCGGGGCCATGATGCAGCCGAAATACCTGTTTCCTTCGGCCACCCATGCGATTCGAGTGCCCTCCTTGATGTCCGAACCCAACTCGATCTGGGTGTGCTTGAGCACATCGGCGCGGGGGTGAAGCTTCGACGTCACGGCGCCGTTGCGCCACAAGGCTCCGATGACCTTCCGATCCTCGCTTCGCAGATCCTCCTTCCGGAAACCGATGGGGCCCTGCTGGGTCACGATGATTTGAATCGGTTGGTCGAGAAGGTTCTCGAATCTGAGAGACATCTGTGCATCCGAGGTGCGCGATTTGACCTCCTGTGGGGCAAGTTTATAGATCTTGAACACGCGCAGGAGTGGCTTGCCATCCGGGGTGCTGACGTCGGCACTGAATACGACCCGCTGTTCGGTGTGCGACTCGATCTTCCAGATCGCCTCATCCAGCGGCACGTCAAGAGCGGGATTCATCACCCGCACCGTCGTCGGGAAGGAACGTACCACGCGCAGCCGCCCCGACTGATCCACCACCTCGACGGGCTCGAGCAGGGAATATGGCTCCTTTTTCTCCACCGTCTGGTAGTGGCCGCGAAGACGAACTCTCGACACGACGGCTCCCGATGGCTCAATGGTCATCTCCATCGGGAAGGGGTTGTCCGGTGCGGCAGCGCCGAGGACCAGCGGTCTGGTGTCCGATGCGGGAGTGATCACGGCCTCGTCGGAGACCGGTCGACTCGATGGAGCGCTGGCGGGAGCAACCGCGGATGGGGCGGTACCCGCAGGCGCGGGCCGGCTCGAGACCTGATCGACCGCCGCCGCGGGCTGCGTCGCCGGCTGCGGGGGGTGCGGCCAGATGACTCTCGCGATGAGCAACCACGCATAGAAGACCGCGATGGCGGCCAGCATGGCGGAAATCATTCGTCGCGTTTCCATCGTTCCCTTTCCAGTTATGGCATGGGGGGCAGAGAAGCCGGGCACGCCTGCGCCGAGGCAACCGGCGGCCTCACCAACCGCCCGGCCCGGCGGCAACCGGCGCGGGCCACCCCGCCGTCTGCTCGATCATCGCCCTTCCAGCAGGCGGTGCCCAAGGAAATCATCCAGATCGGGCGTCGTCAGAATCTTATGGACGGTCTTCTCAACGTCGTATTCCAGCCGGACGAACTCCACTCGCCCCTCGTCCACAATCCCGTAGGCGGCCCGCGGGTCGCGATCGCGGGGCTGCCCCAGGCTGCCGACATTGATGATCACCTTGTCGTCCTCGGCAATCTCGTAGACACCGGGTTCCGCCAATTCGCCCGGCGACTCAAAATAGGGGTCGTCCACAAAAACGCCCGGCACGTGGGTGTGCCCGACGAAGCAGGCCACTTCGTTAAACCGCTCAAAATTAGCCATCAGCTTGGCCGGGTTGGAGTAGACGTCGTCGCCGAACAGGTACTCGTTCACCGGCCGCCGTGGCGAGCCATGAACAAACAGCATCCCCTCGTAGACCAGACGCGGGGGCAACTTGCCGAGGAACTCCCAGCGCCGATCTCGGAAGGCCTTGTTCGGCTCTTCCTCCAGTACCTGGCGGGTCCAGTAGCAGGCCCGCTCGGCACCGATATTGAAATTGAAGGGTTCATAGAAAACGGCTGCGTCGTGGTTGCCGCAGATGCAATACTGCGCCCGCTCCATGATCAGGTCGATACACTCCTTGGGGTTAGCGCCGTATCCCACTATGTCGCCAAGACATACGATCGTCTTGATGCCTCGGCGATCAATATCGGCCAGCACGACCTCAAGTGCCTCGATGTTGGAATGTATGTCCGTGATAACAGCAAACATCCGTATGGGTCTCGTCGTCTCAAGGGCCGGCAACCGGCAGTCGTTTTCCTCGTGTCCTATCCCGTGAGGCTCATCTTGAGCCGATCTATGCTAAGCCCAGACGGCCAGTGACGCAAATACCCGCCAAGTGTGACACTTGGACCGGCCGAGTCGCCTCCTCGGCCACTGGTCAGCATCGACCAGATGGCCATAATGGGGTGCCCTCGCGAGAAACTGGCGACTGTGATAGGACCAGCCGCGGATGATGCGAGGTTTCTCCTCGGAGGCAAGACCGGGAATGAGGCTTGGCATCCTTTCTGACCCGCACGGCAATGCAGCCATGGTTCGTCGCTCGCTGGCCTTGCTCGACGCACGAGGGGCCGATGCCTTCATCGTCTGCGGGGACATTGGGGGTCTCCACGTCCTGGAGGAGTTTGTCGGGCGACGGTGTTGGTTCGTCTGGGGAAATACGGATTCTCCTGAGCCCACGTGGCGGGCTCAGGTCGAGTCAATGGGGTTGCCCTGGCCGGACGGCCCTCTGGATCTGCGGATCGAAAGCAAGCGGATCGGGGTGTTCCATGGGAACGAGAAACGATTTGCCGAGGCCTACAAGCAGGCCGGCTTTGACTATCTACTCTTTGGGCATACCCATCGGCCACATGACAGCCGCGCCGGCGATATGCGGATCGTCAACCCAGGTGCGCTTCAGCGCGTTCGCGTGCCAACGGTCGCTCTGCTGGACCTGAAGACCGACGACCTGGAATTCATCGAAGTGACATAGGACAAGGGACGGATCACCGACTTATGCGATAGCTTACCAGGCAAGAGCAGGAGCGCGTCTCTGGACTGCCGGCTGACAGGGTGCGGATCCCCGGTGTTGTCGGCAGACAGCCGAGCTGGCCAATCGTGCCCGGACCGAGGAACCGATGGCCGAGTACCTGACCGCTCATCTGACCGGGATGGGGATGGGGATGGGGTCGAACGTCAGGAAGTCTTTCCTGGCCGGCCCAACCTTACTGCCCACTGGCCCGGTCAGGGAACCGGCAAGCGAGTCGATTTCTCGGAGGTCCACGGATACAATCCCGCTGTCTTGGCAGTCACATGATTGCGGCTTCGCACGGCTCACATGGAAAGGTAGGACAATAGTGGTGTTTGGATACAGGCTTCTGACGACGAGTCTGCTGGTGGCAACGGCCGTGGCCAATGGCCGGGTTTCATTCAACCTCGAGAAGATGCAGGCCACGGATCGGCTGGTGGATGAGGCCATCGGGCGAAAAGAACTTCCGGGCGCGGTCCTGCTGGTCGGACAAGGCGACAAGACGGTCTATTTCAAGGCCTATGGTCTGCGGACGGCCGACCCGCAGCCTGTACCCATGACAACGGACACGATCTTCGACATGGCCTCGATCTCCAAAACCGTGGCGTGCGCCACGTCGGTCATGATTCTCGTCGAACGCGGCAAGCTGAGCCTGGCCGACGCGGTCGCAAAGCACATCCCTGCGTTTGGAGCCGGCGGCAAGGAGAAGGTCACCGTCGAACAGTTGCTGCTGCACCGCGGGGGCTTCGTCCCCGACAATCCGATGAAAGACTACGCCGACGGACCTGCCAAGGCATGGGAACGTATCTGGAACCTGGCGCCTGTCTACCCGCCGGGCACTGACTTCCGCTACAGCGATGTGGGCTACATCGTGCTCGGCGAGTTGGTGAGAATCATCGACGGCCGGCCAATCGACCAGTTCGCCCGGGAAGAGATCTTCCTGCCCCTGGGCATGAAGGACACCATGTATTGCCCGCCCGAAACCTTGCGGGCGCGCTGCGCCCCCACGGAGAAACGAGACGGCAAGTGGATGCAAGGCCAGGTACACGACCCGCGGGCGTGGGCCCTGGGCGGTGTCGCGGGCCACGCCGGGTTGTTCAGCACGGCCGAAGACCTCGCGCGCTGGTGCCGAATGATTTTAAACAAGGGCGTGCTCGGCAAAACACGGATTCTCTCGGAGATGACCGTCGAAGCCATGGCCGTCCAGCGGTGCCTGCCCGGCGGGACCGGTTGTCGAGGCTACGGTTTCGACATCAGCACGGGCTATTCGTCGGCCCGGGGCGACCTCTTCCAGGCGGGGACGACCTTCGGTCACACCGGCTACACAGGCACGAGCTACTGGATCGATCCGACCCATGACTGCTACGTGATCCTGTTGACCAACCGCGTTCATCCCGATGACAAGGGAACGGTCACCGACCTGCGGCGCCAGGTGGCGACGACCGTGGCTGCCGCGATTACCGGGAAAGCCTTCGGCCCACCGGCAGACGTGCTCTGCGGCATCGATGTCCTCAAGCGGGACGGCTTCAGACTGCTGGCCGGACGCAACGTCGCCCTGATCACCAATCACACCGGGCGAGACCGCGAGGGGAACCGAACCGTCGACCTGCTGTTCAAGGCCCCGGAGGTCAAATTGGTCAAGCTGTTCTCCCCCGAACATGGGCTGTACGGCGCGCTCGATGAGAAGGTCGGTCACACGGTGGACAAGGAGACGGGCCTGAAAGCGTACAGCCTGTACGGTGAGACGAGGCGACCGACACCGGAGATGCTGGAAGGCGTGGACACACTGGTCTATGACATCCAGGATGTCGGGGCGAGGTTTTACACCTACTCGGCGACACTTGGCTACGCTCTTGAGGCGGCCGCCAAGCACAAGCTCAAGATGGTAGTGCTTGATCGGCCCAACCCCATCACGGGCATGATCGTCGACGGTCCCATCGCCGACAAGGAGCGGTACGGCTTCACCGCTTACGGCCCGCTGCCGGTGGTTCACGGCATGACCTTCGGCGAGCTGGCCCGCATGTGCAACGTCGAGTACGACATCAACTGCGACCTGACGGTGGTGGAGCTCCAGGGCTGGCGGAGGTCGATGTGGTGGGACGAAACCGGCCTGATGTGGGTCAATCCTTCGCCGAATATGCGGAATCTCACGCAGGCGACCCTCTACCCCGCGATCTGCCTGCTGGAGGCGACCAACCTTTCGGTCGGCCGCGGTACGGATCAACCGTTCGAACTGTTCGGGGCTCCATGGATCGACGGTCAAAAGCTGGCCGCGGCCCTCAACGAAGCCGGCCTGCCGGGGCTGCGGTTCATCCCCATCGAGTTCACTCCCACGTCGAGCAAGTTCGCCAAGCAGAAATGCCAGGGCGTCTACGTGCTCGTCACTGACCGGCAGAACATCCGCATGGTTCAGTCGGGTTTGACCATCGCCTGGCATCTGAAAAGACTCTTCGGCTCCGCGTTCGAGATCGACAAGGTCATCAATCTGCTGGCCAACGCCGAAACACTAGACAACCTGAAGAGCGCTGAAACGCCCACGACGCTGCCGGCGGGCTGGCGCGGCCCTCTCAACCGCTTCAGAAGCGTGCGCCAGAAGTACCTGATCTACCCGAACTAACCTCCGGGCCGAACTGACCTACGGCAGGCGCCGATGCGGCGATTTGAGTTTTCTCAACCGCCGGTTGAGAATTCTCAAAACGCGATACATCGCTCGCCACATCGAAGACGAGCTTCTGGCCGCCTCCATCCGTTGAACTCCGGCTCACCTGATCTTTGCCAACGTGAGACCGCTCGACGGCTCTCGTGTCTAACGAGGCCGTGCGTTGCCGTCCCCATTTGGCAATGGACCCGAAATCTGTAGAATATCGGGCTTCGTGGATGACGCCGCACACGTGGCGGCAACTGATAGCTCATGGAGACGATCGATGCACAAAGTCGTATTGCTGCGGCACGGCGAGAGTGACTGGAACAAGCAGAACCGTTTCACCGGCTGGACCGACGTGGACCTGTCGGAGGCCGGGATCAAGGAGGCCACCGAGGGCGGGGTGGTGCTCAAGAAGGAAGGCTACACCTTTGACGTGGCCTACACATCGGTGCTCAAGCGGGCGATTCGCACGCTGTGGATCACCCTGGACCAGATGGACCTGATGTGGATCCCGGTGTACCGCTCGTGGCGTCTGAACGAGCGGCATTACGGGGCCCTGCAGGGGCTGAACAAGGCCGAGACCGCCGCGAAGTTCGGCGAGGCCCAGGTCAAGATCTGGCGGCGCTCATACGATACCCCCCCGCCGCCGCTGGAAAAGACCGATCCGCGTTACCCGGGCAACGACCCCCGCTATGCGGACCTGACCGAGGGCGTTCTGCCGCTGACCGAGTGCCTGAAGGACACGGTCGCGCGTTTCCTGCCCTACTGGCACGACGTCATCGCCCCGACGGTCAAGCTTGGCAAGCGGGTGTTGATCGCCGCCCACGGCAACAGCCTGCGAGCGCTGGTCAAGTACCTGGACAACGTCAGCGACGAGGCCATCGTCGAGCTGAACATTCCCACCGGCATGCCGCTGGTCTACGAGCTGGACAAGGATCTCAAAACGATCAAGAGCTACTACCTCGGCGACCCGGAAAAGGTCAAAGCGGCGATGGCCGCCGTGGCTGCGCAGGGAAAGGCGAAGAAGTAGTGGCCAGTCGTCAGTTCTCAGTTGTCAGTTGCGACGATTGAAGACCGTGATTCCTGGCAAGCACGGCGGTTGTGGCTGCTTTACTTCTTTATGGCTCTTTTAGACACCAGAAGGCTCTACCCTTATACTAGCTGGTACTGCACAATCTCTGCCGGAGCATTGATCCGCACCGGGAACCAGTTGCCCACGCCCGAGGTCACCTGTAAGACAGATTCGCCTCGCCGGTACTCGCCCCAGATATAGCGGAACAGCAGACTGCCGCCGCCGATCGGCGTGCGAGTTCCTGGCGGTGTGAGCATCAATTGGCCTCCGTGGGTGTGCCCGGCCAGCGTCAGGTCCACACCACGGTCGGCCAGCGGGTCGAATGCGTGCGGATGATGGGCCAGGGCTATGGTGAACCGGTTCGAGTCTGCGCCCGCCAGGGTGTTGGCGACTCTGCCTGCATGACCCGGGTCCAGCCCTCTCGCTTCGTCGTAACGAGACCAGAACAGACCGGCGATCTGGATCGTTTCACCGTCGATCAGCAGCGGGAGCATGCGGTCCATCAGAAAGAACGGCTCGCGGTGATCGAGTTCTCGCACCGCTTCCTGGGGCGAGTCAATCAGATCGTGATTGCCGATCACCACGAATCGCCCGCAGCGTGAATCCATCTGGGCAAGGGCGTCACACGCGGCAAGCATGAAGTCAGCGGAGTGGTCAACGAGGTCGCCGGTCACCGCGATGATATCGCTCTTGAGCTGATTGACGGTATCGACCAAGCGCGACAAGTGCTCCGGCCGAAACAGCCGCCCGACGTGCAGGTCGCTGATGTGCGTGAAGGTCAGCCCGCGCAGCCGATCCGGCAACCGCGGCATTCGCAGGGACACGCGGCGCACTCTGAACCGCCCCCTCTGCCATACGGCCAGGCCCAGAGACCCACCGGCGACGATGATCGGTGCCGCTGCGATTGCTCGCAGGAGCAATTCCCGCCGCGACGGGTTCGCGCTCTCTTGGGTCGGCACCGAGGCCACCGACGCGGATCGCACTCTCCGGAACGCCGTCCGCAGGCCCGCCAACGGTGCCCACAGCGTTACCAGGAGAACCATCAGCAGGTGCCAGACCATAATCAACTCGATAAGGGCAAGCGGATAGGCATCCCAAGAACTCCGAAGACCGGACAGCATGAGGAATAGCGGCGAGAGCATCGCGAGCATGAACCCACCCCAGCCCAACCGCAACCAGCGCCGGCAGGTCGGGGATCGGGGACCGGGGTTGGGGCTCCGAAGCTGTCGATCAACCCACGCCCACCAGAACACGTTGGCAAGCACAAGCATGGCAGCGATCAGCAGAAAGGTGGCCCCCCAGAACAGCGGCAGCCAGTCCAGACGCAGCCCGAGGAAATACGCCAAGATCAAGCCGATCAAGATCAGCGTGACGCGCTCCAGAAGAACGCTGCCCTTGTCAGTCATGCCGCCAGCACCCCGTCGAGGTAAAACCCTTGCGCCATTCTATCCTCGCGCGTCGGTCCTGACCAACCGCTCGAGGAAGATCGCAATGCAATGATTTCACGGTTGAAGCATCGCTACATACCCAACCAGACCGATCGCCGGTCGCGTGGGGCTGATCGCTAATCACTGAGTGCTGACAGCTTCGTCAACCCCCCAGTTGCACGAGAATCCCCGCAGGCGTGCAGAGAAGCATGCCTGGATCGGACGTTTTGTGCCGAATCATCGCCACTTCCGGAGTTCACCGGTGGTGAGGTTCATGGGCTACGGCACAACACGGCCCATTCTCAATTCCACATTCACAATTCCGCATTCCCCGGCGCTGCCGTGTGCAACGCCGGGGTTTATCCGCGTCAATCTGCGTGATCTGCGGGCGCTCAAAAACTGTGAGCCGGGGATGGTCACACAAACGCGAGAAGTCGCAAGAACAAGGCTGAACGTTCGCACGCACCTCCGCGAGCCGCTGCGTCCACTGCGGTAACACAGCACCCCTTTGACTGCTGATAGCTGATCGCTGAATGCTTGCCCCGAGCTCTGTTGAGGGGCCCACAGCTCCCAGAAAACTAGCTACGTCCCTGTTTCGACGTCCGTCCCTGTTTCGACGTCCCCGTCCCTGTTTCGACGTCCCGTCCCCGTTTCGACGTCCAAGTGGGACCGACGCCCTCGTCGGCCCTTCCTCTCGCCCGGTGCCACTGGCTGCCGGCCCGCCCGTGCTCGATCCTCAGGCAGAGTCGCAGAGATCACCAAGGCAAGCGTACCATGTTGAGGAGGCGTCTACCACCCGAGACACAGAGCTGCGTCCCCTTTGACCGCCCCGAGAAAAAGAGCTGCGTCCCCTTTGACCGCCCAGGTGGGAATGACACCGAACTCAAAAACGAACCTGTCCCGTGTTCCGCGCCCATGCGTTCTTCCGGGCCACACTAGTAGCTAAATGCGCTCTGACCCCAAAGCGACCCCTAGAAGCGACCCCTAGTAGCTAAATGCGCTCTGACCCCAAAGCGACCCTCTGACCCCAAAGCGACCGCTGTGCCTGAAACCAAGGTGAGCAGCGAAAAGCGACCCTCTGACCCCAAAGCGACCGCTGTGCCTGAAACCAAGGTGAGCAGCGAAATAAGTATGGTGTCCCCCTATTACCAAATAAGTATGGTGTCCCCCGATTACCGACGGCTTTTCTGCCCGGTTATCGACGTGGTCTCCTATAAACCACGGCGAGGCTCAGACCACATGCCAACAGCAGGGAGCCCGGCTCGGGTATGACCATCGCCTTGGCGTAGAAGGAAATGGTCGGGGTGGGCGCGCCCGGCTCGATGATTCGAACCCGCGGATTGGGCTGATTAGGAGTCCCGAATGTCGTCAGTCGTACCCATCGCGTGGGAGTGCCGTCAACGAATTGGAAATCAGTCTGAAGGGACTGCGACCCGGAATTGGCCATGCTGTTGGAGACGGCCGTCATGCTGCCTGGCAGTAGGTTGCTTGCGGTCGATCCCGAAAAGCCGGGTTCCTGAAACATAACCTCCGCGTCAAGGGCGGCAGCCTCGAAATCCTGCACCACCGGCCCGGAGGCGACGGTGTTCGTCACGTCATCGATCCACAACCGGACCGGATCGGTCACGCCCATATCGTTGAGTATGCGAATGTGCTCCAGCACGGCCCACTCGTGACCGGGTTCCAGCATCGAATTCGCGGTCGTACCTGCAAACGCCAGCAATGGGTCGGTGGCAGGAGTAAAGGTGAAGAGCTGCCAGGTTCCATCAGCGATCAGCGTCTGACCATCGCGATTGACCCACTCGATGCCGCCGGAGCTGCCACCGTCGCCGAAAATCGTGCCAGCGCTGTTGGTTTCACGAATCCCGATGGAGAGCTGCAAGGATGCTCCCTCGGCCGTCAGCGCGCTGACTAAGGCGACCAGGCAGACTACACAAACCATTTTTGTAGACAGATGCCGCATGACTCATACCCTCCAGACCTGAGCAGAACGAATTGAGTTTCCCGACGCAGTTCTACTATAGGCTCGCACCGCGAATGTGGCGACCCTATTCCTGTCTCTTATACACATCTGACGCTGCCGACGAGTTCCGAA
>JAUCQB010000231.1 GCA_030372985.1 Phycisphaerae bacterium
ATCTCCTTCACCGGCTCGACCGACACCGGCCGCATCATCGCCGAACAGTGTGCCCGCGACAACAAGCTCGTCTCGCTCGAGATGGGCGGCAAGAACGCCATCATCATCATGGACGACGCCGACATCGACAACGCCGTCGAGGGCTCGCTCTGGGGAGCCTTCGGCACCAGCGGCCAACGCTGCACCGCGTCGTCGCGTCTCGTCGTTCACAAAAAGGTCTATAAAAAGTTCGTCGCAAAGCTGGTCGAAAAGGTACAGCAGCTTCGCGTCGGCAATGGCCTCGACCCGCGTACCGAGGTCGGCCCGGTCATAAACCAGCAGGCGATGGACAAGATCCTCGGCTATATCGAGATCGGCAAAAATGAGGACAAGGCAACGCTCGCGACCGGCGGCAATCGCCTGACCAAGGGCGATTACGGCAAGGGCTTTTTCATCGAGCCCACCGTCTTCACCAACGTCAAGCCCGGCATGCGCATCGAGCAGGAAGAGATCTTCGGCCCGGTCACCAGCGTCATCCCGTTCTCCATGCTCGATGAGGCGATCGACATCGTCAACGGCGTCAAGTACGGCCTCTCGTCCGCCATCTACACCCAGGACGTGAACAAGGCGTTCTACGCAATGCAGGAACTCTACACCGGCATCTGCTACGTCAATTCGGCGACCATCGGAGCCGAGGTCCACCTGCCCTTCGGCGGTACCAAAGGCACCGGCAACGGCCACCGCGAAGCCGGCATCCAGGTCCTCGACATCTTCAGCGAATGGAAATCCCTCTACGTCGACTACTCCGGCAAACTCCAAAAAGCCCAGATCGACGCCGTAGACGTCGGATAGTAAATCGTCGTCAGAACCGCCTGTGGTAACAGGCGGGCCCACGATGCCCTCTAGTCAGAACCGCCTGTGGTAACAGGCGGTTACACGATTCCCATCGATCCGAAAAAAGGCAGGACACGGTAACCCGCTCCTGCCTTCTTTCTATTCCCGATTTACGATTTACTATTCACTAGGTCAGGAACCGAAACACCGCCCCAAATACGAATATCATCCCGAGCAGGAGCCACATCACCCATACCGTCATTCGGTTGCGTTTGCCGAAGGCGAGCATCCACACACCTGATATCACGCAGTGCAAGCCAAACGCGATCACCGCCGCAAAGATCAGCCCCACCACCAGCCAGACATCCGCTTCCTCCGTCAGCCGTCTCGCCGTCGCCGGGTCTTTCGCCGCCTGCCCCCAGATCAACGCTCCGACCACCAGCGCGATCACTCCCATCAGCCCCGCAAGAAACAGCCCGAGCGCCACCAGGATGCCGCCCCGCGTCCTGATGCTCCCCGCCGTCAAAAACTTCGGGCACCGGCACCGCGGACACGGCCCCTCACCCGTCACCGCCTCATAGTTGCACTTGAAACACTGCCGAAACTCAACCCCCGCCGGCCTCTGCTGCTGAAACCCCGGCTGGTCAGGATTCTGCTGATAACCCTGCTGCGGATACCCCTGTTGCGGATACCCTTGCTGCTGATAACCCTGCTGCGGAAAGCTCCCCGGCCTCTGC
>JAUCQB010000232.1 GCA_030372985.1 Phycisphaerae bacterium
GCCGGGCCCGGCGTATCCCTGGACGACCAAAGGGCCGCGCTGCCAGTGGATCCCGTCAGCGGAGTTGATGTAGTACACACCCTCGTGCTCATTGCCCCAGTTACCGAAGAAGACCCAGCCCTTGTAGGGGAATGCGGCGTCCGCGGCGTCGTAGAAGAAGCAGTGCATGCCGGCGTATTGCCGCTCTTCGCGACGGCCGGTCACCGGGTGGCGGTCATCAAGCTCGATCAGGCCGCTTCCGCTCCAGGTCAGCCCGTCCGACGAAGTGTACCGATAGATCCTCGTCGAGGGCAGGGCCTTGCAGAGCATCACATGCGACTTGAGCCGCGGGTCAAACAGAATCGTGCCCTTGGCTGTGAGGGTTCTCTCTCCCTCGGGTGGCGCGATGACCGGGGTCTCGCCGCCGTTATCCTTGATCGGTCGGTGGAGCGTGCGCATGAGGCTCAGCGATGAGTCGAGAACCCAATCGTCGACAAACAACTGGGGCTCGCCGGGCTTGATGACCACCGGCTCCTTGGGCCGGTCTTGTTCGAGATAGGTTTTATCGGCTTTGGGGCGGGCGCGGCGTGGAATGGTCTCCCAGGGCACGACGTTGCAGCGGCGGGCCCAGGCCTCGTAGCGATCCGCCAGCTCGCGGACCTTGTCGGGCATCTTGTCGGCCAGGTTGTGGAGTTCCGTGCGGTCGAGTTCCAGATCATACAGCTCCCACGGGCCGGGGAAGTGAGAAACGAGCTTCCATCGGCCGCAGCGCACGGCGCGATTGCCTTCGTGCTCCCACGCGAGCAATTCGTGGCCTTCACGCCGGCGGCCCTGGAAGACAGGCAGCAGGCTCAGGCCGTCGGCGGGTCGGATGTCTCGGCCCTGGAAAGACTTCGGATATCCGGTACCCGCCACGTCGAGGATTGTCGGCAGCAGGTCGATTACGTGCCCGACCTGGTGGGTGATCTGTCCGCCTCGGGTGATGACCGACGGCCACCAGGCGATCAGCGGGGCAGCGATGCCGCCTTCGTGAGCCATGCGCTTGAAGCGGCGGAAGGGCGTGTCGCTGAGGTTGGCCCAGGGCGGGCCGTAGCCGATCGACGAGTCGATTGTGCCGATGGGGGCGCCGGGCTTGCCTTCATCGAGGTTCTCGGCGCAGCCGCCGTTGTCGGAGAGGAAGAGAATGAGGGTGTTTTTCTCGATGCCGCGGGCACGCACCTTCTCGACGATGCGGCCGATGCCGTGGTCCATGCGGTCAATCTGGGCGGCGAAGACCGACATCTTGAGGTCCTCGCGATCCTTGTTGTAGACGTCGCCCCATGCCGGGGCGTCGGGGTCGCGGGGCGAGAGCGACCAGCGGGAGTCGATGATGCC
>JAUCQB010000233.1 GCA_030372985.1 Phycisphaerae bacterium
AACCGGCACTGGCACTCGTATGCTGAACTGATCGAACGGTCTGAGTATTACCAGTGGCGGAACGAGGCCTCATACGAAAGCCGCCGCCGGAAGGCAAAAAGAATGAATACGGCGTAGCGCTGTCATACTAAACCAGTAGCATGCTCGGTACTGAGGCCATTCTGTGCCCCGCGGGTGGAGCGCTGGTGCACAGCGGCACTGAGTCTATCAGCACTGGGAATCAACATGGCCCGCCCGGCCGCGAATTCGCGATTTTCTCAAGGCGCCCGGTCAAATCAGAGGTTAAGGCAGGTTGAGGGCGATCGGGCCGGACTGTGGTGCCGCAGCGGCCGAGACCGGTTGGGCTGCGTTCCGTGAAAGTGAATCGCAGGACCTGACGGTATCCGGTCAACTCACGTCTTTCGCGGAACCGACGACCGCGCGACGCGGTAATATTCTGCCACCCAGTGGAAAAGTTGCGGGTGGGTGCAATAATCCCGTGACAACCGCACGGCACGCTTCCGTTCGTTTCGGGCAACCAGGCAGTCAGTGTTTTGGAGGTACAAGGATGTTTACTGGAATGCTGATGCCGTTCGTGTTGGCGGCCGCCTCGCCCGCGGCGGTCGACGTTCCCAGCCTGCTCGACGCGATCCGCCAAGTCGAGACGGGCACACATGCGGACCCGGCCCGGGCGGTCGGCGACGGAGGCCGTTCGCTGGGGCCCTACCAGATCAGCAGGGCGTATTGGCGCGACAGCGGGGTACCCGGCCGCTACGAGTCGGTCCGCAAGACGGCCTATGCCGAACGCGTCATCCTGGCTTATTGGCAGCGGCATTGCCCCGACGCACTCCGGCGGCTGGACGTCAAGACTCTCGCCAGGGTCCACAATGGCGGACCCGCCGGAGCGTCAAACAGACGCACCCTTCCCTACTGGTCTCGGGTACGCCGGGAACTGGGGCAATGAATCCCCAGCAAGGGCCTATGAGGGCGTCGGCCTCACGAGGGGGAATCCGGCTAACAGCACCAGGGAATTCGCGACGGTTGATTATTGACGTACATGCCCACGCAGAGCCGTGGGCATGCCACCCGAGCTGAAACCTGATTACTGAACGCTGAGAGCAGGAAGACAACGGCTTCCTTCTACATCTTCATAATCACATCCATCGCCGCGCTGGTGCGGGCGAGGATTCCGGGGTCCCAGGGCATCATTTCGGCGACGAGGGTCGCGTTGTAGCCGACGCTCCGCAGGGCGGCCATCACCTTGGCCCAGGGCACCTGACCGGCGCCCAGATCGCAGAAGGAGTACGCCCCGAGCCAGTTGAAGTTCAGGTTGTAGTCCTTGATGTGCACGCGCTTGATCCGTTTGCCGAGCAGCTCGATCCAATGGGGCGGGTGCTGGTGGTAGCCCAGGCCGTTTCCGACGTCGAAGTAGACGCCCAATCGCTTGCTGCCGAACGAATCGATGAACTGGATGAACTCCAGCGGCGAGTAGAACATGCCGTTCCAGACGTTCTCGACGCACAGGTCGACGCTGACCTTCTCGGCCACGTCGAGCAGCTTCTTGACGCCCTCGCGGGCCCGCTCGATGGCGATGTCGTAGCGCACGATGTCCGGACAGATGGGGCTCTTGACCACGCCGGGCACAAAAAGCATGGCTTTGCAGCCCAGCCAGGCGGCCCGTTGCAGGGCGTCGGCGTGCAACTGGATGGACTTGCCGCGGACGGCCGGGTCGTTGCTCGTCGGGTTGAAGCCCCAGCACATCCCGCTGGCCAACGTCTCGACCACCAGCCCCGATGCGTCGATCTTCTTGCGAATGGCCTGGCACTCGGCCTGGGAGGTCGTCGTGGTCAGCACCCCGTCGGTGCCGATGCACAACTCCATGCCGGCAAACCCGGCCTCCTTGACCACCTTCAAGGCCTCATCAATCGGCGTCTTCCCGGCCAGACCGTCTTTCGTAGACCAGTAACTGATGCTTTTGATCATGTTCACACCCTCACTTCTTCAGTTGACTTGGTGATTCTCCACAGCACCGCCAAGCTATCGCCAAGCTCTCCGGGCGTCAACGAAGCCTCCATACGGTACGGCCGGCCGAAGTGAAAAGGGCGCATGTCTTCCGCGCAGGTCCTGGCGGCCAGCACCCGTTATCATTCGCTCAGCCCGCGCAGTCCGGATCGGCAGGGTTGTTGGTTCCGCTGTAGCAGCGTTGAAAGATCGCGAAGTCGGACTGGTCGACGTCCATGTCCTGATCGAAGTCGGCTTGGTCGCAGTCTTCGGTGCCGGAATGGGCGATGCCCGGGCCGGATGCGCACGACGCGAAAGTGAGGCAGTCCTCCTGGTCAACATCGCCGTCGATGTCAAAGTCCGGTGCGACCGGCAGAGCCCAGAATCGAAGCACGCTCACGTTGCCGGCGTCGATCGATACATCGACCGTCAGTGAGGGCCCCATTCGTGTCGCCGGCGGCTTTGTCCCGGTGCGAACGTCTCTGACGCTCACGGGCATGACGGGGTTCAGCAGGCCGCAGCCGGCCAGATCGAGCGATATCTGCCCCATGTAGGCCGCGCCTCCGGTCCCCCGCACGGTGAGATAAACGAACCAGCGGGTGAAATCGCCGAACCGCTCGGTCTCGGCAGGGGGGGTGCAGTTCGTGTATTGGATCGGTTCCCATCCGGCCTCGCCCAGAACACGGATCACCGGGATGTAGTGCTGGAAGAGCGGCCGGTCGCGCTCGTACAGCTCGGGGTGAAGGAAGTAGCGGTCCGGGGTGCCGCCGTTCATCGGGCCGCCGATGGAACTGATTCCCGGGAAGAAGCCCCAGAAGAGCTGCCCGCGAATGTACTCCTCAACCTCGGCGGAACTGGCGTAGGGGAGGTCCCAGTTGTACTGCAGCAGATTGGTGACTACCCGCTTGCCGGCCAGGGCCCGCCGGACGCGGCTGCTGGCGGCGTTTTCGACGAGCTCGGTAACCTCCGAACCTTGCACGTCCGCCTGGTGAGCATGGAAGCGCAGCGCCCTCGGGAACAAATTGAGCATCATTAGCTTACCCTGGGCGTGCAGCTCGTCGCCTACCGGCTGCAGGAACTCCTCGTGGGCTTGTGGGGCGAGTTGGGCGGCGCCGCCGTCCGCCCAGGAGAATGTCAGGGGTGAATCGCTGACTGCCAGGTGGTCGGGGCGGCGGTTCTCCCAGTTGCCCAACCCGGAGGTCGTCGTGACCGAGTCGATGTACAGGCCGTCCGCTTCATCGAGGCGATAGCGCACCCACTTGTCGAGTTGGAGTTGGTACGTGTTGGGCAGGGGAAGATCAGGATCGGAGTTGACCGGCCAGCCCTGGCTGTATCCGCCCGCGTCACTCATCTGGCAGATGTAAGAGCTCAGATCGATGAAGTACCGCCCATCGGCGTCCAGCGGCGAGGAGTTGATGACCGCCTGGGCGCTGATTTGACGTTGCTCGCGCTTCCAGAGGTTCTCGGGGTTCTCCCAGTCGGCGTTGAGGGCTGCGACCCAGCCGCCGCCGTCAACGGTGAAGTCCCAATCGAGGTAGACAATGCCCGAGCCGACGTTCTGGACCTTGAGGTCGTCGATGTGCACCCAATGGTCTCCGCCGGTCCAGTGACGGACCGAGACGCGGATACTCACGGCGGCCGGTGTGACGGTGTAGTCGTATGTGAACGGCTGCCAGAGATCCGGAGAGCTGTTTGCGATCCCGGCGATGTGATGGCACTTCGAGGTGCCCGAGTAACCGAACCCCGCAGGCGGCGGCGTTGTCGCTGTGATGTCAATGCCCGAAGAGTCGTAGACACGCACGCCGAGAATCTGGAGTGTCGCCGTGTTCGCCACTTTCGCCTGCCACGAAAGCCGAATGAGGCTTCCGCCCGGTATGGGCAGTTGCGGCGTGGCCATGCCCGCGCCGACCGATGTCCCGTCCCCGAGCAGCAGGTGACCCGTGTCGTTCACGCCACCGGCCGCTTGCCAGTTCACGAAGCCGGCCGAAGGAGCAGCAGCCCAGGCCTCAAGTCTCGCCACGCGCTCCTCGTAGCTGGGTTTCTCGGGCACCACGCCCCAGGAGTCCCAGAACAGCCAGGGCTCAACGTAGTGGTAGATCCCGATTCCCAGTTGTTGGCAGAGAGCTCGCTCGGCGGGGTCATCGATCGGGTAGGCCTCGTGATACACCCAGCCGAAGTCCAGAGGATTGGGTACCTGGCTTGGGTGTACCGGCCACTCCCAGCAGCCCTCGGCCGTCGTCCGCTTCAGGAAGAACTGCGGATACAGTGCGTGGTATCTGGCCGTGGCCGAGCGAAAGCCCCAAGCCGCATCAATGGCGTACAACGAGCATGAGAAATCTGCCCGGCTGGCTCCCAGCTTCGTCGTGACCGGAGAGAGGCCGATTTCCCAGAGCGAGCGGAAGCCGGAGCTCGTGTCGCACTCGAACCGCTGAGCCAGCGGCTCTGACATCGGGATGGCCAGGGCCAATCCGGATTGGGCGTTGCTGACTGCGGCATACGGATACCAACCCACGGCATGATTGGCGATGGTGTGTGTGTTGCTGTACACCGTACCGGTATTGATGATTCGGGAGGTGTCCAGGTCATCCCACCACTGCCAGCCCTCCGCCGAGACTGGAAGGATCCAGTAGACCAGCACCGGCCGATCCTCCGGGGGCACGGTGGTGTCCTCGAGGGTGACTTGGATGTCGATCTTCCCGGCGGACACGGTAGTGGCCGCATCCACGTGCAGGGCCGCGCCGGGCACGTCGACCGACTGCGTGAAACCGGTTGGCGTCGGTTCGACCGGACCTGAGACGGGCACAAAGGCGTCCCAGACGATGCCTCCGGTTGCATCGATGCTCAGGTCGTCCAGGTGTACCCAGGCATCACCGCCGTTCCAATAGCGCACCGAGACGCGCACGAACGCCGCCGACGGGGGCGACAGGTAGTAATACTCAAACCGCTGCCACGCGTCGGCGGAGGCGCACTGAATGCCTGCAATGGTGTGTGCCTGCGAGGTGCCCGAGTAAAACCAGCCGGTCGGTGCCGGCGTGCCCGCCGTGATGTCCGTGCCGCCGACGTCGTAGACTCGCACACAGAGGATCTGCAGGGTGGCGGTGTCGCCCACGCGGGCTTGCCAGGAGATCTTCAGCCGGGCACCCCCCGTCATCGCCAACGGCGTCGCGAGGGCCATCCCGGCCCCGGTCGTCGACGCGTTCCCGAGCAGCAGGTGCCCGCTGTCGTCGATGCCGCCAGTGGCCTGCCAGGTGGCGTAGGCCCCGGTGTTCCAGTTGGCGTTTTGGGCACTGGCCCAGGGTCCGCCGTCATTGGCGAAGTCGAGTTGCAGGAGATTGGCGGGGGCTATTTGCCGGCCGGGTTTCACCGCCAGGCCGCCCCACTGGCCGGGGATCAGGGGTACCCCTGTGCCCGCGGCCGAAACCGCAGTGATGCCGCCGGTCGCGTCCGAAAACGTGACCTGCAGGCCGTTGCCCGTGTCGAGCGTCACGCCCAACGCAACGTGTGCCAGCAGCACAGTCAGGCAGACAACGACGAAGATTGATCCGCGGACCGTCACGACTTTCCCCCGAGAAGGCCATCACCAGTATACCAGATGGCGCCGGGGCAATGCACGGACAAACCGTTGGGCAGTTCCAGACGGGTCCGTGACAGTCTGGGAGGGGATACGCTAGACGGGGTGATGCGGTGGCTTTTTCAGAACCGCGACCGTAAGGGAGCGGCCCGCATGGACGTGTCAAAACGGGGCGTGTTGAAACGGGGACGGGTGTTGAATGGTGACACGGGGACGTAGCCAGTTTTAGATGCGGTATTATACCTCTTTAAAGAAGCTTTCAGCAGCAGCTCTCTGCGCCGGTGAAGGCCTGGACAGCAACCCGGAGACGTCGCACGCGGCCAATGACCTGAATGTCGGAGCGGTGGCGTACCTGGCTTCCCAGCGGTTACGTGAGCGAGGGTCTGAACAGAAGGAGCGGTCCGCGATCGCAAACCCTACTCCGTCGAGGGAATGAGCAATGACCAAGCTGCAATGGCCAGCAGAACCCGAATGACGAAATCCGAATGACGAATGAATGACGAAGTCCAAAACCCGAATGTCGAAGATCCGTCATGACGAGCCTAACGCCCAAGCAGTCCGCCAGGACGCGGACCCCGCCAGCCAGGGGGCTATTTGGCGGGTTTGAGGCCCAACTCGCGGGTGGTGGCGTCGGCGACGGGTGGGATGTCGAGGAGCACGCCGAACCGGCCTGAGCCACAGGGCACTTGGTGGCATTTCGAGCCGGAGGGGGTGAGTTCGGTGGTAAAGCCCTTGGGGAACGCGGCGAGCGGCAGGTAGATACGTGTGGGCTGACCGATCGACGGCCGCTCGTTCCACTTGCAGCGGAAGACCCGTGTATCGCGGTCGTAATCGTAGCTCAGAAGCTCGCCGGCCGTGGCCATCGGGTAGGGCCGTTGGATGGCATCGAAGTACGGCTGGGCCGGCAGATCGGGCTTGATGATCCAGAAAGTGTCGCCGTACAGGCGTTTTTCGAGCTGGGAGACGATGAACGAGGCCATCGGCCGCCGGTCACCGTTGTTGCCGGGGTCAGCATCCCATTCGCCCACAATGACGGGCATCTCCAGCCGTTTGGCCAATTGCGAGATCCGGGCGAAGATCAGCCTCATGTGGACTGTCGAGGGATCGCCCATCGGCAGACCATAGGCGTGCGGCACCAGGGCCTGCTGAGGATCGCGCCGTCCCTCGGCGTCCATGATGGGTTGAAGAGCACTGCGCACGCCGATGATGGCGCCTCCGCCTGGCTCCAGAAGGATGATGTGGTTGCGGTCCACTTCGCGGATGGCCTTGGCTACGCGAGCGTACATCGGATTCAGCGCCTCGCGTTCGTAGGTCATGTATAGCGGTTCGAGGGCTTCGAGAACCGCCTTGAGGAGCTTCTCATCCGCTGCCACTTCGGTCATCGTCCGGCACCGGTTCTCCTCGCTCTTGTACTCTTCGAGCAGCCCGGCCACGGTCACCTCTTCGCCGTTGTCGGCCCGTATCTTGGCCATCTTCGCGGCGATAAGAAACGGCAGCATCTTCATCGGGCTGCCGGGGTAGGGCTCGTTGAACAGGTCGTAGCCGATCACCGTCGTATCGTCGGCGTAGCGCTGGGCGACATGCCGCCAGACCATGGCGAAGCGGTCCTGAATGCCGACGCCGTCGGGTCCGGGCTTGTTCGCGTAGAAGTTGTCGAATGCGGTGTGGACCATGGGGCTGGTCCAATAGGACTCTTGCCAGAGGTTGGGGTTGCGAGCGTGCGGCCGGCCTTCGTCGAGAGTGGCCCACGCCGGGGCCCCGTTGCCGGATTTGACGCCCCAGAGGTCCTGGTGCATGTCCAGGTAGACGTGCAGGCCGTTGGCCCGGGCTGCGGCGATCTGCTCGTCAATCAGCCTAAGGTACTTCTCCTCGTATTTGCCGCACTCCGGCTCGATCTCCGACCACTCCATCTGCAGACGAATGACATTGAGGCCCCAGTCACGCATGCGGGCGCAGACGTCCGGTTTGACCCAGACCGAATCAGGCTTGTTGGTGCCGCCGGCATTGACGCCGTGCAGAATGAGCTGCCGGCCGGCGGGATCGACGAACCGATTCCCGGCCACGGCGATCCGCGGCGGAGGTGGGGACGGTCGAATCGGCTCGCTGCCGGGCTGCGATGTCACCGCCTCGGTGAGGGCGGCCGCCGTCAGGACGCAGAGAACCGGAGTCAGCAGGGAAAAACGCACGCCCACGAACCTCATTACGGCGAGGATGGGATCACGCCTTCACGGGCTTCCAGCCAAACTGCACGTAGCGGTTCTCGAATGAGCCGTCGTCGTAGAGGTCGACCAGCGCATATCCGGCATCACACTCCTGATAGGGGCCCTCCCACCACCCACCGCAGACGGCGCCATTGCAGACATATGAGACGCCCAGGTATTCAACCCGATCGATCAGGTGGACATGACCACTCAGGCAGACCTTCACGTTCGGATGCTTGAGGAAAAGATCCTTGATCCGCCGACTGTCGATGTGGACCCAGGCCCCCGGCACGACCCAGTCTCCGGACTTCTCGTTATCGCCGTCGAAGAAGACACACACGGCCAGGATCGGAATGTGCGAGAGAATCAAGACGGGCTTCTTCGGGTCCGTCCGCCGCAGATCTTCGGCAAGCCACTCGAATTGCCGGTCATCGAGCCGGGCGGTGTAGCCATCGCCTTGGGGGAACGTGCTGTCGAGCATAACGAAGTGCCACCCGGCGCGATCGAAGCTGCGGTACTCGCGATCGAGCCCGAGAGAATCCATGGCCCATTTCTTGCCGTACAGGGGCTCGTTGCCGGTCGCACCGCTGTCCTTGCGGTTCAAGCCCCAGCAGTCGTGGTTTCCGATGCACGGCTCCACGGGAAGGCTGCACTCGGCCTTGAGCACCTTGCGGTACAGCTCCCATTGCTCTCTGGTCCGCGCCTCGTTCGCTCCGATCGAGTCCATGATATGGTCGCCGCCTGTGAAGATCAGATCGGGCTTGTCCTTCTGAGACTGCACATGCTTCAGACACGCGGTGAAGCCTTCAGGAGCCTTGCGTTCGGGGGCAATGTGAATGTCGGTCAGATGCGCGATCCGTAAGACGCGCTTACGCGAGGGGTTTGCACTCTGTGCCAGGACGGATCGGGTACCGGCAAGCCCAAGGGCTGCCGCTCCGGCGATACGGATCACTTCGCGACGCGAAACGTTGTGTGACGGTTGGTTGTTGTTCATCACTCCATTCAACCGGAAGGAGGCATGTGAAGTCAAGGGTTCAGGGATCAGTTCGGGTTTGCCTCAGGGTCACGGGGGAAGGGGTAGAAGAGGAAGGGGCACAAGGGTCAGTTCCGGCATATCGTGCCATCGCAAGCCTCCTTGTTTGCGTACTCTGTTGATCGCGCACACGAATCAAGAGCACACCGCTTGGAGGCTTGCCAGATGATTATCAGCGGTCAGCTCTCGGCGATCAGCTATCAGTAGTCAAAGGGGTGGTGTTTTAGCCGAAGTGGAGGCAGAGGAGTGCAGAGGCGGGGACCGGAGAACGGGATTGCGCCAGGCAACCTGCGAGAGGATGATGTGATTGAGCTGAGACACTGAAGCTTTTCGCTGAGACCCTGTGGCCCTCGACCCATCCCGCGTAAACTGTCCAAGGGTAGACTGAGCCCACATATGAAAGCCTGGCCGGGCGTTCGGATTTCGCTGTTTGACGGTCTTGCCGTGGCCGATGTTGACGATTGTGGACATAGGGGCATTTGAGCAGTCGGCAGTCCGACCGGGACGAGCGGCCGAGGAGCCCAAGCTGGGGTCTGGGCTTCGTATTACTCGGGCTTCTGCTCAGGGAAAGTACCCACGGGAGTGAGGCGGACCTCCCGGTACTGCCCGGAGGCGTCCCGCTTGAGGAGGATCTGGCACTCGGTGTCGCCGATCGTCTCCTTTGCCGTCAGGTACTTGCCTTGGGTTTCCTGCCTCGCCATTTCTGGAAATGATGGGAAACTGATGGCCGCCATATCAGAACCTCCGAAATGTCAGGTCGCGCTTCACCGTGTCGCGTGACGCGCCGGCCGGGGCGACGGGAGTCTCCCACGTCGACCCCTCCAGGACCCGCGACGGGTGGGTCGCAGGTCTCTGTAAGCCTCATGCCGTTTTCGGCCAACACCCAACGTCTCCGCGTCGGGTGATCTTCGGTGCTATCAAGAAAGTGACGGTTTCGCGGAGCCCAGACGGGGCGATGGTTCCCCCCCGCCATGAACAGCGCTTCCCCGGGCGGGCTCTGTCAAAAACCGCAGCGGTCGAGAAACAAATGGCCCTGCATGTGTTAATATACAGGCAATTGGCCAATTAGACAAGCGACAGGCAGGATTTCGACCACAGTTTCTCCCTGGCGGCGTCGAGACTTGCGTGTCAATGCGCAAGAACAGGCCGGAACGCAGCCGGGCGGTTACAGAACCTGACGGCCAGAGATCTGTGCGGCTTACGTGCATGTTTCTGGATTGCAGTGCGTTTTGTTTGCGGCCCGCAAAAAGGCGGCCCGCCTTAGGATTTCGGCGAGATTGTATTGGACGAGATTGGCGCCGGCCGTTGCAGGTGCCCAGGGGATGTTACCCGCCCGGGTTGCGGGCTCGATGATTGGCCCTCTGCAAAGCGCCTGGGACGCGCCGATGGACCGTATCGGCCCCAGGTGACGGGCGGGGAGGTGAGGCGGGGGCAGCAAGGCGATGGGAGACCCACCCGGCCTGCAAATCGGTTGTAAATGAATTGCGGACAAAGGGTTATGGTTTTTCTTGTCCGGCAGCGGACTCGGGACCGTCACTTAGCATCAGGCCGCAACCCCGGACGGTCCAAAAAGAGGACGGCACCGCGACAGCTTGCTTTCCGGCACCGGAGATGTAAACTTACAAGGCTACGGCTTTGATAGGCTTACAGCGTGCTGAGGACGGCGTCGATGAAGGACAAGATTCATCCCAAATACGTGGATTGCACGGTGACTTGCGGTTGCGGGCACAGCTTCAAGACCCGCTCGACCAAGCCCGAGCTTAAAGTCGAGATCTGCTCGAATTGCCACCCGTTCTTCACGGGGCAGGAGAAGTTCCTGGACAGCGCCGGCCGTGTCGAGCGCTTCACCAAGAAGTTCGGCGGGAACTACTTCGCCAAGGGCAAACAGGAGAAAGCCAAGTCAAAGGCCTAGCTTCCGCACGGCAGGGGCCGGTCCTGCTGCCTGAGAGGCGGGGATCGGCGGTCGTGCGACCCGCTTGGCGCTGTATGATATCTATCCACCTCGGATTGACAGCGAACGCAGGTCGCGATCAGTCCGGGGTGGTTTTCTTTTTGGGGCCGGTGGATCGCTTGGTCCCGGCCTGATGGACAGGTCTGACGATGGCAACAGCATCCACCAGCGAGCCGGTGTTACGCAAGCTCGAAGAGCTGCGCGCCCGTTACGAGGCGCTTGGCGAGGAGATGAATCGCCCCGAGGTTGCCGGCGATCCGCAGCGGATCGTCGCCCTGAACAAGGAACACGGCAAGATGCGGCGGATGATGGAGCCGTATGAGGCCTACCGCAAGGCGATGGCCGCCGTCGGTGAGAGCCAGGCGATTCTTTCCGATCCCGCATCCGATCCTGAGTTGAAGGCCTTGGCCGAGGAGGAACTGAGTCTTGCCACGTCGCAGGCGGCCGCGCTGATGGAGGAAATGAAGGCTGCGCTGGTGACCGGCGAGGACGCGGCCATCGGTTCGGTGATTGTGGAGATCCGGGCCGGCACCGGCGGTGAGGAGGCGGCCCTGTTTGCCGGAAACCTGCGGGACATGTATCAGCGCTATTGCGATCGGCAGGGCTTCACCGTCGAGGTTATGGACGCGTCACCCTCGGATCTCGGCGGCTTCAAGGAAGTCATCCTCAACATTAAAGGTGAAGGCGTCTATCAGCATCTCGGTTATGAAGGCGGCGGACACCGCGTCCAGCGGGTGCCGATCACCGAGGCCCAGGGGCGGGTTCATACCTCTGCCGCAACCGTCGCGGTCTTGCCGGAGCCCGAGGATATCGAGATCGCCATCGACTGGGAAAAGGACGTCGTCGAGCACGTCAGCCGTGCCGGCGGGCCCGGCGGCCAGAACGTGAACAAGGTTTCATCGGCCATCCGTCTCGAGCACCTTCCAACCGGCATCACCGTGTCCATGCGCGATGAGAAGAGCCAGCACAAGAACCGTGCCAAGGCCCGCCGCGTGATGATGTCTCGCCTATACGACCACATGATGCAGGGCCAGCGCTCGCAGCGTGATGCCAATCGGCGGACCATGATCGGTTCGGGTGATCGAAGCGAACGAATCCGCACGTATAACTTCCCGCAGAATCGTTGCACCGACCATCGCATCGGGTTGGACCTCTACTGCCTCGACCGTATCATGAATGGCGAACTGGATGAGCTGATTGCAGCTCTCCAGAAATACGACCTGGAGCAGCGCCTCAGGAGCCTGTGAAAACGCGTGTGAAAAGCGACCGGGCCGGGCGTACCTCTCGCTACAGATAGGCTTCCAGACAGGGGTGAGCGATGGATATTCTTCCGGCCATTGACCTTATCGGCGGCAAATGTGTTCGCCTCCTGCAAGGCGACTACTCCCGGCAGATTGACTATTCGGGCGATCCGGTCGGGGTGGCCAGGGAGTTCGAGCGGGCGGGGGCGAAATGGCTTCACGTCGTCGATCTGGATGGAGCCAAGGAAGGCCGGCCGTGCAACCTGCCGACGATCAGGCGAATTCTTGCGGAAACATCGTTACAGGTGGAGGTCGGCGGCGGCCTGCGCGAGGCCGCGACGATCGAGGAACTGATCGACGCCGGCGTCCAGAGGTGCATCGTCGGCACCAAGGCGCTGATGGACTGGGAGTGGTTCAAGCAATTGGTACAGCGGCCGAAGTGCGCGAACCATGTTGCCCTGGGACTGGACGCCAAGCAGGGTCAGCTGGCCGTTCAAGGCTGGATCGAACAGACGCCGCAGACGCCGGTCCAGGTAGCCCGGATGGCGGCTGGACTGCCGGTTTCCGCCATCATCTACACGGACATCAGCCGGGACGGGATGCTCAAAGGGCCCAACATCGAGGCAACGCTCGCGGTTGCGGAGGCGTCGCCGATTCCCGTCATCGCCTCGGGCGGGGTGACAACCATTGAGGACGTCAGGGCTCTTTGCCGGTTGCCCCTGGGCGGGATCATCATCGGCCGGGCGGTTTATGAGAAACAGCTCGATCTGGCGGAAGCGGTCCGGATCGCGGCGAGCGGAGGAAGACCATGAGATCCAGAAACTGGAACATTAGAACTCGGTTACTTCTTGCGGCGATTCTCCTGTTCACGATGGGCAGTGTCGCGTCCGGCCGGCAGCCGAAAGTGAGTCCCGCGCAGAATGAGCCCGATTGGAGCCGGATACTCGAGCAGTCCGGCCTGGACCTGGACAAAGACCTGCGCAATCCCCTCCTGGACGGTGTGACGCCGACCGGCGTGTTCCGGAAGGCTGATGCCAAGAAACCCGTGGTCTTCACGCCGATTGCCGCGTGGGGTCTCGAAACGCCGACCCACGCCGGCTGGTACCCGGCCGGTCCGACGGTCACGCACATCCCTCCGTACGTGGACAGGGTCCGCAAGGAACTCTGGACCTACGCGTACAAACAGCCCCCGGCGGAGATCAGGAAGAACGTCTATACGCCGCCTCCGCTGAAGAGCGGCGCGGTCGAGTTTGACCCCGGCGACAAGCCGTTCGGACTATGGGTCAGCAACGAGGGCTTCGCCGACGAGGCGGTCTACAGCCAGCCGGCACTGGTGTTCAAGACAAACGCCCGCCTGAAGCATCAACCTTACAAGGCGATGATCTATCCGTGCTGTGACGTGAAGGCGGACAAGCTTGTTCCCGACAGCTACCTGATTGGCTGGGAATACTCCACGAACGATGATTTTCAGGATGCGGTCACACGGATCGATAACGTCGTCCTGCTCCCCGCGATGCCGCTGCTCAAAGGCGTCCTGGTGGAAGATGCAAAGGTTGACAAGCTGGCGGGAGAGTTCAAGTTCGTCGAGGGGCCTGCGTGGAATCTCAAGGACGAAGCCCTGTACTTCAGTGACGTTCGGGCCGCACATATCGTGCGCTATGCACATGGCAAGACCGAAGTGGCAAACGCTGCCAGCGGCCAGTCCAACGGGCTGATGTTCGACAAGCAGGGCATGCTGGTCGCTTGTGAGCACCGCGGCAGGCGCATCTCCAGGGCCGTCGCCGGCCAACCAGGCGAGGAGATCGTCAGCCATTATCAGAGCAAGCGGCTGAACAGCCCCAATGATCTGTGGATCGATCCCGAAGGCGGCATTTACTTCACCGACCCACGATATGGTCCGCGCGACGATCTGGAACAGGACAAGGAGGCTGTCTACTACGTCTCGACGGACAAGAGGATCACGCGCATCATTGACGATCTGGTTCGCCCCAACGGCATTGCCCTTTCACCCGACGGCCGGCTTCTCTATGTCCTCGATAACGGGGCCGACAAGCTCTACCGATACGAGGTCAGGAGTCCGGGCAGGATCGGCCAAGGCGAACGAATAGCCTACGTGACCCACCCGGACGGTATGACCGTTGACCGGCAAGGGCGGCTCTACGTGGCCGGTCGTGGCGGCGTCTGGGTGCTGGATGCCGGCGGGAAATGGCTGGGATTGATCGAGACTCCGGAAGAGCCGTCGAACTGCACGTTTGGCGGTCAAGGCTGGCACACGCTCTTTATCACAGCGCGGACGTCACTCTACGCGATCGACACGCTGACCCGTGGCTGGCACGTGCACCTCGACGGTGTGCCGGGCAAGCAGCCGGCCGGAGGCCGATGAGGTGTCGGGGGACCAGCCGAAAGGGTGGCCTCGTGGCGTATGACTGATAGGAAACTCGATGCCGCGAGGGGCCGCGGCGTGGCCCCGTGGGTGGGGGGGTCGGATCCCGTCGAAACGGTCGGCGGCGAATGAAATTGGCCGCGAAGAAGCTCAAAAGTCGCAAAAAGGAGGCTTCAGGCCCACGCTGCTCTGTGCCCCTCAGCGTCCACCGCGGCAAAACACAGAGGCGAAAAAACGAACCCGTCCCGCTATCTTCGCCATCCACCGATATCTTTACCGGGGTGGTGGGGGAAGAGAAGGTCTTCGAAAAGCCGGGCCCGGGGGCCACCCGGATGCAGATCTTCCTCGACCCACAATCGCACTTCCAGCGATTCAGGTTCACCCGGACTTGGTCGTGTGTCAGTCATCGAATTCCGCCGGAACAGGCAACCGCGATGCTGGCCTCGCGAATCGCATTTCCGCATGCTTCGAACGATGCCAGACGGTACGCCTCCCGATGACAATACCGTGGTAGGGAAGCCGCCGCACGTGACCAGAGTGCGAACCGAACGCGAATGTGAAGTTGGCCGTTCGTACCTCTCTGCCGTCTTGAAAGTCAGTAGGCCGGTGGCCGGCGTCTGAGACTCATCTTCACGAAGCCCAGGCTTAGCGCGGTGAGGGATAGCGACACGTACCCAACAGGCGCACACCGACTCACACCAATGTCTGAGACGTTGGGCTTATGTTCGCGGGATTCCCGCGTCATCGGGTTGTAGAGGCTCAGTTCATCTCGGACCGAGAAGATCCGTCCATTTGCCGACACGAGAGGAGCGGAGGACCAGGAACGCCCCACCAACAGAGGGGCCACCGGATTGCTGACGTCAAGAATGTCCCCCCAATGATCCCACGAACTGGCATCGCTGCAAACGTAAGCCAGGCTGCCAGAAACTGCTACGCTTCCATGTGCGCCATAGCTCGAACTGTAATGACCGACCACCAGGGGAGCAACGGGGTCCGAGATATCCAGAATAGCCAGGCCGGCGTTTTCTCGCACCAGATAGGCGTAATTCCCGACGATCTCGACATCGCTGATCACGTCGTCCGCGGCATAGGAGGCGACCTTTCTGATCTCGTGCGGATCCGAAACATCCAGGATATCGAGCCCCGTGCTGTGACCGGCAACGTAGGCGAAGCCGTCGGCCACGGCCAGGCAGGAATCCTGCCAGAAGTCCCAGTGCTCCTCGAGTTCATACCTGCCGGCAACGACCGGTTGCGTCGGATTGGAGACGTCGATGATGACCAGAGTGCTGAGGCTCTCATCCGAATAGAACGGCTCCAGAGTGGTCAGATAGACATATTGACCATCTACCGCCAGCGATCCTATCTGCGCTTCGAGATCAGCGTATTGGGCCACTTCTGTGGGAGAAGTCGGAGTCGAGATATCGATGACCTTGAGAGCGTGGAAGGTGGTCATGTACAGGTAATCGCCCGAGCGCACGAGAGTCTTTCCGCCACCTGCGCCCTGAACCGTGGCAACCAGCGACATTGCCTTCGGATCGGAGATATCCACCACACCAAGCACGCCGCTCAAAGGGCTTGCGACGAACGCGTAACCCCCCGAAAAGGCTGCCGTATACGGAGCCGGAGGTAAGAGGTAGCTGCCGACTTCCCTCGGCTGCTCGGGATTCGACAGGTCCAGGAAGACCAGGCTGTCGTCTCGCACCGTAGCGAGGACTCGCTGAACCGACGAGCTGCCCCCGGACGAACTGGTCTGGTCGGGACTGATCAGCACAGGTGCGGTCGGCACAGACACGTCGATGAGTTGAAGATCATCGTCCAGTACAATGGCAGTTCGTTCGTCGAGAAGTTCGATACAACCGTGTATCCCGCCAAGACCTGATACGGGTACCGGGCGGGTCGGCTCCGATATGTCAATGACCCGGAAACCTGAATAGTGATCCACTACGTAAGCGTGGTTGCCGGCCACGACTACTTGGGCCGTCGAACCTCCGGTAGAGCAGGAACCAACCAGCGTCGGGCAAGCTGGGTCGGAGATGTCCACAATCAGGAAACCGTTTCGCAGCCCGGCGATGTAGGCATACCGGCCCGCGATCGCCACACCCGATACCGCCCTGTCAAAAGCATCGATTTCATAGCGGCCGACGATGTACGGCGACCTCGGGTCATGCACGTCGACAATGACCAGAGCGTAGCGCCCAAACGAGGTGATATAGGCGAAACTACCCGAGACAACGACCCTGAGCCCATACCCTTCGAAATACACTGTGCCGACGGATACCGGTGAGGCGGGGTCTGTGACATCAACGATCTCAAGGCCCGAACTCCGCTTGCCCACGTACGCATGGTTGCCGCTGATGGCAATACTGTCGATCCAACCGGAAAACTCAGCGGTAGTGGCGACCAACGCTGGTGAGGCAATGTCGGCCACGTCGAGGACCATCAACCGTCTCCCAATGCCCAGGAGAGCCCTGTCGCCTGATACTGCATAGCTCGAGATGGTCCCGCCCCATGATCCTGCCAGCTCTAAGCCGTGTTCCACTTCCTGCGCACCGGCACAAGCGGCCAGCACTAGCCAACCACCCAGCAGCGCTGTCGATTCGAATACCCGGCGGAACCCTGCCTGCGGCCTGCCGGGTGGCGCGTCAGCCGACGAGGGGCCGAGCCGCCGAATCCATCGTCTTGCGCATCGTCCAGAGACTCTTTTCACGACCTTATGCTTTCTGCAAGCGCTCTCCGTAAGCTCCTGACCGACCAAGTGTAACCGTGGTGAGAATTCTGTAGTGTTAGAGTTTATACACAGCACCATGTGACGCGACAAGGACGGTTTGCCCATCTGAACCTGTCCCGAAAGCCTAGAGCGTCGCGTCACACCCGTGATGGGAGGAATGTGACTGATAGGAAATTTGACTCCGCGAGGGGTGGCGGCGTGGCCCCGGAGTGGGGGTTTGGGCGGCGGGGGTGATTGGGCGACCCATGCCGACCCTCCAAGGTGTCCGTTCCCACCAGTGGTTGGACGCTCTGGGCCCATTTCGCGGAGTCAACCCGCCGTTCGGGGCGTCAGTGGACCCTTGACACGCCGCGCGACTCCGTCGCTGATGGGCGCAGAGCGCCTCGCGGCGCGTCAAGGGGGACCCTCCACGGGCAACATGTGCGCAGCATCCCCCCTGGTCGCGGCCTGTTCAAAACTGAGTTCAAAAAACGAAAAACGGGCGTGGACCGCCTTCGAGTCCGCGGCTCACCGCGGGTTCGCATGGCGGTCTTGCTCCGGTGTGCGGGGTGGAACCTGATCGTCGAAGGTCTCGGGAATTAGCACTCTTTATTCGCCTCGCGGGCGTTAGGGTATGCGGCGCTCGGGCCTATCTGGGCAGAGCATCGTGCAGACTTTTCAACAGGCGGGACGCGGTGCCGGGTTGCTCGGTCCAGACGCCGGCCAGTCGGCTGCCTTTCGGTTCCGGAACGGGAGCGTGACAAGAGGTCAGAGCCATTGTGTTCTGAGGCAGAGCCACGACACCAGGGATTCATCACGTCACGGCCGCGGACATTGGCGGACGGCTTGACGTATCACATGGTGAATCGACCATCGATCGCGTGGTTCATGAGAGAGACTGCGGACCTCTTGTGCCGGACGCGCGTCCAGAAAAGATTCTCGCCGGGAAGGTTTGAAGAGGAAGAGGATTGGCCGCGAAAAAGCTCAAAAAGCGCAAAAGAGGACAGATCACTGGCCCGGCTCGTTGGCTGGTGCCAATGCTCGCTCTTGCGTCGTGTATTCTGTCTGGATCTCAAGAAAGGACTTGATATGGAAGACATCATGAAGCTGTGCGATGTTATTCGCGAGACGGGATTTGCCATTCATGCCTACCACCGCAACGGTCATATGGAGAAGATCTACGAGAATGCACTCGCGCACCGACTGGGCAAGAAGGGCATTGCCGCGATCCAACAGCATCCGCTCGTCGTCTATGATGAAGACGGGTTCGTACTCGGCGAGTATCTGGCCGATCTGTTCGTGGACCAGCGGCTGATCGTCGAGGTCAAGGCCTGCAGGGCGCTGGCGGACGAGCATACGGCACAAGTGCTCGGGTACATGAGAGCATCGCGTATGGAGCACGGATTGCTGATCAATTTTGGCGCTCCCAAGTTCCAGATCAAGAAGTTCATCTTGTCTGTCGATTCGCAATCAGTGCACGAGACTGCGTATTAATCATACGGATGGACGGGGCAATTGCCGCGGCGCCGTCGGCTCTTTTTTGTGCCTTTTGAGCCTTTTCGCGGCTGAAATTCATTGCTCGTTGCCCAGCATCGCGGTATGCGGTATGCCGTGCTGTGATCTATTTTGGCAGGGCGTCGTGAAGGCTCTTGAGCAGGGGTGCCGGGGCGTCTGCCTTCGCGGTCCATGCGCCGCAGAGGCGATTGCCTTTCGACGGCAGAACCGCGAGTGGCAGCCCGGTAGAGGCGGCGGCCTGTGTGAGTTCTGCAGAGCAGCGGTCGTAAGCCGCCCTGGCAGTGGCCGGCGATGGATATTCGGCCAGCCAGATCAGGTGAGCGGGCTCTTCGTCAGTGGCGGGAACAGCGGCGATTGCGATCGTGGCGTCGCCCGACAAACCAAGGGTCTGATTGACACTCCTGGTGGCTACTCGCTGGATCAGCGGGTGAACGGTCTTGGCTAATACCGTCATGTCACGGACCAGCCATAGTTTGGTTGAAGCCTGCTGAGGCTGGGGTATGACCTGCATGAGCAGCGGCGGGTCAGCGGCCGGCAGCGTGAACAGAATGTTGTCCATCAGTCGACGGGAGGCCCGACGTACGCTCTCGGTCTCGACCCGGCCGGAAACGTCCACCAGGACACAGACCTTCCCCTGCTGGGCCGCCATGCGCATGTCGGCGTTCCCGACGTGTACGGCCCGAACGCTGCGATCCGCGGGCAGCAGCTCGGCCGGCTCGGGCACCAGCACGCTTACCAGGCCGAACGCATCGGCAGGGGAGGCCGTCTCGATGAACACCACCTCGGCGGAGGTGATCTGCTGGTTGTAGCGGCATGAGGCGAGCGACTTGACCTGGAAGGCCTTCACGACCGCGAGAACATCCGGGTCCTTGATCAGGTCGGCAAGTCTGCCGGCGGGAGCGGTTGAGACCGCGCGCGTCTTTACCCATCCGGCCACCTGACCGGTTCGCGGCAGGGCGCGGGGTTGTCCCGGATCATCGTCCGCGTCTGCCCCGGGCTGTGTGTTCACGTAGACGCTGCCCGTGGCCGATCCGGTCGTTTGATTCGGATCCGCGTTCCCGCCCGAGGGCGAGGCTTCATCGCGTCCGCAGCCGGCCTGCGTCAGTGCCGCGGCGTTCACCAGAGCGACCAATGTGACACTGCCGATCCATGTTCGCATACCGGACATGCGCTACCTCCATCAACGGAAGGAGGATTGTATCGCCGTCGTGCTGGGGCGTCGAGATCGCCGGCCCGAAGGCAGGATGTGGCGAGAATCGAGTATAATATGAATGCGAGGGCGGAATGCATCATTGAGGTTTCAGACATGGGTACCAACCTCAGAGACCTGCTCGAAGAGCACACCATGCCGGCGGCACCGGAACTGTTCCGCGATGAGGGTGATGGGACGATCACGTGCCTTGCCTGCGGGCACCGGTGCCGGACGACCGATGGAAAAAGCGGGATCTGCCGGGTCCGCTTCCATCGCGGCGGTCAGCTTCGCGTGCCGGCCGGCTATGTGGCAGGTCTGGCGGTCGATCCGATCGAGAAGAAACCCTTCTTCCACGTTTTTCCGGGCCGCGATGCCGTTTCTTTCGGGATGCTCGGCTGCAACTTCCGCTGCGATTTCTGCCAGAACTGGTTCTCCAGCCAGACGCTGAAAGACGAGGCGGCCACCGCCCGGCCGTCCATCGTGCGCGCGGAGCAGATCGTCGAGGTCGCCCTCGAACGCCGAACGCCGGTCATCGTGAGCACCTACAATGAGCCGCTGATCACCGCCGACTGGGCGGTGGAGGTTTTCAAGCTCGCCCGGCCGCACGGCATCGTCTGCGGCTTCGTCTCGAACGGACACGCCACGCCCGAGGTGATCGAGTTCCTGCGGCCGTACATGAAGCTCTTCAAGGTCGACCTCAAGTGCTTTAACGAGAAGAGCTACCATCGGCTCGGCGGCCAACTGAAGAACGTGCTGGATACCATCACCCGACTGAAGCAGGCCGAGTTCTGGGTCGAGGTGGTCACGCTCGTCGTGCCGGGTTTCAACGACAGCGATGAAGAATTGACCGCCATGGCCCGGTTTGTCGCGGGCGTTTCGGCGGACATCCCCTGGCACGTCACCGCATTTCACCCGGACTACAAGATGGGTGACCCTCCGCGGACGCCGGTCAAAACACTGGTCAAGGCATATGACATTGGCAAGGCCGCGGGCCTGAAGTTCGTATACACAGGGAATCTGCCTGGGGCGCTGGGTGACCGGGAGAACACCTATTGCCCGGACTGCAAGGCGCTGCTGATCCGTCGCCAGGGTTTCACGATCCGCGAGAACAACATGCGCGGGGGTCGATGCGGCAAATGCGGCGCGGTCATTCCCGGCGTCTGGGAGGAGGCGGCACCCTCGTCGAGTTCCTCTTATCCCACGGCCGTGTCGCTGTAGAATACCGTCATGGAGCCAGGCCCTCCGAACGCCGTCACGCCGTGTGTCCCAATCGCCGTAGCGGTCGATGGTGACAGTTCATCTGCGCTCTCAAGAGCGGAAGCGATGGCGGCGATGACCTCTTTGCCGCTGGTGGCTCGATCGGATTGGTGCCGATACGCGTTGCTGCTCACCGCCACCGACCAGCGCTGCGAACTCCGCGAGGTCGGTCCCCATCGCTCGCGCCCGATCTACGTCGACTTCCTTGGCGGGCATCTGGGCCGGCGGCGCAAGAACGTTGTCGGGACCGAACGGATGCTCGCCAAGGCCATCGGTTTCAAGGGCAAGCGGTTTCATGTGATCGACGCTACGGCCGGACTGGGGCGGGACGCCTTTCTGCTCGCTTGCATGGGCTGCAGGGTGACCATGTTCGAGCGATCAGCGGTGATGGCCGCCCTGCTCCTGGATGGCGTATTGCGGACCTGCGGCGATCCAAACGTGGGTGAGATCGTCGCGCAATCGATGCAACTGCTGCCGCTGGATGCTCGGCCGATGCTGTCTGAAGCGGGCAGAGCCCTGCGGGCCGACGTCGTCTATCTCGATCCCATGTTCCCGGCGAGGGGCAAGTCGGCGTTGGCCAAGAAAGAGATGCGCATCTGCCGGCTGGTCACGGGTGATGACGAGGACGCGGGTGCGCTGTTGGAAGTGGCTCTGGCCGCCGCCCGAAAACGCGTGGTGGTCAAGCGGCCGCTAAAGGCTCCGGCGCTGGGCGGCGAACCTTCGATCGTCTACAAAGGTACGACCGTTCGATACGACGTGTACTTGATCAATCTCGGTCAGGGGTGCATCCGCGGAATAGCGGCCGATGCGGGAAGGCCGGTTGTCGGACGGGTCCAGGCCGAAGGCCTGAAACAAGAGTAGCCGCCGGCAACACTGCCTGAAAGCATCATAGTAGTAAGACTCCTTCGCGCAGATACACTTTCGCTTCTGAACCTCTTCTTCTATTCCGTAGTCGATGATGCGATGACCGGCGGTGTGGTTCCTGCGGGGCCGCCAAGATGAATCCGATGGGCCTCATTCCGCCTGGATGTAACGCGGCTTCTGTATCTCGATGACTTGGACAGCAAAGACATCTCCCCGAACCGATGCGCCGGTGTTCATGGTGAGGCGTTCTACCTCGTGAGTCTGATTCTTGCTCACTCTGACGAGATAAGACTTGCCCGTTAGCTGGTCTCGCCAAGCTGGCGGGTTGGAGCCAAGGGATCGGTCAAGCATCGTCCATTTCACGAGAATCTCGGCTCTACCATCTTCACCAGTCGTAGCGGAAAACCACGGATACGTTGGTCGCTGCGTTTCTGGAAGCTGCTCCGTGGGGGGGATGTTTCGATCGTAATCGAACTTCAGTGCCACATCAGCATTCTTCACCAGGCTGTCCACGTCCGAAGCAGTCACGCGAAGGAGGACAGGCTGCACCGTGGTTCTTACCGGATCACAGCCAGCCGACAGGGCGCTGACACAACAGCAGATGGCTAGCCCAGACATGACCGAAGAGCCCATATAGTCCCTTTTGCACCATCTAATAACGCTTCAACACTGCCGTTTCGACACCGGCTCTTGCGCCCGGCCCGTAGGAGCCAACGAGAAACAACAGTCGACCTGGCGGAACAAGCTGTGCTGAGAAGATCGTCTTGCTGTTTTGAGCTGGGTCGCTGTAATACTGGCCGAGGACCAATTCACTCTGAGTTGCCGACGAGGTACTGGATTCCACCTGAAAGTAAGACGACTGGCTCGACGTAGCGTCGAGATAAACGCGATCTCCCTTCTTTCGCAGCCGGTCAATTCCCTCAATTCCGCCCAGAATCGTGTAGGACAGATCGAGGGTGCCATCATCTCGGATCGCAAGTACTGCGTCGCCCGGCTCACCTTCAGGATTCTCTGTTTGGAACTCGTCCTTACCCATCAATACCCACAGACCAGACCCTGTAGCATACCACGTGCCAGCAAGCGGGGACGTCGCAGAAGAATGCAGCTGCGAACAGCCCCCGACGAGCACCGCCGAAATGGAGATGACTGCTCCGGCGAGTCTCGCGCGGATTACCAGCCGTAGTTCTGCCTCAGCGGGCGGGCCCTTCGCCGACTCCTGGACCGGGCGCGACATCAGCTGGCTCCTGAGTTGACTAATACTGTAACCTCATCCGCGTGGCTGTCAACCTCGAACGTGGGGCGAACCGGCGTTGCCAAACGCCGGCCCTGCGGACGGGTCATGGTTGGCGAACGCGAGGTCATCAAGTCGCCAGTCCATGGAAATTGCGGCAGGTCTTCGCCGCCTTTGGCAGCTCCGACCGTGCCCTACGTGAATCCCGATGCGTTCAGGTTTTCTTTGGGTCAGGCGGCGGCGGTTGCGGCGGCCGACTTGGGCGGGGACCCAGCGGTCGCATCGGGTCGGGCGGTCCGGGCGGGATCGGCGCGGCGACGATGGCATCGCCCGAAGCGGAACAACGCCCCGCCGTGGTCCGTTCGGTCTGGACGTTCAGCAGGGCGTTGGCGCCTCGCTCGACCGCCAGAGCCTTCAGCGCCGTCAGTGCTTCGTCCGGCGTACGGAACCCTTCCACAAACACGGCCTCAACCTGGCGAACGATCCGGAAGCCGGCCAGCCGATTGCCGGTCGAGGTGGCCACGACGCCGACGGCGGTCTCTCGCCGCTGCCGGTCCAGCTCGACGTGGTCGACGTTGTATTTCTGGAGGCTGGGGTGGATCTGGGCCGGACGATTACGCCGGATGGCTCGCCGGATTCGACGCCAGATGCCGCCGAGGATCAGCAGGCCCAGCAGCGCGCCCAGTGCATAGTACAGATACGGCCGGTATTCGGTCAGCAGGCGACTGAGGAGACTCGTGTAGTCCTCGCCGCCGGGTGTCTGGGCCATCGTGAGCAATCCAAGTGAGTGTTCCATGCGTGATCCCATCTCAACGCGCCAATTGGCTGCCTCGATAGGTCGTTCCGCGCCAGGTGGTCGTTGTCCGGCCGTTGAGCTTGAGCATTGCGTTGATCAGCATCCCGGCGCACACGACCGCTCCGACGATGAAGGTCGGGGCCAGCCAGGGGTTGGTCTGGCTCAGCTTGTAGTAGCGGAAGATCACCGACTGCTGCATGATGACGACCAGGACGCAGGCGGCCGCGACCAGTTGCCAGCCCGTTCCGGCCCCGGTCCATCCTCGAAGCGCCAGGACGCACACGGCGACCAGCAAGCTCAGGTAAGGGAACACGTTCGTCGTCAGGAGCATGGCCAGGGTGATCCGCAGACGGCGGAAGGTCTCAAAGCAGCCGTAGAAGATCCGGCTCCACCCTCGCCAGATCTCTCGGAAGCGGGAATACATGCGAACGGTGTATAACCCTTCGTTCTGCATAACAAACAACCGCTGGCTGCGGGCCTTGGCCAGCTTGGCCAACTGCATATCCTCATTGATGTGGGTGCGCACGGCCTCGTGCCCGCCGATCGCCCCGTAGCATTTGCGGCTCATGAGCATGAATGCGCCGTTCGCGTAGGCGTTCGGCAGGTCAGGGCTGTTCACTTTCCCCGGATGAAACCAGAAGACCATCACCGCGCCGCAGACCGGCTGGATGATTTTCTCCCAGAGGCTTTGCGTCTCCAACTGGGGCAGCACCGAGAGAAAATCGATCTTGTTTTCCACGGCATGCCGGACGGCTATGGAAAGCGTCTTCCGGGATGTCTGCCGGCAATCGGCATCACCGAAACAGAACCACTCGCCCCCGGCCTGATCGACTCCCTCCCGCATGGCGTTGTTCTTGCCGAACCAGCCGTCCCGAAGCTGCTGGATGTGAATGACCTTCAGCCGCCCGTCGGGATATTCGGCCTTGATCGACTCCAGAATCTCACCCGTCCGGTCGGCGCTGCGATCGTTGATGACGATGACCTCGTACGCAGGATAGTCCTGATCCAGCATCGAGCGAACCGCAGGCTCGATATTTGCCTGCTCATCTTTGGCTGCGATCAGCACGCTGATGAAAGGAGGGCTGGCCGGCGGCCCGTCATAGGACGCAGGGGTCAGCGGAAGCTGTTCTCGCTGGGCTCTGGATATGACCAGATGTCGACTGGCCCAGACGCACGCGACACCGATCAGAAGTGCGGCCCAAACAGTCATGCCCATGCGCTGGTGCCCCCTTCATTGGCGGCCATGGCGTTCAACCTCCGACGCTCAGACCGGGATTATCCTCGCCTGGCGCCGGATCAGCAAGGTTGCGAGCCTCCCTTTCTCCCGTCAGGTCGGTCGGACTGCTTCTCGCCAAAGACCTCGGCGGAAAAAAGATAGACTTCCGTCGCCGGGTCCCTCCAGGCGTCCGGCGGCAGGCCTGCCTTGCCCCCGCAGCATCGCGATAGGAATTCTTCCTTGTCCCATCCTTGCTCCAGGGCCACCTGTGGCAGGAAGCAGCCGCTGCGACACCCGTTGCGTATGTAGACCCCGTCGATGCCAAGACGCAGCGAAAGAGGCGCATGGGTTCGCTTCATGGGCGAGAGAAGGGATATCTCAATATCGATGTGGGGCAATTCCTCCTTCGTCACGGGCGTGGACCGAAATCGCAGATCGTTCAAGGCGGCCAGGGCCATTTGCTGAACGGTTTCGGCGACATCCGAGCCGGGGTTGAAACGACCGATGCAACCGCGCAGCCGGCCGGCCTTGTGCAGCGTTACGAAAGCCCCTCCGAATTCAGCGGGGCTCGTCGTGATCGGGAACGCCGGCGGAGGATCGCGCCGATCCACACGAGCCTCGATCGTCTGTCGCGCCAGTCGGAGAAGCTGTCGTTGTTCTTCGGGATTCATGCTCCACCTCTCGTCGACGGATACCCGCATCGGCAGTGTATCCGAGGGGCATGATCGCAACGAGGGGCAGCGCGCGGTGACGGGGGGCGGAAAAGGCTTTCGTACCGCAGAGTCTGCTGATGCCGGCCGCCGCCAGCCGGGGATCGCGCCACTTTTGAATGGTGGGGATGCGGATACCGGCCGGGTGGTGTTCCATCACGGCCAGCGCGACGATTCAAGTGCCAACGGATATAGGACCTTGTGTGTGCCGTGATGCAGGAAGCCCGAGATGGTTTATATCATATTCTGGACAAAGAAGTTACGAACGGAACAGGAACCAGAGAACCGCTTTTTGAGCTTCAGTCGCCCGTTATTCCTGAGATTCGAGTTGGACGACGTGCGAGTCTCGGTTATACTGACCCTCCAGACGGAGGAAGGATTAAGGGGCGCCTTGGCGAGGGCCGTGCCGACCCGGGCTCGCAGTACCCGAAGGGGGCCGAGTAAGCCGATTTGAGCTTGTCGGACAATTGATTTCGAGCATCCCCACAAGAACCGAAACGGTGCCTCGAATCACCACTTGCTTCGATGAGTTCGAGATCAAGGAAGAGCGCCGCTGCCGAGGTACGAAGTCAGTTTTTACTCGTCACGGGGCAGCCCGCAGGAAGGCTTCCTCCGACGCCGATGGAGCTGACAGTCTTGCGGATCACCTTTACCGATACCGGTTGTTCGAACGAGTGTGCGGGCAGAGCGGACGGTCCCACGCGTCAGCAGGATCGCGTGCGGGCGGCCGCGCATGGCACGCGGAAGGAGTGAGTGTATGAGAAGCCTGCGATTGCTTGGCATCTTTGTTCTTGCCGGGTGCGTTGTCCGGTTGTGCGCAGCCGCAAGCTTGCCACCGAGCCCGCCCGGGGACATCCGCGCGCACCTCTCGGGCAAGACCGGCAGGGTCTCTTTTCTGACCGTCACCGGCGCTGCAGCGATCCAGCCCGCGCCGGCGGGCGGGGCCGCGCAGGATCCCGCCATGACGTTTCTCGAGGTGCACGGCAAGGCCTTCGGCATTGTGAACCCGAGCACCCAATTGACGCCCTTGCGGATCGACGCGGATTCCCTGGGATTCGCGCACACCACCTATCGGCAGTATCACAAGGGTGTCCGTGTGTTCGGCGGCGTCGTGAAGGTTCACGAAGACGCCGCCGGCCGGGTCTACGCCGCCAACGGCGACTTCCTTCCCGTGCCTGAAGACCTGGCCGTGACGCCGGTGGTGAAGATGGCGGACGCCGAGGCCGCCGCCATTCGCCTCGCCAACAAAGGGACGCCGACCATCGAGCATGCCGAACTGGTCGTGGTCAATCCGGCCTGGTACGGGGGCCGAGCGACGGGGGCGAGGTTGGCCTATTACATCATTGTCAGGGATATTTCGGTTGTCTTGCGAGAAGCGGTACTTGTTGATGCTCGGACCGGTGAGATTCTCGATCATTGGAACATGATTCAGACCAGCCGGAATCGAAAGATCTACGACGCACACGGGTACTATGACCTGTCGGCCGCGACCTTGATTCGCTCCGAGGGTGATCCTCCCTGTTCACTTGAGGATGCGAACCGGGGTTACGACTACGCCGGCGACGTGTATGATTACTTTTACCGGGCTTTCGGCCGGGACAGCATCGACGGGACCGGCATGATCCTCAAGGTGGTGGCGGATTTCTTTTACCCCGGTTTCTGTCCGAACGCCTTCTGGGACGGGCAGGAGATGGTCTTCTGTCCGGGCACCGTCACCGATGATATCATGGCTCACGGAATGGTGCATGGTGTCACGGAACACAGCGCCGACCTCATCTACCAGAACCAGCCCGGACAGTTGAACGAATCGTTTTCTGACGTTTTCGGTGAGTTGGTGGACCTCTTCAACGGCGATGCTGCGCTCCCAGGAGCGCCAGGTGGCCCGCCGAACTGGCCGACGCACCCGACGGGGCCCGGACAGGATGCGCCGAACGACCTTCGCACTCGGTGCAGCTTCTACCCGGGTTATGTTGACGGCGTTCGCTGGTCGATGGGTGAGGATGCCGACACGTTCGGCGGATCGCTTCGGGATATGTTCGATCCGACCTGCTTCGGCGATCCGGACGATGGCCAGAGTCCCTATCAGGTCTGCATGGCCGAAGACAACGGCGGCGTTCACAGCGGCAGTGGGATCCCCAATCACGCCTTCCAGCTGGCAACGGATGGCGGCAGCTTCAACGGCATCACGATGACGGGCATCGGACCGATCAAGGCCGGGGCCGTCTGGTACCGGGCGCTGACCAAATACCTGACAACGCTCTCCGATTTCCAGGATGCCTACCTGGCATTCAATCAGGCGGCCCAGGATCTCGTAGGCACCAAGCCGCCGGACCCGCGGACGGGACTGGCCTCAGATTCGACCTTCACCGCCGCCGATGCGCAGGAGGTGGACAATGCCCTGCGAGCGGTTCAGATGGACACCCCCGGGCGTTGCGGCGATGTCTTTTCTCGCGAGGAGCCGGCCCTTTGTGCAGATCGCGTGGTGCTCTACTCCGAGAGCTTCGAGAGCACGGACGGTGGCTGGACGGGCGGGAGCGGCGGCTGGCAATGGCGCGGCAGCATGCCTGGCCGCTCTGGCAAGGGCTGGTACTGCCCTGATCCGTCCAACCCCAACGGCGCCGCCCAGCACGCCTTGAGCAGCCCGGAAATCACCATTCCCACCGGCGTCCTGCAACTCGGAGTGGTCTTCGCCCACTACTTCAACGTCGAGGAATGGTGGGACGGCGGTAACATGAGTATCCGCGTCAACGGAGGTGCGTGGACACTCGTCACCTCCTTTACGCACAATTCGTACACCGGCAGCCTGGCAAGAGCCGACTATTCATACAACGACAACCCCATGGCCGGTCAGGTCGCCTGGACCGGGGCCTCGGGCGGATGGGGCAAGTCGGTGTTCACGCTGCCGGACACGCTCAAGGCGGGAGACAGAATTCAGTTCCGGTTCAACTTCGGCCGCGACTCGTTGTACGGCACAGGCAGCGGATGGTACGTGGACGATTTCGAGGTGTTTGCCTGCTACAGCGGCCCGAGTTTCAAGCTGAGCGGCGCCCCGGTCATTGACGACTCGACGGGCGGCGACGGCGACGGTTCCGTGGAGCCGGGCGAGACCGTCAACCTCACGATCGCCCTGCAAAACGTCGGCGGCGATGCCACAAACGTCTCCGCGACGCTTTCGTGCTCGTTGCCGACGGTGACCGTGGTGGCCGGCAACGCGACGCAGAGCTATCCGGATCTTCCGACCGAAGCACAGGGCGCCAACGCCAGCCCGTTCAAGATCACACTTGCCGCAGGCCATCCCACGTGTCAGGCGATCCCGCTGCTGCTGTCCATAACGGCCGCTGAAGGAGACGACGAGGTTGACTTTACGCAGCAGGTCAATGCATTGCCCGATCCCGACGGCGACGGGATCGGCGACGCCTGCGACAACTGCCAGACGGTGCCCAACCCGGACCAGCGGAATCGCGATCAGGACGCCCTGGGCGATGCCTGCGACAACTGCCCGACTGTTGACAACCCGAATCAGACCGACGGCGACGGCGACGGCGTGGGCGACCTCTGCGACAACTGTCTGGCGGTTCCGAATCCCGATCAACTGGACACCGACCGCGACGGCCTGGGCAACGGCTGTGACAACTGCCCGCTGACACTCAACCCCGACCAACTCGACGGAGACGATGACGGAGTGGGCGATGCCTGCGACAATTGTCCTTCGGTGCAGAACCTTGATCAGTTGGACGATGATGAGGACGGCATCGGCGACGCCTGCGACAACTGCGTCGAGGTGGTGAATCCTTTCCAGCAGGATGCCGACGGGGACGCTGTGGGCGACGCCTGCGACAACTGCCTGAATGCGGCGAATCCGGAACAGACCAACTCGGACTCGGACAAGCTCGGGGACGCGTGCGACAACTGCCCGCAAATACCCAACCCCGGTCAGCGGGACAGGGACAAGGACCAGGTTGGCGACGAATGCGACGCCTGCACCGATGCGGATGGCGACGGCGCCGGTGATCCCGGGTATGCGGGCAACACCTGTCCTCAGGATAACTGCCCGCAGACTCCGAACGCGGATCAGTCCAATGCCGACGACGACCTCTTCGGCGACGTCTGCGACACGTGCACGGATTCAGACGGCGACGGATTCGGCGACCCGGGCTTCCCGGTCAATATCTGCGCCGTCGACAACTGTCCGAATGATCCTAACAAGAAGGACCCGGGGCTTTGCGGTTGCGGCCTGCTCGAGAAGGACGTGGACTTCGACGGCAAGATCGACTGCGTCGATGAATGCCCCGATGATCCTTACAAGAGCGTGCCCGGCAAGTGCGGATGCGGAACGCTCGATCGAGACCGGGACGGGGACGGCACGCCAGACTGCCAGGATGTCTGCGACGTGGACCCGAACAAGGTCCAGCCGGGCGTCTGTGGATGTGGCGTGGCTGATGTAGACAGTGACAAGGATGGCAAACTCAATTGCCTGGACAATTGCCCGGCGGCGGCCAACGCCAACCAGAAGGACAGCGACAAAGACGGCGTGGGGGATGTTTGCGACAGGTGCCCGAGCATCTATGATCCGACCCAGGACGATGCCGATGACGACGGCGTCGGCGACGTGTGTGACAAGTGTGTCGGGGTCCCCAACGAAGACCAGTTGGATTCGGACGGCGACCAGGTCGGTGATGAGTGCGACAACTGTCCGGATGTCGCGAACGCGGATCAATTGGATGCGGATGGAGACGGAATCGGCGACGTCTGTGATGGCTCCGCGGTGCCGGCAGGCAAAAAGGATCAGATCATACCGGCCGATAACCAGACCGCGGCTCCGGCCAACGATGACTCGGTGCAAGATCTGCCTTCATCCGGGCGCACCATCCCGTGTGGCGCCGGCGCCGCCCAACTGATGGCCGTTGGGTTGATCGGACTCTGTGTGCTGCGGCTGGTCGTGAGGCGACGAGGCTGCTGACCGCGAGAGCCGACATTCAGCGAAGTCCCGGTGCCCCGCAGCGTCCGGGAACGCGAGCCCTGCCGTGCTCCTGGCGAGACGGGGTCGTCCGGCAGGGGCACGAGCGTACATCAGACGACGGCCACGGCCCCCGTTGTGCATGCCGGCATTTCGGGTGCACACCGGCCGGACGCCGGTGCTGTAAGGGTTTCAGCGGGCATCTCAAGTGCCGTGCCTGTTTCACTTTCTGCGGATCTGATACTCCCCGGAATCACGCCGACAGGGCGGCCCGGTGCCTTCCAGGCATGCCCGATGCCTCTCCTGCTATAATGAATGGTGATGGTCCAAACGCGGCTGCCTGTCTGTAAGGGGGAATGGATGCTTGTCAAGACTGAACACGTCCGGCTCCTTGAGGAAGTGAACTCGCCTGGAGTGGCACGGCTCAGCGTGAGGGACAGATGAAGACGCTGACTGTCCCTGTCGTCGCGATCGGGCTTTGCCTCCTGGGTTCGGGCGGCTTGCAGGCTCAGTCCCGGCCGCTGTCGGAGAAAGAGTTTCTCAAGATGAGAGCCGAAAAAGCCCGGTTCTTGACCGAGCAGGCTCTCGATGCCAAGAAGGCCGCGTGGGCTTCCGCAAGCCGCCACGGATGGTCGCCCCGGACACAACACGGAAACGTCGTCAGCGAACTCATGGCGATTCGTGGCGGCAGAGTCTACCTTTGTCAGACGGCCAATAGTGATGCCGGCAGCTGTCTCTTATACACATCTCCGAGCCCACGAGACAGCGCTGTGTATCTGGTGTGCCGTCT
>JAUCQB010000234.1 GCA_030372985.1 Phycisphaerae bacterium
TAAAAAAAGAGAAGGGAAAATACGTCATTGACTACGACAGGCTCAGGAAGATCACGCGGCTGTCGGTCCGCTTCCTCGACAACATCATCGACGTGAACCGATACCCCCTGGACGAGATCAGGGACAATACCCGCGCGAACCGCAAGATCGGGCTGGGGATCATGGGCTTCGCGGACGTCCTCATCCGCCTCGGCATACCCTACAATTCCAACGAGGCGGTCGCGACGGCCGAAGCGGTCATGGCCGCCATACAGGAGGAATCGAAGCTGGCCTCAGAGGAGCTGGCGGAAACGAGGGGCGCCTTTCCCAACTTCGACCGTTCGGCGTACGCCGAAAAGGGCGCCAGGCCGCTCCGGAACGCCACCACGACGACCATCGCGCCGACCGGCACCATCAGCATCATTGCCAACTCTTCCAGCGGCATCGAGCCGATATACGCCCTCGCCTACGTGCGCAACGTGATGGACAACAACATCCTGGTCGAGGTGAACCCGCTCTTCGAGCAGATAGCGCGCGAGCGCGACTTCTACAGCGACGAGGTCATGGCCCAGATAGCCGAGCACGGCTCGGCCGACGGCGTCGACGGGATCCCCGACGATGCGAAGCGCGTGTTCGTGAGCGCCCACGACATCTCACCCGAATGGCACATCCGGATACAGGCCGCCTTCCAGAAGCACGTGGACAACGCGGTATCGAAAACCGTCAACTTTAAAAGCACCGCCACCAGGGAGGACATCGAGAAGGCCTACCTCCTCGCGTACAGGCTCGACTGCAAGGGCGTGACCGTGTACCGCGACCAGTCCCGGGACAACCAGGTGCTCGACTCGCGCCCGAAAGCCGAGCCGAAAGCCGCCGCCGCGATGGACGACGCCGCACCCAACGGGCAGCCGCACATTTCACCGCGGCCCAGGAACGAAATCACCTGGGGCGCCACGCGAAAGATGGCCACCGGCTGCGGCTCTCTCTACGTCACCATCAACGAGGACGAAAACGGCCTGTTCGAGGTGTTCGCCGCCATGGGCAAGGGCGGCGGATGCGCTGCCAGCCAGACCGAGGCGGTGAGCCGTCTCATTTCGCTGGCCCTGAGGAGCGGCATAGACAAGGACCAGATCATCAAGCAGATCAAGGGCGTACGGTGCCCCAACCAGGCCTGGGAGAAGGGGGGACGGAT
>JAUCQB010000235.1 GCA_030372985.1 Phycisphaerae bacterium
CTCTACACCATATATACTCCCATTGTTCAGTGAAAGGCCGAGGGTGATATTGTGCGCACCGATGCTCAAATCTGTGCCGGATAACGCAGACGAATGTAAAGCGGGAGTCCCGGCCGGGTCGTCAACCCCGCCTGTTTCGGTCCACACAATCGAGCCTGATGCGCACGCCTCGGAAAGGGTGTACGCCACGTTGTAATCGCTTGCCACGGAGTTGGACGCGGGCGCTATGCCCGAGAAGCCGGGCGCTGTCCGGTCAAAGGTCACCGACGTCCCGTCGGTGGTCGCGTTCATGTCGGCCGCCGCGTTGCCGGCGAGGTCCCGGATGCCGGATATGGCGAAGGCGACCGTCCCTTCGTCGTCGGAGCCGGTGGCGACATAGGTGGCGGTCCAGTCCGTCGGGCCGCCGCCTATGGTCGCCCCTTGCCCCATGATTGAGACCGAAGGCGCCGTGATGTTTTCCAGCGAAGTAAACAAGAGGGTGATGGTGTCGTTCGCCCTGGCGAGTGTCGGGTCGGCGTTGGTCGAAGCGATGCTGACCGGCGTCAAGCCCGGCGCGGTGCGGTCGAATGCGACGGCTGACGAGTCGGTCGTCGCCGAAACGTCGGCCCGTGTGTTTCCGGCGAGGTCCTGGATGCCGGAGATGGCGAAGGTCACGTCTCCCTCGACGTCAGAGTCGGTCATGACATACGATGCGGTCCAGTTCACCGGCCCGCCGGCGATCGCGGCGGCAATGCCGTTGATGGTCGCCGTCGGGGCCAGGATGTCCTCGCCCGCCGTGAAGCTGACCGTGACCCGGTTGCCGGTACGCGCTCGGGTCGGGTCCGCGTTGTTGGAGGCGATGCTGACAGTGGTCAGGTCGACCGAGGTGTCGGAGACAATGGAGAAGGGCTTCACCGGCCCCGTCGGGTTGCCCTGCGGGTCAAGCCCGGCGCCGGTGACGACCTCCACGACTACGGTGCCGTTAGCGAGAGGCGTTACCTCGATGGTATATGTTGTACCTGTTCCGGTCAGGTTGGTGACGGTTCCGTTGGTGACATTAATGTCGGCAATTGCAATGCCGGTGACAGTCTCGTCGAACGTGAGGGTGATGGTGATGACCGGCGCGTTTGTGACTGGAGGCAGCGCCGACTGCATCGATCCCGCGTAGTTGTTGAAGAGATCGGAAAGATTGAACAGTCCGAAAAGCGACTGCTTCTTGGCGTTGTTGTACATCCCTCCGCTCATACAGGCGGAAAGGAATGACAGAAGAATAGCGAGTGCGGCGACGTGCAGTTTTTTCATATGCGGCGACCCTGTCTCTTATACACATCTCCGAGCCCACGAGACAGCG
>JAUCQB010000236.1 GCA_030372985.1 Phycisphaerae bacterium
GCCGTTTTCGTAAACCGTAGGTCGTCCGTTCGATTCGGATAGGTGGCTCCAAGAACGGCCCTGGTTTCCAGGGCCGTTTTGCATTTCAGGGGTCCGCGCCGAGCGCCGCCTCTCCCCGACTGCGGCCGCGGGCCATCGGAGTGTTGAACGCCGAACTGGCAGAGGGACATCGGCGGCATCCGCCCTCGCACGTAGCCTCTTCCGCGCGGCGTACGACCGTGAACACGGCTGTCCGTCCCGCATTCCGGACCACACGACTGCGCGTCGGGCCCGTCCTCGACGCACAGGTCGACATATCCGGCCTCGAGTCCGAACTCGAATCCAACTACGTGCGCGGACGCTGCCCGATGGAAACCGCAGCCACGGCAATCGCGACGATGTCACCGACGGGCACGGCGATCGCCGCAAATAGCAGCGCGTCGCGAGCCTCGTGAAGACTACTCGCGAATACACGAGCGATCGCAAGAACTCCGACTGCTCCCACCAGCACTTCCGTCAGGAAGACCCGTCTCATGGAGGCCCAGCCCGGCTCACCAAGCACGCCCACGATGGACAACGCGCCCGCACATGCAATCGACAGGACCGTTCTCGCCCCGCAGGCATGGGCAAGAGACAGGGGAGAGAGATCGAACTTCGCGTTTCCGCTGTAGTGAACGAGCGGAACATGGGCAACAACACCGAAAGACCAGAGAAGGAGGACACCATCCTCCGCTAGCTGGCGGTAGCGAGTCCGCCGAAGAATCGCAGCCACCCCGACCGCGATGATCGCAATCGCCCATACCGACCAATGCAGCCAAGAGATCAGCTCAACGGCGAGTCGCAGCATCCTGTTCATCCGTGCCCCGTTCCATCCAAACGCGCTCAATCATGTGGGCACTCAAAAGCAGATCACACACCGCCAAGAATGCCAATACACCAACCAGATTCAGCACCGTTCTACGCGCCCGGGGGTGATGCTCGAACGTGGAGTCCCTGGTCATCGGAACACGTCCGGAACTATTCCCATCGTCGATCGACCTCCTTGGAGGGCCGCAGGGCGGCCAATACAGCTGCGACCACGTTCTCTCGCTCGAGCGCCAGGATAGACCGACGACGGTCGAGTACGTTGTAACGACACGTACCTGATAGCGGAACGGGCCGCTGATTCGGTCGCCATCGTGCTCCCATCGGCCGTCTCCCCGGCCTGATGGCTCTCGCGTTCCGATGCGACGTGCCTCGCGAACGACCACGCCGATCGGCTGGTTGCAGCTCGCGCGGCGACCACGCGCCAAGGGCAGCGCGCGCCCGAGTCTGCTCCGAATCGCAGCGCCGACGTCCCCGCCCCATCGCCCCGCACCCTGTCTCTTATACACATCTGACGCTGCCGACGAGTTCCGAA
>JAUCQB010000237.1 GCA_030372985.1 Phycisphaerae bacterium
CTCTCCAATCCCATCACACTCCGGTCCGGCCTGGCCATCGATCACCACGAACCGCTTGAAGCCGTTCGCGGCCACATACGCCACGCGGTTGCCGTCCGGGCTGAAGACGGGGTGGCCCTCTGCGATCCCACCGTACTCCGGTCCGACCTGGCCATCGATCACCACAACCTGCTTGTTGCCTTTTTGGGCCGCATACGCGAAGCGTTTCCCGCCCGGGCTGAAGACGGGGTGGCCCTTTCGGATCGCGTCATATCTGGGGCCCGCCTGACCATCGACTACGACGACCCGCTTATCGCCTTTCGCGGCCACATACGCCACGCGGTTGCCGTCCGGGCTGAAGACGGGGGTACCCCCTTCAATCCCGTCATACTCCGGTCCCACCTGGCCATCGGCTACTGCGAACCATTTGGCACCTTGATTCGTGGCGTAAGCCAAATGGAGGCCGTCCTTGCTGAACAGCCAACCCACCATGCTGTCGTGCAGGGGGCCCAGCTTCTGCTCTTCGATTTTCTTTTCGACTTTGGTGGGGCTGCCGCCATTGAGCGAACTGCAGGAGGACGTCACGCTCAGGATTAGTCCCGCGCCGAGCCACAGCATGGCCTTCGTCAGCCGGGGTTCTTGCTGAAATATCGTTCGACCACAGGCCTTTACCTGGCGGCCTTCCCATTCTCCGTCGCAATAGCTGGCCATGGTTCTTCTCCCGGAGGGGGCATAGACGGCAACTCTCCGCCGCCCGAAGCAACGAAATGTGAGGATGAATTCCCAGCCGTCATGAGAACCATCCTGGCTCTGAGGTTCATCAGGCGAGATTCCCCAGATGACGTTGCCCGGCTACGCCGCCGAGCCTGGTGCGGCCAGTATACCGCCCCCCCCCCCGTTGCGCCTATGTTTTTTCGGGCTGTTTTCCCGCGCTGGGGGCGTCCTTACGTCGGTAATAGGCCCGTGCGAACCCCGGGTTTCGTGTTCGGCGCAGGGTATTGCCTTAGATTCTCACAACGGGAACCACTTGAGCGACTTGTCGGGTCATCATGAAGGCGCCACGCTGGCCACGGCAAGCAGACGTTGGATGCGATCCAGGATGGCGGCGAACGGCTTACGCGGAACCCCCGCCTCAGCCATTTGGACGAATACGCACTTCGCGTGACGCACCACCTTCGCTCCGATCTATATCAGCTTTTCCCGCAGGGTCGTCATCGCCCAGTGCTTCACGGGTGCAGGCAGCGCCAGCCGCCGCAGGAAGTCGTCCAGGTTGTACGCCAGAGCGAACAACTATACTCGCACCTGGTTGTCCACGAAGTCGTGGCACGAGAGCTTGGTCCACTTGATCGCGTTCTTGCCCTCCGGGGCTCGAGCAGCCATTCCTGTTCTGGTCGACTCAGTGAATGACACAGACTGCGAAGTGGCCTTCGCGGTCAGGGTCGCGATGCTTTACACCAAGCCGGAGGATTTCGAAGTCGATGAGGATGACCGCCTTCGCCTCGTGCGGCCTGAGGTCTCGAACACGCGGCGTTCGCAGTGTCTGGCATATGGTTCAGAGTAGATTCGGCGTACTGTTGCGGCCTCGTTGACTCCTTCGGGGCGGCCATATTGACCGCTGGAGGTAACGCGCGGCTCGGAGGATGCGTCGTGTGTCCCGACTCCCCGTATTGGTTCTGCAAGGTATGCAACAAGGAGTAGTGAGCCTTGGGGAAAGGACAGGAAGCAGCTTGTTCAGGAGGAGCCACGGTTGGTATCCAGCCCGCGGACAGCGAGCGTGACTTTCTTTTCGCTCAACTTGTGGCCATTGGTCCCACGTGGTGCTCGAACGTTTCGCTGATCACCTTGCGATCCTCCTGTGGCACCTTATTCAACACGCAGACCCGCAGCGCCCGAGAGAATTCGTTGCCGCGTTCCAGCCTCGCGCAGAGGGCCAGCAGCCGGCGTGTGGTCAGAACCGTCGTGAGTTCCTCATTGGCATGGGCCTTGCGAAGATCGCTAGCAGCCTTGACCATGCACTTGATCAGGTCCTTCTTGACGGCCGGGTACCGGCTATGCAGCAGACGCACCTCGTCGTCGGCCGGCAGGTAGTCGATGTGGACGACCACGTCCCAGCGGTCCAGCCAACTGAAGTTCAGGACGTGCGTGCCGCTGGCGTAGAGGCCGGAGTCTGAGCCGAAGCCCAGGGTGTTGGCCGTGGCCACCAGCCGGAAGTCCGGGTGCGGGGAGATGTCCTCGCCGGTGTCGGTCAGCAGCAGGCGGCCGTGGAGCTCGAGGATCTGCTGCAGGATGAAGCCGACCTCGGGCTGCATGGCGTCGACCTCGTCCATCTGCAGGATGTAGCCCTCCTGCATGGCCTGGGGCAGGATGCCTTTGACGAAGACGGTCTCCTTGTTGCCGTTGACCGTCCAGTGGCCGATGAAGTCGGCGACGGAGGTCTCGCCGTTGAGCGAGACGCGGCGGACCGGGCCGACTGGCGTCGATGCCGCATACCACCAGGCTCCTGATGCCAGTCCAGAACCACTGAACACGGGGGATCACGGATCTTCGTCCTTGCGTCCCCGACCCCCTTTGTGAGACAATAGTCTTCTGGTCGGTGGGTGCACATTCTGACCTGGCCGCGAGCTGACGAAATCCAGGGACGAGAGAGACGCCGAAGGGCGGGCTCTCTTTTTTCATTTCGATGCCGTGCGTGACGGCGCAGAGAGGGCTCGCCAAGAGGCCCTTACCCGGAGGAAATGGCATGCGAGCGGCGACTGCAACAATCGTATTGTTCTGTTCGAGTTTGGCGATGGGCAACGTGTTCGACATGCCCCCCGGCCTGACCAGCCTGGAGACCGTCCCCGTGGGCAATCCGGGGAACGCGGGTGACACGCGGTATCCCGCCAGAGAGTTCTCCAGTTTCGGCTCGGTATCCTACCCATACAACATCGGCAAGTATGAGGTGACCGCCGGTCAGTACTGCGAGTTCCTCAACGCCGTGGCCAAAACCGACACCTACGGGCTGTACAACACGTACATGTGGGAACCTCATCCAGCCGGTGACTACGGCTGCAAGATCCAGCAGGTCGGCACGTCGGGCGACTACACGTATACTGTGGCCTCGGATTATGCCAACCGGCCGGTGAACTACGTGAACTACTGGGACGCCTGCCGTTTTGCCAACTGGCTGCACAACGGTCAACCCACGGGCGTGCAAGGTATGGGCACCACTGAAACCGGGGCGTACACGCTGACGCCTGAGGGCATGGTCGACGGCACGGTGTCACGCAATGCCACCTGGAAATGGGCAGTGACAAATGGGGATGAGTGGTACAAGGCGGCATACTACAAAGGTGGCTCAACGAACGCGGGGTACTGGGATTACCCAACGGCGTCTGACACTGTTCCCAGTCTCGAACACCCACCGGGTGGATCAAACTCAGCGAACTACTACGGTGCGGGTACCATCGGCCCAACCGATGTCGGAGCGTACACGTCATCCGAGAGCCCCTACGGGACGTTCGACCAAGGCGGAAACGTCTGGGAATGGAATGAAACCGTTTTCGAGACTCCCTACCGTAGCTTGCGAGGCGGGTGCTTTACTCGCGCGTTCGACACATTGCATGCGTCCTATCGCACAACATGCGCGCCGCTACACGAGGATGCTGGTATTGGCTTCCGTGTCGTCCAGGTTCCTGAACCCGAGAGCGTAGTGTTGCTCGTCGGATGCGGTGCGGCAGTGCTCGCGAGACGAAGAAGGCTACGTCTGGCCGTTGAAGCTGGCGGTGTTCTACTATGGATAATGATCGTCCTGTGGGCTCCGGTCAGCTTGAGCGCGGCAAGCTTTCGGGGGATTGGCCAGCTTCCGAACGGAGAGCTTGCCATGGAAGCCCGAAACGTTTCCTCGAATGGAGATTTCGTAGTCGGGCAAACGTCGGGTGGCAATTCGTTTCGGTGGAGCATATCGGACGGCCTTGTGTTGCTTGGCGATTCAGTGCACACGTCCATCAACACATATGCTGAGGGAGTGTCCGCAGATGGAAGTGTTGTCGTCGGCTCTGTGATGAGTGCGGGCAAACAGGACGCGTTCAGGTGGACGCCTCAGCAGGGTATGGAGCTTCTGGAGTCACTATCCGATGGCGGTGGTAGTACGGCGGCCGGTCTGTCTGCGGATGGGCGAGTTGTCGTCGGCACAAGCTACTCATCAAGTGGTTCAGACCAAGCCTTCAGGTACACCCCCGAAAACGGGCGACAAGCGATCGGCAACATGCCGGGCTGGGAGTCTGGCGGCGCTGGCCTGGCTGTCTCGGCCGACGGAAGCACGGGCGTCGGCTTCAGTGCTAACGGGGATGATCGCCAAGCCTTTCGGTGGACTGAAACCACGGGAACGATTGGTCTCGGTTGGCTGCCCACCAGTGTTCTTCAGAGCACTGCCCTGGGTGTTTCGCCAGACGGCGGGGTGGTGGTGGGCTATTGCCATCACGGTCCCAATGAGGAGGAGGCATTCAAGTGGACGATCGGCGGCGGGATGGTGGGTCTGGGTACACCGGGGGGCGAGCAAGAGAGCTACGCGTACGGGGTCTCGCAGGACGGCAGCACTATCGTTGGGGAGGCCCGTGGTCTCACCCCACAGTCAGTCATCTGGGACAACACACACGGGGCACGCTATCTGAAGCAGGTGCTAACCGATGAATACGGCTTGGACCTTGCAGGCTGGGGACTGGAGCGCGCCTATGCCATCTCGGCGGACGGGCGGGTGATTGTCGGCAGAGGAACCAATCCCGCTGGTCAGTCCGAGGCCTGGATTGCATACATACCCGAGCCCGCCTCGCTCCTGCTCCTGGCTCTCGCCGGGCTGGCCGTGATACGGCGGGGTCATCGCGTCCGTGCCACGATAGTCCCGGCCGTACTGGTGGTGTGCCTTCTGTCGGCGGTATCTGCTCGCGCCGACGTCTTCGACATGCCGGCTGGTCTGACCAGCCTGGAGACCGTCCCCGTGGGGAATCCGGGAAATGCGGGAGAACTGTCCGGTGAGGGCGCAGGCGGGTACGGTCCTGATCGGATTTGTGGGGCTGTGTCCTACATCTACAACATCGGGAAGTACGAGGTTACAGCTGGCCAGTACACGGAGTTCCTGAATGCCGTGGGTGGCGTGGACATATACGGGCTGTACGACACGAGCATGTGGTCGGACCGTTACGGCTGTAAAATAGAGCTTGTTGATGGCAACGGCACGTCCGGGAGCCCCTATGAGTACCGCGTGGCGAGCAACTGGGCCAATCGCCCGGTGAACTATGTTTCGTGGGGCAGCTCGGCACGGTTTGCCAACTGGCTGCACAACGGCCAGCCGACGGGGGCGCAAGGTGCGGGTACGACGGAGACGGGTGCCTACACCCTCAACGGTGCGACCACGGATGCCCAGCTCCTGGCGGTCGACCGGAACAGCAACTGGAAGTGGGCGATCACGAGCGAGGATGAATGGTACAAGGCGGCCTATCACAAGAACGACGGTGTGACGGCCAACTACTGGGATTACCCGACCGGCACAAACGCCACGCCAAGCAGCTTGGTGGTGAACCCGGACCCGGGAAACAACGCCAACTTCTGCGAGCTGGGTTGCATCCTCGTCGGCCCCTACTATCGAACTGAAGTCGGCGAGTTCGAGAACTCCGACAGTCCCTGCGGAACATTCGACCAGGGTGGAAACGTTTGGGAGTGGAATGAGGCGGTGCTCTACGATTCGTATCGCGGCGTGCGGGGCGGGGCGTTCAGCAGCGGCGATTACCTGCACGCGTCAAATCGCCACACCTACTGCGGCAGCCCGTCGTCCGGACACCACTCCCTCGGCTTCCGCGTCGTCCAGGTTCCCGAGCCCGGCACGCTCCTGCTCCTGGCTCTCGCCGGGTTGGCCGTGATGAGGCGACAACGGTAGGCCGTCGGTCCAGGCGTTGTCGCCTTGGCAGGTGACTTGGACACCGAACCGTTCGGTCAGTGTTCTTGCCAGCCGTTCAAGCTGGCTTTCGAATGGGTTTGCTCTCATAAGTATTCATCCTTTCTTGCGATGCGCATGAAAAAAGGCCACGCCCGCCGGCATCGCGAGGAGTGAATGCGGCCTATGTCCAATCGGCGCCGCTGAAGCCTTGTGCTTGTGCCGGACTCTCGTGGGAACCTGTTACCTCGGCTTCGCCCGGCAAGTACGCACTGACAATGTAAGCCCGTGTTCCTGAATGCGTTATCGCAGACAGTCGGCTTGTGGGTCGGCTCTTCTAGGAAAAAACCGCAGCCCAGGATTGACGCAACAGGGGAGGACGCTATACATTGAGAGAATACCGTTCAGCGTCGCAGCTGCGCAAGGTTAGCTGGGAAAGCTCCGCATGTGGCGGCAAACTGCCACTTACGTGAAGTTGCAGAGGCGGGGTGCACGTATGCAATGGTATCACATTATAGGACAGGAGCAGAAAGATACCAGTTCGGACAACGAAAGGCGACTTGACGGCGTAGGTGTGCCCGGACAACCGGGAAGTCTTGGCGGGCAGCGATGCTCGCGGGGTGAACGTGTCCGGTCAATGCTGTGGTCCGAGGCGGCGAAGGCGGTGTTTGTCGCGGGACCAGACTGGCTGGATTCGAGCGAGGAAAGGAACCGTCATGCAATGTCACAAAACGAAGGTGGCTTATTGGGCCGTATTGCTGTGCGGACCGATCCCTTGCCTGAGTTGGCGTCCTGCGTTTTCCCAGACGTTCACGGACATCGGGGCAAACCTCACAGGTGTACGTTTTTGTTCTCTTTCCTGGGGCGACTACGACAACGACGGTGACCTGGACCTGGCGATAGCGGGGAACACGGGCACCACCTACGTCACCAAGATCTACCGGAACGACGGGGGTGGAGCATTCACGGACATCGGGGCGAACCTCACAGGTGTGTCCAACAGCTGTTGTCTTTCCTGGGGCGACTACGACAACGACGGCGACCTGGACCTGGCGCTCGCGGGGTCCGGTGGTACGATTTACCGAAATGACGGGAACGGAGCTTTCACGAACATCGAGGCAAGCCTGACCAGCTCGGCCATGAGCTTGGGTAGCAATTCTCTTTCCTGGGGCGACTACAACAACGACGGGCGTCTGGACCTGGCGATCGCGGGTGGCTGGAGCATAATCTACCGGAACCATGGGAACGAAACTTTCACGAACATTGTGGCAGGTGTAACGGATGTAGAGCACAGTTCTCTTTCTTGGGGCGACTACGACAACGACGGCGACCTGGACCTGGCCATCGCCGGGAGCAACATTACTACGCCTCTCAGTAGGATCTACCGAAACAATGGGACCGGAACATTCACAGACATCGCGGCGGGTCTGGCAGGCGTATCGTACAACTCTCTTTCCTGGGGCGACTACGACAACGACGGCGACCTGGACCTGGCGTTTGCCTACAGGATTTACCGGAACGACGGGGATGGAGTGTTTGCAGACATCGCGGCGAACCTGACACCTGTGGGTTACTCCTCTCTTTCCTGGGGCGACTACGACAACGACGGTGACCTGGACTTGGCGATCGCAGGAGAGGTCGACTACTACACGTTTGTCGCTAAGGTTTACCGAAACGATGGTAATGGAGCATTCACGGACATCGGGGCAACCCTGACGGGAGTAAGGGACTGTTCTCTTTCCTGGGGCGACTACGACAACGACGGTGACCTAGACCTGGCGATCGCAGGAGAGGACAGTAGCCGCACATATGTCAGCAAGATCTACCGGAATAACGGAGGTGTGTTCAACACGGCACCGGCAGTGCCGACGGGGCTTTCGGCCACGAACCCTTCACTGAACATGGCCGTGTTTGCCTGGAATGCCGCCACCGACGCGCAGACGCCGGCCGCCGGCTTGTCGTACAATCTCCGCGTGGGAACGAGCCCAGGGGACGATGACGTCTACTGCGGTATGGCTGACCTGGGCTCCGGTTTTCGACGGCTTTCGGCAATGGGAAACACGCACAAGCGCCTCTCATGGACCTTGAAGAGCTTGCCGCCTCGGATGTATTACTGGAGCGTTCAGGCCATTGATACGGCCCACGCTGGTTCAGCCTGGGCGACTGAACAGACAGTCCTAGTGGCGCAGCACCTCACAGACATCGGGGCGAGTCTCACGGGCGTGGGTAGCAGTTCTCTTTCCTGGGGCGATTACGACAACGACGGCGACCTGGATTTGGCGATCGCGGGGAACACGGGCACCACCTACGTCACCAAGATCTACCGGAACGACGGGGCCGGCGCGTTCACGGACATCGGGGCCAACCTCACAGGTGGTTACACCTGTTCTCTTTCCTGGGGCGACTACGACAACGACGGCGACCTGGACCTGGTGATCGCGGGGAACACGGGCACCACCTACGTCACCAAGATCTACCGGAACGACGGGGGTGGAGCGTTCACGGACATCGGGGCAAACCTCACAGGTGTACGTTTTTGTTCTCTTTCCTGGGGCGACTACGACAACGACGGCGACCTGGACCTGGCGATCGCAGGAGACACAGGCAGCATGCGTGTCAGCAACATCTACCGAAACGATGGGAATGGAGCATTCACGGATATTGAGGCGAACCTGGAGGGTGCGCTTGTATGCTCTCTTTCCTGGGGCGACTACGACAACGACGGTGACCTGGATTTGGCGGTGGCGGGGCGGCGTGAAGGCACGTATTCCACAACTTTCAGCAAGGTTTACCAGAACGATGGGAACCGAGCTTTTACGGACATCGGCGTAGAGCTGACGCGTGTGAACAACTGTTCTCTTTCCTGGGCCGACTACGACAACGACGGCGACCTGGACTTGGCGATTGCGGGATACGCCGGTAGCCCGACCTCGGCGGTCAGCAAGATCTATCGGAACGACGGAAGCGTGTTCAATACGATGCCGACAGCCCCGACCGGGCTTTCAGCTGCAAGCCCTTCACAATATACCGGCGTTCTCACCTGGAATGCCGCCACCGACGCGCAGACGCCGGCCGCCGGCTTGTCGTACAATCTCCGCGTGGGAACGAGCCCAGGGGACGATGACGTCTACTGCGGTATGGCTGACCTGGGCTCCGGGTTTCGTCGGGTTCCGGCCGTCGGAAACGCGCAGAAACGCCTCTCGTGGACGTTGCGCGGCCTCCTACCTATCACCTACTACTGGAGCGTGCAAGCGGTGGACACGGCGTACGGCGGTTCGCCCTGGGGAACGGAAGCCCAGCTGACACTACCCGTGGCCGCAGCAGATTTCGATCGCGATTATGACGTGGACGGGGATGACTGGGATGCGTTCGAAGCCTGCGCCACCGGCCCGGCCGTTTCACACAGTGGCAGCCAGATATGTCTCAGGACCGACTTCGACATGGACAACGATGTCGACCAGTCTGACTTCGCGATTTTCCAGCGATGTTACAGCGGCGACGGCAATCCTGCCGATCCGAACTGTGCGAACTGAGAGAGAGAAGCTGTCAGCTTTCGGTGTTCAGCAGTCGGCCGAAGATGGAATAGCAACCGGGGAGGGAGCAGCCCCGAGGCCACTGCCTCCGCTCATCACCTGTCTGTCACGCGTCCGGCCCCACATGATGATCGAACGTCTCGCTGATCACCTTGCGGTCCTCGACCGGTACCTTATTCAATACGCAGACCCGGTATGTGATCGACCGACGAGCAACTCGGGCGGTCCCCGTGTCCACCTGACTCCGATTGGCAGGGTCCAAGACCTCGGGCGAAGTCACGGACGGGCCAATTGGCATCGATGCCGCGAACCAGGAAGCTCCTGATGCCAGTTCAGCACCACTGAACACGGGGGATCACGGATCTTCGTCCTTGCGTCCCAAACCCCCTTTGTGCGACAATACCCCGGTGGTCGGTGGGTTGGTTCACTCATTCTGATCCGGCCACAAGCTGAAGAAGTGCAGGGACGAGAGAGACGTCGAAGGGCGTGCTCTCTCTTTTCTTCGGCCTGATACGGGCGTCTCATGATCCGGATGTAGACGGGCAAACAAGACGGAGGTATCAACTATGTTCAAGACGTTAACACCAATCTCAACGTTGTTGCTGGTGGCGGCGTCCAATCTGGCTGCCGCTCCAATCGTTGTCCAGCCAGTAGCGGTAGGTGGTCGCACGTACGCAGAGGGGCAAACCGTCTACTTTACCTCCAAGTTTGAGACAGCGGCCCTTACTCGGAGCGGGGCATTTTCAGTCACCGGTCTGGTCGAATTCCCGATTGCAGGGCTGCCCGCAATGACGTCGGCGGTAATGTCGGCCATGCCGGACCTGTACTGGTGGGGGGGCGACAGGCCGGACGTCTACAATCAGGGCGTCTATGCCATGGATTTGGGGTTTTACGGTGCCGACGGAATCATCGACGGGGACGACATGACAGGACACGGACTCGGTTCGCTTCCGTTTGCCTTCTATTCAGTTACGTTCCCAAGCTTCTTGGACGTCACCCAACAGTACAACGAGGCGGTCAGTCGCGGGTACTCATTTCTCGGCGTTGCCTTTGACACGCACTATGCAACATATGATGACGAGGGATCCACGGCCAGAGTCTTCGGACCGGGGGGACCAGCCGGAGACGGGATCTTGGAGAACAACTTCGCCCTGACTCTGACACCCGAGCCCACCACGCTCCTGCTCCTGCCACTGGGGGGTGTGGCGGTGAGGAGGCGACGACGGTAGCCTAATCCGGAGCAACGATGGAGGAACCCCCATGACCAACAACAGGAAGGTGGAGTGTCCGAACTGCAAAGCAATTGTTGAGTATAGGCGCGACAAAAGAGGGCGGTGGGTTGGCACCGTAGTTGGCGGACTTGGTGGTGCCGCTGCAGGCGGTTGGGTGGGAACTGCCATGGGCATTGCCGCATTAGGGGGTGCCATAGCAGCTACGATACCCGCAGCCGCGGTCGGATTGGCCGCGCTTGCTCTTGCAGGGTATATCGTAGGACGGAAATGCGAGACGGCAGCTTGCCCCAACTGTAAGAAGGACATCACGGTCGAATGATTTGCGGAGGTCTTCGGCGCGTAACGCTCCGCAGCTTGGATCTTCGGAGTCCCCGAGCCCGCCTCGCTCCTGCTCCTGACCCTCGGCGGGGTGGCGTTGACGCGAAGAAGTCTTCGACGGTAGCAGTGTCGAACGGAGGAGATCGCGATAGTGAGTGTGAACGAACGAACACCTGAACACGAAGAGAAGCTGACTTCCCTGGAGAAAGAGGCAGTCGCACAGCGTGCGCACAACGCCGTGGTGAGAATTGCCGACCTCACCGATAATGAAGAGGGCGGATCAGGAGTTCTTGTTCGGCTTGGGGAAGAGGTGTTTCTGGCAACGGCCAAACATGTCGTACCTCGCGGGCATTCGCTGGAAATTGTCCCGCGACCTAGCGAGCCTCCTCTGCCTCTTACAGACGGTATTCGCTCGGATGTGGCTGATCTCGCCGCCTTCCGGCTTGATCCTGCCACATCGGGGCACCTGCGTGGCCGAGCCATACCGGCAAGCAGAATCATCGCTCGTCTGGAAGGCAAACAGTCATGGCCTGTTATGGTGGTCGGATTCCCAGGACAGTACATGCGTCTGATCGCGCAGCAGAAGATTTCGTCGGAGCATGTGTTGCGGACGATTGATACCTCGGCGTTTACCTACTTTACGGAGACGATATGCGAATCGGACTGGCCGAAGGACGGATGGGGTGAGCCTCCAAACAAGGCTTCGGACATCTTCTTGCGGTATGAGCCTCGAGAGGTCAAGGGCGTTCTGAAGCAACAGAACATAGACTGGCCTGCTCCGAACTTCGGTAATGATTCGCCCTCGCTACCTGGCATGAGCGGTGGGGCTGTGTACCTCGATGCAAGAAGCGAGGATGTGGTCTGGATTCCTGAGCCTGTGCTCATCGGACTTCAAGTGTCCACGTTCAAGGATGGCGGCTGGATTCGAGGTATTCGGATCGACGGATGGCTTGATCTTGTGGCCCCTCACTACCCATCGCTGGAGGCAACGATAACAGAGCTCCGGACGCGGATCTGGCCGTTGAAGAACGGATAGAGAGACCGCGGAGACACACGGCTATCTGGGATGGATTCAGTGTGGATGGTTCTATGACCGCAATGGCCACCCCGTGTTCTACACCGATGACGCCCACGGTGGTCCGTCAAAGCCTGTCAGGCAGATAAGGCCAGTTCGTGGCGTGCGGAGGACAAGCCCCTCAAGTACATCGCGCCCAGGGGGGCATCCCTTCGGGCAATCGGCACAACCTGTCAAGGAAGCGACATGGCCCAGAGCCTTGACGAAGCGTCGATCCGTAGGTGGTCAAAAAGGCCCTCGCGTCCAAGAGCGGTTTGCCACAGAGCCACATCAGCCGTCTTGAAGCTGGTCGGCACAGCCCATCACACAAGACGCTTGAGAAGTTGGCGTCCGCGTTGGCTGTCCCGGTCAACAGACTCGATCCAAGCTACTGACTGCGATCCGTCACGGATGGCGGCCTCCAGATCGCGCCAACATCTATCGGCGCAGTGAGCACAGCGAGCGAGGAAGATGGCTAATCTGCCCCAGGGATCTTCCAGGTGGCCAATGTGGCTCCCTCAGAACCACCGATTGGTGCGCCGAGCAGTATGGGATCGCCCCCGCCGTCATGCGCCGTAACGGCCAGTTGGCCGAGGAAAGTCGAGAATGTCAACGCCATCAGCCCGGACGGTCCAGACTACACTGCCAGTCAGTCTGCCGTACCGCCTTGGCAACGAGCCAGGCCAAAGGAGTTGTGAAGGGCTTTCAAGCCAGGGGGGAGAATGGGCAGACGCGGCCATCGGTGTGCAAATCGCCACGATCCGCAGGACACGAAACGGCAATGAGGAAGCAGGCTCTTGACGGCTTCAACGCAACCGCTGCGAGGACCGATTCGTGGAGCGAGTCTCTACGGTAAAGCCGCAATCAGAACAGCCGTTTGAAGGGGATTGGCCAGAGCCCATTTTGCAGGAATGCATGCACAAAAGCGCAAAAACGGAGGCGACAGGTTCCGCCGATTCCTCAAAGGAATCCGCGAGGCCGACGAACATGCGTCATGCCGTCTGAATCGGGAAGAGCAGAATGATCTCATGCCAGGTCTAAGTGGTTGATCGTCACCGCTTTTCGGCCGAATTCCGAACTGAAACCATCCCCAGAGCGAGGCCCCGACGGCACCGACCGCAGACCCCACCGGAACGGACCCCCATTCTCTACTCAAAAACGCGGTTTGACGGAACGGCGTCAGGGGTTGCGGTGTGAAGATGGGGGAAAGGGTACTCCGTCCTCATAGGGTAACGCGATTTACAACGCGCAAAAGCGGGATCACGGCCCACCCGGGGAGGCTTACCAAATTCTCGGCCCCGAAGCGGTATCAGTCGAGCCCGGCTTGTCAGTTCATCCCCCGCGGCCTTGGTCTCCTCGATCAGCTTTTCCCGCTTGGCCTCAGGCATCCTGGCCATCGTCTGGACGCGGTGGGATTCGGTCTTTTTGACGCCCAGTTTTGCTAGGGTTGGCCGATCAAGTTCCAGCATGGAACTTGATTTCCTATCACCTCCGCGCCCCATTGAGGGCATCTCCAGCAGGATTTCGCCGGCCCGCACCTCGGTGCGAATCTTGATCTCCGCGCACTGGTTCTGCATCTCCAAGCTTTACCGTAAACGTCCGACTCCCGACCCCTTGCACCCGATGAAACGGCGTGCTATCGGGAAGTGGCCGGACGGCGGGGGTCATGTCCCGCCGAAGCCCTGGCGGTGCGGTTGGTTCCACCTTTCCAACCACATCGTCAGCGGCTCCCGGCAGAAAGGTGGAATCATGCCAGCGAAACGAGCACGCAAACCCAAGACCAGAATCGACCCCACATACGTTCCTGCCAACGAGTTAGCGGCGCCTCTGTCTGCCGATGACATCGGTTCCACAGTCGATCCGGAGTTACTGCGGCGGCTCGTGAGCAAGAGCGATGACGACTTCCGGAAGAAGTTGTGCATGCTGATACAGAATGCGAAAGAGGCCAGAGACCGGGGCGACCACGGCGCCGATGCTGGGATGATCAGAGCCGCATTGTGCACGGCGAAGGAATGGCAAGCACGGGCGAAGGAGGACCGTCGAACCGGGTGGGATGCTGAAGGCGACTTGGCCAGCTACGATGAGGCAACCGAAATGGCAGACGCTGTTCAAGCCCTCTGTGACCAGTTGGAGAGGCAACGAGCCGAAGGCCTCGACGACAAGCTGAGTGGTATCGACTACAAGTTGAATTCTCTCCGCGAAATACTCGTGTTGGCGTCAGCAACCGAAGGCAGCAAGTCGAAAGATACCGAGGCGACTGGCGAGGTTCTGGCGGGAGAGGAGAAGGCCATCGGTCTGAGACTGAGGCACCCTGAATGGTCGCACCCCCAGATAGCTGAGGCGGTTCCTTGCGGCGTGCGAACACTTCACACCTGGCCTAAGTACAAGGTCGCGTGTGCCGCAGTCAAAAAGGGGAAGGCCGCGTTCCCGCGCGGTCAGAAGGATGGCGAAACCAGTGATCTTGAGGCCTGGGAAGAATAGCGCAATTGCACTTTTTGTTGCACACCCCAAACGCGATTCGTCAATAACCACCGGCCTTTTCTAGCTGTGCACGTTGCACACCCATTGCACAGTTAGCCATTCTCCAGAGGTCTATATCAGGAGAATGGCTTATGCCAGACCTGAAACGGAAGAAGGATGATCCGGCTGAGAGCCCAACGGCTTGGTTTGCGGTGCTGGAGCGGGCGCTCGACACCTGCGATTACCAGCTAGCCGCGAAGGCCCAACACGAACTCCATCGGTTGGGTATTGATGTGCGGTTCCGCAATGACCGCCAGCGAGAAGGGATGCCGACATGACCGCCGCGACCACCGAGCGGATGCCTGCCGAATTGGGACAAGTCCCGATTTCAATCGAGGGGCTTTGGTGGGTGGAACCGTCGCCCGAGAACAGGCGACTGTACCGGCCCATCGATCCTGATGACCCGGACATAGTGAAGCTGGCCGACAGCATCCATGAGCGGGGCATCCTTGAGCCGCTGATCGTCACCCGCGACGGTTTTATTGTGAGTGGCCATCGTCGCTATGCCGCTGCCAAGCTGGCCGGCCTGGAAAAAGCCCCTGTCCGGATTCTCCCCTTCTACAAGAACGAGGAACACGATCGATTCATGCATCTGTTGCGGGAGTGCAACCGCCAGAGGTTCAAGACCTTCGATGAGGTCCTGAGAGAAGAGATCGTCAGCACGTCGCCCGAAGAGGCCCATCGGTTCCTCACTGAGCACCGGAAGAAGAACGCAAGGCTGAGAATTAGGACGCTGGAGATCGGCGGGCCGAAGAGGCGGGCCAAGATCAGCAAGGCAAAGCGGTTTCTGCTCGCCGCAGTAGAGCAGGTGATTGAAGAACTCCGGGAATTCTGGCCGGTGTCGGTGCGTCAGATTCACTACCGCCTGCTGAACGATCCGCCCCTTGTCCACGCCAGCAAGCCGGGCAGGTACCGGAATGACCATAGATCGTACAAGAAGCTCGACACGCTGCTCCTCCAGGCCCGCGAGGAAGGGATCATTCCCTATGAAGTGATCCACGATCCCACGCGCCCGATCACGCTCTACAGGGTTCACCCCGGGGTGCAGGCTTTTCTGCGAGAAGAGTTGGATGGCTTGCTGAAAGGTTACTACCGCGACTTCCAGCAGAGCCAGCCGCGGCATATCGAGTTGGCGGTGGAGAAGAATACCGTCGCGTCGGTGCTTGAGCCCCTCGCTGCCGAGTATTGTATCCCAATGACCAGCGGTCGCGGGTTCTGTTCCAAACCGCCGTTGTGCGAGATGGCCAAACGATTTCACAAGAGCGGCAAAGACCGACTGCTAGTCCTGCTGGTGACCGACTTTGACCCCCCGGGCCTCCAGATTGCGAAGGATGTCGCCCGGTCTCTTCGCGACGAATTCGGCGTCTCGCGAATCGACGCTGTTCGGGCAGCTCTCTGGGATAAGCAGGTGCATGACCTCAATCTGTCCGAGGGTTGGGAGAAGGCCAAGCCGAAATCGCCCGGCTACAGGGAGTTCGTCGAGCAGTACGGCAACAAAGTCTATGAGCTTGAAGCGGTTGAACCCGGACAACTACAGCAGATTGTCCGCGATGCAATCGACGGCATGTTGGACCGGGCGATGTTCAACCGCGAGATTGACCAAGAGGCGAGCGACGCGGCCCACCTGCACGAGCTGCGCCAGCGCGCTCTGTTCGCCTGCCGAGGCACTATCAACGAAGAGGAGGAACCGGCATGAAACCGATCAAACGGCTCTTGGCCAAGCTACCCAGTGCAAGACCGGACGGCGACGGCTGGCTGGCGGTGTGCCCCATCTGTGGGGGCGTTCTTCGCATCTCGGAGGGCTGGCCGCTCATTCTGCTGACGTGCGGGAACGGCTGCCGCATGTTGGCCATCCTCGACAAGCTTCGGTTGCGATGCCGGGATATCAAAACCAAGTCGGCCACCGCAAAACCTTCAGCGACCTCAGCGGCCGAGACGGAGGGCTGTCATGAGTGAGAAACCGGCCCCGAGCAACGGCGACGGCCTGTTTGTGAAGGTGCCTATCGAGATCCTGGCCCGCAAGGATCTAACTCCGGCCGCCAAACTGGTCTTGGCGGTGGTTGCTGATCGGATCGGAGAGAATGGGCGCGCGTGGCCCGGCATCCGGCGATTGGGGGAGGACTGCGGTCTTGGAAGAAATGCGGCCCTGCGATCAATCCAGGAACTTGAAGCGGTTGAACTCCTAATTGTGGAGCACGTCGAAGGGAATCCCGCCCGTCGTACCAACACATATCGCTTGTCAACAACGTACCCGATTCAGGAACGTACCCGAAGCAGGGACGTACCTGAAACGGACGTGGGACGTACCCGAAACGGGACCGGGTACGTACCCGAAACAGGTACAGAACCAGATCAAGAGAACCAGATCAAGAGAACCAGATCAAGAAGAGCGCGTGGGGCTACGGTTCCATCACCCGAAGTGGAAGCCATCTACGCGGCCTACCCCCGCAAGGTAGGACGCCCGAAAGCCTTGGAGGGGATAGCCAAGGCCATCGAGCGGATTCGTGCGAAAGGGAATCCCGACCCGGCCGCCTGGCTGCTGGGACGGACAAAGCTCTTTGCCTCATCACCCGCTGGAGATGCCGGTCGGTTCACGCCGCATCCGACGACGTGGTTCAATCAGGAGCGTTACGACGATGACGAACAAGAGTGGCACCGCAATGGCGAACGATCCGGTACGAGTGGCGGACCTGCTCGCATCGACGCTACACCTGGCAAGTACGCCAGGGTGGCGCAGAAGATTGGATCTGGCGGCTCTCGGTAATCCAGCCCCGTACTGGCTGCCAGACATCGATCGGGATCGGGAGTTTATCGACCCTGATCTGCGAGCCAGGATGAACGACGTGATTATGGCGCGGGCCCCGTGGCCGCTGTTCATCTTCGGGGGTGTCGGTACAGGCAAGACCTGCGCGTGCCTTTGTCTGCTGGACGCGGCCGGGGGCGGCTGCCACTTCAAGACTTTCCCGGAATTGTGCAACGACATTATCGCCGCGGGCAAGGGGGATCTTTGGAACGACAACACAGGCTACCGGATGAGTGTCCACGACTACTGGCACGTATGGCGGAACTCACGGCTGACCGTTCTGGATGAGATCGGAGCCCGCCAACAGGTCAGCGACTTCGCGTACGAGACCCTGAAACTGGCCATCGACACCCGCGAGGGAAAGTGCTGTGTCTTCACCAGCAACATCGGCCCAGATGATCTGGCGCGGATCTACGATGACCGAATCGCCAGCAGGCTTACGACGGGGACCGTGTTGGAGTTGGGGGGCGCCGATCGACGGCAACGCGTGGTGCCCTGCGAGAACAAATTGGAGCGTCAAGCGCAAGAGGTATTCGGATGAGCAATTTACCATTGACCGCCGTCAATTCCGGGCAAACCGAGCAGGGCGTTCAAGGCCTAACTCTGCGGTCGAGGGCACCGATCCGGCCCCAATCGCACGAGTATGAAATGCTGCTGACCGAGCAGGACGCCATCGAGGCTCTTGGGTTGGCTGACCGGAAGAACCCGACCGGCGCCCTGCGCTGGCTGATTCGCAACAAGCGCCTAGGGTGTGTCCGTGTGGCCCGTGGCATCGTCCGCTTCCGACCTTGCGACATACAGGACTTCATCGAACGGTGCCATGAAAAAGCCGACTGACTGGTCCTGCCATTTGACAGAACCGCGAACGTGGGTTACACTTCATGGCGAGGTGGGCACATGTCGAAACGGAAGCAGACGGTCAGCCAGGCTCTTCGGCAAGCCATCATCGACAGCGGGCTCAACACCTTGCGCATCGAGGAAGCCACCGGAGTCAACAACGCGGTGCTCTCCCGGTTCCTGCGGGAAGAGCGCGGGCTGAATCTGGCAACGGTCGATGCGCTGGCGGATATGCTGGACCTTGAACTGAGGCCTCGTGAGGGGCGAAGTTGTCCGAAACGAATGACTGCGGGCAGGCAGCGGAAACAAGAACCGTAACGCGGTCCGGTTCAACGGGTACGCCTGCCCGTGTACTCGTGGGCCGGACCACTCATGAAAGGACGGGCAGCATGAGAAATCGAAGGACGCGCCACCTGACGGCAGTCTGGCTTATCAAACGCCGGTGCAAAGGCGGGACCACCTACCGCCTGCGCTGGCGGGACCGAGCCGGACGCCAGCACTCCCACGCCTGCGGGCGGGACTACGTTCTGGCCAGGACGATGAGAGACCAGAAGCGCGAGGAACTCCGGGCCGGGCTCCTGGGAGAGTATCCCGACATGAGCGTGGATGACTTCCGGGAACGGCTCAAGACCCTGATGGCCAAGAGCCCCAGGACAATCGAGACCACCCGCGAAACGCTCCGGCTGGTCAACAAGTTGTGCAGGCCGGCCGTGATCGCGGATATCGACCGGGGAATGGTCATGGACTTCCGGGCCAAGCGGCTGGCCGCGGGGCTGTCGCCTGCGACCGTGAACAAGGACCTGAGGCAACTCAAGTCGGCCCTGAGCTACGCTGTGGACGCCGGGCTGCTCAAGGCGAACCCCCTGCTCCGGTGGAAGGGTATGATGCTCCGGGAACCTGAGAAGCGGATTCGGGTTGTCGAGCCGGCCGAATTCGAGAAGCTGCTGAACGCGTGCAAGCTGCCCGAGCTTCGGGTTCTGCTGACCGTCGCCTACCGGCAAGGGCTCCGCAGGACGGAGTTGACCAACCTGCGATGGCTGGGGCCGCACGATGAGCCCCTGGTCGATCTGGAGAACCACGTTCTCCACGTCATCAATCGGTGGGAGGAAGGCGAGTTGACCAAGAGCCGCAAGAACCGGTCGATTCCCCTTCACCCGGAGGCCCGAGAGGCCCTCGCGAAGCTCTGGGAAGCCACTCCCAAGATCGTGGAAGGCGGGGCGGTCAAGCCCAAGTTCCCCCATGTGTTCGTCTGGCCGGAAGACGGGCGGCAATATCACCCCGACTGGGTCAGCCACTACTTCGCGTCCCTGGTCGAGGAGGCCGGGCTGCCGGCGTGTAGCATCCATGACCTACGCCGGTCGTTCAGCACCCTTGCCCAGCGGGCCGGGGTGGACAAGTACACGGTGAAAGACTTGGGCGGCTGGTCGGCCGTCTCGGTTGTCGAGCGGCACTACACGGGCGAGGTATCGTCCGTACTCAAGGAAGCCATGAACCGGATCGTGGCTGCTGGATGAACCGCGAAATGAGACCTCTCACTACCACATCTGTTCCCGCAAAGCACTTCGACGCGATTCCGCTCTGTGTCCAGATTTGTCGTAACTCGTTGTCCCACAACGACTGGGCCAGGCGGGAATCGAACCCGCACGACCTTTCGGTCAAAGGATTTTAAGTCCTTAGCGTCTGCCGTTCCGCCACTGGCCCGTACGGCCATTGTACCGGGGCTTGCGATGGGGCCTCAAGACCGCATGGCCATGCCGATGAATCTGAGAGCTGAGATTGCAGATTTGAGATCAAGCCCTCATAACCTCGCCAGCGGGCCTGTGATCTGAGATTGCGGATTCCAGAACAAGCTGTCACGCCCGCACAGAGCCGTGGGAATCGTATCCGACACCCGGCGGTCATTGCTCCAGGATGCAAGCCGGCCTGTCCGTGGACATCGGGTGGCCCGACACGGCTCGGCCGCACGGCGGCGTGAGGTGTTTCGCGAACTGTCGGCTCAAACGGTTCCGTATAGAAGCTGGTTCAAGTAGGCCCTGACCACCGCCTCAAAGGCAGAGACGAGCACCTGCTGCATCGCCGTTGAGAGCGTATTGCTGAGTTCGGTCGAGCAACCGCCGGTGGTCTGAAACACCACGCCTCCGGTCGCCGCCATCAACGCAAACCTGTAGATCCGATGAAGCTTCATTGGGACACTCCGTTTCCCGGCCCAAGGGACTTTCCATCTCGACCGCCATGCCCGGCACCGGCCGCGACACTCCTGGCTCAAGCGATCTTTTCTCGTGGCATCCGCAACCGGCCGAGAGGGGGCGGACAAGAATTCAGGCTGACGGCACCGCCGCACCCGCCAAATGCCACTTCAAGATCCCGGTCACGTTATTTGAACACAGACGGCGGGATAACGCAACCGATGCCGCCGATCGCAACAGCGGGCGACGGCAGGCCCCAGCCGAGGCTTTGACTCCGTCCGGGGCAAGCTGATACGGGCATGGCGCCCAAAACAAGCGGCAGTTTTCGGCTTTTCCGTCAACTTTGCCCTTCAGTTGCATAAGACCCGACCAGGAACAATCGAATGGAGCCCTGGCGACGGCCTTCTCCCGCGGTTCTTGGCTTGCAGCGAAACATCGTCGCCAGTGCGTCTCGCCGTTGGCGACAGGACAAGCCCCATTCGCAATTCAGCACTCGCCATTCTTCATTTCCCGGCGTTGCCGCATGCAGCGATGGAGTTTGTTGGGTGTCATCCGCGACCACGACTGAAGCCACAGTACACATGATCGCGACACGCCTGATACAGATCCAGGGATCAGAGAGACGTAGAAAGACGTGCTCTCTTTGTTCGTGCGACTTGGTTCGTCCTTTGGAGGGTAACACGATGTCTCGAAAGACTCTGGCTTCAGTCCTGGCGGCCGGCGTCCTGGAGCCAGACGACCATCTTCACGGTGAGACCAATCCCTCAATGCATCCATTATCAGTCCCAACAGCTCGCACCATCGGATACCGGACGATGCTGTGCATTGCCCAGGAGCTGTATGAATCGTATGCTATCTCTGCGCATCGCCGCCCAGTGGGACATCTCGGACCCTGCGCATGAACGGAGCGTATCATGGAAGATACACACAAACAGGAGCTGGTCTGTCCGGTTTGCGGACGGCCGCGCCCGTCTTCTCTTGTTCAGTCGTTTGGCGCCATGCTGCGAGCGGTGGCAGAGGATCGTTGCTGGCTATCGGACGGCTCGTGCAAGGAATGTCGGAATCAGTCGCGCATCGCGGCAGCCGCGGCCTCTCATTTCGAGGATAACAAGGCAGCCAATGTCCTGCGACACTATGTCGCCCAGACCCGGAACAGACGTGCCTTGCTGGGATGCTGAGCGAGCCAATGAATCCTGAAACCGGCCACGGGTTTCGTGATCGCTACCTCGCTGCCGAATCGTTGAGCAGCGTCTTGACGTTGGCGGCGAAGCGCTCCTGATAGACCTGCTGTGTCTGTTCGCGCAGGCCGGCAGACCGGCCGATCAGGATGAAGCGGGTCAGGTCGACGGTACCGAGGTCCAAGGTCAGTTCGCCCGCATTGGCCCGCCAGTTGACGTCTCGCGTTCCCTGGCTGGTGATTTCAAACACGTCACGCGGTGTGAGCCAGGAAGGCAAGTGCATCTTCACCTTGGCCTTGCTCACCGGCCGGTAGATCGTCCCGAGGCGGTCAGAAGCGAAGTTGTCGTTGACGACAAGGAGCGCCAGGGCGTCGTCACCGACCACCAGCGAACGAATCCACAGCATTCGCGGGCCGCTGACCGGGACGGCCGCCGGGCAACTGCGCGTGATCGCCGATTCGGCCGAGCGAATCTCCGCCCCGACCAGACCGATCTCTTTCCAGAGGGCCCTCATGTCCTTGTCGCTGCCGCCGCACCCGTAGTACTCACCGAACGGCGTGTACCACCAGAACGACAGAGCCTTGGCCCCGGCCGCGAGCGAGTAGTAAACTTCGATACGTTTCTCCTCCGGCGTCGGCCCGCGATATGGGAAATCCTTCATGTCGAAACGGCAGGTGTGCAGGATCAGGTGCATCGGCTTGGGTGCCCCGGCCGACTGGTAGATGGTACCCACGCCGTAGACATAGGTCGGTTTCAGGTACGGCCCCCAGTTGGTGGGGTCCGACTTCAGCAGACTTTGCACGCCCTCCTGGTAGTACGGGTCCGCGCATGGCAGGTCAACCAGTTGCGCGTAGGTGTACCAGTTCTCGGGCTTGAAGGTGTTGTCGACGTTGAGCAGGACCGGCGTGCCGGGGTCCTCACGCCGAAACATATTGGCACGGTTGATCAGCCACTGGGCGAGGCTGCCGATCCGCTTGTACGGGTCGAGCATCGTGCTCACATAGTCGCCCGCGTCGGGCTCATCGGTCAGGAACAGGAACGGCGGGTTGACCGCGTCGCCCACCCAGTTGGTCATGATCCGGATGCCGGTCTTCTTCGAGTATTCCTGACCTTCCTTTGTTCGGAGAAACTCCCGCACCTCGCCCGGTATCGAGTACATGAGCGTGTTGATGTTGTGCACGCGCATGTCCTCGAGGAAGAACTTGCGGTTCTCATCCTCGGTCCTGCCGACCTTGGAGTAGCCCCACATGCCGTAAACCAAACCCGGCTGCCAGGCACCGATGCTGACGCGGGCGGCGCTGCCGTCGGGATAAACGGCCTGAAACAGATACCACGTCCCCTGCTTGAACGGTGAGGCCGGTTTGATGATCACCGGCACGGTATCCACGGCCTCGTCCGCCACGATCGTGCACCGGCTGGTGACGTCCTGGCCGTCCACCAGAATCTGCAGCGGGGCGATACCCCTGCCGCTCGGGTGGCGTAGATAGGCATAGGCAGCGTCAAATTCGGGCGTGAAGTTGATGCTGAAGAATCGGGGCTGCTTTGTCTTTACGGAAACGGCGATCCGGCCGTCGGACTCCGGTAAACCGGGGACCGAGACCGTCAGCGTTTCGACCTTGGGATCGCGGCGAAGACGGATCGTCACCTGTCCGTATCCGCTCGGCGGCACAACCATCGGCTCCGCCTTCCACCACACCGGCTCGCCGGCCGCCACAAGCTTGTCGATCTGCTCCTTGGGCAGCCTCGAGAACTGAAGACTTGAAGGGTACTTGTCGTCCGGGTGGTTCTTCGGCTTGTGTTCTGGGGCAACCCCCTCGGCAAGGCTCACGCCCTCCAGCAGGACATCCTTGACCTCGAGCGGATGGCCGGTGCTGTTGCGAAAGGTAGCGAAAAGATGACCGCCAAGCGGCATGTCCGGACGAGCATACAGGACTTTCTCGCCGTTTTCGTCGGTCCACGACCACCCTTCACGCCACATGGGCATGAACTCGGGGTAAGGCACATCGGCGCGATACTCGCCGCCGACCGGGCCTGCACCAGCCGCAGAAGCATCCGCCATGAGGGTCACGATTGCCAACAGACAAACCGCAATTCGTCCAGACCTGTTCGTCATTTTGTGTTCCTCAGCCATTGCTGTTATTCAGGACTCGATCAATCGCCACGGCCAGGCCGCCCTCGTCGTTGCTCGGCACGTGCCACCGAGCGACAGCCTTCACTGGCGCGATGGCGTTTCCCATCGCCACGCCCAAACCGGCATGGCGGATCATCTCCAGATCGTTCACGTCATCTCCGATCGCCACGACTTGAGAGCCGTCAATGCCCATCGGCCCGGCGACCTGCATGATGCCGTGCCATTTGTTGACCGTCGGGGCGAAGCACTCCACGACGTGCAGACCATAGTTCGGCGCGAAGATGGAGTTGTATTTCAGCTCATCGGGCGAGAAGGCCTGCTGCACCGATGCGAAGGTCTCAGCGATGTGGGCCGGGTCCTCGATGATGCCGATCCGGACGGGATCGAAGGGTGACGGCCGCCACTCCCGAACCCGATCCGAACGCGAAGGCGAGATCTCCAGCCAGCGTTCAAAGTACTGGCGATTGCGCTTGCCGGGAATGAAGCGATAATCGACGCCGGCCTCAGCCGAATCGTAGAGCACCAGCACCGGCGAATCCAGCGACTGGAAATGGGCGACAAGCCGGTCCGCCAGGTGATGTGGAATCGTCGTGCGGTGCAGGGTTCGGCCGGTGGACAGCTCGCTGACAATCGCCCCGAAAACGAACACGCCCACGTCAGAGTCCAAACCGATCTCATCGAGCACCGAGCGGGCCTCGGCCAGCATGCGGCCGGTACACAGGCAGACGGTCATGCCCGCCTGATGAGCCCGGTGCAGGGCCTCGCGATGGGCGGGCGGCAACTCATTGCGCGAGTTCATCAACGTCCCGTCGACGTCGATGGCAAGGAAACGATACTTCAAACCCATGGTGCAGGCACTCGAACCACACAGCTGGAGACCCCAAAACAGGCAGACAATGTGCATGCACGGCGATGGGTTGTCAACCGTGGGCCTTCCTCGCCCTCAGCCGCCTGTCGAACTCACTTGATGAGCCGCAGGGCGAACGGGTAACGATAGACCTCACCAGAGTTGGCCTTCATCGTCGCGATAATGATCAGGATCAAGTCGGCCAGGCAAACCAGAGGCAACAAGAGAAAACCGATGAGGACGAAGCAAAGAGCGAAACTGATCATGATCGCGATCAGGATTGTGATCTGGAAGTTAAGGGATTCCTTGCCCTGATCGTCGACCAGGCGATACTCGTCCTTCTTGATCAGCCAGATGATCAGCGGCCCAAGAAAGCCAAGCAGCCCCGCCAAATGACAGAGCATGGCCCACGTTCGTTCGTCCTTGCTTGAAGCACCGGGAGCGACACTGGACTGGGTCGAGTCGGGTGTCTGTTGCTGACCTGAAGTGTCCGACATAGAAGGTCCTCCATTGAGGTGACTGAGAACCGTCGAAGAGCTGAAGCGTACTCTTCCATAATGGTAGGCCCCGTGTTCAGCGTGTCAACACCGCCGTCGCCCAGGTACTCGGGTCGATGTGCCAATTGAACTCGTCGCCCACAGTCAGGTATTGCTGGCCGAGTTCCACGTCCTCCAGCATGGTGTACAGGCCGATCCGGGGATGCTCGTCGGGATCGAACCCCGACAGGATGTCGGCCGGGACCCGGGCTTCCAGTGTGTAGGTGTCCCCATCACGTCGGCCGGCAACCGGGATGAAGCCGTCTGGGGGCAACGGGGCGTTTTCGGAGGCACGGTGAATCCGGGCCGCACCGGCACAGGCTCCCCGCCCATCTCGGCCCCCGCCTGCCGGGAGGACGTAGAACTGCTGGCAGTACCGCGAGGCCCGCCTGATGTCGCGGGTGTCTCGCATGTCGGTACAGAGGCGAAGGTTGTCGCCCTCCCAGAATCGCCGCGGATCGCATTTGAAAGGAGCCTTTCGGCCTTCAACACGGCAGGCGATGAACAGGCCGGTCTCGTTCCAGGCCATCCACACCTTGCCGAAGGACTTGCTGTTGTCGAGCCTGCCGAGATCGGGAAGCAGGAACTCATCGGACCAATCGGACAGATTGCCGTCGATTACTGGCGACGAACGATATCGCAGTGCAAACTCAAAGCGGAACAGCAGGCGGTTGGGGACGAGATTACTCATGTGTGCGTCCATACAGTGGAAGTCAGATGCTCTCACACCGCAAAAGGCCCAATGACGAAATCCCAATGACCAATGAAGCCCGAAGCCCGAATGACGAAACCTCAGATGAAGCATGGCTGTTCGGATTTCGTGCTTGGTCATTCATTGGGCATTCGGATTTCGGCATTGGTCATTCCTTGGTCATTGGGATTCTGGCATTCGTCATTCCTTGGTCATTGGGCCTTGAGTACTGGTCATTCCAGTGTCACTCCTTCTTCAGCGACGCGATCGACTCACGTACCAGCCGCTCCAACTGCTCTTGGTCGCACTGCTGCGATTTCTGCAGCCAGAACTGGACCTGGTCGTGGTGGCTCAGGTGGCGAATGACCGGCTCAATCCCCAGCTTTTCGATCAGGGCGGGCGTGAACTGCCCCCGCGCACAGTAAACCTCGATCCGCATGGCGTCGGCATGGTTGGTGACAAACCGGGCCCATATCCCGGGCACCTCCGGATGCTGCAGCACCACCATCACCTTGCGGGTCCAGTCTTCGCGGATCTCGGGGGCGATCTTCTTGAAGCGGCCGAGCATCTCGACGATCAGAGATCCCCTCCAGAGCTTCTCGGTGTTCTTCGAGAGCATCTGCTGGGAAAGATGCCACTGCCGGCCGTTGGCCTTCCACGGCTGGCGCATCTCGACGTCCTCGCTCATCTTGCGGATCAGCCGCTGGTAGGCCTGAAACGCGCGCTTGATGAACTCGCGACAATCGGCGGTGGCGATCTCCTTCCGGGAGTTGATCAGTATTCGGATGTCGTCGGTCAGACGCCCGGAGTGACGTACGTTCACTCGCGGCTCTTTGCCGTAGATCGGCAGGTCATTCATCTCATCGAGCGTCTTGAGGGGGATCAGTCGGCGCACTTCGGCATTGCTGAACGCCCGAGTCGGCACGCGGAAGGTCACGTCCAGCAGCCACACGCCGCCGGTTCGAGCGTGGAAGAACCAGGGCGAGGCACTGCCGGGCATCTTGACCTCGACCGTACTCCGCGAGTTGTAGTTGGTCGGTGACAGCCGGCCCTGGCCGATCTTCTCGATCTGATCGATGAGCCATTCGAGGGCTGACCCTGCCCACCGCGCCGGCTCACCTCGCGGCCCGACCCGATCTCGCGTATGCCAGCGGCGACCGTCGATTTCCCAGGGCATCTTCGCCTGGCCGATGTCCTCCTCGGCGGTGATCGAGACATCTTCGGTAACCCGAGCCCGCGTCGGGTCGAAGACCTTTCGCTCGGCCCGCGTTCCGCTGCGAAGGACCTCCGCCAGGATACACCCGGTATGCGATCGCTGACTGGCAACCACTCTCTCCGGCGGGCCCTCGGCCACGATATCGCCGCCTCCGGCGCCACCCTCCGGACCGAGGTCGATGATCCAGTCGGCCGTCTTAATCACATCGAGATTGTGCTCGATGCAGACGACTGCATTACCCATGTCGCACAGCCGGTGCAGCACATCGAGCAGTTTTCGCAGGTCATCGAAGTGCAGGCCGGTGGTCGGCTCGTCCAGGATGTAGAGCGTCTTGCCGGTGCTCGGGCGGCCCAGTTCGGCGGCGAGTTTCACCCGCTGAGCCTCACCCCCGGACAACGTGGGCGCCGGCTGTCCAAGCTGAAGATATCCGAGACCGACGTCATCCAGCGTCTGAAGCATACGTCGCACGCGCGGAACGTTTGTGAAGTGTCCGAGGGCTTCGGCAATACGCATGGAGAGCACGTCGGCGATGCTCTTGCCCTTATACCGCACTTCGAGTGTCTCCGCCTTGTAACGCGTGCCGCCGCAGGTCTCGCAGGTGATCCAGACATCGGGCAGGAAGTGCATCTCGATGCACCGCTGGCCGTTGCCCTCGCAGGCCTCGCACCGCCCGCCCGGCCGGTTGAAGCTGAAACGGTTCACGTTGTAACCCCGCACCTTGGCTTCCGGCAGGCGGGCAAAAAGCGCGCGGATTTCGTCGAACACCCCGGTATACGTGGCCGGGTTGCTCGTGGGCGAGCTGCCGATCGGCGACTGGTCCACGTTGATCACCTTGTCGATGAACTCAACGCCGGTGATCTTGTCGTGCGCTCCGGGTTCGACGCCGGCCCGATGAATCCGCCTGGCCAGGGCATTGTGCAGCACGTCGTTCACCAGCGAACTCTTGCCGCTGCCGGACACGCCGGTGACCACGACGAAGCAGCCGAGTGGAATGTCGACATCAATGCTGCGGAGGTTGTTCTGCCGGGCCCCGACGATTCGGAGGAACTGGCCGTTGCCGGGGCGGCGCCGGGCCGGAATGGGGATCGCTTCACGGCCGACGAGGTATCGACCGGTGAGCGATTCGCGGGCCTTCTTGAGGTGCTGCGGCGTGCCGCTGGCCACGATTCGTCCGCCGAAGGCACCCGCGCCCGGCCCGAAGTCAAGAACGTGGTCCGACTGAGTGATCACGTCGCGGTCGTGTTCGACCATCAGCAGCGTGTTGCCGAGGTCACGAAGATGATGTAGCGCGGAGATCAGCCGCCGTGTGTCGCGAGGATGCAGACCGATGGTCGGCTCGTCGAGGACATAGAGAACGCCGGTCAGCCCGCTGCCGATCTGTGAGGCAAGACGAATCCGTTGCGATTCGCCGCCGGAGAGCGTCGGGGCGGAGCGATGCAACGTCACGTAGTCGAGGCCGACGTCGACCAGGAACTGCAATCGGTTTCGGATCTCAGCCAGCAGCTCGCCAGCCACCCTCCGCTGGCGGGCATCGAGTCTCAGTCCCTTGAAGAACCGCAGGCACTCATCCAGCGGCATACGGCTCACCTCGACGATGCTCTTGCCCCCAAGGCGCACCGCCGCGGCATCCGGCCGCAGCCGCCCTCCTCCGCACTTCTGACAGGCCACCTCGGAGGTCAACTGGCTCAGCCGCTGGCGGTATTGCCAGCTCGATCGCGACGCCTCATCAATCGCGGGATAGAAGCCCTTCCACTGGAAGCGGACGCCGCCGTCGAGGTTGTACCAATGTGCCGCCGTGCCGTAGAGCAGACCTTGCTGGGCCTCGGCCGGCAGGTTGCACCACGGGATGTCCAGCGAGACGCCCAGGAAATCGGTCACCAAGCCGACCATCTTCGCCAGGAGGGTGTTCTCTTCCAGATCGTCCCAGCCGGCAATCGCCCCCGCGCGAATGGACTTCCGCGGGTTGGGAACGACCAGTGCGACACTGGCTCCCTGCTGGGTGCCGAGCCCCTCGCAGGTCTCGCACCAGCCGATGCGCGTGTTGAACGAGAAATGGTGCGGCGTCAGGTCTTCGTAGGCGGTACCGCATTGGGTACACGATCGTCGCTGCGAGAATCGCAGGGTGTCGCCTCCGTCGATCGGCGCGAGCATGAACCAGCCGCTGCCGATCGACAGGGCCATTTCGACGCTGTCGGCGATGCGCGATTGTTCCCGCTTGCGGATCACCACCCGGTCCACCACCAACTCGACAGAGTGCCGGCTTCTGCGATCCAGGGATGGCGGTTTTTCGAGCTCATAGACTTGGCCATCCACCCGCACGCGGGCAAAACCGCTCGCCCGCTCACGGGCGAACAGGGCCGCGTAGTCCTCGTTGCCCGTTCGCTCGATGGGCGCCAGAACCAGCGCCCGCGTTCCTTCCGGCAGACCAAGGACCTTCTCGATGATTTCGTCGCTGGTCTGCATGCCGATGGGGACATCGCACTTGGGGCAATAGGGTGTGCCGACGCGGGCCCAGAGGATCCGCATGTAGTCAAACACTTCGGTAACCGTGCCGACCGTCGAACGCGGCGAGCTGGAGGCGGTCTTCTGCTCGATGCTGATAGCTGGGGAGAGGCCGTCGATGCGGTCGACCTTGGGTTTGGCAATCTGGCCGAGGAACTGGCGGGCGTAGGTGCTGAGCGACTCGACGTATCGCCGCTGGCCCTCGGCATAGACGGTGTCGAGCGCGAAGCTGCTCTTGCCGCTGCCGGACACGCCGCTGCAGACGGTGATCTTGCCGCGAGGGAAGGCCACCGTGACATTCTTGAGATTGTGCTGGCCGGCGCCGACGACCATGACTTCGGCCGCCTCGCCGTTGTCGCCGTCTCCGGGGGCTACCCCCCCTGCCCCCCCCTTGTCAAGGGGGGGAAGAAGAGAGCGCGCCTCCCTATTAAGGGAGGGAACTGCACTGGCCTCTCCGCCAAGAGCAGGAACCGCTAAGCCGGGCCCGCTTGCCAACCTCCCCCCGTCAGCAAGGGAGGCCTGCAACCTCCCCCCCTGTCTCTTATACACATCTCCGAGCCCACGAG
>JAUCQB010000238.1 GCA_030372985.1 Phycisphaerae bacterium
GTGCCAGATCGGCCGCCCGCTGAATCGTCCGCAGCGGCTCGGCCCGCGTGCCGCTGCTCGAGTCTTTTCCGTTGACCGCAACGTGAAACTCAGTGGCTTGAATCCTGCCGGCCAGTGCGACGAGAGCTGCAACGGTGATGATGATTGTCTTCATGCTACTGTTCCTGCCTGAGTGATCGGTGTCAGACGTCCAACCTCCGGGCGACCGTGGCGCCGCCCGCCAGGTTGGAGCCTCGCGAGCCACCATACCTGTTTGTGGCCGCTGCCTCAACGCCGGGTGCCCCATTCCGAAGGGGTGGGGGACCGAATCGGCTGCGGGCAAGGCCGGGTGCCCCATCCCGAAGGGGTGGGGTACCGAATCGGCTACCGGCAAGGCCGCTGAACTCATGCGAGCTCGATGAACGGATAGATTCCGTCCCCCACCGCTGGCGCGATGGGGCACCTGCAGTCTGACGAAGATGGCGAACTGTCATCATCGCCAAGGTGGTTCTTGTCCTCGCCAGCCCCCAGACCCCAATCCCGAGTCCCCGCACGGCCCGTCGCCTCACGTATACACGAATTGGGCCGTCGCCACGCAAGGCCGGTCGGCTCGCAATCTCACCCAGTGGGCGCTGAACCCGGCCGGGAACTCGTGGTGGGCGTATCCCCCCGGATCGATCGACAACTGCTGGTAGACCGCCCACGATCCGTTACCGAGAAAGTCGACCTCCACCGAAATGCGCACCCGTTCGACCGCCTGACATGCCACGTGCAAACATTTCTGTTCGAAGCCGGTCATCAGGTACGGGTCCGACGGCACGTTGGGTTGCACGGCCGTGTCCCGCCACGGCCCGCCCCAGCCCTGCGGCTTGCCGAGGCCCCACAGATCGTCGGTCTTGCCGAACCACAGGTTCGACTGCGGTTCGCCGACCAGGTGAGCGTTGCCGGTGCAGGCTGTAACCTGGTTACCGGCTAATACCAGCATACCACGCCATGAGCAGAAGTCCGGAACGATCCGCATGTGCCGGCAGATGGGTGTGACACCGTAGATCTGCCCGCCGTAGGCCAGGCGCGGGAGCTCATAAAACAGCCCGTGCATGTCCACGAGGAACCGCTCGGTCTCCACCTCGCGAATCCGAGGCCATTCGGTGTACCAGGCCTGATCGTGCGTGTGGCTGCCTTTCGGCAGGCGGTACCTGGACCATTTCCCCCGGTTGAATACGCACAGGATCACCGATGCCCGGTCCCAGCCCGTCGCGAAGGCGTTCGCGTGATCGCCCATCGGCGTGCCCGCGACGTCGTTGAAGGCCGTGCTCTCAATGATGTCCCACTCGCCCCGGCCCTTCCATTCGGCCAGGCGGCCCCCGGTCGAGACACCCTCTGTCTCGTCCCGCTCATGGTAGGTGTTGTTGGCCACAATCACCCGGTCGCCGGCGGTGAACCCGCCCTTGTAATGAGGTTTGAAGCCCTCCGGCAGCTTGAGGTTCTTGTTCAGCGTGAACAGCAACTCGGCCTTCAGCGTCCGGATGTCCACCTCGAAAAAGTGCGATTCCGTGCCCAGCATGTAGACCTTGTTGGCCGGGTCCTTCAGGTGTCGCAGCGTGGCGGTCAGCCGGTAGTCCGTGAGCGATTCAATGGTGCGCACCCTGTTGTCCGTGTCGATGACGTGCGGCCCGATGATCATCTGCTCCGATTCAACGTGCACGAACCGGTTGGCGTAGGTGCCGACCACCGATGCCGGGTGCTTGTGAACGTGTATGTCCTCATCGACATACAAGAGTCCCGTCCCGCTGCCGGTCGTCGAGGTGTGCGAGGTGTAAGTGACGAACCACAGCCGGCCGGCCCAGGGCATCAGCGCCCCGATGCCCGATTCGCTGCGCGGTCCCTTGAGATCGGCGCTGACTCCCAGGCTCGGAATAACGCCGCTGATGACCAGCGGGCAATCGGGTTCACCGCCGCCCATTCGTCGGTTGCCGACGGCACGCCCTGCCGGCCTGCCTTGACCGCCCTCGTCGGCTTGCGCTGCCTGCGAAGCGCTGCCGGCGGCCGCCATGCCGCCGATCACCACGGCCTTTTCCATCAGATTGCGACGCGTGACCTGCGAGTCCTGTTTCATTGATCGGCTCCTTGTCTGGGTGTTCGCACGAGCGGCCGGGCGCCAGGCTCGTCTCTCCGCGACGTCGGTTGACGGCAAATCATTCGTCCCAAAGGACTTGCAGGCCGGCCTAGTACTAAAGTCTAACCTCGCCGCCGTCAGCGACAACCTTGTTACCGGACGGGCGATCATTCTGGTTGATTCGCGTTGGCTCATTTGCCAGAATACGTACAGTCGCGGCTCATACGGAAAAGGTAATTCCTCGATCACAGGGGAAAGGAAATGGGTTCCCGTCGCCTTCAGATTCTTGTCGACATCGCAGTTCTCTTTCTGACGACAGGTTCCGCGCTTCCTGCCTTTGCCAGTAAGGTCAGTATCTCCAGTCTGCCAGTACTCAGTTCCTCGGTGTTGGCTGCGGATGAAACGACCCCATACACCGTGACCCTCACTGCCAGCAGTGTGGCGGGCTACAACGACATCACCAGCGTCCGCATCCTCTTCAATATGACCGAGTCCGGGCCGGACACGAACAACGGCCGCGGTTACATGGCGTGGGGTGCGACCGATGCGGACATCACCAACTACGGCGGGTCCTGGGTTTTCGCTGACGCAACCGGAGGCGGGCGATGGGCTTATCGCACCGACACCTGGGGCGGCACGACCTACATCACGCCGCTGGGCTGCTCGGTGTCCGCGGCAGGTGCCGCCACCGGGGCCGCCGGCACGCGGACTGCGACCCTCACGTTCACCGTCAAACCCGCCTGGGCGAACAATCCGTTGCTTAATACCGCCGATGCCTGGGCGATGACGGCCAACGACGGACCCAACGAGTCCGACTACTGCATGGTTGGGTGGAAGGATGGCGACAATGAATTCGTCGTCGTGCCTGTTCCCTGCACGCAGACCGCCGCCACGCCCGGCGCCCCCGTCGTTTCGAGTCCGACCGCCGACACGCTGGATGTGGCCGTGAACCCGACCGACTCCGACACCGATCTCTTCGCGATTCGCATCTCGCCGCCGGGTGACGAGCCGACCAACGTCAACATGACGCGAGGGTTTGTTCAGGCAGACGGCAGCCTCGGCGGTTTTCCAGTCTGGCAAACCAAGGGTGCCTGGGCCACGACGACCGTTACCGGCCTGACCTCCAGCAAGACCTACACGTTCACCGTGTGCGCGTTCAGCAACACCCCGGAAATGTGCCCATCGCCATGGGGGCCGCAAGCGAGTGGAACGACGGCCCTGCGATCGCATGCGATCGATTGCGCGGCAACCGGCACGGTCATTCACAAAGGCGTGCACGGCATGGATGCCCAGGCCAAGACGGTCAGCGCCGCATCCGCC
>JAUCQB010000239.1 GCA_030372985.1 Phycisphaerae bacterium
GGATGCGCAAAGTATACCCCAAAGAGCGGGGCCCCGGAGCGTTTGCCGGGCCGAGCGAAGCTTCTCCTCCCGTTACCAAGGGGGGGCAGGGGGGGGTCGACCACCGACCTCAGCCGACTTCATCACCTTCCCCCACCGCTATCGTGCTCATCTGCTCGCTGCTGATGCTTAATCGCCCCGACCACCTCGTCCCCTGTCTGCCGTTGTTCCTACTGGCACTTCACTTGCTTCGAGGACGCCGTCGCCGCGCCTGGCTGCTGGGCTTCGCCGCTCTGCTGCCGCTGTTGGCCTGGTACGGCTTCGCCACGGTCTACTACGGCTCACCGCTGCCCAACACCGCCTACGCCAAGACGGGCATGCCGCTCGGCACGACAGTTCTTCACGGCCTTGCTTATTTGCGCAACTACAGTGCCAACGAGCCGATCCACGGACTGATCATTCCGATCGTGCTCATCATCCAAACCGTCATAGCAGTACGTGATCTCCGAGCCAGGCGTCCGGGCGGCGAGGTGCGGCTGGCCCTCGTCGTGGCTGTGTGGCTGCACGTCGGCTATGTGGTCATGGTTGGCGGCGACTTCATGCGCGGTCGGTTTCTGAGCCTTCGGTTGGTGGCCACCGCGATACTGACCGGCGATCTGGTCGGGCGTCTGTCGCCGGCGCGCTCCTGGAAGGGCGTTTTTTCGCTTGCGCTGATCGCCGGTTTGGCTTGGAGCATCGGACGAGCCGCGCGACAGTATGTCGTTTTTCGGATGATTGGCCCGCCAGGCGTGTATCCGATTCTTGCCGTCATCTTTTTGGCGATCGCGGCTGTTGGCGGGATTGCCACCATCGTCTTCCTGATCAGGCGCAAGCCGCTGGCCCCGGGCCCTGTCACATCGATGTGGGTTCTGGCAGCGGCGGGTCTGTGCACGCTCTTTGATTTCAAGCCGCGCACCACCGCCTTTGGCTTCGACGGTATCGCTGATGAGTATGCGTGGTATGCGGGCACTTGGCGTGAAAGCCGATTTGCCCGCCCGGCGCATTACCCGGAAGAGGCTGTGAACGACCGAGTCCGGCTCGGCCAGGCCGCCAACCGGTACGCCGACCGATATGGACCGATCACCATTGCCTGGGACACGACCGGGTTCCTGGGATACCTCGCCGGCCCGCAGGTGCAGATCGTCGATGAGCTTGGCCTGACCGACCCGTTCATCGCCCGCTTGCCGGCCAAGCCGGAGTCCCGTATCGGCCACCTGCTTCACGACATTCCGAAGGAGTACCTGCGGTCGCGAATGGTGATCAATGAGCTTCCCGACTGGCGGCGGCGGCTCGATGAAGGCGACCCGACACTGATCGCCGATGCCCGAGCCCTTCCGCCAACCACCCCCTGGTCCGACAGTCGCCTCGAACGGCGTTGGGCGGACATCCAGCGGGTGACCGCAGGCCGCCTGTTTTGCGGCGATCGATGGAAGCTGATACAGCGATATACCAGGGGAAGCAGGTGACCACCGTCGCAGCGAGGCCAACCCACGACCGATGCTGGTTCCCAACGCAAAACCTCTTTTGGAAAAGACTTACGGAGAACCGCCCATTATGCGCCGTATACCGCCGATCATTGGAAAGTGTTCATAAACCCTTGTCACAACGGGCTTTGCGGGCGGCGTGGGCGTATACACCTGGATTGCCCGAAGCTTGCATACCCCTTCCCCGGCTCGTATCGTACCGGCTTTACGCCGGTGAACCGGAAACGGATGGATCATGCTCGAACAACTCGCAGAGCAACTGAAGAAAGTGAAGGATGAGGCGGAGCGGCTGCTGGCCGAGTCCAAGACGATCGAGGCGATTCGGCAGGCGGAAAGCCGGCTGATGGGCAAGCAGGGGCCGCTGGGCAGCCTGCTTGGTCAGATCGGCAAGCTCCCGGCGGAAGTTCGGGGGGCGGCCGGCAAGGAGATCAACCAGGCCAAGGCCCGGATCACCGAGCTGTTTGCCGCCGCCAAGACCGCCCTCGAACAGGCCGCCGACAAGCAGGCCTCGGCCGAGCAGACTTTCGATCCCACGCTGCCCGGGCCGGTGGTGCCCCGCGGAAGCGTGCACCCCGTGACCGCGGTCCAGTGGGAGGTCGAGGAGATCATGGCCCGAATCGGGTTCGTGGTCGTCGGCGGGCCGGAGTTGGAGACGGACTACTACAACTTCGAAGCCCTCAACATCCCGGCGATGCACCCCGCCCGGGACATGCAGGACACCTTCTGGCTGACCAACGGCTGGCTGTTGCGGACGCACACCTCGCCCTGTCAGGTGCGGGCGATGCTGCGTCTCGGCCCGCCGTTGAGCATCATTGCCCCCGGCCGCGTGTTCCGCTACGAGACGGAGGACGCCTCGCACGCCAACACGTTCCATCAGCTCGAAGGCCTGATGATCGACCGGCACATTTCGATCGCCAACCTGATCGCAGTGATGAAGCTGATCCTGACCGAGATCTTTCACCGCGACATCAAGGTCCGCTTGCGGCCGGGGTACTTTCCGTTTGTCGAACCGGGTTTCGAGTTGGACATGCAGTGCGGCATTTGCGGCGGGAGCGGCTGCCCGACCTGCAAGCGCAGCGGCTGGATCGAGATCCTGCCCTGCGGCATGGTGCACCCCAACGTTCTCCGCAGCGGCAACATCGATCCGCACGAGTACACCGGCTTTGCGTTCGGACTGGGCCTGACGCGGCTGGCGATGATGAAATACGGCGTGGCCGACATCCGCGGGCTCAACAGCGGCGACCTGCGAGCGATCATCCGGCCGGAGCAGAGGAGCGGTGCCGCGATCATCGACAAGGATTGAGCCGCGTGAGGGGTGGTCTATATGACACCGTCGCCACCCGTGGATCGCCCCGACGACCTGCCCGCAGTCGCAGCGCCCGGCAGCTCCGTTGAACCCATCCTCCCC
>JAUCQB010000240.1 GCA_030372985.1 Phycisphaerae bacterium
TCGACCGACGAGAAGTCGGCCGGCTTGCCGTGCGGCTGGAAGAAGCAGTCGACCACGGACGTGCCGCCCTCGGCCGGCAGGTTGAGCGGCAGGCAGGCCTTGCCGAACTGCTCGCGGATGTCGGCGAGCACCTGCTCGGTGCGCGCTTCCTTGCTGTCGATCTTGTTGATGACGATCAGCCGGCACAGGCCGCGCGCCTTCGCAAAATCCATCATGCGCTGGGTCATCGGCTCGATGCCGTTCACCGCGCTCACCACGATCACGGCCGTCTCGACCGCCTCGAGGGCGACCAGGCTGCGGCCGAGGAAATCGGGATACCCCGGGGTGTCGATGACGTTGACCCGCCTGCCCTGCGTCTCGAACCCGCAGATGGCGGCGTCGAGGGAGTGCAGCAGGTCCTTTTCCTGTGGATCGAAGTCGCACACCGTCGTGCCACGGGCGAGCGACCCCTTGGACCGGATGGCGCCGGATTGCGCGAGCAAGGCTTCGGCCAGCAGCGTCTTGCCCGCGCCGGCCTGGCCCACGAGGGCGATGTTGCGGATATCCGCGGTGGTATAGGGCATTTGATGCCTCCGTTCTCTCTTTTAGTACTTGTGGCAGAGCATACGCCGGGACCCCGGGGGGGCTAGAAGCGTTTGCCGGGATTGGCTTGCAGGCCGGATCAGGGTAGAAAGCCCGTACTCGTGGCGGCTCGATGCCGCCCTCCTGGGGGTTACAGGGAATGACGACGGGGAAGCGTGCCCTGATCGTGGATGATTCGCGCTCGGCGCGGGTGATCCTGAGCCGCATGCTCGAGCAGCACGGCATGGCGGTGGACACGGCCGAATCCGCCGAACAGGCGCTCGAGTACCTGCACCAGCAGCGGCCCGACGTGATCTTCATGGATCACCTCATGCCCGGCATGGACGGTTTCCAGGCCGTGCAGACCATCAAGGCCGACCCCCAGACCGCCACCATTCCGCTGATGATGTACACGTCGCAGGAAGGCGAGCTGTACGTCAGCCAGGCCCGTGCGCTCGGCGCGGTGGGCGTGTTGCCGAAGACTGTTCGCCCGGTCGACGTGTCCCGCGTGCTGTACCAGCTGCGCCTGCTGCCGGATCGCCGGCAGGACCGCTCCTGTCTCTTATACACATCTGA
>JAUCQB010000241.1 GCA_030372985.1 Phycisphaerae bacterium
TGTTTATAAGAGACAGGAACGGCCAGGTCCGGCACTGCAACGGCCGCACCGGGTAGATCGAGCACCCTCGATGCCCATTGCCGGTCGAAACGAGGAATACGCAATCACCGTTCGCCTTCTCCACCAGCGAGTGCCTGAAACCGATCCGCCTGAGGTGCTCCTTGGCAAGCCACTCGTCTTGGCGACCGAGATAGACGGAAATCCGCCGAATCTCCTCGCGGGTCACCCAGACATACCCGGGCGGCCCCGTGCAGCAGTTGCCACACTGGCTGCAAGAGAAACGTAAACCGCAGGCATACCATTTGTTATGTGTGTTTCCCACGGTGGTGTTTGCCCTTCGCGACACTTCGTGGATCGGGCTTGAGCGTCGACCAGATCCTTCGTTTCCGCTTTGTCATGCCCGGCAAGTTTGGCGGGACTCCCCGGACGATGGTAAAATCTCCGGACCGGCGGAAAGTCGTACTCCCCGCTTAAGGATAGTCCGGATAAATTTCGATAGCAATATCATTGGGGGGAGTCGAGGCGGCCTTCCGCAAGCCGCAACAGCGGGTTGTACCGAGGATTTGAATGCCCTGGGACAAACTGCCCTACCTGTGTGTACTGGCAGTGCTGGTGACTGCCAGTTTTGGGATGCCAATCCCCGAGGATATCCCCCTGCTGACCGGCGGATGGCTGTGCTATCGAGGCCTGGCCGTCCTGCCGATCATGATCGCCACCGGAATGCTGGGTGTGCTCACTGGTGACATCTGCCTATTCTTCATGGGTCGTCGATTCGGCCACCACATCGTCGAGCACCGTTTCATGCGGCGGATCGTGAAGCCCTCCAGGCTGCTGCTGGCCGAGCACCTTTTCGAGCACCACGGCATCAAGATCATCTTCGCGGCTCGCTTTCTCCCGGGGCTTCGAGCGATGGTCTTCCTCGCCAGCGGGGTTATGAAGGTGCCTTTCTGGAAATTCATCATCGTCAACGGCTCCGCCGCGTGCATCAGTGTTCCGACGCTGGTCGTTCTCGGTTGGTTCTTTGGCGCCCAGTTCGATCAGGTCAAGTCGGACGTCCGAATGGTCACCAACATTGTCGGATTCCTCGGGCTCATCGTTCTGGTTATCGCCGTGGGGCTCTACTTCCACCGGCGGTCCAGACAGTACCTTGCGGAGGCCGGTCCGGATGAGACGGTTGATGCCGACACCCTGGCACAATTGCCTCCCGGCGGGCATGTTGAGCACGCCCCTACTGCGGGCAAGCCTGCGGCGCCCATCTCCGTGTCAACCGTGTCCGAGCGGGTATCCCCGGCTCACACCGATGCCTCGACCGCACAGGTTGCGGGCGGGGTTTGACCCCCGTTTTCCTGAGAACACGGAGAGCCGCTCATCGGGGCTGCTGGCAGCCTGTTCAGAAATGCCCCTCGAAGTGCGGTCAGGCCAAGTGTTTCCTGTATAACATACTGATGAGCCGGCTGCTTCGAGGTGTCCGGACGCACAGCCCGACGACTACTGTGAGGAACAAGAATGGGAAGGACGTGGACCACGACGGCGTTGATCGTGGCATTCTTGACCGCAACCGGCGGCTCGATTGCCCAGACTGCAGATCGGCCGGCGACCGCTGTCGTCGAGATTTCGCCGCAGGACCGGGAAATGCCCGTGTGGCCTGAGATCATCGGCATCAACCTCGACTACGGCGGGTCAGCGGCCCTCAAGCGGCCTGAAGCGATGGATGCGGTCAAGAAGATCGGCATCAAGTCGATCCGTTTTCCCAACGGGTGCGAGGCGGACCGCTACGACTGGAAGGCCGACAACACGCGGAAGATGACCGTCGAGCAGTTCCTGGCCTTTTGCGAAGCCGTCGGGGCCGAGCCTTACTACACGCTCAACTTGCAGGGCGGGACGGAAGGCCTGCCCGGTCCACCACCGCCCGGAGCACCGCTGGCTGAGATCATTCGCTATCGACACACGGCCCCCAATCCCTGTGGATACACCGACTATTACTTCGGGACCCTGGCCGAGACCCTGGATCTGGTCCGCAAGTACACGATCGAGCGGGCTCTGGCCGGCCGACTTCCGATCACCTGTTACGAGATGGGCAACGAGAACTGGGGCCAGGCTCCCACGGACTGGCCGCCCGAGCATTATGCTGCCACCGTGGCCGCGTACGCCCGGGCCATGCGCAAACTCGTGGCCGACGCTGTCGCGCAACACGAATCGCTCAAGAACCTGAAGCTCTGGATCACCGCCGTGGGTTATCCTCTGATGGGCAACAACCAGGACCCGCTGCAGGCCACCCATCACGACATCAACGTCCGCTGGACGCGGGAGGTGAACCAGCTTTACGAAGGGGGATTGATCGATGCGGCGCAGGATCATTTCTATCCCTACAGCGTCGAAGGGACCGATCTGCTGGTCTGGTCGCACCACAACCTGCAGAACATCCTTTGCGGCCGGCGCGGCGTGGCCAACCCCGCTCTCGGCGGGTATCTCGATGAGGCCATCGCCTACCGCTCGCCCATCGAGATCACCGAGTGGAACCTCAAGTGCTGGGGCGGGCGGCGAAAGTCGACGCTTGAGGCGAGGAATCTTGATTTCGAACAGGACATGAGCGGCTGGAAGGTCGCCGTCCGAGCCGCGGGCAGCACCGCCACAGTATCTGAAACTGCCGGCCGTCGAGGAAGCGGCCTTCGCCTCAGAACCAGCTCATCGGCCGACGCGTCGGTATCGGTGTCACAGGTCTTCGAGTGGAAAGACAAGAAAGCCACCGGCATCCAGGGCGCGGCCTGGGTTCGCACACTGCATCCCGATCGCGTTTCTGCTCAACTGACCACCCTCGGCCCTCAGAGTCGTCCTGCCGAGCCGCTCTCAGAAACCGGCAGCCGGACAGCATGGCGAGCCAACCACTGGCACAGAATCGTCTTCGGCGGCAAGGTGCCCGCAGCGGCGACTCATCTCGCGGTGAACTTCGCACTTTCCGGGGCCAATGCCGAAGCTGACATCGATGGCGTCGAGCTCTACTACTGGGACAACGAGGCCGGTCTCATGCCGGCCGCCGCCGACACCGCCGCTCAGCAACTCCTGCTGGTCGACGCGTTTCGGGTGATGATCAGCCACGGCATCCGCCGGGCCCACCTGCACCACCTCTTCGGGGCCTACCCCTGCGGCATCATGTACACCGACGGCCGCACTAAGGACAACTACAAGGTCTTTGAGTTCTATGCCGGCGGCCTGGGCACCCACACGGTTCGTACGCAGGTGACCTGTGACACATTCAACTTCGATAGCCAGGGCGACAAGTATGCGACCGCCTTCAACGCCCTGGCCCCCGACGTCAAGAACGTCCCGATCATCTCCGCCTTGGCGATGCGCGATGAGAATTCGCTGTACGTCGTGGTGTTGAACCGCTCCACGGATGAGCCGGTCGATCTGGCATTGCGGGTCCGGGATGCACGGCTGGGTGCGGGTTTCGTGCGGACCTTGACGTGCGAGGACATGGACCGGCCTGGCCTCCAATTGGCAACGCAGGACCTCCCCTCCGGCCCACCGGCCACCTACGGCATGGCCGCCCAGTCGGCCTGTCTGTTCAAGTTTGCCTTGGGTCGGCGGACTCATTGAGAAACGAGCGGTCGGTCTCGCTGCACCTGTCTCGCGAGGTATTGCGGCCTGCTGCGGCCGAAGCCGTATTCGCACCGCTCGCCGCCGGTTTGGGATCCGGGCAATCGACGCTTATCATGTTGCCGCATCGCTCCGGACTGGGCGACTCGTGAAGTCGGGCAGCCGGCATACCAGGCAAAGGCGTCACGGAGACGACCGAATGGAGTTCGCACTCAGCCGACTCGATCTCTCGATTATCGTCGCTTCGCTGGCCGCTGTGGTCGCCGTCGGCTTCTGGGCCTCGCGCAGGCAGGACAAGACGGCCCGCGGCTACTTCTTGGCCTCCGGCCGTCTGCCCTGGTGGATCATCGGCTCGGCCTTCGTCTCCACCAGCGTCTCCAGCGAACAGATCGTCGGCACCGTCGGGGCCGCGTACGAGCACGGCATGGGTATCGCCAACTGGGAATGGTGCAGCCTGCCGGTCTACACGCTGCTGATGATCTTCTTCATCCCGGTGTACCTCAGGAACCGCGTCACGACCGTCTCGGAGTTCCTCCATCGCCGCTATGGGACGGCCTGCGGCAACTTCTACAGCTACGTGATGCTCTTCGCCTACGTGTTTATCTTCCTGGTCCCGGTGCTGTATGGCGGAACGCTGGCGATTTCCGGTCTGACCGGCTGGCCGTTCTACGTCGTACTCTGGGCGACGGTCCTGATTGTCGCCGCCTACACCGTCAAGGGCGGTTTGGCATCGGTGATGTGGACCGACGCGATGCAGTGTCTGATGCTCGTCGGTGGAGGAGTCCTGCTGTTCTTCGCTGCCCTGGGCAAGATTGATGGCGGCTGGAGCGCGATGATCGCGGCCAATCCCGACCGTTTTCACCTCTACCGGCCCGCTGGCGACGAGGCCGCACCTTTTCTCGGCCTGGTCACCGCCATGTTCGGTGTCATTCTGTTCTACCAGGCCGGAAACCAGGTGATGATCCAGCGGGTGCTCGGGGCCCGCAGCGAATGGGACGGCTACACGGGCATCATCTTCGCCGGTTTCGTCAATTTCATCCGTCCACTCGTGACCTGCTTCCTCGGATTGATTGTCTACCACTGGATCCATGTGATGCACATGGCCGATCCGTTGCCGGACAGGGATCTGGCCTTCCCCTCTGCCTTGCGCATGCTGGCCCCCGACTGGGGCCTGCGCGGAATCGTGCTCGCCGGCTTCCTGGCGGCGGTCATGTCCACGCTGAGCGCCCTGTCCAACTCCACCGCGACGCTCTTTGCTCTGGACGTCTACCGCAAGTGGCTGCGCCCTCATGCGAATGATGCCGAGACCGTCCGCGCCGGCCGCATCGCCTCACTTCTGGCCCTGGTCATCGCCGCTCTCGTCGCCCCAAGCGTCGCCCACCTCGGCGGGATCTTCAAATACTTTCAGCAGGGTGTGACCTATCTCTCGACGCCGTTCCTGTCGGCGCTGTTCCTCGGTATCCTCTGGAAGCGCACCAACTCCCAGGGCGGTCTCTTTGCCCTCTTCGGCGGCACGGCGATCCAGGCCGCGATGGTCGCGGGTTTCTACCTGGCTGGTATCAAGCTCCACTGGCTGTATGTGGCTTTCTTCGCCCAGGTGCTGACCATCGCCGGCGCGATCATCGTCTCGCTGCGCTATCCGCCTCCACCGGCCGAGCGATGGGAGCCGTTCAGTTGGAGCCCGGCTCTGCTGATGCATCGAACCGATGCCGCTCCGCGCCCGTGGTACCAGAGCCTCATACTCTGGTTTTCCATCTACGCCGCAATCTGGTTTTATCTCTACTGGCGATACTGGTAGCGGGGCAGGCCGTCGGACTGTTAGACGGTTAGACCGTTAGGCCGGTAGACTCTTAGGCTGCTGGGAAAGCATGGAGGGAGCAACCTGCGAGACGGTCACATGGCGGGGCGCGCTCCGCCTGCCATTCTGAACCCTGAACCTCGCCAAGACGAGTCTCGCCTGCAGCGGATCTCCACCCTGAACCCTCAGATCACCTCCAGATAATCCTTGTCGGGTAGCTTCGGGAACGGAGCGGTCGGCAGCGTCTGGTACCAGTAGGCCACCGAGGCGATGTCGTCCTGCATGGGCAGGTAGCGGCCGTGGCTTCGCCAGCCGAGGGCCTGCATGGTGACCCGCAAGTCCTTGTCGAAGCGGACCGGGTCCATGATGTGCCAGCGGTAGAGGCCAAAACGGGTGTTGGAGTCATAGACGCCGTCTGGCCGGATGACTTGCGGCATGCCCGCATACGGTGTCGAGTATTCCTGGTACTGCTCGCCCTTGCCCTCGCGAGTGCTGCCCGGCCCCTTGTTGACGATGAAGCAATACGAGCCGCAGAAGTAGTCCTCGGTGCCGGTCCCGCAGATGGTCGGCCACTGGGTGTCGCCGTCCATGAAGAACTTGATCTCGCCTTCGCCCCACCAGCCGTTGTTGTTGACCCCCCAGGCCATATAGGTGCCGACATACTGCCCCTTGCCTTTGAGCCCGTCGACGATGGTGTAATCGGTCTTGTACGGCAGGGGGTTGGAGCGGCGGAACTGGGCGTGGAAGTAGGCCGCGTCCTCGGGCACGTCGGTCAGCGTGTAGTTGATCTGGTAGAACAGCACCATCTCCTTTTCGTCGAGGTTCGTATAGGTGATGCGGCATTTCTTGCGGAAGGGCATCTCCCAGTAGCAGTTGAACGCGCTGCCGGGGTTGACGCACACGGCCAGCGAATTGACGTGGGCATAGCGGCCCCAGCCGCAGGCGAAGAAGTCGCCGATCGGGCACTCGACCGACGGAATCGCCTGGTCGTCCCAGTAGATCCGCAGAATCTGCATCCGCCACGGACCGGTCGGGGTCATCCAGATCTGTTGGATGGCGCCCGGGCCTTCGATGTTAGCTAGTTCGCGCTCCTGCCTGGCCGCGATCTTGATCGCCGGCGAGATCTTCCAGCCCTGCCCGAGTTCGCGGGCGGCCTCCTTACCGAGCCCCTCGGTGGCCATGCCGCCCTTGCCCTTCTCGCCGGTGAAATTCTCCGGGCTGATCGATCGGGTCTTGGCGTTCGACAGGCGTGAGAGGTTGCCCAGGTGCATACCCAATCCGTTGAATGATGACATAATTGACTCCGCAATACATGTTCCGAAAGCTATTTGGCTGTTGGCTCTTCGCTATCACCCGTTGCCACGACTCCGCGGTTCCTCGTGGTCAGCTTTCATCTCCGCTCCGCTTGCCGCCCAGAACCGTGGGCAGTCAACTCCCGGCCCCGAAGAGCGGGAAATACGGGCGGCAATTCTACGGGTCCGCCGGGTCTTGAGCAATTGGTGTGGCTGTTGCCAATGGGCGGCCCAGATAGGTATAATATCGTGTGTACGAAATCGTGTGGAGTCTCGCAAGCGGAGCGCGGGCCATGGCGGTCACATTCTCACTACCCGAAGCAATGGAGCAAGCTCTTCGCAAGGAGCTTGGCGACCTCGACCAAGTTGCCAAGGAGTCGCTGGCGGTAGAGCTGTACCGGCAAGGGCAGATCAGCATCGGGGCTCTGGCAAGGCTGTTGGGGATGGGCGTCATTGAGGCCGACGCGTGGCTGGCCAGGCACGGTGTTCCGCTGAACTACTCCAGCGAGGATCTCGAACGGGATCACAAGGCTCTTGATCGGCTCTTTGCGGAACGGCCGCAATGATCGTTGTTGCCGATACATCACCACTCAATTACCTTGTGATCGTTCAGTACACGCACGTTCTCCCCAGCCTCTTTGGCCGTGTTCTCATCCCTCCCGCTGTTGCGAATGAACTCGGTCATCCAGCAGCTCCCCCCGAAGTCCGCGATTTCATCAAGTCGCCTCCTGAGTGGCTGGAGATCCGGCGACCGCAGGCCAGTGATCCATCTTTGTGCTGCCTGGGCGACGGCGAGATTGAGGCGATCAGCTTGGCCCTCGAATTGAGGGCTGAGCTTCTGCTTACCGACGACCTGGAGGCCCGTCAGGTGGCCCTCATGCGACACATTGAGGTTGCGGGGACGCTGGGCGTCCTGGCAAGAGCGGCCTCGAAAGGCCTGATCGATCTGCCGCAGACCATCGCCGAGTTGCGGAAGACTACGTTCCGGATGCCTCGGGGGATCGTCGAACGAATGTTGAGTGAGGTGCAGCCAAATCCGGGAAGCTCGCGGCGGGATGTGACTCACGGGCAGTAACCGTGATCAGGGTTCTGCTCAGATCAGTCTGGGCCAGACGACGCAGGCTTTCCGAAGGATGCCAGGTCAACTCGTGCCGCCGCTCCTGCGGTACGCCATCGTGAAATCCAACAAGCAGACGGGCAACATGGGTAGTCAGTGACCCCTCGCCCCGCTCCGCGAAGTGCTTGATCCCCCAATTCACAAGTTCGATGTCATTGTCGGTGTACGTCTCATCAAGAATTGACACACTTTCTACTCGAACACCAGTTCAGCGATGTCGATCCAACCGCCTCTGTCGGGTGCATGCTTGCTGGCATGTGGGGCGCCGCTCACCCGTGCGATGTAGTACTTGCCCCGGTCCATGACGATCTCCGGAGCGTGCACGTCGTGCAACTCGCAGAACCATGTCCGGTCACCGCTCGGGAATGCATCCAGTCGTTGAGAGAAAAGAACGACGGTGGTTGTCCGCATATCCATCAGCCGATGCCGGATGAACAGGTAGTAGCCTTCCGGGCGCTGAACCACGCAGGGCGATTCGAGGTAGGAGTGGTGTGTTGGCGTGGCGGTATCGTAATGGACGACGACTGGGACGCTCCAGTAACGCAGACCGTCCTACCGCCGCATGAGGATGCCATCCTTGAAAAGACAGAAGTCGTTGAGGTGGTGGTCGGGATACGTGACCACACGGTGCCAGTCGGAGGCGATTCTGGGAGTCCGCCTTCTCCCCCGGGCGGCGGCAGCAGCAGGCACATTCCTGCCGGCGATGCAGCCTCCCAACCCTCCGGCGGCCAGTCCGAGGAAGGTGCCTTCGAGCAGTCCCCGGCGAGATAGTTGTCCCGACTTGCTTGGCATGTCGCGTCTTCTCCTCGTGCGGCGCCGACGGCCGCAAAGACCGGATTCCAGGCAAGACACGGTCAGCGGTCGCGTGGGGATTTCCTCTCCAGGGTATCGGTGACCCACGCCAGCCGTGCGACACGAATGCCCTGGACGTCCGGCAGCAAGGCGGCAATGTAGTAGCGGCCGTCGTGGAAGACGATTTCCGGGGCGGCCACTTCCAGCAGGCAGACGAACTTGTCATCCGCCTTCTCATCGATGCCGAAATCCATGGGGTCTTTCGAGCGATAGACGCTGGTGGTCGGTGGGCCGGCGTAGCGCTGCGTGCGGAACAAGTAGAACCAGTCGCCGACTCTTACCACGTGGGGGCATTCGCAGGAATACGGCGAGGTCCCGGTGAGCCCGCCGCGAGCAACCACCTTCGACTCGCTCCAAGCGCGCAGATCCTTGGAGGTCCGACAGAAAACCGCTCCAATCTTGTTTGGGAAGGCCGTGTAGTAGCAGTGCCATACTTCGCCGATCTTGATGAGAATCGGATCGCGGGCGTTGACTTCAGGGCCTTCAGTGAACATGCCCGGTTTGCCGTTGGGATAGAGCCACCTTTCGAATGTCTTGCCGTCCTGGCTCCGCTGAATCATCAGCCAGTCCCAGTCGCCGTAGATCATGTGGTAGAGTTCGCCGATGCGAATGACATAGGGCGCCTGCAACCCGCCCGCGCGGGCCTCGTACTTCAGGTCGGCCTGCATGGCGATGCCCATCGGTGTCCAGTCGCGATCGGTCGGATGCTTGCCTTCCCAGCGATAGAACAACCGTGTCAGGCCGCCGCATTTCGTGTTGCGGATGCAGGACCAGATCTGCCACGATCCGTCAGCGGCCTGCCAGATCGCAAAGTCGACCGGTTCCTGCGGATGGTTCGGGTTCCCGGCAGGGGGGCCGTTCAACTCGCCGAGGTCGGGGTTCCGGGCAACGGTCCACCAGGGACCGGCGATACGCGGCATGGCCGTGGGCTGGTCCAGATGACTGCAGCCGATCGGCAGGAGTGTTGCCCAGCAGACTAAGACACACAGAGCCGTGGGTTGATTTCCCGACATCAGGGCTCACCTTCTTTTTGAGACGCGACCAGCCCGCTGGGCTCAGCAGATGTTCGTGCCGCCGCCCAGGGGGCCAGCACATCGTCTCAGTGGCAGACGAGGTGTCAAGCAGCGGTGCCGAATTCTTCAAACGCAAGGCGGTGGGCATCGGGCGGCCGTGAACAGACGGCCGTCCCCGATCGGGCTTCGCCGTGGCCTTGGCCGGCATCGTGGCATCCTTCACCGTCGGTCGGCAAGCAATGAACGTATCTTCCTATAAACAAATGGCTTAGATATCGAAAAGGAGAAAATGGTACGGCCGGAACGCCTCCGTGGTCTACATGATGACGGTTTTCTGACATTCCAGGGCCTAGCCAGACGATAAGTTGGGCGGCCGGCGGGGGGCGGTTTTTGCCGTATTCGGGACTGTACATTTCCCGGATAGGTGGATATAGTGTCATCGGTTGGTTTGTCGAACGAGTCAGGAACGTGACGTTGGTTGAACAAGTCCGCACTGCAATCTCAATCGCCCTCCTACCTTCCAGGCCGGAACGTTGGCCACTTTCTGAAAGGACCCGGAAAGAGAAATGCGGGTCGTGATGCCCTCGAATAGGAGAACTGACGATGGGCAAGAAGTTGTATGTTGGAAATCTGTCGTACTCTACCACCAGCGATGAACTGGCAGAGCTTTTCGCACCTCACGGCACAGTCCAGAGTGCGGAAGTGATCATGGACCGGGCCAGTGGCCGGAGCAAGGGCTTCGGTTTCGTGGAGATGGGTACCAACGAAGAGGCGCAGGCCGCAATCTCGGCCCTTGATGGCCAAGACGTTGGCGGCCGGCCGCTCAAGGTCAACGAAGCCAAACCGCGCGAAGATCGCGGTGGCGGTGGCGGTCGCGGCCGTGGGGGCTATGGCGGCGGCCATGGCGGCGGTGGCGGCGGCTATGGTGGCGGCAGGAGCCGTTACTAAGACCGCGTCCTGAAGCCCTCGTGGTACGGGCGTCGCGCCCATGTCGCTTCAGGGTTTCAGGATCCGCAGTAGACTGCGAACCCGACAGAGACGGAGGCCACGAGCATACCAAGGTATGCTCGTGGCTTTCCTGTTAAGTATTCATGAGGCGATGATTCTCGGGCACCGTCGTCAGCCACCCAACGACGGATCGCTTGTCTCGATGAATCAAACGGACTGCTGCCAGCCCGTATCGCGATGCTTCCAGGGGCATGGAATAAAACAACACCCCGCCCGTCCGAAAGGAAGGGCGGGGTATTGCATGGTCCGGCGGCCGCTTCGCCACAGCGTACCGACAACGGTGAATGCGTGCGAAAACGGCAGGGCATGGTCGGAGCCACCGAAGGTGGCGGAGACCTGCCGCTCCTGGCTGCGGAATATGGCAGGTCCCGGTGGCCCCGTCGACCTCGACACTGCCCGACCGACCGACTTGGTCGGTTCGCACACATTGTGAGGACTTCTGAAGAGCTACTTCTTGCGCCTCGGTGCCTGCTTGCCCTTTTTCGCGGGCTTGGTCGACTGGGCTCGCTTCTCCTCCACCACCGCCTTGGCCGCCGCCAATCGGGCGATGGGCACGCGGTAGGCGGAGCAGCTGACGTAATTCATGCCCACGCGGTGGCAGAACTTGACCGAGTCGGGGTCGCCGCCGTGTTCGCCGCAAATGCCGACTTTCAGGCCCGCACGCGCTGCCCGGCCGCGTTCGATCCCGAGCTTGACCAGTTCGCCCACGGCGCTCTGGTCCAGCGTCTGGAACGGGTCGGCCGGGAGGAGGCTGCTCTTGATGTAGTCCGGCACGAACCCTCCCACGTCATCGCGGCTGAACCCGAACGTCATCTGGGTCAGGTCGTTCGTGCCGAAGCTGAAGAACTCGGCCACCTCGGCCATCTCGTCGGCCTTCAAAGCGGCCCGCGGAATCTCGATCATCGTGCCGTACAAGAACGGGATTCTTTTCATCCCGAACTTGCGGGCGACCTCGCCGGCCACGCGGTCGACGATCTTCTTCTGGTGCTTCAGTTCGTTCACGTCGCAAGTAACCGGGATCATGATCTCGGGCATTGCCTTCTTGCCTGCCTTGATCAGCTCGGCGGCCGCCTCGAGGATCGCCCGGATCTGCATCTCGCTGACCTCAGGGTAGGTGATGCCCAGACGAACGCCGCGGTGTCCCATCATCGGGTTGACTTCGTGCAGGGCCTCGGCCCGCTTCTCGAGATCTTCGAGCGAAATGCCCAGGCTGCCGGCCAGCTTCCTTCGTTCTTCTTCCTTTTGAGGCACGAACTCGTGCAGCGGCGGATCGAGCAGGCGCACGGTGACGGGGAGGCCGTCCATCGCTTCAAGCGTTGCCTTGATGTCCGACTTCACATGGGGGAACAACTCATCCACGGCCGCCTTGCGCTCCTCGACCGAACCGGCATGGATCATCTTGCGGAGCTTGAACAGGGGCTCCTCGGCTCCCTTGCCGTAGAACATGTGCTCCGTGCGGAACAGGCCGATGCCGGCGGCGCCGAACGTGCGGGCCTTGGCCGCATCCGCGGGGGTATCGGCATTCGCGCGCACGCCGAGCCTGCGGATCTTGTCGCACATGGCCATGAACTGCTTGAAATACGGATTGTCTTCGGCTCCCGCCACCATCGGCAGGCGATCCTTGTAGACGGCGCCCTTGGTGCCGTTGAGGCTCAGCCACTCGCCCTCGCGAATGGTCTCGCCGCCGACCCGGAGGGTCTTGCTGGCAAGGTCGACGTGGAGCTCGCCCGCCCCGACGATGCAGCACTTGCCCCAGCCGCGGGCCACCAGTGCGGCGTGGCTGGTCATGCCGCCGCGGGCGGTCAGAATGCCCACGGCCGCTCGCATGCCCTCCACGTCCTCGGGGTTGGTTTCCTCACGGACCAGGATCACCTTCTTGTTGTTGGCCGCCCACTCGACCGCTGCTTCGGCGGTGAACACCACCTGTCCGGTTGCACCGCCCGGGCCGGCCGGCAGACCGGTGCACAATCGGGAGGCGCTCTTCTCGGCGACCGGGTCAAGCACGTCATGGAGCAGTTCATCGAGCTGCGCCGGGCTGACCCGCATGACCGCCTCGTCCGGCGTGATCAGCTTCGACTTGACCATGTCCACGGCGATCCGCACCGCCGCCGGTCCCGTCCGCTTGCCGGTACGGGTTTGCAGCATGTAGACCTTGTCGTTCTCGATGGTGAACTCGATGTCCTGCATCTCACGGAAGTGCTTCTCCAGCTTGTCACGGATGGCGTGAAGCTGCTTGTAGGTCTTCGGGTTGGCCTTCTCGAGGCTGGGCTCGGTGTTGCCTTCCGGACGGGTGGCTTCGTTCAGCGGGCTGGGCGTGCGAATGCCAGCCACGACGTCCTCACCCTGCGCGTTGACCAGCCACTCGCCGTAGAAGGCGTCTTCACCGGTTGCTGGGTTGCGGGTGAAGGCCACGCCGGTGGCGCTGTGTTCGCCCATGTTGCCGAAGACCATGGCCTGGACGTTGACCGCCGTGCCCCAGTCATCAGGAATGTTCTCGATCCGCCGATAGGCGATCGCCCGCTTGCCGTTCCACGACTGAAAGACCGCCCGGATGCCGCCCCAGAGCTGCTCCATCGGGTTATCCGGAAACGACTTGCCCAGGGTACTCTGAATGATCTGCTTGTAGGTGTCGCACAGGGTCTGCAGGTCCTCGACCGTCAAGTCGGTGTCGAGTCTGTAGCCCTTGCTGCGTTTGAGCTGCTCCATGGCCCGTTCCATCTGCCGGCGGACGCCCATGTCTTCGGCCGGCTCGATGCCCCCGGCCTTTTCCATCACCACGTCCGCGTACATCTGCATGAGGCGGCGATAGGAGTCCCACACGAACCGGGCGTTGCCGGTCTTGGCGATCATGCCGGGGATGGTCTTGCTCGTCAGCCCGATGTTCAGCACCGTCTCCATCATGCCCGGCATCGACTGGCGGGCCCCGGAGCGGCAGGACATCAGCAGCGGGTTCTTCGGATCGCCGAACTTCTTGCCCATGGCCTTTTCGACCTGGGCCAGGGCCTTCTCAACCTGCTTGGTCAGCTCGGGGGGAAACTTCTTGCCGCGGCGGTTGTACTCGGTGCACATCTCGGTGGTGATGGTGAAGCCGGCCGGGACCGGCAGGCCGAGCAAGGCCATCTCCGCCAGATTCGCCCCTTTTCCGCCGAGCAGCTCCTTCTGGCTGCCGTCGCCTTCCGCCTTGCCGTTGCCGAACGAATAGACCCACTTCTTTGCCATGGTTTACGCTTTCTCCTGGGGTTTGCCCCTGTTATGGTGTACGTGTGCGCCAGCACGTCTGCGGTTTGCTGTCACCGGCCGCAGACCCGAACGGGCGTCCGCTCCGACGGCCGGTGGCTGGCCCGCCCGACCCTCCAACGCGGCCGGCTCGGGAGCACAAAGGACCAAGAAGGGTACGGATCGACCTGCTTGATGTCAACAGCACGAGACCCATACTTCGCGCCTGGCGCGGCCGGTGTTGTTGACGTCACCGGGCGGCTGCCGGGAGCCACTGGCGGATCGCACACAGGGTGCCACCGGGGGCTTGTTCGCCGGCGACCGGGTTCTATGCCAAAAAAAGACCGGCCGTTGCTCTCCCCCGGGCGGGGGAAAGCTAGGCCGGTTGGACTGACAGAGGGGTGGGTGTTGTGATCGGTTCGGTCCTCTGCCAGCCCTGCTTGGCAAGGAGTGAAGCCTGTTATGATGCCTTTACCAATCGCTCACCAACCGCCGACCATTTTACCACATTCCACCATGCGTCAATATACTCCGGCCGGCGATTCTGATATTTCAGATAATAAGCGTGCTCCCACACGTCAAGTCCAAGAATCGGCGTATGCCCCTGCATGATGGGCGAATCCTGGTTGGCGGTCGAGTATACCTGGAGCTTGCGCTTGTCATCCACGACCAGCCACGCCCATCCCGAGCCGAACCGAGTGGCTGCCGCCTTGTTCAGCGTCTCTTTGAACTTGGCAAATCCGCCGAAGGCGTTTTCGATGGCTTTTGCCAGTTCGCCGCTTGGTTCGCCACCTCCACCCTTGCCCGCTGGGGCCATGATTGTCCAGAAAAGCGAGTGATTGGCGTGTCCGCCGCCATTATTGATTACCGTCTGGCGAATATCCGCCGGGACGGCGTCGGTTTTGGCCAGCAGGTCCTCGATTCTCTTGGCGGCCAGCTCGGGGTGGTTGGCCAACGCGTTGTTCAGGTTGTTGACATAGGCGGCGTGATGCTTTCCATGATGGAGCCGCATGGTCTGCTCGTCGATGTACGGCTCCAGCGCCGCGAAGTCATAAGGAAGGTCGGGTAGTACGTGGGCCATCGCTTTTGATCCTTTCTTGAGATGGTGAGCCGGAGATGAAGACAGACCTGGGTTGTTTTCCCTATTGCTGTCGTCTGCCGCTCGGCCAATACGGGAACCCAGAAGCATTGCTGCTCCCCACGCTCCCGTCCGTCGTATCAGGTCACGGCGTCTCATCTCAGGTTTGCCCTCGACTCACTGCCAAACGTCTGACCGCTCAGCGGTCACTTCTCATACGTCTTCACTTGTCTTGCCAGGATTCTAGGAGGCCGCCTTACGTGCGACCACAAGAATCGGCGGGTAAGCCAATCGCTGCAAGTGATTGATCAGGAAGAAGATATGGTTGAGGGCTGTCGCGGTGCCCCGGGCAAGAGTCACTCGGCCACCCAGGGGAACTTGTGCTTGTAATGCCTGTAGTACAGTCCGATGGTCCGCATGGCGACGATCATTCCGTAGAGGCTGATCAGGTCCTGCGGGAGTGACACAACCAGCGGTCCACGACGACCCAGAAGCTGAGTTGCCTTGACGTACAACTCGCTGAAAAGCGGGGTGCTCGGAAGAATCCAGATGGCCGCGGCGATCAGAAGCGTTCCACAGATGGCCAGATACGCACCGGGGGCGCACAGAGCCGTGCGGACAACGATATGGGGCCACAACCCGTTGAAGCTGCCGCCGATAGCCACGGCCAGGACGATGACCGGCCAGAACAACAGGCCCGCCGCGGCGAGCACCTGCACGGCGGGCATTTCTGGTGCACGCGTGAAGTGCCGGATCACCGCCATGACTCCGCTGCCGGGCTCGATGGTGGCGAGGATGCAGATGATTGCCGGCAGCATCGCCAGGGCGGTCGCGCCAAGGAAATGGAACAGCGGCCGGACAAGGTCCAGGGCGCTGGTCATCCATACGGTCTCGGGCAGCCGATCCTCGCCGGCCGCGGTCTCCCGCACGATCTCCATGCAGAAGGCCGCAATGTACAGATGCACGACGAGCGCCAGAAACGGGCCGGCCATCGGAATACACCAGGAGACGAACGGGGCAATGCCCAGGATCAGATAGGTCACCAGGTTCGACGCGTCCAGGGGAAAGGCGAACGACCTGAGCAGGTCCTCCCAGAAGGGCACCTCCGGCGCGATCACGCCCGACCGCTCGGCGTCGTGGGCCTTGGCCTCCTCGTGCGGCAGGCGCCCCGTGATGTGCGGGATGGCCGTTCGGGCCTGCTCCTGGACGGCCTGCTCGCGTTCCAGTTCTTGAGTAAGGCTTTTAGAGGGTATCTGATCGACTACGACGGGCTTTTCGCCGGCGGTGCGCTTCTCGTCTCGGGCAAAGTCGTCCAGCCAGCCACCGACCGACGGCTGCCGGCCCGATGGCGCCGGCGGCTCGGGGGCGACGCCTTCCAGCGGGATCGGCCGGGTATCCGGATCGTGATCCGGCCCGGGCACCGTGAAGATCGCCCCGCAGGCCTGGCAACGGGCCTTCTTGCCCGCCGCCGAGACCGGCATGCGGATATTCGCCCCACACCTGCATTCATACCTGATGGCCATGACCCGGTCTCTGTACCACCAACCAGCCCCGCGCGACAACCCCACAAGGTAAGGTGACGCGCGAGACGGCCGAATGTATGCGGTCATTCTACGGGACGAGGGGCGGGGAGTGAGGGGTGGGCGGGCCAGGCGGCTCGCGCACCGAGTTACGGATTCCACAGCCAGCCGGCGGCTTATTCGTAGAAGCCCAGTTCGTATGCGGCGTCGAAGAGGGCGACGATGTTCTCGGGCGGGACGCCGTGCTGGATGTTGTGGACGTTGTTGAAAACGTAGCCGCCGCCGGGCTTGAAGACGGCCATGTTGGCCCGGACGTGTTCGCGGACCTCGGCCGGGGAAGCGAACGGCAGGACGTGTTGCGCGTCGATGCCACCACCCCAAAAGCAGATCCTCGACCCGAACTGAGCCTTCAGCGAGGCCGGTTCCATGCCCTCCAGGCCGATCTGCACCGGGTTGACGATATCCACGCCGTTGTCGATGAGTTCGGGTATGTACACGGAGCAGGCCCCGCAGGTGTGGTACCAGATCTTGGCCGTGGTCTGCCGCTTGATGTGCTGAACGAGAGCCTTCTGGCGAGGCTTGATGACGCGCCTGTAGAAGGCGGGGTCGAAGAGCGGTCCGCGTTGGCCGGCGAGGTCGTCGCCGATCATGATCACGTCCACGAGGTCGCCGACCTGGCCGAGAAAGCCCGTGTAAAAGTCCTTCCAGTATTGCAGCGTCTAGTCGAGCACGGCCTCGCAAAACGCGGGGTTCTCGATCATGTCAATGAACCATTGTTCCAGGCCGCGCATGTACCAGCAATACTCATAAACCACACCGCCGATGCCGGTGCAGATGGCGTAATCCGTCTCGTTGCGAAGCTTGAGGGCCTGCTCGCGAACGCCGGTGAATCGGCTGGGGTCGTTGCCTCTGGGAAACGGGTACGAGGCGACGTCGGCAACCGATGCCTTGGCGAGGGGGTGATAGGAGACATCCATGAATAGCCGCTGGTCGTCGGGCATGGACCAGACGACGCCGAATTCGTCGCGGAGATCGTGCCACAGACGGCCGTCGCGGCGGTTCTGGACGATGCCGGCCTTGAAGCTATCTGGAGCGTGGGCACAGAGGTAGCGGGTGTCCACATGAAAACGTTGAAGAATCTCCTCGCAGGGCTTGGCGAGCTGTTGTACGGCATCCATGATCGAGATCGAATCCCGGATGCCCAGATGCTCGATCAGGGCCGCGTACGCGCCCTTGTGGATGCCGGTCTGGAAACCGCCCAGGTCGATCGGCACACGATCGGGGATCTGATGGTTGAGGGCGAGCCGGACGCGCTGCCTCGGGCTCATGGTTTCCATGCGCAGCATGATGCTCCATCCAGTCGGAGCCTGCTGAAGCAGCCGCGATGGACGGTTTGACGGCCTGTCATCGGACCGACATGACCCCGGCTCCACACGCGAACAAAGCAGGCTCACGGTGTCAGGATTATGCGACGCACGGTGCGACTTTTCAACCGCCGCCCAATCTCACAACAGCCGCAGCCCTATTGCCCCAGGACGATATCTGCGAGACGCACGTCGCCGGCAACTACCTGGACGCCGGTCAGTGTGGCCGAGCTATCACCGCTGGCTGCATTGACCTCGTAGTTCGTGCCTGAGGCCGTGGCCGGTATGAGCGTCACGACGTAATAACCGTTGGCATCCGTGCGGACAGCGGTCAACGTACCCACCTGGACAACGGCATCGTCCACCGGTGCACCGCCCATGGTCACGCGGCCCCACAGCGTGCCTTCCGCTGCGGTGGCCGGACTGCGCCAGGGCATGGACGGAGTCGGCGCGGGCTCGTTGAACAGGTTGGCCTCCACGTACGGATACCAGGCAGTATCGTGCTCGCCGGTACCGTCCATATTCGCATCAACCGTGACATAGTAGGAGTAGTTCGAGGTTCCCTCGGCGCCCTTGTTGTACGCATAGGCCATCTGCGTGACGCTGCCGGCCATGGTGTTGAGGTAAGCAGCCTGACCGACGTACATGTGGCGGTCATAGCGCCAGATCATGCACTTGTCGACCCAGTGGCGGTAGTACAGGGCCTGGCTGCTGTTGTACTCGCGGTCGTAGCACATCGGGACGCCGCCGTCGAGCCAGCCCATTCGCAGCCAGTATTCCCAGTTCGAGAACAGGGTGTAGGCGCTGGAACTGGTGAAACTGCTGGGTGCGTCGCCCCAGGTGACCAGGTCGGCCGTGTAGCGCAGCGGCTGGCGCGGGTTGGCGATCGAGGGGATCTCTGCCCGGACGCGTCGGACCAGTTCGTCAATCGTCCGGCGGCGGAAATCGTTCCACTGCGTATCGCCGGTGGCCGCGGGGACGTCGGTTCGGCCGGTGATCCGCTGGAACCGCTTCAGGCCGGAGTTGGCGTAGCTGCTGTCAGCGGGGTAGCCGGCATCGGTCTGCGTGTAGCGGATGTAATCCCAGTTGATGCCGTCGATCTCGTAGTTGGTGACCAGCTCGCGGACGATCGACACAAGATACTCTTGTGCGTCAGGCGAACCCGGATCGAGCACGTAGTCGCTGCCGACCTTGACCGGGCCCGCGCCAATGCTGGCACGCGGCACCATGAAGTACTCGGGATGCGATGTCAGAAAGCTGTTGCCGACGGGAGGCCACGCGGTGGACACCCGGAATGCCACGAGCCAGCAATGAAGCTCGATGCCGTTGGCATGAGCCTTCTGAATCATGTAGGCCAGCGGATCGAACGAACTCGTAACATACGACGAACGGGCGACGATATTGGACCGCCAGTAGGCCCCGTGCGACCCGACGGGGTTGTCGTGATAGGCCAGCACCTCCGCGAATATGGCGTTGTAATTGCCCTGAACTGCCAGACTGATCATCTGGTCGATTTGGCTGGCGTTCTGCAGGCCGTAGTGGAACACGTCGGCCCAGAAGGCCCGCAGTTGCGGCGGAACGGCCGGAATCTCCGCGAACTCGGCCGTGACGGTTTTGGACTGGTCCATGGTCACGGTCGTGCTTGCCGCATTCGGGTCGGCCACGGCTGAGCCGGCCGAGACGGTCCAGTGACTGAAGACGTACCCTGCCTCGGGTGCCGCACTGATCGCGACGACCTCGTTGAGGTTCTTGGTGTACGGACCGCCGGCTGGGGGTGAAGTCGTGCCCGCGCCGGCCGGACTGACCGCCATGGTCAGGCTGGGCAACTCAGGTTTGTAGAAGCGCACGGCATCCGCGGCGACGCGCTTGTTGGAGATGCTTGTAAGGTTTGTAAGGGTGACACGCCCGTTGGTCGAGGAGCCGGCCGCGAAGTTGAACGTGCCAAGCTGAACCCACCGGCCTCCGTTGATGGTCTGGTTGACGGCAACGGCCTGACTCCCGCCATTGTAGTAGACGGTAAAGCGGGCGTCGGTCGGGCGGTTCGAGGCGGCCGGATACCACACGAAGACCTGATAGTCGCCGGCCGTCGGGATCACCGGCTGCCACTGCACCAGACTGGTCCCGCGCGTGGAGGTCTTTGCGTAACGGTAGTTGCTGCCGTACATTCCCGATGCCGTGCCTGTGCTCCAGGAGCCCGAGACCACCTTGAACCCGCTGTTGGTGTTGTCGACGATGACCTCGGCTGCCCATACAGGGCATGCCCCGAGGAACCAGACCATCGAACAGACCACGAGACGACTCAAGAACCTGGATGTGGAGATCATCTCCCTTCCTCCTGTTAAAAGATTCTTGCTGAGAGGCTTCTGATCGGGCAGTCCTCGGAAACGTCCCCTCCTCCTCGGCGTCCGAGCGCCGTCTATGATGCTACCTCTGTGATGCCGATGAGGCAACAAGAAACATGAAGAAACCTTGCCTGAAGCCGATGCGATGGCGATGGCGGGCCGCGTTGTGCGGTTAAGCGGTATGTCCTTTCCCTCTACTTGAAAGGGGCATGGGTACAAACGTCTTATAAACATCGAGAGCGGAGCCGTGAAGCCGGCCGCTGCACCCGTCCGTGACATGCCGCCACGCGCTCTGACAAAACCCTGTGCGCGACCGGCATCTTGCCGGTCCAATCGACCGGCTGGAGGCCGGTCCCACAAGTTCTGTCAGAATCCATCAGCCGGTCGGGCGCGGTACGGCGGGTACGCACAGGGGATCGGCGGGAATCCCCGGGCCGCTGATGCACCGCTGCATGTACGCAAAATCAACCTGGTCAACATCCTGGTCCCCGTCAAAATCGCGGTCGGTGCAGTTGTCCGTCGTCTGCACGCCCGGGCCGGCCGCACACGATTCAAACGCACTCACATCCTCGCCGTCCACGTCGCCGTCGGAGTCCCAATCGGCGAAGGCCGTCACCGGCTCGGAGTGGCGGACGCGAACCCAGTCCACCCACATGCGGTGCTGTCCGACGATGGGGGGACTGGCCGCATAGCTGAGATTCCCCCACAGCCCGAAGCCGATGCAGAGCTTGCCCACGCCCCATCGCACCTGTTTGAGCGTGACTTCGTGCCAGACGCCGGGCTCATCCGAGTTGTTGGCCACCAGGAACCACGGGTGACCGAAGTTCTCATCCGCCCCGCGGCCGCCCGGCAGGATCATTCGCGTATTGCCCCACGCGACCCCGACCGACGTACGGGCATAGTCGCGGTCGCCGCGCTCGTACCGCAGGCGCACGGTGATGTCGACGTAGTCGCCCGTAGCGAACAGGTCGCCGGTATCGCGCCTGATCATCCCCATCACTTCACCGCCGACCTCGGTGGGTTCCGCGTTGTTTCTGAGCGCGGCGACAACCCATCCGTTGGTCCTATCGATGTAGAAGGTTGTGCCGGTGCCGTAGACCCACCAAGTGTAGATCTCGGCCATAGGTGTGTAAGTCGTGAAGTCTTCGAACCACTCGGAATACTGCTGACGCGGATGAATCACGACGGGGGGAATGCTCGGTTCAGGCCCATAGCAGACGCGGAAACCAAGATTCGCATCGGTGATGTATCTGGGCAGAGGGCTTCGGGTCGCACAACGGACGTTGTAGTCGCTGTTGGTCCAACTGCCGCCGCGCTGGACCTCGTGGCTGTCGTCCTCGAACACAAGCGACGCGCCGGGATAGGAGCGGTATCCACCCATCGTCCACTCCCAGACATTGCCGGCCATGTCGAAGAGGCCGTATGGACTGACGCCTGAGGGAAAGGAACCGACGGGATACGTCGTGGGGCCGCCGGCATACGGGGCGTTGCACCACCACGAGCTGCAATCGCAACTGAAGACATCAGACCAGGGCCACTTTCGGGCGTGCTGGGCGGCTTCGTCCCAGGCGGCCGCCTTCTCCCACTCCGCCTCAGTGGGCAGCCGGCCGCCGGCCCATCGGCAATAGGCGTCCGCACCATACCACGAGACTTCGCGCATGGGATGGTGTTTCCAGTCAGTCTCGGCGTCGATATCGGCCGCCCAGACCGAGCCGTTGTAGTGAATCCGGATCTGGGGATCATCGACGTCGATGTAGGGATTCCCCTCGGTGTCGGCGATCACGCCCACGGCGTTCAAGAACGTCGCGTATTCAGCGTTGGTGACCTCGTGGGGATCGATCTGAAAGGCTGGTACCTCGACCCACTGGGCCGGCAATTCATCGTCATAGTAGCAGGTTCCCGGCGGCGAGCAGTCGGGCGGCTCGGGCTCACTGCGTCCCATCCAGAACCCGCCGGCCGGCACGCTGATGGACTGACCGAAGGCGGCTGAGATCACCAGCAGGGAGCCGGCAACCACAATCGGGCCGATCGGGAGCCACGTGGACCGCGAAACAGAGCTCCAATGCCCCACCGGAAGCATGCCGCTTCCCTCCAGCCGCAGCCTGATGCATCTTCACCACGGTCAGGGCCGCCGGCACGGCCCTTGTATGGATCACATTCTACCATCAGGGTGGACTGAATGGTAGCGGTAGGGCGGCACGATCGCGAGAACAGCAGACGATCGGAGAACACAACAGAAGTCATTCCTGTTTTTCCGGTGACGGGCGCCTCAGGCGGACCGCTTTTTTGCGGGCCGCAATCATAGAGCACTGCGACCCAGAAGGATGCGCGCAAGCCGCATCGATCTCTGGCCGTAAGGTTCTACCGCCTGACGGCGATGCCCCGCTGGGCAAGGTAGTCTTTCATCTGTTTGATCGTGAATGTGCCGAAGTGTGCGATCGACGCAACCAGCACGGCGTCGGCATGGCCGTCGACAATCGCCTCGTACAAGTGCTCGAGTTTGCCCGCGCCTCCGGAGGCGATGACCGGCAGCCTGACTGCGTCAGCGATGGCCCGGGTCATGGGGATGTCGTATCCCGCCTGGGTACCGTCGGCATCCATGCTGGTGGGCAAAATGCTGCCGGCACCGAGATCCTCGACTTTCTTGGCCCATTCGACGGCGTCGATCCCGGTCGGCTTCGTGCCGCCGCTGACCATGACCTCGAAGCCCGATGGACAGGATGCCGATTGGCGCGTATCGATGGCGACGGTGATACGGTCACCGCCGAACTCCTTGGCGGCCTCCTTGACCAGGTCCGGGTTGCGGACCGCGGCGGTGTTGATGGACGCCTTGCTCACGCCTGCGTCGAAAAGCTCCTGGATGTGCCAAACCTCGGAGATGCCACCGCCGACCGTGAGAGGGATAGTGATCCGATCGACCGTTCGCCTGACGGCATCGAGCAGCGTCTTGCGGCCTTCCAGCGTTGCGGTGATGTCCAGCAGGACGAGTTCATCCGCGCCGGCCTGGCTGTAAGCCGCGCCGTTCTCGGCCGGGTCGCCGAGGTCCTTGATATCCACGAAATGGACGCCTTTGACCAGGCGGCCGTTGCGGGTGTCGAGACACGGAATGATTCTGCGATCGTTCACTGGCGACCTCCCCGTCTGGCGACCGGCATTCTTTCGATGTCGGCGTGATAGGCCTGAAGCGGCTTGACCGTGCCGCGTCCGTTTCGGCAGGCGGCGATGCCCTCAACCGCAGCCATGGCGGCGCTGATCGTGGTGATGTAGGGAATCTTGTACTTGATGGCCGACTTGCGGATATAGCTGTCGTCGTGCTGGCTCAGCTTGCCGATCGGCGTATTGATCACCAGGTGGATTTCCTTGTTCATCAAGGCGTCGACGATGTTCGGCCGGCCCTCGTGAATCTTCTTAATCGGCTCGCACTGAACGCCGTTGGCCGTCAGGAAGGCATGGGTGCCTTCGGTCGCCCGGATCTTGAAACCCAGTTCCTGGAAACGTCTGGCCGGCTTGAGCACCGCGGGATGGTCCTTTCCTGAAACCGAAATGAGCACCGTTCCCTCGGTCGGCAGCTGGCTCTTGGCGGCCTCCTCGGCCTTGTAGAAGGCCATGCCGAAGCCATCCGACAGCCCGAGCACCTCGCCGGTCGAACGCATTTCCGGGCCGAGGACGGGATCGACTTCGGGGAACATGGGGAATGGGAACACGGCCTCCTTCACGCCGTAGTGACGGATTTCCCGGGCCGTCAGCTTGAGGTCGGAAAGCTTCTTGCCCATCATGAGTTGAGTGGCGACGCGGGCCATCTGGATGTTGCATACCTTCGAGACCAGCGGAACCGTGCGGGAGGCCCGCGGGTTCGCCTCAAGCACATAGACGACGTCGTTGGCGATGGCATACTGCATGTTCATCAGGCCGACGACGTTCAACTCGCGGGCGATCCGCTGCGTGTATTCGTAGATCGTCTCCAGGTGCTTGGCCGGGATGCTGACCGGAGGGATCACGCAGGCCGAGTCGCCGGAGTGAATGCCGGCCAGTTCGATATGCTCCATCACCGCCGGCACGAACGTGTGGGTGCCGTCGGCAATGGCATCCGCCTCGGTCTCGATGGCGTTTTCCAGGAAGCGGTCGATCAGGATCGGCCGCTCGGGCGTGACGTCGACCGCCGCGGCGACATACCGCTTGAGCATCTCCTCGTCATAGACGATTTCCATCCCCCGGCCGCCGAGCACGTAAGAAGGCCGGACCATCAGCGGATAGCCGATTCTGTGGGCAATGTCCAAGGCCTGTTCCAGCGTGCTGGCCATGCCGGACGGGGCCATCGGAATGCCCAGTCGGTCCATCATCTGGCGGAACCGGTCGCGATCCTCGGCCAGGTCGATCATGTCCGGGCTGGTGCCGAGAATGTTGACGCCGCCGGCGGCCAGCTCCTGCGAGATGTTCAACGGTGTCTGGCCGCCGAACTGGCAGATGACGCCGACCGGCTGCTCCTTCTCGTAGATGCTGAGCACGTCCTCGACGGTCAACGGCTCGAAGTAGAGTTTGTCTGAGGTGTCGTAGTCGGTCGAGACCGTCTCCGGGTTGCAGTTGACCATGATGGTCTCAAAACCCATATCGCGCAGGGCGAAGGCCGCGTGAACGCAGCAGTAGTCGAACTCGATTCCCTGCCCGATGCGGTTGGGTCCGCCGCCGAGCACCATGACCTTCCTGCGACGGGTCGTCGGGACGCGGTCGGAGCCGTTGTACGTCGAGTAGTAATAGGCGGCGTTCTCCACGCCGCTGACGGCCACCGCGTCCCAGGCCTCGACGACCCCGAGGCGAATCCGCTGGTGGCGAATCTGCGATTCGGCGACGCCAAGCAGCCTGGAGAGGTACTTGTCGGAAAACCCGTCCTTCTTGGCCCGGGTCAGCAGGGTGTCGGGCAGCAGGCTGCCCTTGTACTTGAGGATCTCCTCCTCCAGCTCGACCAGCTCCTTCATCTGCTCGATAAACCAGGGCTTGATGTAGGTCAGCCGGTAGAGGTCGTCGACCGAAGCGCCCTTCCGGAGGGCCTCGTACATGATGAACTGTCGCTCGCTCGAGGGCTCGCGCAGCATGTCCATGAGCTGCGGCAGCGAGCGTTTGTTGAAATCCTTGGCGAAGCCCAGGCCGTGACGGCTGTTTTCGAGAGAGCGAATGGCTTTCTGGAAGGCCTCCTTGTAGTTCTTGCCGATGCTCATGACCTCGCCGACCGCGCGCATCTGCGTGCCGAGCCTGTCCTGGGCGTTCTTGAACTTCTCGAAGGCCCAGCGGGCGAACTTGACCACCACGTAGTCGCCGGATGGCGTGTACTTCTCCAGCGTGCCGTCGCGCCAGTAGGGAATCTCGTCGAGCGTCAGACCGGCCGCGAGCATGGCCGAGACCATGGCGATCGGGAAGCCGGTGGCCTTGGAGGCCAGCGCCGATGATCGCGACGTCCGGGGATTGATCTCGATGACCACCACGCGGTCGGTTTTCGGGTCGTGGGCGAATTGAACATTCGTGCCGCCGATGACCTCGATGGCGTCGACAATGTCGTAGGAGTACTTCTGCAATCGGGCCTGAAGCTCAGGGGTGATGGTGAGCATCGGGGCCGTGCAATACGAGTCGCCCGTGTGGACGCCCATCGCGTCGACGTTCTCGATGAAGCACACGGTGATCTTCTGGCCCTTGGCGTCGCGAACGACCTCGAGTTCGAGTTCTTCCCAGCCCAGGACCGATTCCTCGACCAGGATCTGGCCGATCAGGCTGGCGGCGATGCCACGGCCGGCCACGGTGCGGAGTTCCTCGACGTTGTACACCAGCCCTCCGCCGGTCCCGCCCAGGGTGTACGCGGGGCGGATCACCACCGGGTAGCCCAGGCCCGCGGCCACTCGCTCAGCTTCCTCGATCGAGTTGACCGCCTCGCTTTTGGGCATGTCGATGCCCAGCTTGTTCATCGTGTTCTTGAAGGCCGTCCGGTCTTCGCCTCGCTCGATGGCGTCGACCTGCACGCCGATCACCGAGACGCCGTATTTGTCGAGCACACCCGCCTTGGCCAGCTCGGACGTCAGGTTAAGACCGGTCTGGCCGCCCAGGTTGGGCAGGAGGGCGTCCGGGCGTTCCTTGGCAATGACTTCTGACACCGCCTCGACCGTCAGCGGCTCGATGTAGGTCACGTCCGCCATGCCCGGGTCGGTCATGATCGTGGCCGGGTTCGAGTTGACCAGGATGATTTTGTAGCCGAGCTTGCGAAGGGCCTTGCAGGCCTGTGTTCCGGAGTAGTCGAATTCGCAGGCCTGGCCGATCACGATCGGTCCGGAGCCAATGATCAGCACTTTTTGAATGTCGTTGCGGCGCGGCATCTGGGTACCTCTGGACTCCTCTTGCTGACAAGGTCACACGTACTCGATCGTTGCCGGTGGTTTCGGCGTCAAATCGTACAGGCAGCGGTTGACGCCTTTGATCTGCGTAATCCGTTTCGAAATCCGGTCCAGCGTCTCCCACGACGGGCGGGTCACGGTCGCCTCGCGTGCGTCGACGCTCTCCATGCAGCGGACCACGATGATCTGCCCGAACTCCCGCCTGTTGTCGCGAATGCCGGTGGCCATGTCGTTGAGCAGGACGGCCAGGTACTGGAAGGCCCCGCAGTCGATCAGCTCCTCCTCGACGATGGCCGTCGCCGCCCGCACGGTATCCAGGCGTTCGGGCGTGACTTCGCCGACGATTCGGGTCGCCAGGGCGGGACCGGGGAAGGGCATCCGCTCGGAAAGCTCCTTGGGCAGGCCCAGGAATCTGGCAACCTCGCGAACGCCGTCCTTGCGAAGCGTCATCAGCGGCTCCAGCACCGAGTAGCCGTAGGCCTCCTCGGGTTGGATCCCCAGTTGTGTCAGGATGTTATGCTGCCGCTTGATGCCCGCGACCGTCTCCTCGATGTCCGTCAGGATCGTCCCGTGAAGGAGAAACTTGGCCCCGGACTCCCGGACCAGCCGGCCAAACACCTTGGAATAGAAGGTGTCGGTGATGGCGTGCCGCTTCTGCTCCGGATCGGTCAGACCCGCCAGGGCAGACAGGAACTCCTCGCGGGCGTCCATCAGGTCGACCTTGATGCCCATTTCTCCGAACATCTCCACCACGCGCTGCGGCTCGTTTTCACGCATCAGGGCGTTATCCACGAAGACAGCCTTGAGCCGGGGGCCCAAGGCTTTGTGCCCAAGCACGGTGACGACGGAGCTGTCAACGCCGCCGCTTAAGGCCGTGATCGCGGTTTCGTTGCCGACCCTCGCACGCAGGTCACGGATTTGCCCATCGACGAACTGTCGACAGTCGATAGCCATAGGACTCTCCTTTTCGGCAGGGTACCAGAGACAGCCAAGATCATGCCAATTAGACAGCCTAATTTAGGTTGGGGACTTGGTATAATGAGATTGCGCATCGCTGTCAAATGGAGTCAACGACCCGGCTCTCGGTCTTTTCGGCGGGCTCAGATCGCTTCGGTGAATGCCGGACCGGGGGGTGAAGGCGCAGGTCTCCTGATTTCCATCCCCAGGGTTCGTTTACCCCAGTTTCACCGCGGATGTGCTTTTAATACTCTCGGCCGGCTGGTACAATATAAACGCATCTGTCTCGTGTTGGCGGGGGTTCATCGACTGCGGTCGGAGGGGGAACACTTTTCTCGCGTCATTTCTGACTGCGGACAGGCAAGACGGGGGTCTGCGGCTCGAATGGCCCTGCGGAAGGCTGGTGAAACATCGGATGAATGATCTCAGCAAGACCAAGAAGCAGCTCGTCGATGAACTGAACGACCTGCGAGGGAGAATTGCCTTACTGGAGCAGGACGTCACCCCGCAGACTCCCGATCACGAACGGAACCTGCTGCAAACGCTGATCGACAATCTGCCGGACCTGATCTATGTGAAGGACCGCGAGTCGCGCTTCCGCCTGGCGAATCGGACCGTTCTGTCGCGATTCGGGCTTTCAGAGCCGAGTGAGCTGATCGGGAAAACGGACGCCGACTTCTTCCCGCCCAGTGAGGCCCAGGGTTACCTGGATGAGGAGCGCCGCATTCTTGAAACCGGTGAAGCCCTGGTAGACGCCGAGCGGAAGATTGAGAGCCCGGGCAGAGAGCCGGCGTTGGCCCTGGTTACGAAGGTCCCGCTGCGCGACGAGCATACCGGACAGATCGTGGGGCTTGTCGGATTGAACCACGACATCACCCGGCTCAGGCAGATCGAGCAGGAGATGCTGGCCGGCGAGCGCCAGCATCACCTCGTCCTCGACGCCCTGACGGATGCCATTCACGTGATCGACCGCGATCACCGCATCGTGCTGGCCAATCAGGCCTTTCACGACTGGCTCAGAAGGTACGGGATGGACGACGACCCCATGGGCCGTTCGTTAAGCAAGGTCGTTCCCTTCCTCCCGGTCAGCAGCTTTGATCAATACGAAAAGGTTTTCACCACCGGCCGCGGCGTCGAATACGAGTTTGAAGCATCCGTGCAAGGCATGTCCATTGTTGTCGAGGTCCGCAAGGTCCCGATCATTGAAGCCAACGGGGTGAACCGTGTGGCCACTGTCCTGCGCGACGTTACCGACCGCCGGCGGGTCGAGGAATCGCTTCGCCAGAGCGAGGACCGGATTCGGCAGATGATGAAGTCGCTGCCCATCGCTCTGTTCTCGTTCGAGGCGGGCACCAACCGGACTCTGCTGGTGCAGGGCGACGTGAAACGGATCCTCGGGTACGAGCGAGATCGAATCCTCGCCGACCCGACTGTGGGTAGACAAATCGTTCATCCCGACGACTTGCCAGCCACCGACGAGGCGTTTCGCGTGGGTCTCGCCTCCATGCAACCCTTTGAGGTTGAGTTGCGCATCCTGCACGGGGAAACCGGCGACGTGCGTTATGTTCAGCAGTACATCGTGCCGGTGGGCGACGACGAGGGCAGACTCGCGCGCGCGGACTCCGTCGTCGTCGACGTGACCGAACGCCGGGCGACGGAGCAGGCCCTGCGCGAGAGTGAGACACGCATCCGGCAACTGGTTGACACGCTGCCTGTCGTGTTGAGCTCGGTCGAGGCGGAAACGGGCCGGACCCTTCTGCTGCGGGGTGACACGCGCGGTATCCTGGGGTACGACCATGAGCGATTGTTCTCCGATCCGCGCCTCGGGCTCTCCATCGTTCACCCGCAGGACCAGGCGGCGGCATACAACGCCTTCGACCAGGGCATGGCATCGAGGCGACCGTTCAGCATGACGTACCGCGTCGTCCATGGTGAAACCGGAGAGGCTGTTTACCTGCAGCGGTACGTCGTGCCCGTGTGCGATTCGAACAACCGCCTGGTGAGACACGACTCCATCATCATTGACGTGACGTCGGAACGTGAGGCGGAGCGGCGGCTGAAGCTGCTTTCGCAGGTGGCTGAGCAGACCACCGAGGGCGTGGCCGTCGCCGACCTGGACGGCAAGCTGCTCTTCCTGAACCGCGCGTTCGCAGCCCTGCACGGCGGAGAGGAGGCCGATTACCTCGGCAGGCATATGTCGGTCTTTCACACCGCCGAACAAATGCCGGCGGTGCAGCTGGCGATTCAGACGACCATCGCCGCAGGCAGGTTCGAAGGGGAGATCTGGCATGCCCGCAAGGACGGTTCAACCTTCCTCGCGTCGATGCATACCACCCTGCTTCGCAGCGAGTCGGACCTGGCCGTGGGGGTGATCGGTATGATGCGCGACATCACCACATGGAAGGCAATGCAGGCTTCCTCCGCGCTGCTGGCAGAAGCGGTGAAGAACGCGGGTGAAGGCATCGCCATCTGGAATGAGAGCTGGCGCCTGACCTATGCCAACGCGTCGATGCTCACGATCATGGGCTGTGCATGTCTGGAGGATCTGGCGGCGCTGAAACCGTTCAGCAGCATCCTCGAACAGGGACAAGAGCGTCGCGGCAGCGTGCGTGCCCGCTTGCGCAAGACGGGCGTCTGGCGCGGACGGCTGCAAGGCAAACGAAAGGACGGTTCGACCGTCTCTCTCGCGGCGGCGTTCAGCCGGCTGGTTCAGGACGGCGGCCATGAACTGGTCGTCGGAAACTTCACGGACATGAGCATCGAAGAGGCCCAGGTCGAGCAGATTCGACGGCTGGGCCGGGAGGCTGCGTCGCTGCTCGACGATGAGCGCGCGAGGCTCTCGAGAGAGCTGCACGATGAACTCGGCCAGCAGTTGACGGCCATGAATCTCGGGTTGGCGTGGCTGGAGTCCCGTCTGGCGACCGCGGAGTCCGGGGTCGTAGAACGGCTTTCGGAAGTGAGAGACGTGCAGATACGCATGACCCAGACCGTACGCGACCTGGCAAGAAGCCTGCGCCCCGCGGTGTTTGACTACCAGACGTTGCCCGAGGCTTTGCAGTCTCTGGTCGGTGAGTACGGCCAGAGCAGCAGGATCACCTGCCACATCAAGGCCAGCCCGCCGGATCTGGACGTGCCGAACCCGCTGAAGACGGCGATCTACCGGATCACGCAGGAGGCCCTGACCAACGTCCTCAGGCATTCAGGGGCTACGCGTTGCGAGCTCAAGCTTTGCAGAACACCCAAGGGTATCGAGCTCTGTGTGACCGACAACGGCACCGGGGCCGATCCTTCCCGACTTGAAGGAACCACGTCCCTGGGAATCGTGGGCATGAAAGAGCGGGCCACCGCCCTGGGCGGCGAAGTGCGCGTCGACAACCTCCGCCGCCGCGGTGTGCGCGTCACGGCCGTATTCCCCTGGTCGCCCGCTGAGCAGTCTTGACCTTGTCTGCCGGAGTGATGCAGTGGTCGGGGCTTTCGTCGCCGGTTGAGATCCAGGATGGCACCGGCAGCTCGCTCGCCCCGTCCTGTACGGCTCCACGCGACCGGCCGTGAAACTGCCACCCGTGGGGCAATGGGCCCGGAGGGATTCGAACCCCCGACCAAAGGATTATGAGTCCTCCGCTCTAACCACTGAGCTACGGGCCCGGGACGGGTATTGAAGGTTCCGCTCACGGCCGGATGCGAGCCGCAGGGCGTCCCTATCAAGGTACGAACAACACAAGCCGAATGCAACATCCTCCAAACGGTCTCGGCCGTCCGAGGCCGGGCCAACGCACGCTCCAACTCCGATTGGACAAGGGCCGACACGAGGCAAACATCGAGTCTGGCCGGCAATGCACAAGGATGTGCCGGGCGGCAAGGTGTACCCCAGCGTTGCATCGAGTAACGCCGGGGAATGATGAATGCAGAATGGGGAATGGGGTGCAATTTGTCGTTGCCCATGAACCTTTCCGCCGGTGAACTCCGGAAACAGTGACGAACCGGCATGAAACACCTGATCCACAAGTGTTCTTCAACAAGTTCGCGGCTTCCTTGTGCAACCGGGGGTGCACTCACGACGGTGGGGCGGGCTGGCCGCAGGACTCGGCCCGAGCGTTTGGGGCATCGGTGTTTTTCTACGGGGCAGTTCAGCGCCATGGCCTTTACCGGTTCGAGATGTTCTGTGAAGGTCTGGGCGCCTCCAAGTCCGGATAAACCCTGGAAGGGCAAGGATAACGTGATCCTATTACAGAGGGACGCCCCGATCGCCGAATAAACAACTGGTTGGACGAGCGATCATCGAGAACGAGGGACGCTCATGCAAGTGGATCATGCCACCGAGTACATAACAAGGGAAAAATGGTGTCAGGCACTATCCATCTATAAAGAACCCAACTCCTCCTCGTCTTATGCGAAGGGGCGCCGAAAACACCTGCGGTTCCGAATGGTCGGCTGGGCAGCGCTGGCTCTCCAGTCCGCCGACCAGCAGGCGGCACAGACCGTCTGTTCAGGTTGTGAGGTCTTGGACGTTTCCGAAGAAGGCCTCGCGCTCCGCGTGCCCCGCGCGATCGACTCGGATACCGCCGTCTCCGTCGAGTTGCACGTCAGCGGGCGCATCTTCTGGCTGTCCGGCAGGGTTGTATACCACTCCCGACTGCCCGGCGCGGTCAGAATCGGCATCAGGTTGGATTTTGGTCCGACGGACAAGCAGACCCGTTCAGCAGGCCGGTAGGCGGGTGTGAAAACCGCGGCGAGCGTGCGGCAGGTCTGCGTCCTGCTTCGTCCACGGGACTTCGCAAGGCTCCGACCACGCCCTACTGCGGGTGGGTGGTCGATCGTGCTCGACGGGAGACTCGGCCCGCAGCGGACCAGGCGTCGAGCCAGTTCTGATAGAGCGCCTGCCCGATGGCGTTGTCGACGACCTCCTCGGGCGGTCCCCAGTAGAAACTCACGAAGCCCGCCCCGTACG
>JAUCQB010000242.1 GCA_030372985.1 Phycisphaerae bacterium
GATTGATCCTCTAAGGGCCGCATGCCGAACTCGCTGACCGCGACTGCGAGGCGATCCGCCCGACGCCGGCGAGATCAGCCCCAAGACACCCGAGCGTTACGACGGCGCGCTCGATCATCTGATTGCCTTCACGCGCGAAGACCGCGAACAGCCGAAGCCTGAATGGATTCCGAACCGAGACCTCGTTCTTCGCTTCAAAGCCCATCTGCAGGGCACGCTGGTCGGTGCCGTCAAGAAGCCGGGCAAGGGGCAGCGGCTCCTGTCGTCCAAGGGCATGCTGTTCATCCTCGCCACTGCCAGGGCCATGGTCCGCTGGGCAGTGGAGGAAAGGTTGTTGCCGGCGTCTGCCGCGGCGGCGTTCATGCAGGCAGGTCGGGACCGGGCCACGCATCATACCCTCAGCGAAGTACCTCTGGACACCGATGAGATCGTGCGGCTGATCGCCGTCGCGGATGCGTACCAGCTCGCACTCTTCTCGTTTCACATTTTCCACGGCGTGCGCGTGGCCGAGCCATGCTGGCTGATGCACGAGTTCGTGGATATCGAGAAAGGCTGGATCGATTACCGCTGCATCGAAGAACTGGCCTACCGAACCAAAGGCCGAATCGACAAGCGCCTCCCGATTCCGTCCGCCATGCGCGATGCACTTCAACCGTGGATGATGCACGGTCGTGGTGGGCTGGTACTGCTCAAGCGGCGTCACTTTCGAGCCGCCGGCATGCCTTCCCGCAGAGTGACCAGTCTGCAGGCAATCATTCAGCAGGTGCACGGGGCGACCCCCAAAGGCTGGTCCCAGCGGAGCCGGGCCGCAGTTGATCTGCTCAAGAAACACGGCGCGGTTGAAGGAGATGACGTCCGCCGCGAGTTCAACAAACTGCTGGCTGCCGCCGGGATTTACAGAAAAGTCACGCCGAAGGCGCTTCGGCACCACTTCGCCACGGCCCTCGAAAGGGCGGGCGTGCCGTACTACACCCGCAAGTATCTGCTGGGGCACCGGCTCAATGAAAGGGGTGGGCATGGCTCTGACATCACCGCAATCTACACCCACCTGGAGCCGGATTTCGTCAGGGCGACCTACCAGCGTGTTCTGGACGGCCCCCTCGCCAAGGTGGTGGACGCCTTCGAGAAGCGGCTGGCCCAACTGACCGCGACGACAACAGCGGCCCACGCCGCGCCAAGTTGAGAGAACCGACCCACGGTGGGACGGTCCCACGGCGGGTCAAACAACAGGCTTATGTGAAGGAGATACGTCCATGGAGAACGAGAAGAGGAACCCACCAGTACAGAAATTTCGTCTTGGCCAGGTCGAAGCAGCCATCTGGCTGAACAGGAATCAGAACCCTAGAACCAAACGGGAGGAGACCTACCACAGTGTGACTGTCACGCGAGGATACACCGACCAGCAGGGCTTCTATCGTGACACTACTTCGTTCAACGTGCAGCACATTCCGCTCCTCCTCAAGGTGCTAGAGCATGCCTATGACTACGTCCACGAAATGCAACGACAAAGTGCAGACGGAGATGAGTATGGTGATGCCAGTCCGGGCGGACCCGCGCCGTCCAGCGTTCCGGACGACACGCCGGTGGCTTTCTTGAGATAGTCGACAGATCGCGCGGTATCGGTCCAGGACTTGCCCAGGGGGCAGCGGTATGAAACACCGCTGCCCCCTGGTGCTGTCTAGCCGCGATCGGAGACCAACTCCAACACACCGCCACGAATCTCCGTCAGTCGGCTCAGCTCCCGCTGCCGCGTTCCATTCTGGGTATGGGTGTAATGGGCCGTCATCTCCAGGCTGGTGTGGCCCATGATGTCGCGACGAACCATCGGGTCCACTCCGGCAGCCTGCAGGCTGGTTGCAAACAAGTGTCGCAGATCCTTCGGACATGTCAGGTGTCCGAGGCCGATGCGTTTGGTGACCTCCATGAACTCGACGCGAATCTTCGTTTCCTTTGTGGCCCCCGCGTCTCGCCAGACCGACCGGCCGATCTGCGTCGTCTCCAGTCGAGTCAGTGGTTCGGTCTGCCGGGCCTGCGCGGCCTCGATGCGGCGAGCTGCCTCTTCTTCAAGCTGCACCATGGAACGATCAGCCAACGCCGCTTGGGATTTCCCGCTGATGACTCCCTGACGAAGAATGACGGGGCCGGTCTTGCGATCGCCGATGCACTTGCGCAAGACCTGGGCAACCTCCGGCAGCAGCGGCACGTCCCGGAGATTTCGGGTCTTGATCTGCCAGTACAGCCGTGGCTTGTTGGTGATTCGGATGACGTTGTTGTCCAGGTCGACGTCGTTGTCGATCAGCAGGTGGCAAAGCTCGCCCACACGCAGCCCCGTGAAGGCGAACAGGAAGAACACACGGAATTGCCACTCATCGCAGGCCTTGAAGAACTCCCGCTCCTGGTCAGGTATCATCGGGCGAATCGGCTTGGCGTCTTCGACCGGCATTCGTTCGATGGCCAGGCTGGTGAACGGGTTGGGCGCGTACGCCGGCAGGTGGCGTTGGTCGCGGGCAAAGTTGAACAGGGCCCGCGCCGTCTCCAGGGTGAAGATGACACCCTTGTCCCGCATGGTCCGCTTTGTGGCACCCTTACAGCCGTTGGGCGAGACCTTGGCCGTACGCAGATGCCGGACGAACTGCTCCGCCATGCCCCCATCGAAACGGTCGGCACGCAGCCCCGGGTGATTTGCCTCGACGAACTTATTGAGGTGTTCGATTGCCGTTCGATACCGGTTCACCGTGTTCACGGCCGAGCGGCGAACGTGCTCGTGGTGGTCGAGCCACTTAGCAATCATCGCCGTCACCGCGATCGGCTGAAACGCAAGCATGGTTGGAACGCCATCGGCCAGCTGAGCGTTGATCTTTGCCGCCAGCGTCAGAGCCTCCTCGCGACTCGTGCCCACCGGCCGACGAACCGGCTTGTAATCGCGGTAGTAGATCCAGAACCGACCACCACGCTGATAGACGGTGACGCGGCCGACTCGGCGGCGCCAAACCTTCTTGGAAGAGGCCATACCAGAGAACCTCCCGTGCACAAATGTGCACAAAAGTGTGCACAAACGGGAGGCCCATGAAATCGCTAGTGCTTATCTGGCAATCACTTACGATTGCCGAAGGCATGAAAAACGGAGAGGGGGGGATTCGAACCCCCGGTACAGACAAGCCGTACACAGCCTTTCCAAGGCTGCCCGATCAGCCACTCCGGCACCTCTCCAAGCTGCTGATTCCAATGAACTTACGTTGGCAAGGCC
>JAUCQB010000243.1 GCA_030372985.1 Phycisphaerae bacterium
GCGTCAGATGTGTATAAGAGACAGGTCCTGATGTGATGATATAATTATATCATGAGATCATCACACGAGTCACTGATTGACATGAACGTGCTCGAACAGAGTGCGGCCGTGATGCGGGTGCTCGCCCACCCACACCGGCTGCGGATTTGCGAGTTGCTGATGGCCGGACGGGTGTCGGTGAATGACCTTGCTCAGCATCTTCACATTGCCAGCAATGCGGTCAGCCAACACCTGAACATGATGAAAGCCCACGGGCTGCTGACCTGCGAACGGGAAGGAAAGACCGTTTACTATCGCGTTTCCGATCCCCGCCCTGTGTGGCTGCTGCAGTGCATACGCAACCACGCGCGCGGCACGGCAGAGCCCGTGCACCAGGCTGCGCGGTGAACCGCCAACAATCCCGGAATTGAGAAAAGTGCTATGGAGGCCAGATGGATGAAATACATCACTGCAAGTGAACTGAAAAACGCAGGTGGTCGGGTGGTGGATGTTCGGATGGAGGCTGAATTCGCCGCCGAACGACTGCCGGGCTCCGAGTGTGTTCCGCTGAATCGTTTGACCGCTGTCGCGAGCGGGTGGAATCGCGAAGAACCGCTCATCCTGATGTGTGCGGCGGGTGTTCGCTCCAAAGACGCGATGAACCGCCTGGCGGGCATGGGTTTCACCAATCTCACCATGGTCGAAGGCGGCCTGAGGGCGTGCAGGCATGCCGGCCTGGACGTCGTGGTGGAACGGAAGACGATCCCGATCGTTCGGCAGGTCCTGATGGTAGCCGGTATTCTTGTGCTGCTTGGGTTGCTTCTGGCCTATTCGAGCAGTGTGTATTTTCTTGTGCTTCCACTCTTGGTTGGCTGCGGAATGGTGTTCTCGGGCATGACGGGCATCTGCCCCATGGCCTGGCTTTTGTCAAGGATGCCTTGGAATCGAACACCGGGCTATGAAGCCCAAGGATGCCGAATCGGGTGAGGTGAGATGAGTTCCCAGAGAATTGTCATCGTCGGCGGTGTCGCGGGTGGGGCGAGTGCGGCCACGCGAGCGCGCCGTTTAAATGAACGCGCGCAGATTGTCATGTTTGAGCGCGGCGAGCACGTCTCGTTCGCCAACTGCGGCTTGCCCTATCACGTCGGCGGACAGATCGCCGATCGCGGGAAGCTCCTGCTGGCCAGCCCGCGTTCTCTGGAGCAGATGTTCAATATCAAGGTGCACACGCGCTGTGAGGTCCTCAAGATCGATCGGGCGACGAAGCACGTGGAGGCGCTTGATCATCAGAACGGTCGTCGGTGGCGGGAGCCCTACGACAAGCTGATTCTGGCCCCGGGGGCCTCGCCCGTGGTTCCGCAGTGGAGCGGGATCGATTGCCCGAACGTCTTCTCGCTGCGTGATGTGACGGATATGGATCGCATCAAGGCATTTGTGGACAGCGGGGATGCCAAACGGGCCGTCGTGATCGGGGCCGGCTACATCGGGATCGAGATGGTCGAGGCTCTGAGGCAGCGCGGGCTGGTCGTCACTCTGATCGAGCAGCAGGACCAGGTGCTGCCCTTGTTGGATGTCGAGATGGCTCGTCAGGTGGAGAAGACGCTTCGATCGCATGGGGTTGAAGTCCTTCTCGCGGCAAGCGTCGATGGCCTGAAGGCCGACGACCACCGGGTGACCGCCGTGCGTCTGGCGGACCGGCGAGAGGTGGCAACGGATCTGGTCCTCGTTTCCATCGGCGTACGCCCCAACACCCGGCTTGCTGAAGAGGCGGGCCTGACCATCGGCGAAAGCGGGGCAATCGCGGTGAATGCCCAGATGCTGACCAGCGACCCGGACATCTACGCGGTCGGTGACGCCGCCGAGGCGGTTTTCGCGGTGACCGGCGAGCCCGGACGGTTCCCGCTTGCCGGGCCGGCCAACCGCAATGGACGAAACGCCGGTGGACACGCCGCGGCGGGGCGCTCCTTTTTGGCGGCCCCCGTGGCTGGCACGTCGGTCCTTGGCGCATTCGGTATGGTCGCGGGGATGACCGGCCTGAGCGTCAAGGCAGCCAGGCGATACGGGGTTCCTGCAGACGCCGCTTATGCCCTCAGGGGTCATCACGTTGGCTACTATCCCGGCGCAGAACAGATGATTCTCAAGTTGGTCTACGATCCCGAGAGCGGCCGAGTGCTGGGCGGGCAGGCCGTTGGCGGTGCGGGCGTCGACAAGCGGATCGATGTGATTGCCACGGTAGTACACTTCCGCGGCACGGTGGATGATCTGGCCGGGCTCGACCTGGCCTATGCCCCGCCATTCGGCGCCGCGAAGGACCCTGTTCACATCGCCGCGTTTGGGGCCCAGAACAAACGTGAAGGTCTGGTCGCCGAGATACTCCCCGGCGAGGAGCCGATCGGCGACCAACTGGTGGACGTTCGTAGCGAACAGGAGTTCGCCGCAGGCGCTTTGGCCGGCGCGATCAACATCCCCTTGCCGGTTCTACGTCAGCGGATGGATGAATTGGACCGCTCGCGCCCGGTGATGCTCAACTGCGGCGTCGGTGAGAGGTCCTACAAGGCGGCCCGTATATTGATGCAATCGGGATTCCGAGAAGTGTACAGTCTGGCCGGCGGATACCGTATGCACCGCGACACCTGGAAGCCGCTTGTGAAGACCAGGGCGGCAGGTAGCGGCGCATGACCGCTCTCTGGTGTGTCGACAGCAGACGGCATAGTATGCCCAAGAGTTGAGCGAGCCGGTTCGGGAGGTGATGGCCCTGACCACCCGGACAGCATCGGGCGAACAGGAAGCAAGGAGCATCACTCATGGCAACCGCTTCAGATTCCCGCAGATACTGGCATGTCGCCAGGATCATCATCACATCCATCGCGGCCGTGGCATTCGTCATTGTGACCATGATGTGGCTGATGGGGTACTTCCATCCCAAGCTCACAGCTATGCCAACGGATGCCGCTGGTCGACCTGTCGGCAATGCCAGGGTGGTGCAGGTGGAGAAGATTCGCCGGCCTGTCGCGGAATCCGCCGTCGGCACCGTCCGGCCCGTGCATGAGTCGGCGGTCGCTTCGAAGATCATGGCCAAGGTTGTGGCCGTCAACGTGAAGGCCGGAGATCGGGTGAGCAAGGGCGCGGTGCTGGTCAAGCTCGATGATGCCGATCTCAAGGCCCGCCAGCAGCAGGCCCTGGCTGCGGTGGCAGCCGCGAAGGCGGCCCGCGACCAGGCGACGATCGAGTTCGACCGCGTGAAGAAGCTTCTCGACCAGAACGCGGCATCCAAAATCGAATATGACCGTGCCGAGACCGGTCTGAAGTCGGCCGAGGCCCAGTTGCAGAAGGCCGAGCAGACACTCAACGAAGCAGAGACCGTACTGAGCTACGCGACGATCCATGCCGCGATGGATGCCCTTGTGGTCGACAAGCGCGTCGATGTCGGCGACACGGTCGCGCCCGGACAGGTACTCCTGAACCTCTATGACCCCGCGAGAATGCAGATGGTGGCGAGCGTGCGTGAATCACTCACGCGGCGTCTGAAAGTGGGCCAGAACATCGAAGTCACCATCGACGCCTTGGGCCACCCTTGCGAAGGGCAGATCAGCGAGATCGTGCCCCAGGCGGAGTCAGCCAGCCGCACGTTCCTGGTGAAGGTGACCGGGCCTTGTCCGCCGGGAGTCTACGCCGGGATGTTCGGCCGGCTGACCATCCCGCTGGACGAGGAGGAGATTCTGGTCATCCCGCAGGCGGCCGTCCGGATGGTCGGCCAGCTCAATGTCGTCGATGTGGTTAACGGGGCAACGCTCCAACGAAGGGTGATCCAACCGGGCCGGACGCTGAATGGCAGGATGGAGGTCCTTTCCGGACTGCGCGAAGGCGAGCGGATCGCGCTGATAGAGGCCTCTGGCGGCGAGTCGACTCAATCCAGGCCGAATGCGTGAGGGCTGACCAATGACGCACGACCAGAGCCCGAAGCAGCATGTTCCATCGGCAGCTCCGTCGAGTGGCCACCCCGTCGGCAGGCAACATGGGTTCACAAACGCGATCGTTCACGTCTTCCTCCACTCGAATCTCTCTCTGATCCTGACGGTTATCGCGGTGGCGATGGGGCTGGCCGCGCTGCTGATCACGCCGCGCGAGGAAGATCCTCAGATCATCGTGCCGTTAGCGGACGTCATCGTGAACTGCCCCGGCCACTCTGCACACGAAGTCGAGCAGCTCGTGGCGACGCCGCTGGAGAAGATCCTCTATCAGATCGACGGCGTTGAATATGTCTATTCCATGTCGCGAGAGAACGTCGCCATCATCACCGTTCGCTACTACGTCGGCGAGGACCGCGAGCGAAGCCTGGTCAAGATCTACAAGAAGATGGACGAGAACGTCGACATCGTTCCGCCCGGCGTGACCGGATGGGTCGTCAAGCCCGTCGAGATCGACGACGTCCCCATCGTGACGCTGACCCTGACCAGCGCGACCTCGGACGAGTTCGTGCTGCGCCGCGTGGGAGAAGAACTGGTGGAACGACTGGCCGCAACCCAGGATGTATCAAGGGCCTACGTCATCGGCGGGCGGTCCAGAGTCGTTCACGTCTACCTCGATCCTGACAGGCTTCAGGCCCATCAACTGGACCCCCTGGCAGTGCGTCAGGCGATCCGTGCGGCGAACGTTACGCAAACCGCGGGTGAGTACAGCCACAACGACCAGGTCGTCCGGGTCGAGGCGGGCCTGGCGTTTGCCCGGGCTGAGGAACTGAACGAGCTGGTTGTCGGCGTGTTCGACGGAAGACCGGTCTTTCTGCGTAATGTCGCGGCGATCGTTGACGGGCCGGCCGAATCCGACAACTACGTCCGCCACGGATGGGGGCCGGCCGCCGGCCACCTGCACCATCAACATGCGGGAGGCGCGGTCATCGGCCCCGTTTCGCGGAGCCGCGAGACAGTTTCATCTGATCCGGCCGTAACCATCGCCATCGCCAAGAAGAAGGGCTCCAACGCCGTCTGGGTGGCCCGGGACGTCATCGCCGCGGCCGAGACCCTCAAGCGGGAAGTGGTTCCCGACGACGTCGACGTGGTCATCACCCGCAACGCGGGGCTGACCTCAAATGAGAAGATCAATGAACTCGTCGAGGCGCTTGCCGTCGCGGTGCTGTTCGTCATCGTGGTTCTGACGCTCGGCTTGGGTTGGAGAGAATCGCTCATCGTGGCCGTGGCCGTGCCGGTGGTGTTCGGCCTGACGCTGGCCGTGAACATGATGTTCGGCTTTACCATCAACCGGGTGACGCTCTTCGCCCTCATCCTGTCGCTGGGTCTGCTGGTCGATGATCCGATCGTCGACGTCGAGAACATCTCGCGGCATTTCGCCCTCCGCAAGCGGGCCACGCGGCACATCGTGATGGAAGCGGTTGCCGAGATCCGTCCTCCGCTGATCACCGCGACCCTGGCGGTCATCGTCTCGTTCCTGCCGATGTTCTTCATCACCGGGATGATGGGCCCGTACATGCGGCCGATGGCGTTGAACGTTCCTGTCGCCATGCTCATGTCGATGGTTGTGGCGTTCACCATCACACCCTGGTTGTCCTATCACGTTCTGGGACGACACTATGACAAGGGCGGCGGCGTTCATGCCGAGGGGCCCGAAGACGATCTGGACCCCGAGACGATCAAGAAGTCGCCGCTTTATCGCTTCTTCTACCCGCTGATGGCTCCATTGCTCCACAAGCGGTGGCTCTCCTGGGTCTTCCTTGGCGCGATGGGGGCGCTCACGGTCGTCGCCATGATGCTGGCGGCCACACGACACGTGCCCCTCAAGATGCTGCCGTTCGACAACAAGAATGAGCTTCAATTGGTGCTCGATTTCGACGAAGGGACGACGCTCGAGCGGTCTGACGCGGCCGTGCGGGACTTTGAGGACTACCTGCGCAAGGTGCCGGAGGTCACCGACTTTACCAGTTACGTGGGCGTCGCCTCACCTATGGATTTCAACGGTCTGGTGCGGCAGTACTACATGCGTCGGGGGGACAACGTGGCCGAGGTGCGGATCAATCTGGTCGGGAAGAAAAGCCGCAAACAACAGAGCCACGGCATCGGCCTGAGATTGCGGGACGACTTGACCGCCATCGCCACTCGGCACAACGCCAGCCTCAAAATCGTCGAGACGCCTCCCGGCCCGCCGGTGATTGCGTCCATCGTGGCTGAAGTCTACGGCCGCCCGGAGCACACGTACGAAGACCTGATCGCGGCCGCCCGAACCGTCCGCGACCGGATGAGGAAGGAGCCCGGCGTTGTCGACGTGGACGAGACGGTCGAGGCCGACAGCGAGAAGGTGATCTTCGTGACGGACAAAGAGAAAGCTGCCCTGAATGGAGTTGCCGTCGCACAGACTACCGATACGCTCCGAACCGCCCTCGAGGGAACGCCCGCCGGAACCGTACGGGCAGAAGGCGAGCGGCACCCGCTGGAGATTGTGCTCCGCCTGCCGAGGCCGATCCGGTCGGACTTGTTTGACTTGTCGCGGTTGCACGTTCGCGGCGCGGCAGGCCAACTTGTTCCCCTGGCCGAGTTGGGACGTGGGGAACGAACCCAGGTCGACAAGACGATCTACCACAAGAATCTCAGGCGGGTGGTTTACGTCTTCGCCGAAACCGCCGGGCGGCCGCCGGCCGATTGCGTGGTCGACATCCAGGCGGACAGGCTGCCCGCGGCCATCGCGTCGGAACGGTTGCCGGAAGGTGCCGATTACGGTCACGGTTTCGTCAAGCCGGGTGCGGCCCGTCCGGTCGCCGGCCGTACGTTTCTGTCCAATGGCAGCGGCCTGAAATGGTGGCTGCCGGACGCCTATCAGGTGGACTTCGCCGGAGAGGGCGAGTGGAAGATCACGCTGGACGTCTTTCGTGACCTCGGTCTGGCCTTCGGCGCTGCCCTCGTCGGCATTTACATTTTGCTCGTGGGCCAGACCAAGTCATTCGTCATTCCGGTGGTCGTGATGCTGGCCATCCCGTTGACGGTCCTTGGCATCATGCCTGGCTTCTGGCTTCTGAACCTCGTGGCCGGATCGCAGGTCGGGCAGTACACCGACGGCATCTTCTTTACCGCTACCGGCATGATTGGAATGATCGCGTTGGCCGGAATCGTCACGCGGGATTCGATTATCCTCGTGGACTTCATTCATCTCTCGCTGGCCAAGGGGCGGACCCTGTTCGATGCCATCATGGAAAGCCGTGTGGTGCGATTGCGACCGATCCTGCTCACCGCAGGCACGGCCCTGCTGTCGGCGCTGCCCATCACCATTGATCCGATCTTCTCGGGCCTGGCGTGGTCGCTGATCTTTGGCCTGCTCGCCTCGACGATCTTCACCCTCTTCGTGATCCCGGTGACCTACTGGCTGCTGTACGCCAACAAGCCGGGTCACGGCCTGCCGCAGGCAGAGGAGTAGCCGACGGGCCTTTGGAGAGCGCGGCAATCAGGTGGTGCTGCCCACCACATGGATAAACAGCGCGTCGGTCTCCCCCGGCAGATCGGGGCGGGTGTCAACCGTCACCACGATCCGGTCTCCAGCGACCGCCAGCTTCTTCTCGAGTAGCATCCGGTCCAGCGCGGCCGGTATGCGGTTCAGTCGTGCTTCGGCGGGTTGGCACACCGCGATGACGCCATACAGCATCGCCATCCTGCGGCAGACTCGCTCGTCGTCAGTGACGGCAAGTATCGGCTGGTGAACGCGGTGCTTGCTGAGCAGTCGCGCCGCATCCTCCTTGGGCGTCCAGACGGCAATCAGCCGCGCCTGAAGCCGCTGGGCCACCACCGCCGCGCCGTCGGCCACCGCCATATCCAGACAAGGCTGGATGCGCAAGTCTTCGCCAAGGTCGTGGCGAAACTTCTTGTGAAACACCTCAGTCTGTTCCGCGATTCGACGGATCATCTCCACCGCCGCCAGCGGGTACTTGCCCACCGAGGTCTCAGCCGAGAGCATGACCGCATCGGCGTGATCGAGAATGGCGTTGGCCACGTCGCTGACCTCGGCCCGAGTGGGGACCGGTGATTCGACCATCGACTGGAGCATCTGCGTGGCGACGATGACAGGTTTGCCCAGGCGCCGGCACAACAGACAGATTCTCTTCTGGATCAACGGCACGCGAGAGACGTCCATTTCGACCCCGAGATCGCCGCGGGCGACCAGCACGACGTCGGATTGATCGATGATCGGCTCCAGCGAATCGACTGCTTGGGGCTTCTCGATCTTCGACACGAGATGGATGGGACTCTTGTGCTGCCGGACGATCTCGCGCAGCTCGATAAGGTCCTCCGGCCGTCTGACGAAAGACAAGGCCAGGAAATCGAGGTCGTTGGCCATCGCCCACTCCAGGTCGCCGCGATCCTTGTCGGTCAGGGCAGGCGATGACACGTTGGAATCCGGCAGGTTAATGCCCTTGCGATCGCTGATCATCCCGGGGACTTCGACCTCGCAAGTCAACTCGTCGGCAGTCTTGGAGCGGGCCCGCAACTGCACATTGCCGTCGTCAATCAGGAGCCTGTGCCCGACCTGGACGTCATCCAGAAGGGCAGGGTAGGAGCTGGTTAGAGTCTGGGCGGTTCCCAGGGCGTCGCCGCGCCGGAAGACCACCGTGGCCCCTTTGGCAAGCTCGCACTTTCCCCCGTCGATGCGATTCAACCGGATCTTGGGGCCGCACAGGTCACCCATCACGGCGACCATGGCCTGGCGCCGCCCGGCCTCGCTTCGGATGTGCTGGAGCATCTGCTGATGAGTGTCCAGCGTGCCGTGCGAAAAGTTGAGCCGGAAAACATTGACACCGGAGTCGATCATGGCGCCCAGGATGGCCGGATCCTCGCACGCCGGCCCCACGGTGGCTACAAGCTTGGTTCTCGTCATGACAGAGAGTGTAATTGAAGTGCCAGATCTTGTACAATAGCAGCATGTGGAGCGTTCTGCTTCGCAGGAAGCCATATGGGCGCAGGCCAAAGCGGGGAGGATCGCCATGACCCGACACAGCAGGTTGGCCTCGGAACGACGGGCTGCAACAAAGGCCGATGCCATTGCTCTGATTGCGATTGCTGCTGTCGTCGCTATCTTTGCCGCTGCAATCTTCCTGCCAGGGCGACCCGTAGGGAGAGAGAGGGCCCGCCTTCTCGTTTGCATGTCCAACCTGAAGCAGGCCGGCATAGGTCTCGCGATGTACGCGGCCGCCAACAAAGGGTTCGTGCCGGTTGCGTCCTCTCCGGGTGAGCGGGGCTGGGTGGGAATTGTAGCTCGCGAGGCCGGTCTCCTGCGCAAGGCCCAAACCCAGGCAACAGATGCCAATCAATTCCCGCTCGGTCAATGGGAGTTGTTTCACTGTCCCGAGCGGTCGGGGAATCGCACCGATGCGTTTCTCGACTATGTCAGCAACGGTTTGGATCCGAATGGCCCTGACGCATCTGGCGTGTGGAGTGATCCAAGGACACGAAAGCTGCTCAAACTCGGCGCGACTTCGCGGCCATCAGACACCGTTCTCCTGGCGGAGGCCGAGCGGGAAGACAAGGTGGTTGACTTCAAAGGGATTCCCTCTGTCAAGAAGGCCCGTGAGCAATGGGCCGCCGGACCACCGACCTGGGACGAGGGCGGCATCCACGCCATGACGGTGTGGAAGGGGGCGCATCTTCCGCAAGGCAAGAACGGCATCAATGTGGATGACAAACCAGGGCCGAGAATGGTGGTGCAGGGGATGCACCTGAACGGACGGTTATCGACTTTCCTGTTCCAGGACGCCGATGTTCAGTCAAAGCCGCTATGCACTCGGCCATCGGCTGACGAACGGTATGAGGAATGGCTCAAGCTCTTCGGTGTAAAGGATCCGGCCGGCGTGGCCGCTAAGGACGACGACGTCCACTGAGCCGCCCATCCTCGCGAACAGCAGCTCACATCGCAGCGGTCAGGATCTCGCCCACCTGCTCGCCGGTCAGAGCGATCGGGTTCCCCTTGATACTGCTGGATTTCAGAGCCCCTTCCACCAGTGCGGGAATATCGGTTGCCTGGACGCCGTAGGAGCCGACCTTCGGTATCCCGAGATCGCGACCGACCTCGCTTGTCCAACGGATCGCGTCGGCGGCCACGGCCGTGGCGCTGCCGGTGAGCATGCGCCCCACCTCGTCGTAGCGGCGAAGGCTCTCGCTCTCAGGGGCGCTGCGGCCAAGGGCCGCGATATTGACCGTCATGACATGCGGCAGCAGAGCAGCGCAAACCGCCCCATGCGGTGCGGCAAACATCCCGCCGAGCGGGGCGGCGATGCCGTGCGCTGCCCCTAATCCCGCGTTGGCCAGTGCCAGACCGCTCAGGAGACTTGCCAGGGCCATGTCCTCGCGGGCGCCGGCGCACTCACCGTGTTCGTACGCCTTGCGAAGCGAGCGGCCGATTCGCGGAATACCTTCTCTGCAAAATGCGTCCGTGAGCGGGTTCGAACGCACCGACACGAACGCCTCGATAAGCTGAGTCAATGCGTCCAGCCCGGTTGAGGCGGTCAGCGCGGGGGGTAGGTCATAGGTCAGTTCGGGGTCAATGATCGCCAGATGCGGCAGCAACAGCGGGCTCCTGAGGCTGACCTTCAAACGATGTGCGGCCGAAGCGAGCACGGCGTTGCGCGTGACCTCGGCGCCGGTCCCCGCGGTGGTCGGAATCGCGATAACCGGCAGCGGCGGCTGCGACAGGGGCTTGCCTTGTCCGATGACCTCCAGAAACTCGATCGGGTTCCCGCCGTTCGTGATCATCGCCGCGATGGCCTTGCCGGCGTCGATCGCGCTGCCCCCCCCGATGCTGATCACCATCTGACAGTTCGCAGTAACCGCCCGATCGGCGGCTGTCCGCACCATCTCGACGGTCGGCTCACCGTTGACCGGCATGGTGATGAACTCGATGTCATGCTTGGCCAGAATGGCGGTCAGCCGGCCCGGGCGGGTGGTTGAGACGCCCGTCACCAGCATGACTTTGCCCTGCCGGACGTTGCCCAGGAAACCCAGTGCAATCGGCCCGACCTCCGAGAGCCTGCCATTGCCGAAGATGATCCGCGTGGCGGTGGCGAACTCAAAGGTCATTGGGGCATCTCCCAGCCCGCTTCAGCGGGAAAAACAGCGGTGTACTTCACGCTGGAGCGAGGCTCGGCCATCATATCGGCGACGGCGTCACGCCACTTCGCATAGTGAGCGGTCTCCTTATGCCTGGCCGGGGCCTCCGGTGTCTTGTACACCTCCATGAGCACGAATCGCGTCGGGTCGTCACTCTGCTGGATGATGTCGAACCGGGCGATGCCCGGCTCGCGAACGCTGTTGGAGGCGTTCTCGATAGTGGCCTGCCGAAAGGCCTCAACACACTCCAGTTTGACGTGGACGTGTACGGCAACAATGAGCATTTGTGGAACTCCCGAAGAGATCTGGGACCAGTTGGCCGTCCTGAGCCAGCACGATTCTACCAGCCGGCAGCCGTGAAGCAATCGGGCAAAGCGGGCCGCAGGTCGAGAGCTTGCGCGCTTGCCTGAGATCCTGTGTGCAACAGGGAAAGACCGCTGAAGCGGCTCTTTCTCAGCCTATGTCTGCCGTTGCCCCAGAGAACCATGACGCGGGCTGCGGCGTCTGGCGCGGACGCCAGACCGGGAGGAGCCCGGCATCAATTGACCCGGCGAACCGGACCGGCTATAACTTGGCCTGTGGGGCTTGTCCCTCCGGCCTCGGCAGGCGCGGGTGACCGGTGACACGGATGCCCCCATAAAGCATGATCGTTGACTGTCACACGCATATCTGGGAATCGGTTGAGCAACTTGGCCGTGGCTACGGTCGTGGGCAAGGTCGCGCGCCGGCAGAGCTGCCCCCTCGAGCCGGAATCGACGCTCATCGCATGGCCACCCGTCCGGTAGACAAGGCCTTCGTCCTGGCGTACCGCAGCTATTACCTTGAGGCCGACATCCCAAACGATTACGTGGCCGCGTACGTGCGCCAGCAGGCCGATCGGCTCGTCGGCTTTGCCAGCGTCGATCCCACGCGGCCCCAGGAGGCCATTCAGGAGCTCAAACGGGCTCGCGAAGAGCTGGGGATGCAGGGGCTGAGTATCTGGCCGGCCGCACAGGACTTCCACCCGGCCGCCACCTCGGCCATGCGGCTATACCCGGAGGCGTGCCGCCTGGGTATGCCGGTCATGTTTCACATCGACGTGGCCGTGATGCCCGCCAGCAAAATGGAGTATGCCCGGCCCGTCCTCATCGACGAAGTTGCCCGCGAATTCTCCGAAATGCGTATCATTGTGGCCCAGTTGGGATATCCCTGGACGGAAGAGACGATCGCACTTCTGGCCAAGCATTCCAATGTCTTCGCTGATATCAGCGGACTGACGAAACGGCCTTGGCATGCCTACAACGCGCTGCTGTCGGCTTATCAGGCCGGTGTGATGGACCGGCTGCTGTTTGGCAGCAACTTTCCATATGCCTCCCCGGCCGGCTGCATCGAGTCGCTCTACAGCATTAATCAGTTCTGTCACGGCACCAACCTGCCGACCATCCCGCGAGAACAGCTTCGCCAGATTGTCGAGCGCGATGCACTGGAGATGCTGAGGATCGAATCGGCCGCGACGCCCGTACGAGAGCCCAAGACCGCCGTCCTCCGCACCGACGACTGATTCGCTCACCGCCGTCCTTCACAACATATGACGCCCCATTGATTTACGCATGGCCGCGACTACACTGAGGTCATGGGTGCGATTCGTTCACCACGGCCTGTGAACCTCATTTGCGGGTTCATCTCGAACGACGCTGATCTCATGCAAAGAGCGATCCGAATATTGACCCAATACTACGGGCCGACGGACACCGTCAGCGAAACCTGGCCCTTTGATGATACGGACTATTACGAGCCGGAAATGGGAACGGATCTTCTGCGTCAATTTGCCTCCTTCGCCGAGTTGATCGATCCCGGCCGATTGGCAAGCATCAAGGTCCACACCAATGAGGTGGAAAATCGGATCGGCTACGAATGCGGGCTGCCTCCCGGTCAACGACCGGTGAATCTGGATCCCGGGTACATCGAGCTGAGCAAACTCGTTCTGGCAACAACCAAGAACGGATCTCACCGGATATATCTGCGGGATGGCATTTACGCCGAGTCGACGTTGCACTATCGCGAGGGCAAGTGGAAGGCCTGGCCCCATACCTATCCCGACTACGCAAGCGGTCGGTACGACGCCTTTTTCGAGGATTTGCGCAACCGGTACAGGATCAAGCTTGACGCTTTGGGTGAGACCAGGCGGCCGGAAGGGGGGCGCCTGTGATTCCCGGTCCTGTTCTCATGGCGGCAGGCGTATCGCTTCTTCTGGCGTTCGTGATCAGTGTGGCCCTGACGCCCGTCTGCCGGGGCTGGGCCGTCAAACGGGGATTTGTCGATCGCCCGAAAGGTGAAGGACACAAAGAGCACGAGCGGCCAACGGCCTTCGGCGGTGGCATTGCCATTACGGCCGGAATCCTCGTGCCGATGGGGGTCCTGCTGGCAGCCGCCTGGGTGCTCGGTGAGCCGCCCGCTGATCGACTTGTTTTCCTGGACAAGTGGGTGCCGTCGTGGAGGGAGTGGCTCGGGGGCGTCGTGAAGAAAGCCCCGGTAGGGCTGGCAATCATGGCCGGGGCGGTGGTGCTCCACCTCGTGGGCCTCATCGATGACCACCGGCCGTTGTCTGCCCGCGTGAAGCTGCTCATCCAGGTGGTCGTGGCGTTGGCGATAACCGCGGGCGTCGGCGTTCGCTCGGCCGAAGCGCTCGGGACGCTGCCGGCCGTACTCCTCACCACGTTCTGGATCATCGCGCTGACGAATGCCTTCAACTTCATGGACAACATGGACGGCCTGTCGGCCGGCGTGGCGGGCTTGACGGCCGTCGTTCTGGCGGTCTCATCAATGGTCGCCGGACAAGTGTTTGTCCCGTGTGTGCTGATGCTGGTGGCGGGGGGGGCGGCCGGCTTTCTGATCTACAACTTCCCCCCGGCAACGGTTTTCATGGGTGACGCCGGGAGCCTGGTGCTGGGCTACATGCTTGCGGTGTGCTCGGTGATGACCACCTTCTACGATCCCGAGATGGGAACAACGCCCTTCGGCGTGCTCGTGCCCGTGGTGGTGTTTGCCATTCCCCTCTACGACATGATCAGCGTCATTATCCACCGCCTGCGGCTGGGTGTCAGCATCTTCCGCGGCGACAGACGGCATTTCTCCCATCGCCTGGTTAAGCGGGGGCTGAGGCCGAGAACCGCCGTGCTGACGATCTACCTGGCCACGCTGGCAACCTCGCTCCCGGCGGTACTGTTACCCATGCACGGCTGGGTGGCGGCCCTGTTGATCGTCGCCCAGTGTCTTGCCGTCGTGGCGATCATCGCCATTCTGGAAGCAACCAATGGCTCGTAAACCCGCTCCAAGCTGCCGGCCGCCCGCCGGAGTTAAGCCGGTCGCCGATTCGGTGCCGCGCGCGCTTGATAACCTCGCTCTATTCGTACTTCTCCTGGTCGTCTCGATGCGCACCCTGCTGTCCGAGACCTACGAATCGGGTCTGAGTGGTATTTCCCACGCCATCGGCGACACCGCCTCCTTGACGCCCGCGACAACTGTCATGTTTGACGTCGCCATTGGGCTTGCGGCGGCAATGGCTGCGTTCGCCACCCTTCTTCGGCGTCAACCGTGGCGATGGACGGGGATCGAGGCCGGCTGGGCGATGATGGTTGTGGCCGCCGTGGTGTCCTGCTGCGCAGCCGGCAACAAACGCCTGGCGATCAACGCATCGTGCGATTGGCTGACGGCGCTGGTGCTGACGATTACGCTGGCGAACCTGCTCCGGGAGCGCAGAAGAGTGGTGCTGGTTCTCTCGGTCGTCGTCGCTTCGGGTCTGGCGTCTGCGACCAAGTGCGGTTCGCAGTTGGGGTGGGAGTTTGCCGACACCTGGGAGGCTTACCAGCAGCAGAAGCCTGAATTCTGGGCACAACAGGGCATGGCTGCGACCGATCCGACGGTTGCGTTGTTCGAGCGGCGCATGCTTGCCCGCGAAGCTACGGGTTTTCTGCCATACAGCAACGCCCAGGGCGCCGGGCTGGTCCTGGCCGGATTCGCCGGGATTACCCTCACTTTCCTTTCCGGGCGGTCACGCACGGCGAAGGGCGTGTGTGGGGTGGTCGCGGCCGTTATTCTCGCATCGGTCGTCGCCACCGGCAGCCGCGGAGCAATGCTGGCCGCTCTCATCGGTTTGGCTCTTCTCACAGCGGGCACCCTGAGAGGATCGCGTTGGTACCAGAAATGGAAGGCCCTGTGGGCAGGCCTATGGATCACGGCTGCGATCGGCGTTGCCCTGGTCATCGTCTGGGGAACGACTCGTGGCCGTCTGCCCGGTGACTCGCTCCGCTTCCGCTGGGAGTACTGGCAGGCCACGTCAAAGATCCTCGCCGAACAACCCTGGACAGGCGTCGGCGCTCTCAACTTCGATCGCGCCTACCTGAAGTACAAACCGGTCCAGTATCCCGAAGAGATCCGCGATCCACACAACTTCGCGATGGCGATTGTGTCCCAGTGGGGCATCATTGGCGGGTTGGGGATGATCATTGCCCTGCTGGGTGGTTCGTGGGTGGCGATCCGCATGTGGGGTCAGGCTGGTATCAGAATCGGCGTTCCAGCGTGCGATGTCGGTGGTTCGTGGGTGGCGATCCGCATGTGGGGTCAGGAGACGAGTCCACCGCAGCACCTTGGCGCAGGGCTGTTCTCATTTAAGGGCCGAATGCGCCGGCTGGGGTACTGGGCCACGACCATAACAATCACTCTAATTGGCGACGTTCTCCACTTCATGTTTTGGGAGGATTTACCAGGCGTCTACACCGACACGTCTGCCGGTCCTACCACAATCGTAAGCCGCTTAGCACTCTACTTCCTGCTGCTCTTGCCGACGTTCTGGATAGGCTTGGCAACGCAGGTCAAGAGGTGGCACGACCGCGGGCGATCTGGGTGGATGGTCCTTGTCGCAATGATTCCTGTGATTGGTTGGATCTGGGCCATCATCGAATTGGGCTTCTTGAAGGGTACAACGGGCCCAAATGATTATGGCGAGGATCCGTTGGGGTTACCAGTCGCGCGACGGCCGGCACAACCATTGGCCGCTTCGCTCGGCGGATGGGTAGCCGCAATCATCGTTGGCTTCATTCTGCTCCGGCTCTGGATGTTGCGGGGTTGGCTGCTGTCCGGCGAAGCGGGCGTGGCCACGGTCTTCTTCGACCTGTTTCTGTACGGAACTGTTTGGTGCTTGGCCTTCTTTGGCGTGTCGCTGCTGCTGTCGTTGACGTGGGGCGAGGCCGGCACGGCCAGCCCGTCGCCATCCCGGCAGGCCGTCGGCCCGCACTCGCCCTCCCCGAAGGCCCATCAGCAACCTTCCCCCCCTTACCAAGGGGGGGGCAGGGGGGGTGACCGCTACCGGCTGCCGTGCCTGATAGCCCTGGGCGTCTTCCTCCTGCACAACACCATCGACTTCTCTCTCTTCGTTCCCGGCACGCTCACCACCTTTGCAGCTCTGGCCGCGGTTGCCGCCGCGTGGGCTGCAGAGCGAGAGACCGAGGGACCCAGGAACGGCGTCGCCTGGCGGTGGGGCGCGATGATCGTGTCTCTTGGCGGTCTGCTTGCAGTCATCATGCTGCTGGTCTTGCCGGTATGGCGATGTACGTCAGGCCTCAAGAAAGCCCGAACTGCGGCCGTGACCGGCTCCGGTGATCCCGCGCCGTTTTACGAGGCCGCGGCCGAGGCAGATCCGCTGGACCCCACACCGCTGACCGAATGGGCCTCGTGGGCGGCACACACGGGTGGGGTGCCGGGGCTCGACAAAGCCCTGAATTGCCTTCAGATGGCCCAGAATCGCGATCCGCAGGATCGTGGGATCTATCGCTCACAGTGGCGGGTGCTGGAGCTGAGATACGAGGCCGCTGGCAACCCCGCGGATCTCCGGGAGGCCGTGGCCGCAGCCGAGAAAGCCCTCGAACTGTATCCCCAGTCGCCGGATGGGCACGTCGATCTGGCAAGATTGCTGGCAAGGGCAGCGTCGGAGATCCGACCTGATCCGGCTTCGGGGATCCCAGGACGCGATTGGCTGGCTGATGCGATCCAGCACTATCACAGGGCGCTGGAACTGGACGCCGACCGGCCATGGTACGAGATTCGCCGCTGGCATAAGGACCGCAGGCTGCAGATCGAGGGACAACTCACGCAGTTGAAGGCTATGATGGAAACACGACCGGCAGACTGATACCGATTTGATGCGGCTGACGGTCAACCAACTGCGGATTGAGAACTGAGAACGGGTGCTTCAATGATTCGAACGACTATTGCAGCGTGTATGTGTCTGCTCACGTTGGTCTGCGGACGGGCACTGGCTGCTGAGAAACCTGCCAGGCCGAACATCATCCTGTGCATGGCCGACGACCAGGGCTGGGGCGACGTCGGGTACAACGGCCACCCGGTGCTCAAGACACCGAATCTTGACGAGATGGCCGGGGCTGGATTGCGGTTTGACCGTTTTTATGCGGCCGCGCCGGTGTGCTCGCCGACACGAGGCAGCGTCATGACCGGGCGACACCCGAACCGGTTCGGTTGTTTCACGTGGGGGTACCCGCTGCGCCCGCAGGAGATCACGATCGCCCAATCGCTCAAGACGGCCGGATATGTAACCGGTCATTTCGGCAAGTGGCATCTTTGCTCCATCCAGAAAACCAGTCCGGTGAACCCCGGTGCATGCGGTTTCGACAAATGGCTGTCCGCCCCCAACTTCTTCGACAATGATCCCATTCTCAGCCGCGAGGGGATTGCCGTTCAGTTCAAGGGTGAGAGTTCGATGGTCACCATGGACGCCGCGCTTGAGTTCATTCGCGATTGTGCCGGAAAACCAGAGCCGTTTCTTGCCGTCGTCTGGTTCGGCTCACCCCATCTGCCACATGAGGCCAGCAAAGAGGATTTCGCCCTGTACGACGGCCATGAAGACGAACTGCGCCACTACTACGGCGAGATCAGCGGTATCGACCGTGCCATGGGCAAGCTTCGAAAGGAGCTGCGCACGCTGGGCATTCATGAGAACACGCTTGTCTGGTACTGCAGCGACAACGGCGGGATAAAAGGGCCGAGCGTCACCGGGGGGCGCGGGCACAAGGGGCAGATCTACGAGGGCGGCCTTCGCGTTCCGGCCGTGATCGAGTGGCCCGCCCGTATCACCAAGCCGGCCAGGACGGATGTGCCGGCCGGCACGGTCGATATCTACCCGACGCTTCTGGAGATCGTCGGAACCCGCCCCCCGACACCGCGACCGCTGGACGGCATTGGTCTGGTTTCACTGCTCGACGGGAATGTGAAGACTCGTCCGAAGCCGCTGGGCTTCTGGCACTACCCGGTCCCGGGCAACCGCACCCCGAGCAAACAAGTGATGTCGGCGCTGTTGGACGCACAGGCCAAGGGCGACGAAATCGGCGACAAGACGATGCTGTTTGCGGACGCGGGCAAGATCAAGCGGCAGTATCCGACCGACCGTTTCGAGGGCCACAGTGCCTGGCTCGACTGGCCTTGGAAACTTCATCGCATCGAGAGCGATGACGGTGCCGTGCGAATGGAACTCTACGATCTGGCCGCCGATCCGCAGGAGAGCAACGACGAATCCGCCCGGCAGCCAGACCGGACCAAGTCCATGAGGGCAGATCTCGATCGCTGGCTGGAATCGGTGACCGCCAGCTTGAACGGCATGGATTACTGAGCAGGAGAGTTGTCAACAGCGTCGCATTTGCTAGACTACTGCTTTCCGTCGGCGGCCATGCGGAGCCCCGTCGAGACATAACTTGCTTTGAGATAACGACTTGGAAAGGAGTCGGCACGATGGCGGTCAAAATCTACTACGACAAAGACGCTGATCTGAACGCCTTGAAGGGCAAGAAAGTGGGCATCATGGGGTACGGCAGCCAAGGCCACGCCCATGCCCAGAACCTGCGTGATTCGGGAATCGAGGTCGTTGTCGCCGAACTGGCTGATACGCCGAACTACAAGCTGGCCGTCGAACACCATTTCAAGCCGGTCAGCGTGGCCGAGGCCACCAAGACTTGCGACCTGCTGGTGATGACCCTGCCCGACGAGGTCCAAGCGGCCGTTTATCGTAAGGAGATCGCCCCCAACATTCGTGCAGGCCAGGCCATCGGCTTTACCCATGGATTCAATATTCACTTCGGCCAGATCGTCCCGCCCGAGGGCGTGGATGTGATCATGATTGCCCCCAAGGGCCCCGGGCATCTGCTCCGCAGCGAGTTCGTCAAGGGCGGCGGCGTGCCCTGTCTGGTGGCGGTCGAAAAGAACTCAACCGGCAAGGCTCTGCAGACGGCCCTGGCCTGGGGTTCCGCCATTGGCGGCGGCCGGGCCGGCATCCTGGAGACCACCTTCAAGATTGAAACTGAGACGGACCTCTTCGGCGAGCAGGTGGTCCTCTGCGGCGGCGTCACCGCCCTGGTCAAGGCCGGGTTCGAGACGCTCGTCGAGGCGGGCTACCCGCCGGAGATCTGCTTCTTCGAGTGCATGCACGAGCTGAAACTGATCGTCGATCTGTTCTATCAGGGTGGCATCAACTACATGCGTTACAGCGTGAGCAACACGGCCGAGTACGGCGATCTGACCCGCGGCCCCCGCATCGTGACCGATGAAACCCGTGCGGAAATGAAGAAGATCCTGGCCGAGATCGTCAATGGCGACTTCGCCCGCGAGTGGCTGCTCGAGTGCTCCGTCGGACGGCCGAGCTTCAACGCCCTGTACAAGAGAGACTACGATCACCCGCTCGAAGTCACCGGCCGCAAGCTGCGCAAGATGATGAAGTGGATCGACTCGAAGGAAGTTTGATCCGGCATTTTGTTGTCTATACCACAACCCGGGCCCCGGTCGCGGCGGTGAGTCTGTCGTCGCGTCCGGGGCCCGTTTTGAGGGTTCAGGGTTCCCGCCTTCGCTCCGCTTCGGCGTGGCAAGCAGGGTTCAGTGGGTTCGGGTAGTATTGCCAGCCCGTCGTGCGGTGATGATTACGGCGACTCTCGCACATCGCGAGGGGATTTACGGGATCCGGTTCGCATATTCCGCCAGTTCCGTCCGGAAGTCGCGAAGCGTCATGCCGAAATCGCGCTCGACCGGTCCGGTGTCGCAGAGGTTGTCCTCCTGGCTCATCTGAACCTGTTCCACGTTGAACTTGTGCGGCATCAGGAAGGACGGCGTCAGCGGGACGATCGTTCGGGCCATGAGTTTGGCCATGAACACTGGGACTGGCACCTTCACGCGCCGGTGGCCGATGATCGCCTCGGCGCAGATGTCATAGAACTCCCGCCAGGTGTATTGAGTCGGACCGCCGAGTTCGTAGGTCTTCCCAACGGTCTCGGCCTTGGAAAGGGCGGCCACGAAGCACGTCGCGACATCGCGAACACTCACCGGCTGGAGCCGAGCATTGCCGCTGCCGAAATACGGCATCACGGGCTGGCGAAGGCCGCCGGTGCAGAAGGACTTCATCAGCCGCATGAACTCGCCCTCCGGACCATGAATCAGGCTGGGGCGAAACACGGTCCAGGCTAATCCGCTCTGGCGGACCAGTTCCTCCGCCTGCCACTTGCTACGGTGGTAGCGGCTCGGTGCGTCCGGTCGACTGCCGAGAGCGGACATGTGGACATAACGGTAAATGCCGGCCGATCGGCAGGCCCGCAGTACATTCCGCGTCCCCTCAACGTGGATTCGCTCGAACGTAACGCCGGCGCCCGTCTTCTCCTCGATGATTCCGACCAGGTGAATGACGGCCACACAACCGCCGGCCGCGCGGTCAAGAGTGGGGGCATCAAAGAGATCCCCGGCCTGAACGTCGCATTCCGCAGCGATCTGCGATGGCAGACGTGCTGCCAGTTCCCGAGGCGGTCGAATGAGGCACACCGGGCGGTACCCTCGGGCGAGCAGCTCCCGCAGGACGTATCCTCCCACGAAGCCGGATGCACCCGTGAGAAGCACACGCTCTTGGTCGATGGCCTCGCGGCTGGGCTGTGTCGCGCTGGTGCCCGGCATCGAATCGGGGTCCTGAAAGTCCGACATGGGTTTTCTCCTCGGTACCGCAGTCTATCTCCGGAATCATGCGAGGAACAGACGACCGGACCGTGTGCCACTGCTCTTTGAGCAGTGCGGGGGGGGCTGTGACGGTTCACTTCCCGCCCGAGAAATTCCGGCCGTGTGCCACTGCTCTTTGAGCAGTGTTGGGGGCGCTGGTGCCCCAGCAGTGGTAACGGTGCCTGCCCGCTCTGACAAGCCACGGTCATACGAATGCACCGCGACCGTCCCAGCTGTTCGCCTGGCGTTGACCCGCCGTGACGCCGGCCCTAATATCCCGGCCGCGTGGGCGGAGGATGGCGTCGAGACGTGCGAGTTAAGATTTGCGGTATTACGAGTGTCGAGGATGCGCTTCAGGCCGCTCGGGCCGGTGCTGACGCCATTGGCCTGAACTTTTACGCCGGCCCCAGGCGGATCGACCTTGCCACCGGAGCGGACGTCCTGAAAGCCCTACCGCCACTGGTCACACCGGTCGCCCTTGTTCATCTCCAGGAGGGCAGGATCGCCCATGACCTGGCTTCCCTGCTCATCCAGCACCACGTCGGCCTTGTCCAGACTTACGGCGAGCTCACCGTCGACTCGATGACACGACTGGAGAGCGAGGGCTTCTGGGCCATACCCGCTGTCGTTGTCCGGGAGGCCGGTTTTGCCGCATCCCGGCCATTCTGGACTGGCAGGGGGGCTGGATGGCAGCCCAGGGCGGTCATTCTCGACACCTATGACCCGAAGCGGGCTGGCGGGACAGGAAAGACGTTCTGCTGGGACTGGGTCGAGGAGGCCCGCATGGCTGGGCATTTAGACGGATGGCCGCCTATCATCTTGGCAGGCGGCCTGAATGCGGATAACGTGGCCGATGCGATACGAATCGCTCGCCCGTGGGCAGTGGACGTATCCTCCGGCGTGGAGTTGGAAGGGACACCGGGGCGAAAAGACCCCGGCAAGCTGAGAGTCTTTGTCCGCGCCGCGAGAACCGCTTTTGAAAGGAATGCCGAATGCGACGGTTGATTTGTCTGACTCTTCTGGTTGGCTTGCCCTGCACCCTGATGGCGTCGCTGTCGGCACCAGCGGCCGAACAAACGGCAGCAGAGGCCGCAAGTTTCAACTCCCTGGCGGATCTGCAGAGCTTTTACGCCGATAAGGTCAAGAAGACCCGGCAGGCGGTCGAGGCCGAGCGCCTCGCTTCTCTCGATGTTCTTCTGAAAAAAGCACCAACCAGCAACAAACCGGCAATCCTCCTGGCCATGATCGAGTCAGCCGCGATACTCGAGAAAGCCGATCAGTTACTCGCGCTCAGTGATGAGTATCTGAGAAGCTCGCCCGCTGTTCAGGATGCCTGGAACGTCCGCCAGGTCAGGTTCATGGCCATGATCTCTGCCAACCGGCTCGACGACGCCAAGGCGGAGTGGGAGAAGGCCACCCAGACAATTGACATGGACGCCTGGCAGCAGGTATTCGACTCGGCGATCCTGATCGCCGATGGCATGCTGGAGGCCGGCCGGGTGAAGGACGTCACCGAGCTGTACAAGACGCTTCGGAGCAAGTTCTCCTTTGTCTCCAATCTCGGAGACGTCTTGCAGCCGCGTGAAGCGGCCCTGAAATGGATTGGCAAACCGGCACCGCCCATTGAGGGACAGGACCTGGAGGGCAAACCGGTCGACCTGGCACAGTACAAGGGCAAGGTGGTCCTGATCGATTTCTGGGCAACCTGGTGCCAGCCCTGCATCATCACCATGCCGGAGCTTATCGAAACGTACAAGACGTACAACAAGGCGGGCTTCGAGATTATCGGCATCAGCCTGGACCAGGACAAGGAGGCGCTGAACCGCTATCTCAGCTCTCAGAAACTGCCCTGGCGAATCGTGTTCGACGGCAAAGCCTGGTTCAGCCCGAGTGCTCGAAGGTACGAGGTCCAGGCCATTCCGGCGACCTTCCTGATCAATCGCGACGGCACCATTGCGGTCGCCGGCACCCCGTCAAAAGGCTTCGGTCCTGCGGTCAAGCGGCTGCTGCAGTCCTCGACGGACAAGAAATAGCGTTTCGATGATGGTTACGTTTGACGGGGAAGTTGTTAGAACCTTGCGGCCAGAGATCTGTGCGGTCGGCGCGCCCGTTTCTGGATCGCGGTGCGGTTGGGTTGCAGCCCTCAAAAAGGCGGTCCGCCTTAGGATAGCCCGCCGAGAGCGCACGGCGTCCGCGCAACGTCCTGGTCGCAGGGGACCGGGCCTGGCGTGTGGTGTGATCCTGCTCTTCTGGCTGAGCGGTTGCGTCGGGCAATGGCGTCCGTCGAATGAGCACGTTTCTCAACCGCAACAGACGCGAAGCGTTGCCAGGCTCGAATCCTGCCTGCGTGCCAATCGTCTGGGCCGATGGGTCTATGAACGAATGGAATTGCCCGAACGCCAGGGCCGGCCGGTCCGGATGCATGTCAGGCGGATCGACGTGGAGCGGCTGAGCGAGGGCGTTCTCGACGACAGACCGTTTCTGAAACTCGATGAGTACCTTGAGCTCAAGCCCGCTGCCGCCGCGCAGTCCCCGCATGAGCCTCCGGCCACTCAACCCGCCGGGGGCGATGGCACGACCCCGCCGAGACCGCGAGCTCCTCTTGCGGGCGGTACGTGCATCTTCTTTCGCCTGGCCGAGGCGGCCGATCCGATGCCGCCGGAATTGGAGTCCGAGAAGACGATCACCAGCGAGACCCCGGTCGTCTATTACGATTATCGCGGCGTGCCGCAGGCGAAGGGAACGCTCTCTCGATGCAGCGAGCTTGAAGGGTTTGAGGACGTCGACTGTCCCGCCGGGCGGTTTGAAGGCTGCGCCCGACTACGGGTGGATCTGAAGGTTTATTTCCCGTGGGTCGCCATTGTCGATCTGACAACCTATCTCTGGCTTGCGCCCGAGGTGGGAGAGGTCCGGCGCGTTCAGCGGCTCAGCGGCTGGTTCCTGGTTTTCCCGTTCGCCAGTGCCGATGAATATCGGCTCGTTTCCTTCACTCCGACTGCCGCAACCACACGCATGGTTTCCTGCCCCGCCCAGATGTGGAAGACGGGCGTTGTGCTCCTGGAGGGCGACTATCCGGGCATCCGCATCGGGGGGATGGTGATCGATTTCGAGCCGCTCCGGGCGGGACAATAGCGATCGCGGCTGGCTCCGCGGTGAGCGCGGGCTTATATTCTTCCTCATGATCGAGGTTCGGACGATGGCACGCGGCGGCCTGCTGCTGTTCGGCGGAAGCTTCAACCCCATCCACGTCGGGCACCTGATTATTGCGCGCGCCGCTGCCGAACAACTGGGCGTCGAGCGGACGATCCTGATCCCCTCGGCCGCTCCACCGCACAAGACGGGCAGCGATCTGGCAGCCCCGGAGGATCGCCTGGAAATGGTCCGGCTGGCGGTAGCGGGTGAGCCGGGCTTCGAGGTCAGCGATATCGAGCTTCGACGTGAGGGACCGAGCTACACTCTTCTAACGGTCCAGGCGTATCGCCAACAGGTCGGTGCCGATGTGCCCCTGTATTGGCTGATCGGCGGCGACACGCTGCCGGAACTGCACAGTTGGTACCACATCGCCGAACTCGTCGACCTTTGCCGGATTGTGACCGCGGTACGCCCGGGCTTCGAGACACCCGACTTTTCAACGCTGTTCGGCTGCCTGTCGCTCGCCCAGATCCAGCGGCTGCGCGAGAGTATTCTCAGCACCCCGCGGATCGATATTTCCGCGACACAGATCCGCGCGCGCGTCCGTGAGGGAAAGTCGATTCGGTACCTGGTGCCGGAAAGCGTCGCCGACGATATCGCCCAAGGGCAACTGTATCATTGAGGGCTATCTCATCTCAAGGGTTTGAGATACAGTGTGAAGATCCGAGGGATCAAACCGCGCCGGCTGATCGGTCATCGCCGATGCGGCCGAGACGGCCAGGGCCTGGCGGAAGGCGTTCTCGACCTGCCAATCCGGACGCCTGGTCGCGGCGAGAAAACCGGCCAACATGGCATCGCCACAGCCGACCGTGCTACGGACGCGATCGGGCGGAACCGACGCCCGGCCTTTGAGGATCCGTCCTTCGGCAAAGCACATCGCCCCGCGTTCACCCATGGTGACCAAAACGACGGCTATGTGCGTGTTGAGCCGGCGACCGGCCTCCATGACCTCGGTCTCGTGGGAGATCTGGAAGCCGAGCAGTTCACCGAGTTCCAGCAGGTTCGGCTTGATCAGCCAGAGGGGCAACTTTGCGGTTTCGCGCAGATGGTCGCCGGAACTGTCCACCACGACGCGTGCACCGGCGTCCATGCACGTCCGCAGGATCTGAGCAAACCGGTTCGCGTCCAGGCCGGGGGCACACGAACCCGTGAACACCAGGAGACAATCAGCCTTGGCCAGGTCAGTCAGCTCGGTTGTCAATCGCTGGATATCATCCTCGGTCACAGTCGGCCCGACATCACGCATGTGCGTTTCACTGTGACCGACCGAGTCGATGATGGTGATGTTCTCACGCGTGGCTCCCGTGATCGGAGTAAGGCGGACAGCCACACCTGCTGTGCGCAGGGCGTCCTCGAACAACGCGACCGATTCGTCTCCCACCCAACCGGCCGCAGTGCTCGGAGACCCGAGGGCGGACATGGCTCGTGAGACGTTGATGGCCTTCCCGGCCGGCAATCGCGACCGCAGAAGACACTTCAGATGCCCGCCGACACGAAAATCCGGAACTTCGATAATCCGATCGATGGTCGGATTCAACGTCACGGTCACGACGGATCGAGCGACGGGTAGACTCATTGATTCAGCAGTTTTTCCGCAGGCCGGGGCAACGGATCCTTGATTTCGGCCGTCGGAGGTTTCTCGCCGATCAGAACGCGCACCGGCCGGCCCTCGAACTGGAATCGAAGCACTGCTGAGGTGTGCTCGTCCCGTAATGGCGACGCGGTATGCATCCAGCATGCCCCATCGAAGGCCTCGTCCTCACAAGATGCCAAGGCAAGTTGTTGCGGTCCGGTGTCTGACGGAACGGTCAGTACCACGTCCTGAACACCTTTAGCCGCACCGCCCGTGGCGTCCAGCACGTAAAGTCGCCCGGCGTCAACGACCCACTCGATGTACCCTTGCTTGTCCGGCATGGGCAAAAGACGACCGCCATGTGGGGGCTTCACGGCCGGGGTCGTGTTGATGTCAGCGATGATCTGCGGTGCGGTGGCGGGCCGACTGTCCGGCGATGGAACCGCAGGCGACGGCTGGTCCCGATCGCAGCCGCCAACGCACAACAGGCCAATGGTCAACGCGATAACCAAGGAGTGCTTCAGTCTCATTCTCAATCACCTCACGCCCAACAGAAGCTCTTGGACCAACTGGTCGAGTCTCTCATGGTGATACTTACGAGCGGTCAGCGGAGCCGGGTCGATATTGGCTCGCCGCAGCTCGGCGCTGACCGGCAGGGGGGTATCGCAGCCTTTGCGGAGATCCTGAAGAATGCCCTGGATCTCGGCATCACGGTTGAACGCCTCCGCCTTCTCTCGCAGAATCAGATACGTCCTGATGCATCCGGTGACAAAGTCCCAGACCTCCTCACGGTCGGCCGTCCGGTAGGCGTGGGCGTCGAAACAGCGGTTGCCCTGCCACTTGTGGTCCTCGAGCAGCTTGACGATGAAGAACGATTCCTTGAGGTCCTCGGCGCCGAACCGGATGTCCTGATCAAACCGTAGAGGCTTCTGGCTGTTCAGATGGACGCCGAACAGCTTATTGCTTTCCAAAGCCAGGGCAATCTCGTGATACGCATTGAGGCCGGCCATGCGAACGTGCGCCACCTCCGGCACCAGCCCGCAGTTCTCGGGTTTGTTGAGCGTAGCGATGAGGGCCATGGCATGACCGACGGCAGGGAGGTAGGTATCGCCGCGCGGCTCGTTGGGCTTCGGCTCGATGCTCAGGCGATAGCCTGCGTATTTGTTGTCGTCGATGTATGCCTGCAGATAGTTGAATGCCTCGCGGAGACGCTTGATGGCCTCGACCGGGCTCTTCGCCGCGTCGACCTCGGCCCCGTCGCGGCCCCACCAGATGTTGGTCAGCCGGCAGCCGAGTTCGTAGCCGACGTCGATGGCGGTGAGGTACCTCTGGACGGCCATCTGGCGAATCTTCGGATCGTGGCTGGTCAGGGCCCCGTCCTTGAACACCGGATGAGTGAAGGTGTTGGCCCCGGAAGACCCGCAGACGATCTCGCTGTCGGCCATCCGCTTTTGGGCCTCCTTGACGATTCGATCCCGCTCGACGGCACTGGCGGCGTCGGGAATGATATCCTCCCAGTGCATTTCATAAGCGTACACGTTTCGCTTGCCAAGTTCGGTGATGACTTCCAGGCCGCCCATCGAGCCGCGCGTTGGTTCACCGAACGGGTCGCGGCCGGTGTTCATGATCGTCCACAGGCCAAAGGCGAATCGATCGTTTTTGCGAGGTTGATAGCTGGTCATGTTGCGTTGACTTCCTGGCTGTCAGAGTCGCGCCTGGCGGTGTGCCCCAGACGCCTCGACGCGGAGGCATTGTAGTGAGTGTGCCGGCAGGCGCCAACTGACCGGGGCCGGCCTTATGACGTGAGAAGCGACCGGATGCTGCCGGGCAGCACAGTGAAGCACAGAATCCCGAAGATGACCGCTGCGACGGCAAGCAGCACGACAAGCAGCCAACCGGGGCGAAGCTCGCGCAGTGCGTGATGCGGAACCAGCTTCGGCAGAACCAGGAAGAACGCCGCAAGAATCGCCAACGCTTGCAGCGGTGTGAGAAGGATACCGTCAAGCTGACCGCCAAGCTTGACCAGCCTGACCGGGTCAAAGAAAACGACCGCAACGAGGTTGGTAACCACAAACAACAGCAGAAAGGCCCGAAATTGCCAGGTGTGCGGGATGCGTGAGAAGGGCGGGCAGACGATGCGGATGCAATCCGCCAGCAGTCGCGGCCAACCGGCCAACTGACCGACCTGGGTGCTGATCATGGCCGCCGAGCCGGCGATCAGGAACAGCTTGGCACCCAGTGCACCCCATCGGCTTGAGAAGAGGCGAGAGAGAGTGAAGGCGACTTCCTCACCCTGAGGAACCAGGTGCTCGGTTCGCAGGACACCCGCCCCGGCCAGGCAGAAGCAGGTGGTGATGACGACGCCGATGGACGCCGCCACGAGTGCATCCGTCCGGACGACACGACACCAGCCTCGCAAGGTGCGGGCCTCTTCGGACGTCAGGATCGCCAGGCGGTGCTCGTCGGCGCTCTTGCCGTATCCGCGTCCCGCCGCCATGCCGTAACCGGCGCCCAGAACCCAATAGGTGTACCAGACCTGGCTGGCAAATCCGCCGGCCGCCCAGCCCATGAGCGGGAGAATCTCGCGCCAAGGTGAACTGTTTCGGTCGGCATCAGGTGCCCATGCCGGCAAGGACATGGGTTCAAGGCCCACGAGTCCGCGGGCAATGTCGGCCACCGGCGGCAACACCGTCACAGCCACGTAGAGCACGCCGACGATGATCATCATCACCAGGCCGCTCATCACCGCTTTGAGCAGATCGAAACGCCCGGTCCACGAAACGCAAACTGCAAACACGGACGCAGCCGCTCCCCAGGTGATCGCTCCGCCGGGCAAGGGCAGCAGCGAATTCAGAAAAACGCCGGCCACCTTGGCCAGCGCGCCGATGGAGACGATGGCAGCAGGAAACTGGATGACCAGGACCAGCCAGATGAACCAGTCCCGCGGACCTGGCATCCGCCGGAAAAGGTCGATCATCCCCTCGCCGGTGACTGCCGTCCACTGCGCACCGGCCATCCCGATGCTGCACTTCAGGACGATGGCCCCGACGATCGCCCACAATGCGGCCGTGCCCATCAGTGCCCCGGTGCGCGTGGCGAGGATCACCTCGCCCGAGCCGATATACTCAGCACACCAGATGAACGCAGGGCCCACCATGGCCAGAATGGCCAAGCCGCGCGGAGCCAAGGGAATCTTGTGTGACATGCCGTGTCGCCTCTCGCACAGACGGCGGAATTGTATGGCATGGCGGAGGGCGTGAACAGAGCGAGAACGAGGCCGGGGGGGCCGCATCATGGCGGGCCTCACGCGCAGGGCACGGCCGCCCCGGCCGATGGACAAGGCGACGCAGCATCGGCATCACCGTTCGGCGCTTCTCCAACTCAGTTTAAGCAAGCGGTGTTGCGCGGTCTGTTTTCGCCGCTGAAGCACCGCTGGAAGGCGGCGAAGTCCGTCTGGTCGACGTCGCTGTCCAGGTCCAGGTCCGACCAGGAGCACCCGGGGTTGACCTGGGCGACTCCCGGCCCCGTCGCGCACGCAGTGAATGCATCGAAGTCAGTCAAGTCCACGTCGCCGTCGCGGTCAAAGTCCAGAACAAACAGGGCCGGACAGCCGTTCGCGTCGACGGAGACACCGGGGATTGTGTTCGGGCAGTTGTCGCAGTCATCCGGGACACCGTCGCCGTCGCCATCGGGGTCGTCCTGGTCGGGTACGCCGTTGTTGTTGCAGTCGAGGGCCCGCACTCCCTTCCTCGCACTTCCGAAGTCGCTTGGGCGGTCGCCGGCCTCGTTGACCGCCGCTCTGACCCAGTAGAAGTAACCGGTGCCCGGGACGGCGGTGGTATCGTTATAAGGTGGAGTCGTCACCCAGCCGGACAAGGTCGTGGCTGTCGCCGGGTTGTCGGTCGTGTTGCGATAGACGCAGTAATGCGTTGCGCCGGTGACGCTCGACCAGTTGACCGCTACGCGATCGACATACGTTCTGAAACTCGCCGTCGCGGTGGGGGGCACCAGGGCTCGCCAGCCCGAGTTCATATTGCTCGTCAGCGAGGCCCGCGTACCCGCGCTATCCAGCGCCACCCTGACCCAGTAGTAGTAAAGTGCCCCCGGTGTCGCGCTGGTGTCGTTGTACGAGGTGGCGTTCTGAGACCAGTTTCCGATCCCCTCGGAGAGTTTGGGATTCACCGAGGTCCCGCGATACACCCGGTACCAGGAACCGCCATCGCTGAGCTCCCAGGTGATGCGGGCATACCCGGTATAGTCGCCATCGCTGGCAACGCAGTTCGTCGGCGGCGGCAGGGCCCGCCAGCCGACGTCGCCGGCGCTGAAACCGCTGGCGTTTTCACCGGCCGAGCCGGCCGCAGCCTTGACCCAGTAGTAGTAATCGATGCCATACGACGGGAAGTCATTGAAACTGGTACCCGTCTGCCAGGAACCCAGGGCGGCGGCCGTGGCCGGGTCGTTCGTCGTGCTGCGATAGACACGGTAGTGCGTGGCGAGCGAGACAGCATCCCAACTCACGGAGATGCCGTCGCTCACCGCGCCGTCTGTTGCCGCGACGTTGGCCGGTGGCGTGAAGGCCCGGTAACCGCTGTCGCTGGCGCTGTAGTCGCTCTGATGTACTCCGCCGGCCATCGCCGCCGCGCGAACCCAATAGTAATAGGTTCGACCGACCGTGGCAGTCGTATCGCCGAAACTGGTCGATGTGATCCAGCCGGTCAATGCCGCGGCGTTGCTCACGTCGTCGTTCAAAGCCCGATACACACAGAAATAATTCGCTCCTTCGGGATCGGTCCACTGCACGTCGACCTGGCTGGTGGAGGTTCCGTCCGAGGCGGTAACGGTTGGTGCCACCAGGCCCGCCCAGCCGGCGTTGCCGACGCTGAAATCGCTCTCGTTTTGCCCGGTGCTGCTCGTGGCGGCCTTGACCCAATAGTAGTAAGTGGTCCCCGGGGTAACCGCGAGATCATTGTACACCTGAACAGTCGTCCGAGATCCGAGCGGCGAGGCGGTGCCCGAGTTGTTCGTCGTGTTGCGATAAAGCTGATAGTGCGTCGCGCCAGGGGGATGGTCCCACGAGATTCTGATCACGCCCTGCAGCGTGCCGTCGGTGGCGGTCACTGTCGACGGAGGGGCCAGGACCCGCCAGCCGCTGTCGGAGGCGCTGAAGGCGCTGACTCCGCCGCACAAGTTGACCATCTTGATCCAGTAGTAGTAGGTGATGCCTGGCGAACACGACGTGTCCTGATAGCCGGTTGTGGTCCAGTGATCCTCGATCCGCGTGGCCGCCGAGCTGTTATTCGTGCTGTTGCGCCAGATCTCGCAGTGCGACAAACCGAAAGGATCGCCCGTTGGCAGCGTCCAGGTCAGATAGACGTACGAATAAGTCCCGTTTGAGGCGCTGACATCGGTGGCTACGCCGGGGGTTGTACAGGGCAAGGTGAAATCGACGTTGCTGATATCAAAGAAGACGTTGCCTACGGCCTCGACCTTGATCCGGGCTTGTTCGCTGGTGACCGTCGGGATGGTAACGCTCTGGCTCCCGTCGTTGGGCGTGTTCGATGCCAGGAGGTAGGGCCAGTTGTTGCCGCCGTCAATCGAAAGCCGGATGTTCACCGAGCTGCAGCTTACAGGAGCGACGTTGGTGCTCGCGACGTTCCACATCACCGTCTGGGTGCCGGACCAGCTCACGGCCGTGTTCGGGCTGGTCACCGTGAACGGCCCGGCCGACGTGGTCACCGTGAGAATGGTATCGGCATTGGTAATGCCCCCGCCCCCTGCGCGGTTGTCGCGAACCGTGCAGCGCATCTGAAGCGTTCGGTTTGTGTTGGGAAGCTGCTCGCCCAGCGGGGTGGTGTTGTTCAGCAAATCGCTGAGCCGCGGGAAGGTCCGAGAGGGGTCGGTCGAGGGCGGCCAGGAACGGAAGAGCGGACTGCTCCCGTTATCCGGGTCGGTCAGCGCCTGCCGGGGCCCCAGGTCCATATCTTCCCAGCAGTATGTGAGCGAGTCACCGTTCGGATCGCTGGCGGTGGCCGTCAAGGTGAACGGCGTCTGCCTGGGAATGGTATACGGTCCGGGTACGGTGAGTGAGGGGGCGGTATTGCCGGTCGCCGTGAGGGTGCCGCAGTTTCCGCCCGTTCCGGTCGAGCAGTAGGCGCGGATCTTCTCGTAGCTGATGGCGTGGAAGTAATCATCGTTCCAGCGCTGGATGTCATCCACCCCGCATGAACCGGCATAGGACATGATCGTCGTTCCGCTGCCCGGTTCGCACGCTGTCGCGCTACCCCACTGGTCTGCGGCGCAGCCGGTGCCGTTCCAGGTGTGGTGCGACCCGAGTTGATGACCCATCTCATGGATGATGATCTGAATGGTGAACGACTCGTCATCCCACGGTGCGCAGGCGGAGCCCGCCAACGCCTTGGAATTGCTGCAAACCACGCTGACGCCTGCCACGCCGCTGGCGCCGTCGGGCTGCGTGCCGAGGACGTGGCCGATGTCATAGTTGGCCGAGCCGATGACGCTGTCGATATTGGCCTGGTTCTCATCGATCATCGTGCTGAGGTCGCCATTGCTGTAAGGGTCGGTCGCGCCATTGGTGTAGATCAACAGGTTGTTATTGGCGATCAATTGCAGACGGATCGTGAACTCCTGCTCATAGATCCCGGTGATGCGATTCACCATCGTGGCAATCGACGCCTGCGTCAGCGCGACGCCGCCCTTGTAGGCCGTGTACTCGCCGGTGGCGGCAATCGCGATGCGATACGTTCGGAGCTGGCTGCCCGAACTGGCACCCAACGGCTCATTCTGGGTTTCCATCAGCCCTTCGACGGATTGCACATTGTCGTCGGTGAGGCAGGTCCAAGCGGCGGCCTCTGGATCGATGTCGCGGCGATAGAAACTGACGTATTGTGTCGTCTGTCCCCTGGCGGACGGATCCACCAATACCGAACCTGACGGGGAACGAATCAGCGCATGGAACCCGGCCAGCGTCCAGTCGAATCGCACCGTCGCATGAGGATCATCGATACCCTGGCCAACATAAGTCTTGATCTCCGGGAACTGGGCCGCCAATTCCGGCGCCATCACCGGCGATTCGACGTAGCTGAACCGCTGGAAGGTGCCGTCGGGCATCGGCAGGGTGATCACGGACGGAGACTGGTCCGCGCGCAGGGCCGATTCATGCGGCGCCTTATCGAAGTTCTCCATCAAGAGTGTCTGATCAAGCTGAACCAGCCGATATGACTTCAGGGCGCTGCCCCATTGGACGTTGGCAGTGCGATGCTCTTCAACATCTCGCCAAAGGCCATCATCCGAGTTGGCCGCCGTGGCGGGAAGAGTGCCCGCGAATGCCAGAACCAACGCCACAGAAACAGACGAGAAGACACGTCCCGCCGAAGCCAACATATGGAACTCCTTCCGCGCGCAGAAACGACACCTACCATGTTGTCAGGGCGGGGAAATATGCACGCCATCCGCCGGCGGCTTCGACACCGACCAGTCGCCGACTTCATACAGCCGAATGGCTATGAAGCGTTCATGGCAATGTACACACCCCCTTGCCACGATTCACAGATTCTACCCGAGTCTGACGCCCAATGCGAGCGTTTTTCTATGAAGTCAGTAAGACTGTTCAGGTTGCAGTCCAGAATCACGTGCCGGGCGAGCAGTGCCACCGACTGAAGTATTCGAGCATGAAGCCTGGCCAAAGCACCTCGTTGAAGCCCACAGTCAGGTCCGCGGGTTTGAAGTTGACGCGAAGCTCGTCCAGGCTCGCACCTTCGATGGCGATCCTGTCTTCCTGTGTCTGGCCCACGCCCTGCTCCCGGGCCCGGACCAGGTGGGGGATTCGTTCGACATCCAATCCGATAATCCGAGCGGCAGTGGCATCGGCCGCCGCCGGGTCGGTGCTGGCCAGAAGAAACCAATCGCCCAGATGGTCGCTGATATCGATCGTCTCACCCCACCAACCCGGCATGACATGCGGCCCGTTGCCCTGGCAGCAGATCGATCCGTCAATGATGGCCAGATCCGGCTGGACCGCGCGAACGATGTCCAGGAAACACTGAGCAGGGCCGCCGGCCGCTTCGTGCAGCATGTACCGCCACCCCATACCCTTGCCGTAAATACCGAAGGGCGTGGTGCCGAAGAAGTTCTTCATCGAACCGGTGATGGCCGTCCAGCGATGGGTCTTCGGTACGGCGATGGAGATCACTCTGTCGGCCCGTGCGAGCAGGCTGGAGACGTAGATGGAACCGAGGTCTGTATGGGGACTGGGCAAGGGGTCGAACGCAGGTGAGCCAGTTTCGAGCGAGACAAGCCGGGCCTTGCCAGCATATTGCTCATTCATGCTCCCGATTTCCCGCGGCAGGGTGGTGGAACCGTCCAGCGTGACAGCCTTGTCCCAGGGGATGTCGCGAACCTGGCCACCTTCCCCGACGATCACCTCTGACGCCCCCGCACGAAGGCATTCCTCGATAACCGCCAAAACAATCTCGACCTTGGTGCTCTCCCCGGAAGTGAACACGTTGCAGTCCACAAAGCCCAGTCCGCCGAAATTGGGTTTGACAAAAACCGTCTCACCCGGCTGGACGATGCGTTCGATCCCCCCGACCGCGGCGATCACCTGTTGCGTCATCTCGTAAAGGTCCGTGCCGCGAACCGCGACAACGCGTGATGCTTCCTCAAAAGGAATGTCATCCGGCGAAGGAACGAAGGGAATCGTCGGGGACTGACATCCGAGAAAAGAGCCGGCCGCTCCAAGGGTCAGGCCCGCGTCAGCAGCGCGACGAAACAGTTGTCTGCGGCTCAGCCGGTGCAAGTTCGTCCCCCTTCGTGGAAAAGGCGGTTTCCCAGCCCAGTTGCAGCGGAGGCGCAGCCCGCGCCGGCCTCCTCACGCAATCGCGTTCTTGGCGTGCCAGGTCCGCAATCCTGCCCGTCACCCTCCGACCGGCTTGACCTGGGTAGGCTTCGTCGGAACGAGCTTGGCGCTTGGATAATCAGCAACCTCGACGCCGCGCTGTCGCAGGGATACGGCAATATGGTGCCTGAAATGCTTGGGCGAGGCCTTCAAGGCCGCTCTCAATGCCGCGAGGGGCTTTTCGCCGGGCAGACGTTGGAGTGCCATGCGGGCGTCCTCCCGCAAGTCCTTGTTGGTCAACAACGGCGAGATCACACCGACAGCCTCGTCACCCGCAATCTCCGAAAGCATCCACAAGACCTCGCGCCGGACAGCCGCCGATTGACTGTCACCGCAAAGCGGCAGCAACTCGCTCACGACTGACTTTCTCTCGATGTCGGCGTCCGGTCGCCCGGCGTGCCGTACGATGTGCCAAAGTGCGTTTTTGGCGGCTCGGGCAACCTCCATCTCGCCACTCATCATGAGTCCGGCCAGTTGCTTGACGGCAACCGCCCCGACCTCTCCGGCCTTGAGCACCGCAGCGGCTCGCACCTTGTCGTCTTTGTCCTGAATTCTGGTGATCAGTTCGCCTGCGTCCATGTTGGCACTCCCGTCTCTCAAAGGTGATACGGATACCGCTGCGGCCAGCCCATCATGCGCCGGGCCTGCTCGTCGCCAATGATCTCCTGTCTTATCTGGTCCCAATGAAGCTTGCGGCCGAGGATAAAGGCCAGATTGCCGAGATTGCAGAGGTTCGACACGCCCACAGCCGCCTCGATGTTCATGATGGTCTTCTTGCCCGTCTTGATGCCCTCGAACCAGTCTTCGTAGTGTCCGGGGCTCTTGCGGACGTCTTTGGCACCGGCAGGGGGGACCCACTCTCGGGCCTTCCGCTCCGCCCACGTGCCGCCGTCGCCGCCCCAATGCGTGAAGGTGCCCTTGGTGCCGTGATAAACCGCACCGTAGCCGGGCCGTGTGATCTGGGGCTCGTCCGGACCTCGCGCCTCAGTCTTCGGAGCATTGTCCGGATGCTGGCTCCAGATCAGGGTCCAATCGGGTTTCTTGAACGTGTAGACGACCTCCATCTCAACGGCCGCATCCCACAAACCCTTGGTTGGCTGCGTGCCGGTGGCCTCGACAGTCACCGGACCGGTGCCATCGGCTCCCATCCACCACATGGCGCAGCTCATGACGTGGGCCCCGCGATCGCGGATCTGACCGCCGCCCGATTCCATGATCCAGCGGAACGCCCCCGGGCAGTACTTGCGGTTATACGGTCGCCAACGCATCGGGCCCAGCCACAGGTCCCAGTCCAGCTCCGGGGGCGGGTCGCTGTCGGGGACGGGATTATCGTCGGACGGCGAGGGGTAGTGGAAACACCAGACCTTGTCGACGTGCCCGATATTGCCGTTGACCAGGTAACGATGAGCGAGGTACGCCTCGTGCTCGGAGCGACCCTGGGAACCGACCTGCACGGAGATCTTGTTCTCGCGGGCGGCCGTGACCATGGCTTTGCCTTCATCGATCGTGCAGCAAGCGGGCTTCTCGACATACACGTGCTTGCCGCACTCGGCCGCATGCACCGTTTGCACTGCGTGCCAGTGATCGGGTGTGGCAATGATGACCGCGTCGATGTCCTTGCGTTCGAGAACGTACCGGTAGTCGCGATAGACATCCGCCTGCGGTCCGGCATTCTGAGAAGCCGTGGCGAGGCGATTCTCATCAACGTCGCAGACCGCCGCGACGTTCACTTGCCCTTTCTGCATGCGGTCAACCATGTTCCGGAGATGGTAAGTACCCATCCCGCCGACGCCGATGTGGGCGATGATCAGACGGTCATTGGGTCCCGGGCGGTCTGCCGCCGCAATGCATTTCCGCGGGACAATGTATGGGAAAGAAGCCAGACCAACAGCGGATCCCGCTCGTTTCAACAGCGTGCGCCGATCCATTCTTCGAGGCTGATGCATTTCCTGGATCTCCGATATCAACTGTCCTTGTCAGGACTCTAAAGCATAACCGCGTTCTTCTGCAAGCGGCGACGCGTCACCTACTTGAGTCTCGCCAATTGCAGACCCGGCCCTCTCCGTCCCGGTCATCGCTACGGCCGGCACGGCAGCCGCACCGTTCGGCAAGCCGAGTCCGACCCCTCGCAGGGGTAACAGAAGCACCCGCAGTTGCAGTCGCGGGTTTTGCTTGACTCCGTCAACGCCGGCGCGGTAAGCTTACTGAAGCAGCGATGGGGCCGCACACTCCTATTTCGCGACTTATCACTGCAAGCAGAACAACAGAAGAAGATTGTTCACACCCGTGCCCATTCGGCCGTGATGGCGAGCGGCATGATGGTGGCGTTCCTTTCCGGCTGCCGACAACTCGTGCCGAAGAGCCCGGAGTCAGGTCACGTCGTCCGCGCAGGAAGGAGGTATCGGAAATGTCGCCATTCAAGCGCACATTCGGGTTACCGGTTGTGGCTGCGGCGATTCTGTCTCTGCCGCTCCCCGCTCCCGCGATTCCTTACTATCCTGGGGACCTGGACGATGACACTGACGTGGACGCCAGGGATGTCGAAGCCTTCGTGAGCTGCATATCAGGGCCGGATGTGCCGAGGGACACCTTGTGTGAAAAGGCGGATATTTACGGTGACGGCGATGTCGACCAGGCCGATTTCGGCCTCCTTCAGCGATGCATCAGTGGTGAAGACGTTGTTGCCCACCCCGGGTGTACGGGTTTGTGGCCAAGCCTCGAGCACTACGGCAACAGCGGGTGCCTGTCCACGCCATTGTCAGGCGATGAATATCCCTGGTGTGGCGACGACCTGGTTGAGATCACCGTCGTGGGGCGTTCGTTGCACGTTGTCCACCGGTCTGCAACGTACAATTGTTGCCCGGAAGACATTCGCGTCGATCTGACCGTGGCCGGCACGACGCTGCTTCTGAAGGAGACGGAGGTCCTTCTGATGCCGTGCGCATGCCTGTGCTGCTACGACATCGAAAGTGTGGTTGTCGATCTGCTGCCCGGCTACTACTGGGTGGAGTACTGCTGGGATGACTGGGAGGCCGAGCAGGGGTGCTATACCGAGCTTGTCCTGATCGAGTGAGCAGCCCGCTTTGCCCGCAGACCTCGGGCGGGTGTCAGGTTCGGTGTATCCAGGCCGGTCGAAACGCCCTGGGCAAACGCAAAACCTTGTTATGTAATGGTTTAGGAAAAGCCGACGCTGGGGATTGAACCCAGGACCTATGCTTTACGAAAGCATCGCTCTACCACTGAGCTACGTCGGCAACGGTTCCGCCTCGACCCTGCCTGAGGGTCATCGGACCTGCGAGACACCAAGCTTAAGCAAAGCGGGTCCCACTGACAAGAGCCCTTCAGGACGCACTGACCGCAAGCCCTGATCTCTGGCTCGGGCCGGCCAAAAAATAACCCTGCGGTACCCAACCTGGGTACCGCAGGGCCGTTGAAAGGGGACACGACAGCTTCCATAACATATGTAGGATTCATTCAGGTCAAAATCAAACAGAATCGTGATAAAACGTATGGGGCAGGCGGCGAATTCAGCATCGGCGGGGGATGTTTTTCCGGACGGCGCCCCGTTCTCGGACGAAAAGACGGCCATCGGGTCGATACCGGCCTCCAGCGGCCCTGAGTGCACGCTTGGCGGGTTGCCGACCGGCGGTCCCGACACGAAAAAGGCCTCGAGGTCAGAACGTCAGTTTGTGCGCGAGGGGGCTGGCCGGCCTTTTCAAGAGCCTCAGGACAGCTTGCCGCTGCGAACAATGGCGATGACCAGCCATAGGCCCATCAGGCCCGCCAATACGTAGCCGATGACCCCAAGACTCCACGTGGGGACACCGAGGACGGCGGTCGCCGAGGACGACGCCAGGATCCATGAGCTGCCGATGATGATGGCCGCAGTAATTACAGCAAAACTGAGGCGGTTGCTGGCTCGGTCGATCTCGTTGGCCAGGAAATCCAGGTTCTGATGGCGGATGTTGACTTGCCACTTGCCGCGGGCCATCCGCCGGGAGACGTCCCGCAACTGGCTGGGGAAACCCTTGAGGAAATTCAGCAGGTGCCAGCCTGACATGGCGGCTGATTTGAGCAATCGGGCCGGGGCCACCCGTTCTGCCAGCAGCTTAACAAGGCGTGGCTTGACCAGGGTCAGCAGATCCATGTCCGGATCGAGCTGCAGGCAGATCCCGCCGACTGCCACCAGGGCCTTGCCGAAGAGCACGAACTCGCGGGGAAGGCTGACGTCATTCCGCCGGATCAGGCCGGTAATCTCGTGGAACAGCGTCTGCATGTCGAATCGGTGAAGCGGCAGACCGTAGTACTTCTCGATCAACTCAAAGAAATCACGTTGAAGCTGCGCACGATCGGTCTGCTCGCCCAGCGCATCCATGTCGGCAAGGACCTCGACCACGATCTCGGGCTCGTGATTAACGGCTCCTATCAGGGCCATAACCAGATGTCCGAGCATTTCATCATCGATCCGCCCGGTCAGACCGAAGTCGATGAGGCGGATCGCGGCCGGAGGCTCCACCAGCAGGTTCCCCGGGTGCGGGTCGGCGTGGAACAAGCCGGTCTCAAAGAACTGCTTGACGAACCCGCGGGCCAGCCGGTCGGCAAGTTGCTTGCGGTCGACGGCCGGATCAGGCTGGCTGAGCAGCGTCTGGACGCTGACACCGTGCATTTCCTCGAGCGTCAGGACGCTGGTTCCGGTGAGGTCCCAGAACACCGTCGGCACCCGGAAGTTGGGATCCTCGCCGATAGACTCCGCGAAGCGGGCGATGGTGGCCGCCTCGTTGACGAAGTCCAGTTCGCGCATCATCGTCTGCTCGAATTCGTCGACGATCATCTTGGGATGGTAGACAGCGAGCTCAGGGACCAGCCGCTCGGCTACGTCTCCGATCCACCTCAGAATCGTCATGTCGAGCCGGATGGTGTCCTCGATCCCCGGCCGCTTGACCTTGACAACAACGGAGCAGGCCGGCCGTTCCACGGCGGCAACGGTGGTTGCCCGGTAGACCTGGGCGATGGAACCGCTGGCAAAAGGCTCGTCACTGAAGCCGGTGAAACATTGCGAGATGGGCATCCCCAGATCGGCCTCGATGATCCGGCGGGCCTGGTCGGTGGGAAAGGGGGGAACCCTGTCCTGAAGCTTGACCAGCTCGGCGATGATATCGGAGGAAACCAGGTCCGGCCGGCTCGACAGGATCTGGCCGAGCTTCACGAAGGTCGGGCCAAGTTCCTCGCACACGCGGGCGATACGCCGGCCGATGCTGGCTTCAGGTTCGCCTTCCAGCGACGGCAGGACAGCCTGCTGCCATCGCTTGGGCAAGGGGACGTATCGTTCGAGGTGGAGGCTGTCAACCAAATGCCCGAACCCATGCTGGGTCAACACGCGGGCGATGATCTGCACGCGGCGGATCGTTCGAACTGACTTGGGTAGACGAAACATGGTTCACACAGCATACGCGAACTTGAAGGGTGGTCAATGGAGGACTCACTCTTCCATCAGGTTGCCGCGGAACTGGGTTTCGTACAGCCGCTTATAAAGGGGGCACGTCTGAAGCAGTTCTTCATGGGTGCCGACGGCCAGGATGAAACCGGCGTCCATGACCACGATCCGGTCTGCCTCGCTGATCGTGCTGTAGCGGTGGGCGATGACGAAGGCCGTGCGGTCGCGGAGGAACGCGTCCATGGCCTGGTGAATCTTCAGCTCCGACTCCGGGTCGATCTGACTCGTAGCCTCATCAAAAATCAGGATCGGGGCATCCTTGAGGATCGCGCGGGCGATGGCGATGCGCTGCTGCTGGCCGCCGGAAAGCGTGGCCCCTCGCTCACCGATGACCGTCGCATAGCCCTGTGGAAGCTGCCGGATGAACTCGTCGGCATAGGCCTTGCGGGCGGCCTCTTCGATCTCGGCATCGGTGGCATCCATCCGCCCATAGGCGATGTTGGTGCGGATGGTGTCGGGGAACAGTACGCTCTGCTGCGTGATGAGGCTGAACTGATCACGAAGCGACCGCAGCGAGATCTGGGTGATGTCCTGTCCGTCGATGAGAATTCGGCCCTGCCCGATCGGGAAGAAGCGGGGCAGCAGGCTGACCAGCGTCGTCTTGCCCGAGCCGTTGGGGCCGACCAGAGCGATGGTCTCACCTTTCTTGACCGTCAGGGACACGTCCTGCAGGGCGGGCTGGTTTGCCTCCGGGTAGGTGAAAGTCACGTTCTGGATTTCGATGCTCTCGCGGATCGGGCCGATCTTCGGGCGTCCCTCATCCTCGTCATCCTCGGTCGGGCTGTCGAGCAGCTCAAAGACCCGGTCGGCGGCGGCGTTGGCCCGCTGAATCTTGGGATAAACCGTGCTCAGCTTGCGAATCGGGTCGAACATGGCCCCCAAGCACACCACCATGGCCAGGAAGTCGGGGATCTTCTCTTCGGCCCCCTGAGCCAACACGCCGCGCCCGAAGTAGAGCACCGCCAGCATCACCGCGATGAAGCCCATCGTCTCGAGCGTGGGCGAGGCAAACGCCTCGATCCGACCCATCCGCACCTGCTGTAGCACCACCTGATGGTCAACGGCGAACAGCCGGCGTCGCTCATAGTTTTCCTGGCAGTAGCCCTTGACCACCCGCATGCCCTCCAGGGTGCTTTGCAGCGTGCTCATCATGGCCGAGTAGGCCATGAGCAGGCGTCGGTTGGCCTTACGGATCTTGTTGCCAAGCTTGCGGATCAGGAGCACCACCAGCGGGGTGGCCACGATAACCGCCACCGTCAGGCGCCAGTCGAGCCAGAGGGCAAAAGCGGCCGCTCCCATCGCTTTGAACGGCTCGGTCACGATCTTCTCGAAGAAATTGGCCAGCCCGCGAAAAATCTCGTTCGTATCCTGGACGAACCGGCTCGTGGTATCCGCCGTGTTCCGGCTGAAGTGGCTGAGCGGAAGCTTGAGAACCTTGGCATACAACTCGCGGCGAAGGTCGATGATCGCCCGGCAGTTGGCGACCACGGTGAAATACTCGGCAAAGTAGCGGGCGGTGTTGCCGATCAGGATGACCACCAGCAACATGGCCAGGACAACCAGGAGGGTGCGCCATTTCTCGCCCTCGCTGAGGCCGCCGGGCACGAATCGCAGGGCACGCTGGGCCAACTGGTGATAGAAGGGCACCGGGGCGATGGTGACCCTGGCCTCTTGCTCGGTCGGATTCAGCTCGGTGCGGTACCTGACGGCGAGATCGGGGCCCGATTCCGCCAGGGCGCGGAAGACGTCTACTGCCAGACCACGAGTCTCGTTGACGGCCAGAATGAACGAACCGGTCGGCAATCCGCCATTGTTATGGGCCAAGGGCGAAGTGGCTCTGGCGCTGAAGAGGCGAGCACAACCTTCGGGGACACCGGGAACCTCGCCGTCTTTGAGGGAGCTGTGAAGCACAAAGACGCATCGGAGGCGCTTCTCGGCGATGTACTGGTTCATCGAACCGTGAAGCCCCTGCGGTCGAATCAGGACGGACAGGACCGGGAGGACCGAGCCGATGCTGGCCGTGTAGGTCACGGCCATGACGAGAATGCAGCCGATGGACGGAAGCAGAAACCTCTTATGCCGCCAGACGTAGCCCAGCAGCCGTTTGAACGGCCCGAACGTGGACGGCGGCTTGGTCTGCCGGGCCATTCGCTCCAGTGTCGTTGTTGTGATACGCATGGGGCGGTATGATACCGGCATTGGCCATGGTCGACTACTGCACGCGCCGGCAGACGCCGATCGCGGCCAAAGCGACTCTTGGCAGCGGTCCCTGAGATCCAGGGCAACAAGGAGCATCCTCATGGCCAGACGAACCGGACCACCGGTCATGGTCGGAGCGATCATCGACCGCGTCAGCCACGGGGTTATCGAGACGCTGATCGCCAAGATTCCCACACCGCCGTATGAAGGCTGCTGGACCTTCCCCAACGGGCCCGCAGACCCGGGCGAGGCTCCGGAATCAGCGCTCCGCCGGATGCTGCACGCCACGCTCGGCGTCAACCTGCGGATTATCTGCGGGCAGCCGCCCATTGATCTGCCCTGGGACGATGTCCTGTGCCGATGGCGGTTTTTCTTCTGCGATGCGACCGACAGCGAGGTGGCAACGCGTTACTACTCGGAGGTCCGCTGGGTGCGGCGCCCGGACTTCCGCGAGTACGATTTCGATCCGGTCAGCCAGCAGGTGGCCGCGTGGCTGCTCGACGATTTGCCGCAGGAGTGAGTGTTTGGGTCTGTGACACGTCGGGTGGTTCTCTCAGAAACCCGAACGTGAGCGTGAGTTCCAGCTTTCAGAACCCCGAGCGTGAACGAGGGGCCGTGTGCCACTGCTCTGTGAGCAGTGCGGATTGACCGCCGTGTACTGTTGATCGTGTGCCACTGCTCTGCGAGCAGTGCGGCCCGGTTATTCTATACCTCGGAGAACATCGTGAAGACTCGACTTGGTATGATCGGCATGGGCGGCATCGGCCGCTTTCACGCGGATTACCTGGTGACTCATGCGGATGCGGAGCTAACGGCGGTCTGCGACATCGACGAGGCCCGGCTGACGGAGGCGGCCTCCAAATACGGTTCGCGGCCCTTCAAAGACTACCGGGAGATGATCTCGAAGATCGAGCTTGACGCGGTCTATGTCTGTGTGCCGCCAGACGTGGACGGCCCGCTGGAGACGGACTGCCTCGACGCCGGTCTGCACATCTTCGTCGAAAAGCCGATCGCACTGGACATTTCCACGGCCCGCGAGGTCGAGAAGAAGTTCGCCGACAGCGGCCGGATCGCGGGCGTCGGCTATCACTGGCGATACATGGGCGCCACCGACCTGGCCAACGAGATGATCGGCGACGAGCCGATTGCCTTTCTGCAGGGCCGGTGGGTCGGGGGGATGCCCACGGTCTTCTGGTGGCGACAGATGGCCTCAAGCGGCGGTCAGTTCACCGAGCAGTGCACCCATATCGTTGATCTGGCCAGGTACTTCGGCGGCGACATCACCCGCGTCTCCGCCGGCGGCGTCAAGGGCCAGATGTGCAAGCGCGTGCCCGACCACGACATCTGGGACGCCCAGGCCGCCGTCCTGCATTTCGCCAACGGTCTCATCGCCTCCATCCATACCGCCCATCTGGGTGAGTGGTTTGCCGACTACGGCCTTCGCATTCAAACGCCGGATTCGTGCTTCGAGATCAACGAAATACCCTGGAGCAGCAAGCTGACCGTCCACCGCAAGGGCGAGATGTGCGAATTCCTCGGCCCGCAACGCGGCTGGAAGGAAGCCCACTATATCGAGGACGACGTCTTCATCCACGCCGTCCGAACAGGCGACCGTTCCAGAATCCGCAGCGATTACAGCGACGCGGTCAAGACACTGGCGGTGAACCTTGCGATCACGAGGGCATGCGAAACCAGGCAGACCGTCGCCGTGAAGGATATTGGGTAGGCGGGACGCTGCTGACTCTCCGCAGTCAGCCGGAGGCCGTGCGGCCAACCAGATAAGCGGCCGGCGAACAGAACCCAGCAGGTCTGGCCTCTTGCTCCGTACGCCACCCCGATATATGTATGCATTTCATGAGTCAGTCGGCTGTGATGCGAGTTGTGATGGATACCAGCGTATTGGTCGCGGCGATGCGCTCGCGGCGGGGGGCCAGCTTCAAGCTGGTCAGCTCGATTCCGTCGCCCGATTTCCAGATCTGCCTTTCGATAGGCCTCTATACCGAGTGGCAGGAGGTGCTGACGCGGCCCGAGAACCTCCCGCCGGGTCAAACGAGCCAGGATGCTCTGCGGTTTCTGCGCTACCTCGCCAGCCAGTCCCATATACAGCAGATCCATTTCCTGTGGCGGCCCTTCCTGCCTGATCCTGATGACGACCTCGTTTTGGAGTTGGCATTCGCGGCCAACAGCCGTTATATTATCACTCATAACGTGAAGGACTTTCACGGCTCGGAACAGCTCGGTGTCGTCCCTTTGTCTCCCCGTGATTTCCTGCACTTGCTGCAAAGGAAGCCATGAGCACGCTGACCATCCAGTTGCCGGAATCCCTGAAGAAGAGGATCGAAGCCCTTGCCGCGGCGGAGGGCTACTCGGTGAGTCAGTTCCTGGCCAGCGCCGCCGGCGAGAAGCTGGCAGTCATGCTCACGATGGACTACCTGCGCCGCGAGGCCGCCGCCGGACGCCGTGAGGACTTCGACAAGTATCTGGCGGCCGTGCCCGACCAGCCGCCGCCGCAGACTGACCGGATCGACGAGTGAATGATCAATAGTCGTCTGTTGGTCTGTTCGGCCTTTCGTCCGACGGAAGGGTGTCATATGGATCGCGACCTTCCGGGCGGGTCGAACCATACATGCAGCCATAGATGGGGAGAAGACCACGGATTGCACTGATGACACGGATGAGTGGATGACGCGTGACTTCGCATCCGTGATATCCGTGCGATCCGTGGTTGAATGATGTGCGTCCGTGAAAACAGGCAAAAGTCATTTACGGGCGAAGCGGACACAGTGTGGCAATCAGAACCCACAGGATACCCAGCGCGAGCAGGATGTTCGCCGCAATCGCGACCACGAACAGGCGGGAGTATCCCGTCGTCCGTCGCGCGTATACTTGGCGTATGCGACTAAGGATTTCTAACAAAACCTCCTGATCGAGCAGGGGCTTGACCGATTCAATATGCGTATCGTGGAGGATACCGCGATGGCCAAGCCGCTACTCACGGATGAACTATGGGAACGAGTCGAACCATTCTTGCCGCCGCCAAAGCCGAAGCCCAAGGGCGGGCGGCCACCCGTTCCGAACAAG
>JAUCQB010000244.1 GCA_030372985.1 Phycisphaerae bacterium
ATCAGAAGACGCCACACGAGATACACAGCGCTGTCTCGTGGGCTCGGAGATGTGTATAAGAGACAGAGCTCACCTGGACCGGGCCGCTCGAGGTGATTCCGCTGACGGATGAGGCGGGCGCGTCTCCCGCCGTCAACCGAATGCAGTTGGTGATCCGCGGCCCGGCGGTGCAGTTCCACAGCCGGGATGGCGGATCGGGCGAGTTCCCCGAACTGGAATACCATGACGAAGCGCAGAGAATCTGGCTTCGTGGATCGAAGGACAAGCCGGTCGCCCTCGAACCGAGTGAAGGGCGGCAACTGGTCGCCCGAGGCATCGTGTCGGCCGACCTGACGAAGCGCACCGCTCGTGTCGACGGCCCCGGCCGATTCACCGATCGCGGCCAGGTCGGGCTGGCGCCGGTCGATCCGGGAAGGGCGGAAACGAGCGATTTCCGGAACGTGGAGATCGCCTGGGAAGGTTCCGTCGACCTCGAATTCGCGAGGGACGAACACGCTGCCGCGGCCAGCGCGCCCCCGACGGTGAACGTGTCGCCGATCCCGCAAGGGGCCTACATCAAGCGCGCCGTCCTGCTCGGCCAGGCGGTTTTTGCCGACGATCGCGGCTCGATTCGGGCCGACAAGATCGATGTCGTCTGTGGCGAACCGCGCAAGGCTGGGCCGTCGAGCGACCCGACGAGCAGCATGGTCGTCGAGCGGATGACCGCCGTCGGTCACGTCATGATGACCGTCGCCAACCAGGACGAGACGGTGGATACGGTGGAATGCCAGCATCTCGAGGTCGACTTCGGCCTGACGGAGACGGGCAGGTCTTTTCCGAGGGAGGCGCGGGCCGTCGGCTTCGTCGTCGCCCGTCGAACCGGCCGGGTGGCCAAGTGGGGACCGAGGTCCGTGCGCGATGTGGTGCTCCGGGAAATCGCCGCCCAGGACGGTCTGGTGCTGGACATGATGTCCGTCGCGGTCTCGCTCTCACCGGAGGACATTGCCCGCAAGGAGGCCGAGGCCAGGGCGCGGGCCAGGCAGCAGGGCATCGTGGAAGGGTCGGAGCAGTGGAAGAAGCATGAAGAGCGGCTCCGCAGCAGCCCGCCCGTACGCAGCAGGACGATCGCACACCGGTTGCGAGCCAGCGGGAAAGTCGCGGTTCTTGACCTCAAGCAGGAACTCGATCTGGCGGCGGATTCGATCGACTGCGAGCTCGGGCGGGGTCGCGAGGAAATCCGAACGGCGCTGATCATGGGCAGCGTGAACCGCCCGGCGCGGGTGGTGCTCGGTGATTTCTTTATTCGCGGCCCGCGGATCGACGTGGACGTGGAAAGCCAGTCGGCCGAAGTGCCTGGCGCCGGCACGCTGCGCTTCATGACCCGCCAGGATCTCGATGGCCGGGCGGTGGACAAGCCGATTCCCGTGGTGGTGTCGTGGGACAAACACATGTCCCTCGCCGGGGACCGCAACAGCGGTCGGATTGTCGGCAAGGTCCGCGCTGTCTCGGAAACCGTCACCCTCGACTGCGACGACGAGATGCAGCTTGAGTTCGAAGACGTGGCGCGTCCTGCGGCGGCCAGTCGGCCGGCTCGACAACAGCATCGCTGGATCTTCGGCATGCTCGCCAACGTCGTCACTCCGTCCGCCGGGCAGACGTCCGATGCCCGGGCCGGTCGCCAGCTCCGCAAGCGGTTAAAGCTGCTCGATGCCGTCGGCAACGCCGTTATTGAAGGCAAGGTCCGCCAGGAAGGGACCGGCCGCGAGACCGCCATCGAGCAGTGGCTCAACGTGTGGAATGAGTCACTGGAACGGATGCTGCCGGCCGACATCTTTCAACTCCCGACCCGACCCGCCGACCAACCCACGCGGCTTGCCAGCCGGGTTCTGGTCAAAGGGCCTCGCGTTGTCATCCGTCTCGATGAGCGACAGATGATGGTCGAGGGCGGCGGCCATCTGTTGGTCGAAGATTACCGGCTGCGTAAGGCTCCGCGAGGCGGCCGCGGTTCCGCGACCGGCGGTTCGCTGCTCGACAGCGCCTCCATGGTCTCCGTCGAGAGTCTGGGACCGAGCCAGACGCTGTTCACCTGGGTGAACTCGATGTCCTTCCTGAACAATCGTAACACGGCGATCTTTGACAGCGGCGTCGAGATGCGGCACCTTTCGGGATCGAAACTCATCGAGCTGGATAGAGTGGCTTCGGCGATCCTGGTCGAGCCGGCGCGGCTGAAAGCGTATCCGGGACGCGAGGCCAGCCTGAACTGCGATCGTTTCACGGTCGAGTTTGAGCGGGATGCAAAGACCGGCGCCGGAGAGCCCGCGCCCCTTTCTCGGGCGACGCGTCTGAAGGGCTTCTGGGCGCTGGGCCGGCAGGTTCGCCTGGAGGAAAGCGGCCGCTTCGTCGAGGGTGTCGAGGTGAGCTTCGACAGTGCCTCCCAGGTCGGCCGCGTGATTGGCTCGCCCGAGTTTCCGGCCCGCATGCGTTACCTCGACGAGCGGACGGGACGGCCGATCTTCTCTCAGGTCGAGCAGTTTCAATGGGATCAGCGCACGGGCGTGATCAAGGTCCGTGATCCGCAGCTCATCTCGACCGGCAGGTGAGTCGGGTGGGCTGCCGCCGCAAGTTTCGCCAAGATGCCTCCGAGGCGAAACACGCCTTTTTGAGTGCCGGTATCTGTCGGTATCGGGGCCGGCGAAGCCGTGACGTCGGCCGCTGCTCTCGGTCTTTCCGTGTGCTGACCGAGCGTCATGTGTTGCGCAATCGGGACGGGGCCTGATCGCCCGGCTGTTATCGGGCCGCCCTTGACCATCTGTCTGGGGCCTGGCCCCGCGATCTCTCCGGTCCTGCGGTCATGCACAAAACCCCTCAGGTTGTCGGGGGATCAGGCTCATTCAGCGGTGAGAAGGCCAGAAATGTCGTTAATATCGGGAGAATGACCCCCAAAGGGATGTGAATAGAAGATTAATTTGATCAATTTTTTTCTTTGGGGGCTTGCCTTCTCATGTCAGGTCGGGATAATCTTATGAGGATACATATTCGTGGCACGCATATCAGAATGTCACGAACTGTGCAGAGAGCGAGTCAGACAGGGTTTTGGACAGTGCGATTCATCAAGGCAGACGTCACCCCCGGTTCTGGGGCCGATGGGCCCGGAATCCTGGTTCGTTTGTGATGGGCGTCGCCGTCCCGCCTGCACGGCCCGGGCTGACCGCGGGGGAATGGCCGGGAAGTGCCGGCGCGAAGGATCGAATCGCCTGACAACGTGACGGATCACGACACCCTCGTGAAGGTGCCAAGGCACGACGCTTCCTTGGTGAACTGAGGGGGGTGTTGGTTGAAAGATCAGATGAAAGCCAGCGAGCGTCTGACCGTCCGTGAGATCGTGGGCGACCTTACCGCCCAGGATGTGGCAGAATGGACGCAGTTGGCAACGGCCCTGATGAGAAGCGAGAAATATCAGGAAGCCGTTGAATTGCTGTATGTCGCAATTCAATGCGATCCGGAGGCAGGGAAGGCCTGGTTCGCGCTCGGGCTCTGTTACTATAACCTCGGCAGGCTGACCGAGGCGCAAGAGGCCCTTGAAATTGCCCGGTGCAACGGGGGGCCTGTGGCCCAGATCGATGCCTGTTTGCGGCGATTGGCGGTGATGATCAGAGCGGAGAAGGAAAAGGCCCGTCGTCGGACAAGCGTCGAACAGCCTGAGGTGAACCTCGCGGAGGCGGATCACAGGGCCAGGTGAAAAGGTCGTCACGCTTTCCGTGTGGGGAAAGAACCCGGGGCAGGGATGGCGGGCGGATGTTGACCATCCCGGGCGGGCGTTGACTGGCGGTTGCGTCAGTGGAGGGTGAGGGAATGGCGGAGGGGGGATATGGGGCTGCCGGGCCTTGATGCGGAGGAAGATCCGGACAGCCCCTGTTTGATTAATACAGTCGAGATTTGCGCAGTCGGCTGCCGAAGTCTTGCCGAGGGCCACCTCAAGGGGGGAGTGGCCCTCGGTTGTTTTTGGCGTGCGATGGGCGCAACCGGCCGAGCACAGCACTCCGGGAAACGCCGGCGGGCGAAACACGGGACGCCGGAGGAATCGCCGCCCGTTGGGCTGTTGGACGTCTTGCCTGCAACGATGAAGCGTTCCTGGATCAGGCGGAACCCTCCGCAGTCCAGTCATCCTTGCTGCGAATAACCCTGCGATACAGCGTGTCGCGTTCGACGGGGATGCGGCCGGCCTCGATGATCAGTCGTCTGAGGTCGTCCACGGTCATTTCCTGGTGCCGGCCGGCGTGGCCGTTGCGGCGGGTGATTTCGTAGTGAACCACCGTGCCGTCGATGTCGTCCACGCCCCAATTGAGGCTGACCTGGGCAAGTTTCGGCGAGGTCATCACCCAGAAGGCCTTGACGTGCGGGAAGTTGTCGAGCATCAACCGCGTGATTGCCAGTGTTCGCAGGTCGGTCAGTCCGGTGGGCTCGGGCAGGTGGGCGAGCGGACTGCCCGCGGGGATGAATGAAAGCGGCACGATGCAGTTGAAATGCGCCGGCCGTCCGGCCAGTGAGGCATCCTGGTGCTCGCGAAGCTTGACCAGGTGGGCGATCCGCTCCGCGGGTGTCTCCACATGGCCATAGAGCATGGTGGCGTTGCTGAAAATGCCCATCTCGTGGGCCGTGCGGTGAACGTCGAACCAGTCCTGCTCGCCGATCTTGCTCTTGAACGCCTCGTCGTGCACGCGCTGGTCGAAGATCTCGGCCCCGCCGCCCGGCAGGCTGCCCAGCCCGGCCTCGCGCAAAGCCTGCAGCACTTCGCGGATCGACCGTCGCGGCCGGCTGATCCGTGAGAAGTGAACGATCTCCACCGCCGTGAACGCCTTGATGTGCAATCGCGGGCAGGCTTCGCGAATCCGTCGGCACATGTCGACATAGTGGTCGAGAGGCCAGCGGGGGTGCAATCCGCCGACGATGTGGACTTCCGTGGCCCCGCGATCCGCCGCCTCGCGGGCCATGTCCACGATCTGCTCCGTGGATAGCTCGTAGCCCGAGTCATCAACGGGGGGTTGACTCCTTCGTTCCGGCGAGCCGTGTGCAGGGGAAAAATCATCCTGAGACCTTTTTGAGGGCCAGGGGCGGCAAAACGAGCAGAAACGACATCGCAGCACGCAGTAGTTTGTGTAGTTGATGTGCCGGTTGATGTTGTACCAGGTGAGCCGCCCGCAAAGCCGCTCGCGAACCAGGTTGGCCAGCTCGCCGAGGGTGTGCAGGTCGGCGGATTCGTACAGCCGCAGGCCCTCTTGCGGCTCAAGCCGTCGGCCGGCACGGATCTTGTCGGCGATGGTCTTTATTTCGGTCGGCAGGCAGCGGCTCATCGTCGATTCTCACGGGGTGTCCGACAGCACCGCTTGCACGTACGCGCGGGCGTCTGCCAGGTACGGCAGCGCCTCCTTCGGGTTCGGCAAAGCCGCGTCGATTACCAGCCAGCCATCGTAACCCCGGCGGCGGGCCGTTTCGATGATGGCCTGCACGTTCATCTCGCCCTGGCCCAGAGGCACGATTCTCCGGCCGATACGATCATTCAGCCTGATGAGGCTCAGCCGGTCGGCGAACTCGCCAATGACGTTGCATGGGTTAACGGCCGCACAGTAAAACTGTCCTGCGTCGAGGGCCAATCGCAGCCCGGGGTGATCGATTTCCATGAAGAGCTGGCGGAAGTCCTCGGTCTGCTCGAGGACGCTGCCCAGGGCGTTGCCGACTTGCAGGACCATCCCCCCGTGGCCGGCGTTGTCCAATAGCGGGCGCAAGCAGGTGGTGAGCATTTCGAACGGCTGCTGGCGGCGGTCGCCTGCGCGCATGGTCACGGCCGGCAGATGCAGTGCCGACGCCGCGGCGATCTGAGGCCTCAGGGTCGCCAGCAGGGGCTCGATCTCGATCTCGTCGATCGCGTCGACGGCCGCGATGGACATCGACGAGAGACGCAAGTTGTTCTCATCGAGCACGGCGAGCAGCGTTTCCACGCATCCGGCCGTCGCGGCAAACTCGCGTTGCACGCGCGGCCACTCAACCTCTACGGCCTCATAGCCGATTTCGCGGATGGCCGGCAGGGTCTCTCGCAGCGGACGATCGCGCAGGCAATGAGCGTGACAACTAAGGCGCATTGGCTGGTGGCTCCCTGTTATCGGTGGAGAAGACTCTGCGTGCCTGCCCGGCGAACGGTTTGTTGGCCCAGCTCATTCTGGCGAGACCGAGCCACGGGCGGCCGTCAGTCGAGAACAACGTGTGATCGAGGGGTGGGGCGCCTGATGACGGCGGCGCATCGAGCACGCTTATTCTCACATCGGCGTCCTGCCCAGGCCCATCGTACCGTCCGCGCGGCCCGCGGATCACCGTCCACTCGAACAGATTGACCGGCGGCAGGCAATAAGGGGCGGGCTCGCGGTCAACAACCAGCGTGCGGGCGCCGCTGCGCTGCAGCTCGGCAAGCTGTTCGGCCTGGCGCAGCCGCGTGTGGTGAGACGTGGTGTCCCGCAAGAAAGACTCCACGTATGCGGCGCCCGGCACGGCGGTTACCAGCAACAAGACCATCTGGCAGACCGTCCGGAGTTTCCAATAGCGGGTGAAGGCATCCAGGGCCACGACGGCGGCCAGACAGAGCGTCACGTCGACGAAGAGAGCGAAGCGCGCATATTCGCCGCCTTGGCCGTGGGCGAAGATGACAAACTGCACGAGCGTGAAGAAAGCCGGTGCTGCCAGCAGCCAGTGGGCGACGAACCGCGGCCCGACCGGCGGGCTCTTCTTGACCACTCGCCAGTCGCGGACCGCCAAGGCGATCAGCCCCGCCAGTCCCGCTAGGGCCAGGATGGCGGATGTTCCCTCGCCGATCAGATACAGTGCGTTGAGCACTGACTCGACCGGCGGCCCGAAGTGAAACATCGCACGCGTATTGGCCAGGTTGCTCGAGATGAGTTCGCGGTTCCTGAAAAGGTTGACGAGCACATACGGGTTCGTAGCGAAGTAGACCAGCAGGGCGATGATCAGACTGATCCCGGCTTTCACGAGTCTCGTCGCCTTGGGCTGGGGCGCGAGCAAAGCCATCATGACCAGTGCCGCAAAGACCGGCCATGCCGACAACACCATTCCCACGGCCGCGCCGCCGAGCAAACAACTGACGATCCACCAGTTGCGTCTGTCGTTGTCGAGGCAACGCATCCCCGCCAGGACGGACAGCAGCATCAGCACGGTGCCGGGCAGATGCGGCTTGGCTTCATGAGCCGCGTTGACGACGGCGGGCATGACCGCAAAGCACGCGGCCGCGGTAACGGACGCGCCGAGCGAACCGCGGGTCAGCCGATGGGTGATCCGGAACACGGCCCAGATGCCGACCAGCCCCCACGCAACGACATAGGCCCGGGTGACGATGTAGAACCGGCCGAACGCCTCCGGATGATCCAGGTAGTAGGTAAGATCAGAGGTCAACGTGATGACGCGGCACGCTCCGGCCAGGCGCAGCAGGGCACCGACCGGATACACCCACAAGCCGCCGTATTGATACATCTTCGGGTCGAAGTCACGCTGCCCTGGGCGCATCGACGCCAGAGCCATCAACGTGACCATCTCATCGGGATGGTGCGTGAAGAGGCGGTATCGACGGATGATCTCGGCTCTCTGGGCGTCGGTCTGGTTGACAGGCACAACCTGATCGGCGCCGCCGATGGGATCGGCGTCCATGTCCGCAGCCCGGGATGAATCCTTCGACGGATCACCTGCCAGCGCCTGGATCTCGGCGCCCGACCAGATCGGGTGGCGGCCGAACAGATAGGGATCGATGGCCCGCGTGGGCAGGCCCCAGTTAATGCCCAGGCAGGAGACAACCGCTCCTCCGACCACGAGGATTGTCAGAGCAACGATTTCCTGCCGTTGCCGGTTCATGTTTCAAGTGTACACGATTGCCCGGCGGTTTCATAAGAGGAGGCTGTCCGCGATGCCGAGCGCCCCCAGCAGGAGGCTCACGATGCCATTGACGGTGAAGAAGGCCGTGCTGACCCGCGAGAGGTCGCCGGGATGCACCATGGCGTTCTCAATCAGCAGGAGCAGGGCAACCGCCGCCACGCCGATTCCGTACAGCCAGCTCAATCCCGCGGCCGGCACGAGGCCGACCAGCAGCGCCACGGTCGCGGTGTGGGCGAGCCGCGCGATCCACAGGGCCGGTCCGACGCCAATCCGCGCGGGCAGACTGAAAAGCCCCTCCGCCTGGTCGTGGGCGATGTCCTGGCAGGCGTAGATGATGTCGAATCCGCCGATCCAAAGCGTGACGCAGCCGAGCAGCATGAGCGCCGGCCAACCGAGGGAGTCGGGGTGGATGGCCAGCCAGGCGGCCGGGGGCGACAGGGCGATCGCACTGCCGAGGACAAAGTGCGACCAGCGGGTGAAGCGTTTGGTGTAGGAGTACAAGCACAGGTACGCCAGCACCGGCAGGGACAGCATGAGCGGATACGGATTCCCCTCGATCCACCAGAAGCCCGCGCAGCACAGAACGAAGGTGGCCGCTGCGATGCCGAGGAATGCCAGCGCCTGTGCGCGGGAGATGACGCCCGCGGGAATCGCTCTCGCGGCCGTGCGAGGGTTGCGGGCATCGATTGCCGCGTCCGCGATCCGGTTGAAAGTCATGGCCGTCGATCGGGCCGAGACCATGCATCCCAGGATGAGCAGGAGCTGCCGGAGGCTCGGGTAAAGGTGCGGCGAATCACCCGCTCGGAACGCCGCTCGTGAGGCCAGAAACGTTGCCAGCAGGGCAAACGGCAAGGCGAAAACCGAGTGCGAGAACTTGACCATCTCGCCCCAGCGTCGGACGGTCTGGAACGTATCGCGAATCACGGCGAGGCGGTCTCCTGTCCACTCTGCCGACCGACGTTCAACGTGTGCGGGACTTGCAGGAGATCGAGCACCCGCCCGACGACGAAATCGATCAGGTCGTCGATGGACGCGGGGCGCAGGTAGAACCCGGGCGAGGCCGGACAGATGATGGCGCCGGCACGCTGCATCCGGAGCATGTTTTCGAGGTCGATGCCGTTGACGGGCATCTCGCGGTGCACGATCACCAGGCGCCGGCCCTCTTTGAGGGTGACGCAGGCCGCCCGGCCGATGAGATTATCCGCCCGTCCTGACGCGATCGTCCCCAGCGTGTTGCTGCTGCACGGACATATGACCATCCCGTCGGTGCGATGAGAGCCGCTGGCTAGCAGGCCGCCGATGTCCTCGTAATCATGGATGCGGATTCGTTCGCAGGCCCGTCCCAGCAGGCAGACATCTTCGATCGTGCGGACGTCGCACTCATCCGCCAGCAGCCGCCGGCCGTTCGGCGACACGATCAGATGGATGTGCGCCCCCGCCTTGTCGAGGCAATCCAGCAGACGCAATGCATAGGGCCCGCCGCTCGCACCCGTGATGGCCAGAATGATTTCCCGTCCGTCCATGGTTCTCTCTCCCGGCTCACTCCGTCCGCTGGCCCATGACCGCCATCCGCCAGTTGGCCTCCGTCGCCCAGGGCGAGTCCGGGTGCTCCGTCTGAATGGTCTGATACATGGCGCGAGCCTCATCGAGCAGGTTGTCGGACTGGTACGCGGCGGCCAGTTCAAAACGGGCACGGGGCAGCGCATCACATCGCTTGTCCTTCGCGAAGCGATCGACCAGGTCCCTGAGTTCTTCAATGCGCCGGCTGCGAGAGCGGTTCGTCAGCGCGAGCAGCAACTCGATGTTGTCGCGCAGAAGGCCGGTCGGGTCCTGAGGATCGGTTGACGTGGCGGCCAGCAGATCGCGAAGATTCCGGGCGTATTCAGGGTGATGGGGGTCGATGCTGAACAAGCGGCGGAGAATCGGGTAATCGTAGGTGGGTTCGAGCTCTTTGACCCGGTTTCGGTTCAGCAGATCTTCGAGCTTGCGGGCGTCCTGGACGGTTGCGGTTACGTCAATACCCAGCGTGTTGGCCGGTGGCCTCTTGGCCAGGAAGTTTCGCCAGCCCGATGTCTCCGTCGGTGCCGTGTCGGTGGTCTTTCGCTTGCCGAAAACGGCGACCAGCTTGCCGAGCAGGTCCAGGGCATCTTGCACGTGCCCTCGGCGGGTCTCGAGAACGGCCAGTCGATACATGGCCACGCAGCCCGGTTCCGAGTCGGCGGCCCTTTCCACGAGCTTTCGCCACACGTCGGCCGAGGCCGCGTTCGGGAAGTCTTCATTGTAGGTGAGAATGAGCGAATCCTGCAGATAGGTGAAATCCGGGTTGAGACGCAGATCGGTGGCCCGGCCCTGCAGATACAACACACTGGGGACGTACTCGCTATAAGGGAAATGGAGGAGAAACCGTTGGCACTCGCTGAGCGCCAGGTCCCTCTGGGCGTACCAGTCGGTCGCCAGCGTTTTGGCCACGCGGCTCCGGCCCGTCTGGCCCAATGCCGCTTGCAGTTTCAGATCGTCGCGAACGATTTGAACGAGCGATTCGATCGGCGGGGCAGGAGCAGGGGAAGCACCCCTGGTGGCCTCGGCGGTCCGCGCGATCGTCTCCTCGGCATCCGCATGGCCCAGAAAGTGCTCGCGAGAACTGGGTCCGAACCCTCTTTCCAGCAGCCGGTAGCTCAACTCGTCGCGCCCGACTTTGGTCTCAAACAGGATGACGGGCGTGGCAAACAGGATGGCCATCAGCGGCGCGATCGCGCCCGGCCGGTGATTCACCACGCGGGCAATGATCAGGACGATCGCCATGACGACGCACGCGGCAATCAAGGCGATCACGACCGGCAGATACAGCTTGAACAGCTCGAGTGGCGTCAGATGCTCGATGCCGGGAGTATTCCGCGTTGCCATCAGGTAGTAGACGACGACAGGCAGCAGAGAAATCAGCGCCGTCGCATACCGGAAGGAGAACTGAAGGTATCTCCAACGGGCCAGGTAGCAGCAGAAGGTCACCGTGATGGCCAGCCACGGGAGCATGGCGAAGAAGCCGATGATCGCGGTGAAGATCAGAGCGAACGGGAAACGGTAGAGCATCGAGACCAGAATGGGGATGGCGGTCAGGCTTGCCAGCACCAGCCCGTGAATCACGAGCATCCACGGCACCTGTTGAGCCGGGATCGGCTGCAGCAGGAACTCGAGCAAGGTGATCTGGCGGTCGAGGGTCGGGTCGAACGATTGCCACAGGTAGTCCCAGTACTGACGGAAGAGGAACGGCAGACCGTGACCGGTTCGCAGCCAGAAGGTAAAACAGCCCAGCCCGGCAAACAACAGGGCATCCGTGAGGAGAAACAGCACGGCCCGGACGCGGTATTTCCGGCCGGTCCATCGCCAGACGTCCGTACTGGCCGGCGGCTCCTCGGCGCGACCGCTGGCCCGCTGGATCACGCGCCAGGCCCGGCCCAGGCCCATCCGCGGCCAATCTGAGTTTTCACGGGTTGATTCCGGCAATTCTCGCCAGCCCTGTAACTTGAACCTTTGTTATTCGACAGCCTTGCACGTCGGCCCGCAATACGGGTGACGGCGCTCAGATGCCTGTTTTGCCTGCCAGGTAGATGGTCACAATGCCCCAGGAGAGCGGGCGGACGACGATATCCGAGAAACCCGCAGTCTTGAGGCTGGATACAATTTCCACGCGGCTTGGAAAGCTTAACACCGACTTATGCAAATAGCGATATGCCCCGGTGCGGTCGCGGCTGACGAGCCACGCCAAGGCCGGAAGCACTCGACCAACATAAAAGCGGTACAGATGACGGAAGATCGCCATTGAGGGAATGGTGAATTCGAGAATCACCGCCCGTCCGCCGGGAGCCAGGACTCGGTGGATCTCACTCAGGCCGGCGCCGAGGTTCTGAAAGTTGCGGATGCCGAAGGCACAACTGACGATGGTGACACAACCGTTGGCCAGAGGCAGGTGCAAAGCGTCGGCTTGGGTGAAGAGCGTACCGGCGGCAGGACGCTTGGCGGCCAGTTGCAGCATCGCGCGTGAGAAGTCGGCGGCGATGATCGTGGTCGGCCGCGGGTCGCCCGAGGCGAATGCGCGAGCCACGTCGCCCGTTCCACAGGCCAAATCGAGCAGCACATCCTCGGGACGAACGGCGGTTACCCGAACCATCTCCCGGCGCCAGTACCGATCGCGCCCGGCGCTGGCCAGCGTGTTGACCAGCTCATAGGTTGGGGCAATGGCATCGAACATGCGCCGCACGCGCTGTGCCTTGTCCGGCTGGGTGTGCGGAGCCTCCAGCCGGGTGCGATCCCAGACGGTGTCGTGCTCCCGCTCGCTCATGACCGGTATTCTAGGAACCGTCGAAGGCCATGGAAACAATCGCAGGAGCCGGCGGCGGTAGCCCACCGGCGAGCCGGCCGCGCGCTGTATGTGCTTGGCCCGGCCGGCGTTGAGGGACTATGATTGGAGATGATGCTTGATGGGGTCCGGATGCTTGTGGTCGAGAGTTGGCAGGTGCTGGGGCAGATGGCTCCCTATCTGCTCTTCGGCTTTCTGATGGCCGGCCTGCTCTCGGTCTGGATATCGCCGAAATGGGTCGAGCGTCACCTCGGTGGGCACGGTCCGGGTCCGGTGCTCAAAGCGGCGCTGTTGGGTGTGCCACTGCCCCTGTGCTCGTGCAGCGTGATACCGGTGTCGGCCTCCATGCGCCGACAGGGTGCCAGCCGCGCGGCGACGACCGCGTTCCTGCTGGCCACGCCGCAGACCGGGGCGGATTGTATCGCGGCCATGTACGCCATGCTCGGGCCGGTGTTCGCGATCTTCAGCCCGATCATGGCCTTTCTGACCGGTCTTCTCGGCGGAACGCTGGTCCGGTTTTTCGGCGAACGCGATGGGGGGGCGCCCGATGCCGACTCGACGACGCCCCGCGCTGAGAAAGACGGTTTGGCCTGTGGACCCGGACCGCAACCCACAGGGAGGACGCTGGGGTCCGGATTGCGATACGGCTTTACCGTCCTGCCCAAAGACATTGGCGCGGCTCTGATGGTGGGCGTGGTGATCGCCGGGGCGATGGCCGCTTTCATCCCGCAGGGTTCGCTGGAACCATACATTGGAGGGGGCATACTCTCCATTCTGTTGCTGATGGCGGCGGGCATACCGGTTTACGTGTGCGCCACCGCCTCCATTCCGATTGCCGCCGGGCTGATTCACATGGGTGCGTCGCCCGGGGCGGCGCTGGCTTTCCTGATTTCCGGCCCGGCGACCAACGCGGCTACGTTCACCACTTTGTGGAAGGTTCTCGGTCGGCGACCCGCGGTGTTGTACATGGCCACCGTCGCGATCAGCGCGGTCGGGTTCGGCCTGCTGCTGAACGCCATCGTGGCGGTCACCGGTGCCAGGGTGCCCCATCTGGGCGGACACGTGCATGGCGGCGAGACAGCCGCGATCCGGTCGCACGTCTGGGCGATTGTGCTGCTGGGCGTACTGGCCGGTTCATATGCGGTGTCGCGACGGGACCGGGGGGCCGCGGTGTCGAAGAAGACCGCGACGGGTGCATCGGGCGATCAGCGCGTGGAGCTGGTTGTCACCGGAATGACTTGCGATCACTGTGCAACGGCCGTCCGTAGCGTGCTGGCCGACCGACCGGGAGTCTCTTCGGCCGAGGTGGATGTGCCGAACGGCCGGGTCGTTGTGACCGGCCGACCGTTGAACGCCGAGTCTCTTGCTGAGATGATCTCCTCGCTGGGATATCCCGCGCGCGTGGCAAACACCCCATAGCTGAGGTCAGGCGCCTTTCGCGCGTCTGGAATGCGTGGCAGGCTTTTCGTACCATGGCCCGGGTGACCGCCGGCGGGTCACGGGACGTGCGTTGCCGGTCGTGCACGGCGGGTGCTGCCGAGGATGATCCCGGATTCGCTCAGCCGTCGGCCGGGGCAGCCTCGGGCAAGCCGTCCGCGGATCTGCCGGCGGCGCCGAGGTGTCTCAGGCAGGGGGCACCGAAGCAAGTGCTCGTATTGGCAACAGGGAACGACACGAACGGTCGCCCGGAGTTGGACTGATGGAGACTGTACTGAGAGACAACATCGACTGGGTGGGGCATGTGGATTGGACCTTGCGGGACTTCCACAGCTATCAGACGGATCGAGGCGTCACCTACAACGCCTATCTGATTCGAGACGAGAAGACGGCCCTGATTGACACAGTCAAAGCCCCTTTCGCGGACGATCTGTTGACCCGGGTCGCGGCTCTCACGCCGCTGGAGAGAGTGGACTACGTGATCTGCAACCACGCCGAGCCCGACCATGCCGGCGGTTTGAGCACAGTGCTCAAGGCGCTGCCGAAAGCCACGCTCGTCGGTGCCGCGAAGGCAATGCCCACCTTGGCCCGCTATCACGACACGTCGCGGTGGAAGACGCGAGCCGTCTCGACCGGCGACGAGATCCGTCTCGGCCGGCGAACGCTGCGGTTCATCGAGACTCCGATGGTGCACTGGCCCGAGTCGATGTTCACCTATGTTCCCGAAGACGAGTTGCTCTTCTCGATGGACGCCTTCGGTCAGCACTATGCCTCGTCGCAGCGATTCGACGACCAGGCGCCTCTCTGCATCCTGATGGACGAGGCCAAAACCTACTACGCCAACATCATCATGCCGTACGCCAGGCAGGTGGCGGCGACCCTGGAGACGGTGGCCGGGCTGCGGATCAACATGATCGCCCCCAGTCACGGCGTGGTCTGGCGGCGCTTCGTGCGAGAGATCATTGGCTGTTATCAGAACTGGGTGCAGTGCCGGCCCAAGCCCAAGGTTCTCGTGCTCTACGATTCGATGTGGGAGAATACCGGTCGAATGGCGGCCGCCATTCACGAAGGCGCGTCCAAGCCGGGCGTCGCGGCCCATCTCATCCACATCCGCCGCTCCAATCTGACCCGGATTGCCGCGGAAGTGCTCGATGCCGCGGCCGTCGCCGTCGGGTCATCCACGCTGAACCAGGGAATGATGCCGATGATGGGTGCGGTCTTGACCTATCTGAAAGGTCTGCGTCCGGCCAACAAGGCCGGTCTGGCGTTCGGGGCCTATGGTTGGTCGAAGGGCGGGCCGGAGACGGTCGAGGCGGCCATCAAGGCGATGAAATGGGAGTTGCTGCGCGAAATGATCGCCGTTCCGTATTCTCCGGACGCCTCAACACTGGCCGAGTGCCGCGAAGCCGGAGCTCGACTGGCGGACCACGCGCTGCGGGTTGCGGCCGGGCGCAAGGCCGGTGAGAATCTCTGCGTTGACCCGTGAGATCGTTTTGTGCGAAACCGCCGCTATTCCGGCGCCTTTGTTTCGGGAGGAATCATTGATGAAGAAGTACGTCTGCGATGTGTGCGGTTGGGTCTATGACCCTGCTATCGGCGTTCCCGACCAGGGCATCCCGGGCGGGACCCCGTTCGAAGATCTCCCCGATGATTTCGTTTGCCCCGAGTGCGGCGTGGGTAAGGACCAGTTCTCTGAAATGTAAGGCACGGGCATCCGGCAGAGACGACGGTGTGTCTCATAGACTGGTCACGAGGCTCGGGCGGCGGTTCGGGTGCGGATGTGTGTCGGTCAACATACCGATTCCGTGCTCGTGATGCGGTTGGGAGATTGGACGATAGGTAGCTTCTCGCGATGTGCGGGTTGAGCATGTCCCATGAATGACTTCTTGCTGAGTTTCCTCAACCAGTACCACCCGATCACGCAGGCCCTGATCGCCACGTTGTTCACATGGTTCGTGACCGCGGCGGGGGCGGCGCCGGTTCTCTTCTTCAAGAACGTCAACCAGAAAATCATGGATGGGCTGCTGGGCATGGCCGCGGGCGTCATGATCGCGGCCAGCTACTGGTCGCTTCTGGCACCGGCCATCGACATGGCCGATGGCGACTGGAAGCCGGCCGTCGTGGGTTTCCTGGCGGGCGGCTTCTTCCTGTACATCATTGACAAGATCCTGCCCCACCTGCACCTGGGACTGGATACGTCCGAGGCGGAAGGCATTAAAACTTCCTGGCAGCGCAGCGTCCTGCTGGTGCTGGCGATCACCCTGCACAATTTTCCCGAAGGCCTGGCGGTTGGCGTTGCCTTCGGCGCGATCGGCAGTGGGATTGATCCCGAGATGGCTCGCCAGATGACCCTGGGCGGCATCGCGTTGGCGCTTGGGATCGGCTTGCAGAACTTTCCGGAGGGCATGGCTGTCTCGATGCCGCTGCGCCGCGAGGGGGTTGGCCGGTTCAAGGCCTTCATGATGGGCCAGGCATCCGGGATGGTCGAGCCCCTGGCCGGTGTCCTTGGGGCATGGCTGGTTTTCACCATGAAGATGCTGTTGCCCTACGGCATGGCTTTTGCCGCCGGGGCCATGATCTTCGTGGTGGTCGAGGAACTGATTCCCGAGTCCCAGCGTGACAAGTACACGGACTTCGCCACGGTCGGGACCATGATCGGGTTTGCCACCATGATGAGCCTCGACGTTGCCCTGGGGTAGCACCGCGACCGTTTGTCCGCCCTGGTGGGGTGGCCCGCTGACTGCATGTGCGTTCCGGAGGAGCCTCTCCTTGACACGCTGCGGTTTTCAGGCTGACCGTTTCAGGCTTCCATGCGAGTTTTTTCCGTAAAGCCGGTGTCCACAAAAAGATCCAACCTGGCGCGACCGGACAGCCGATCACCAGTGAACGCGAGCAGCGCCACAACCCGCTGGGCCGGGGATGCTTGCGTTGCTGCAAACAACGTTGAAAGGCGCTTGTCTTACAGGGCAGGAACGGCCCCTTGCCAGTCACTTGGTCCGGATAAATCCTTGACACAGCGTGTCTTGGATGGGCCATGAGAGGACGGTCCGATGCGAAGTCACCAGCTCATGTCTGTCTTGGCAGTTGCCGGCTTGTTGCCGGCGATCGGGCTGACCATGGGCCAGGGATGCATTACGGTCGACGTGGACTCCGACCGCGATGGCTTCACGGACCAGGAAGAGATTGACAACAATCCACCAACGGATCCCTACGATTCGTTGGATACCCCCTTCCATGTCGTTGACAGCGACGGGGACGGGTGCTCGGACTATGGAGAAATCAAGTTCGACCATTGCGACGGCGACCCGTCCACGCCTGTTGCACGGGTCTCTGTTGGTGGTTCTGTCAATGTCGGCAATACGCTTGTTGTCGACGGTGATACAGCCGACGCGAGCAATCCGACTGCGTATAACGACGTGGTCAGCCCTGGCGGGGCTCAGGCCGTGCCCAACCCTTGCACGGTCGGAGGGTTCCTCGGGAGCCTTTCCGGCGGCGATGATGTGCGAGACGTGTACTTGGTGCAGATGGCAACCGGGCAGTCGGCAACATTGTTGCTTGCCGATCCCGACGACAACGATTTCGATCTGTACCTCTACGACGATACCGGCAACCAGTTGCTTGACAGTTCGGAAGGCGTCGGCAAGGCCGAGCAGGTGACTGCCTCCGCCAATGCCACCTATCTGATTGAGGTTCGCGGCTACAGCGTCATCCATGACAATGACCAGGGTGGGCTCTACTCGCTGCTGGTCGGCGAGACCGTGACCACGTCGCTGAGCTCCCAGGCGCAGCAGGATCGGCTGTCGAGTCTGTATCCGCACGTGGACGGCGAAATACTCGTCAAGTACTCTGAAACGACCAAGTCCTCCCGGGCAGCCATGCAGAAAAGCATCGGTGTCGAGGAGATCAATGACAGCAGCAACTCCGGCGGCTTTCACCGGCTACGGCTGAGTCTCGAAGCGGGTAGCGCGCACAAGGCCGTAGCACGGGCTCGCACGGCGGGAGCGGACATCTCGCCAACGATTGCCGCGATCAAGGCCATGCGCCGCCAGGCCGGCGTCGAGTGCGCTGAACCCAACTACATCCGGCGCGCTTTCGCGGTGCCGGACGACGAATTCTACGGCTACCAGTGGCACTATCGCCTGATCGGTCTGCCGGAGGCCTGGAACGTCACCACCGGCACCTCCGGCGTGATTGTGGCGGTGATCGACACGGGGGTCGCGCTCGGTCATCCTGATCTGGCGGGGCAGTTCGTTACGGGCTACGACTTCATCAGCAGCGCGACCACGGCCATGGACGGCAACGGCATCGATCCGGACCCGGATGATCCGGGTGACTCGGCGGGTTATGGGATTTCCAGCAGTTTTCACGGAACGCACGTGGCCGGCACCGTCGCCGCCCGCACCAACAACACCACGGGGGTGGCCGGAGTCGCCTGGAACGCGCGCATCATGCCTCTGCGCGTGCTGGGCCGGGCCGGCGAGGGCACGGACTACGACATCGCCCAGGCGGTGCGCTATGCTGCTCGTCTGAGCAACGATTCAGGGACTTTGCCGGCCAGGCGAGCGGACATCATCAACATGAGTCTCGGCGGGCCGGGTTCGTCAAGCGTGTTGACCAACGCCATTGTCGCGGCCCGGCAGGCCGGTGCGATCATCGTCACCGCTGCGGGCAACGAGGCCACCAGTGCCGACAATTCGTTCCCCGGGGCCATCAACGGCGTGGTCAACGTCGGGGCGGTGGACCAGCTTCGCAATCGCGCGTCGTACTCGAACTTCGGCTCCACGGTGGCGGTTTGCGCGCCGGGGGGTGATTTGAACGCGGACCGCGACGGCGACGGCGTGAGCGATGGCGTGCTGAGCACCATCCGGAAAGACGACGGACGGTACACCTATGCCTTCTATGACGGCACCTCGATGGCCTGCCCGCACGTGGCCGGCGTCGTGGCTCTGATGAAAGCGGTGAATCCGGACCTGACGCCCGCGGACTTCGATCAACTACTGGCCGGCACGCACGCGCGAACGTCGATCGACATCGTGGACGACCTGGGCGTTCCCGGACGTGACACCTCTTTCGGCTATGGCCTGATCAACGCGCCGAATGCGGTTCGGGCAGCCTTGCAGATTGCCGGATCGGCGGCGTCCGATGCGCCGCTGCTGCGGGTTGTGCCACAGGACATCTCTCTGGGCTCGGTACTGACATCGGCGGATGTGACGGTGAGCAACGTCGGCGGCGGAACGCTGATCGTGAGCGATGTGGTCTCGTCCAAGAGCTGGATTTCCGTGAGCCCGTCCTCCGGCGGGGAGGGCTCCTACGAAATCACCGTCGACCGCACCGGCCTGGCGAACGGCGTCTACTCCGGCTCGGTCACGTTTGTGTCCAACGACGGCAATGCGACCGTCACGGTCCGGATGACCGTCGGGTCGGTCACGGCAACGGGCGGCAACGTGGGCACCGTGTACGTGCTTCTGGTGGATCCCCAAACGCTCGAGGCCTACGCTCAGGACGAGACCGACGCCTCGGAGGACTATGCGTTTTCTTTCGAGGAGGTCTACGCGGGCGAATACCGTCTCTACGCCGGGTCCGATCTCAATGACGACGGGTACATCGACGACGCGGGCGAGGCATTCGGCGGATACCCGGTGGTTTCCCAGACCGAAGTTCTGGACGTTGCCGCGGACCTGGGCGGCCTGTCCTTCAGCGTCAATTACCAGATCAATGTTCAGAAAGCCACTGTGCTGGGCCTGACCGACGTCCCGGCCGACGGTTCCGCACCCCGGCTGAAGCGGCTGCGTTGAATGAGTCCGGCTCCGTGAGGGTGTTGTTGCGGGGGATGCGACCGTTCCAGGGGCCGGCGATCACTCACGCCGGAATCGGCTGCAGCAGCGTCATCTCGGCGAAGAGGTCGAAGAAATCCGGTTCTTTCTCCAATTCCACGTGTTCCATCCGCCTGACCATCGTCTCGACGCGGTCGCGGCAGGAGCGGCTCCGCAGCACGCCCTTGGCGCCCTCGACGCTGGCGTTGCCGATGCGAATGACGCGTTCATCCGGCACCGGCAGCAGCAGACCGATCCGCCGGCCGCTCTCGAGATCGATATGATTGGCGAACGCCCCGGCCAGGTAGTACGCTCGCAGGTCGCCCGGGCCGATCCTCAGATGCCGCAGCACCACTTTTTGCCCCAGGCCGATAGCCGCCTTGGTCTGGGCCAGTTCGCTGGCATCCCGGCGTGTGAAGTGCAGCGGAGGATCGTCGACCACGGTCACGCGAGTCTCGCCGTTGTCGAGCCGTCCCAATGCGTCAATCTCCTCGGTTCGGCGCAGTTCAGCCAGGATGTCTACCAGCCCGGACCCGCAAATGCCTCTGGCCGGGCGTTCGCCGATGAGCGACAGATCCCAGCCGCCCGGACGCCGGCGCATCCTGGTGATAGCACCCTCGGACGCGGCCATCCCGCATCCGAGCCGTCCTCCTTCGAAGGCCGGCCCGGCGGCACAGGAGGCCGCCAGCAGACGGTCACCGCAACCGGCGACCACCTCCGTATTCGTGCCGATGTCGATCACCATGAACGGTTCGCCTGTGATGGAAAGCGTGGCCAGGACTGCGGCGGTATCCGCTCCCACGTGGTTCGAGATCAGCGGCATGCCGTAGACGCGCCCTTGGGGGTGAATCTCGATTCCCAATGCCTGACCGGATGTCCACACGGCGGTGCTTCGGCGCCGGCCGGCCAGCAGGTCCGCCTGCGTCGCGGACATGAACGGTGACCGGCCGATGGACTGCACATCGAGACCCAAGAACAGGTCTCGCATCGCAGGATTGGCCGCCACCACGACGAGCACGATTCCCGTATGGTCGATGGGCAGCGCATGAATCTCGCGGTTCAGATAAGCGATGATCGTGCGATGAAGCCGACCCGGGTTGTGGCCGTCATACGAGATACGATGGATGACGTCGCTGCCGCCGAACCGCTGGGGGTTTTCGAACGCCCGCATGTCCAGCGTGTCGCCGGTCCGCAGGTCGACGAGGTGGAGAACCACCGTGGTGGTGCCGACATCCACGGCCAGCCCGTAGATCGGACCGGTGTGCCTGCCGAACTCCTCACCGTCGCAGAGCAGGCAGCCCGCGTCGCACGTGATCCACGGATCGAATGCATCCGTGGCCTGGCGACCATGCATGGCGATGTCGAGTTTCCGCTTGAAGGCCTCGACATGGACCACGGCATCGGTTCGAGCGATTCTTGCCTGACAGGCCAGCCGATGAATGACGGTTTCGCTGTCGGCGTGGTGACGGAGGAAGGCTTCCGCCTCGGTCCAGTCGCTCAGGGCCTCGCTGCCCGCGAGCACCTGGACGATGCACTCCTTGCAGCGGCCGGCCGCAGGGCAGGAACTGGCCACCATATGGGCGGCCTCGCCGGAGCGGACGATTGCAGCCAGCAGCGACTCGCCCACGCCGATGTCAATGCGCTTTCCATTCAAGATCAGCTCGGGCATACCCTGCTCCGGCAGGAATACGATTCTTCCGGCCGCTCGGCCGACGGGATATAGTATAGGCCGGCGAGAGGAGCCTCGAAATGATGACCTCGCGGGAGCGAATTCTGGCGGCCATCGATCACAAGGAGCCGGACCGGCTCCCTGTTGATTGCGGGGCCATGCGATCGACGGGCATCCAGGCCGTGGCCTACGGGCGGCTCAAGGCCTATCTGGGCGTCAAGGATGGCCGGACACGCGTCTTCGACGTGATTCAGCAACTCGCCGAGCCGGAGGACTTCTATCTCGAGCGTTTTCGCATCGACGCGATCAACGCCGGGCGGGATTTCGATCCGAACGGGTGGAAGGACTGGGTGCTGCCCGACGGCTCGCCCTGTCAAATCCCCCAATACCTCGACTTCCGACGGGACAACACGGACTGGATTGCCGTCGATGCCGAAGGGACCGAGTTGGCCCGGATGATTGCCGGCAGCACGTACTTTAGTCAGACGCACTACCCCTTCAACCGTGACGATTGGCCGGATCTGCTCGACCAGATCGGACGGTGCATGGGGAAGGTCTGCTGGGGGGCTCTGGCCGAGCCGATTTACGCCGGCGGCCTGGGCGATGACAACCTCCAGCGTATCGCCGCCCATGTCGCCCGCCTGCGGCAGACCACCGACAAAGCGATCATGATCGCGTTTGGAGCCAACCTCTTTGAATGGTCGGCCTATCTGCGCCGCATGGACAACACGCTGATGGATCTGGTGGCCGAGCCGGACAAGGCCGAGGCCCTGCTCGACAAGCTGGTGGAGACGCATCTGGCGGGCCTGGACCGCCTGCTGCCGGTGCTCGGGGACCATGTCGATCTCATCCAGTTGGGCGACGATCTGGGCATGGAAGCCGGGCCGTTCTTCTCGCCGGAGCTTTTTCGCAGGGTGTTCAAGCCGCGGTACAAGGCCATCATTGACCGGGTCCACAAGCTGGCCCCCAACATACGGGTTTTCCTGCACTCGTGCGGTTCGATCTACGGGCTCTTGGGCGATCTGATTGAGGTGGGCGTCCAGGTGATCAATCCGGTCCAGATCTCGGCCCGCGACATGGAGCCCGCCCGGCTCAAGAAGGAATTCGGCAAGGACGTCACCTTCTGGGGCGGCGGGTGCGACACGCAGAAGGTCCTGCCGCGCGGCACACCGCAGGAGGTCCGCGAACACGTCCGCCGCAACATCGACATCCTCGCGCCCGGCGGCGGATTTGTCTTTACCCAAGTGCACAACATTCTCTCCGAGGTCCCGCCGGCCAACATCGTGGCCATGTATGAAGAGGCGACGAGGAGTTGAGGTTGGAGAATGACGAGTTGAGGATTCGGGGCTCCGACCGGTCATTCTTCGGCGGCTTGTGCCGCACTGCGGTCGGTTGTTCTTCCGCTCGCTGTCGTGACCAGGCTTGCCCGGAGGCCTTCTGGCTGATCTCTGGCGGTTTCGCGTCGTTGGGGCGAACCGCCGCCGGGGTAGAAGCATCTCCGGGCGGCAGCCCGGCGGCCGGGGACACGGTGCCGGGTGTTCAATTGCAGCGCGACTGTGGCACCCGATCGAACGTCGGGTTCCCATCCGCGGCCCTGCTCACACCGCCGTCTGCCGCAGGAGGTCACGGGCGGTGGCGGCGTCAACAACCAGTTCACTCCATACCCGCAGTTCTGGGACGCGGAGCAGCGGAAGGAGGGCCCCCGTGCGCAGCTTGCTGCACCGGCCGCACGGCTGGACGGTCAAGACCACGGCCCGGGGGTGCTTCTGATCGATGGCCGCGCTTGCCATGTTTCTCAAGTCCTCGAGTTCAAACAGGGTCGGGGCGCGGAACGAGTGGGGGGCCTCGTGGATGATGCCCTCTTTGCTGTAAGGCCTGAATTGGACGTTGCCTCGCCACCCCTGTCGCTTCAGATCCTGGAGGGCCGCGGAGTCGGCCTTTCGTTTGCCCGTGGGCGGATCGGTATCCTCGTAGCCCTCATGAAGATTCCGGAACAGATCGTGCCTGTCATCCGCATCGCCGAGCGAGGTGACCACGATGTCGATCTTGTCCCGCTTGGCAAAAGCCTTCGCAAAGCCCGGCCGTTGCTTGATCGTCTCGTACTCCGCACAGGACACGACGGGCTCGGTGAAGAGGGCATCCGCCTCCGCCACGATATCCGGCTCGAAAAAGCTGAAAAAGGCGAGCGGTGCGTACATCGGTGATCGAGAGGGGCAGCCTGCGGTGATCGCGTGCAGGGCGAGTTTCGGCGCGTGTAGCTCCGCACGCATCGCTAGGCCAAGGTTTCTCGCGAGCGCTCGGGTTGCCCTTCCCGGTCCGAGCCCCAGATGAATCGGTTCCCGGGGTTTGCAGAGGCTGAACTTCTTGATCAGTGACAGCACGACTTCAGCGCCGGTGGCGGCGACGTGCTCATCGTCCTTGTCCTGACGTGCATTCACCACGTGGATGCGCGCGGGATTCAACTCAAGTTTTTCCGCAACGCGTTCCCGAAGGGAGTCGCTCGTGGGCGGCGTGAAACGGAGGAACCCCCGTCGGACCCCTTCTCGCAGGAGCGGGTAGAGATTGGTGCGCTGCAGCTCCAGTCCGAGCTCTCCGGCGATCTTCTTGGTGATCTCTGGTGCCGCAAGTCTCTTGTTTACGTAGAGTTCGAGAACGCGGAACAACAGAGCCTCTTTCTGTTCTGCTGAAAGTCGAGTTCTTTTCATTGCAGTGCCTCCGTTTTTGGTTGTGGTATAATGATGATCAAGCAGACGGACAACTCAGAAACCACTCCATACAATCGTCGGGCAGCCGGCCAGATTGTATTATACAACATGAAACCTGTCTCTTATACACATCTGACGCTGCCGACGAGTTCCGAAC
>JAUCQB010000245.1 GCA_030372985.1 Phycisphaerae bacterium
CAGGGCATGAAGCGGTCTGCCCGCGTGGCGCCATCAGCTTCCTCGACGACCGGGTGGCCGCAACCGCCATGAGGAACCTGCCAACGGCCGGTGAGTTCGCCGGCCGTTTTCGTGTCTGAACCGCGCCGCCGACGCCGGCCACGAGAGGCACACCGGCGGCCGACGCTCAGTCGAGTGTTCTTGCGGCTCACGGCCTGCTTCAACCGTTTCACACTTTTGCGAGCACCTGCGCCGTTCGCGTGGGCAGGTAGATCTGAATGCTCTGGTTCCGACCGTGCGCCGGCTGATACTGACAGGGGTAGATCTGGCCTGTGGCAACGATTCCGTGGCCGCCGAACCAGAAATCATCCGTGTTGAGGATGATCTTGTAGTCGCTGGGTCCGGGCACACCGATCCGATAGTGAGGATGCGAGTCGGTCGGGTGGAAGTTGAAGACGAACACCAGCGGGCCGCGTCGGCAAGCGATCAGCTTGCAGCCCTCGTCGGTGTGAAGGATCTCGGTATCCGAGGCGGCCAGCAGGCCGAACCGCTCGTCCAGTGCCTGAAGCTCGCGGTCAAACGTGGCCAGATCGCGGTACCGCAGCAGCGGATCATCGCACAGGGACCATTGCCGCCGGGCATACTTGTAGGAGAATCCGTTGCCCTCGCGGGGGAAGTCGATCCACTCCGGGTGCCCGAACTCGTTGCCCATGAAGTTCAGGTATCCCTCGCCGCCCAGGGCGAACGTGATCAAGCGAATCATCTTGTGCAGCGACATGCCCCGCTCGATGATCAGATTCGACCCGACCGCCTTGCTCATCAGCCAGTACATCTCCGCGTCCATCAGGCGGAACGCGATGGTCTTGTCGCCGACCAGTGCCTGGTCGTGGCTCTCGCCGTAAGCGATGTGCTTCTCGGCCGGCCGGCGGTTGGTCAGGGTGTGGCAGATCTCACCCATGTTCCACTGTTCGTCCCGATATTCCTTGAGGAGCTTGATCCAGTAATCCGGTATGCCCATCGCGAGCCGGTAGTCGAACCCGATGCCTCCTTCATCCAACGGCCGGGCCAGTCCCACCATGCCCGACACGTCCTCCGCGATGGTGATGGCCCTGGGGTTCACCTCATGAGCGACCTGGTTGGCCAGTTGCAGGTAGGCGACGGCATCGGTGTCGATATCGTGGATCAGGTAATCGTCATACGAGGAGAAGGTCTTGAAGCCGTGGTGCAGGTACATCATGCTGGTGACGCCGTCGAATCGCAACCCGTCAAACCGGAACTCCTCCAGCCAGTAGCGCAGGTTGCTGAGCAGGAAACGGAGCACCTCCGTCTTGCCGTAGTCGAACAGCAGCGAGTCCCACGCCGGGTGTTCGCCTCGCGGGCCGGCATGGAAGTACTGATGATCCGTTCCGTCGAACCGGTTCAATCCCTCGTTGACGTTCTTGACGGAATGGCTGTGCACGATGTCGAGCAGCACCAGCAGCCCCAGCCCGTGGGCGTTGTCGATCAGTTCCTTGAGGTCTTCCGGCGTTCCGAACCGGGACGAGGGGGCGAAGAAGTTGCTCACGTGGTAGCCGAACGAGGCGTAGTAGGGGTGTTCCTGAATGGCCATCAACTGCACGACGTTGTATCCGGCCGCCGCAACGCGGGGCAGCACGTTTCGGGTGAATTCCTGGTAGGTGCCGATTCGCTCCTGCTCGGTGGCCATGCCGACATGAGCTTCGTAGATGCGCGGGCTGTGAATCTGTGGGGGTACGTTCCTCCACGCGTAGGGGGCCGCGGGATTCCAGTACTGCCCCGCCCAGTCTGCCGAGTGCGGCTCGTTTGTCAGCCGGCGGATGTAGGCGGGGATACGGTCTTTGGCGTCCGTTGCGGTGTGCACGTGTACTTTAATCCTGCTGCCGTGAACAAGCCGAGCGGTGGACTGATCGTCGGGCAGGAAAATGCTCCAGACGCCGAATTCGTCCCTGGCCAGCGAGTGCGATTGGCGGTTCCAGCCGTTGAAATCACCGGTCAGGAACACGCCCTTTGCCCCCGGCGCCCATTCGCGGTACCAGACGCCCGGCCGGCCCTGGTGTGTGCCCCGGTTCAGGCCGAAGTATTCGTGGCCGCGGCTCGCTGCTTCCAGCGAGCCGAACGCGGATGTAAGGCGGTCCACGGCGGCCCGGTAACGCGCGTATCGCTGTCGCAGCGCCTCAGCATAGGGCCTGAGCCAGGGATCCCGCTCGATCAGCCCGGTGCCGTCCAGTTCTTTTGTGGAGGGAGAGAGACTCATTGACATACACCCCTGCGCAACTCCGTGGCCCGGCCGGTTGGCCCGCCCGGATAGGATACACGCAGTCGGGATCATTCGGAAGTGATCAATTCAGCGCCGCCGAGCAACCCGTACGGGGCGAACAGATACCGGTCGGTCCAGTTGGCCTCGTCGGTGAACGCCTCCGGCCCGATCCACCAGTTGTTGCCCTTTTCGAGATACTGCCTGTTGTGCAGCGGCCCGAAGGCGTTGCGGAGGCTGCCGTACACGACGATCTCGAGATCATTGTTCTCGCTACCGAGGAATTCGGTGATATCCAGCTCCCACGGTTGCCAGCCGAGCAGGCCGGCCGTCTGGTTGTTGACGCGAACCTCGAAGAGTGTGCCGGCGGGCTTGTTGAGTCGCAATACCGTCCGTTGCCCAGGCCGGCGGGTACATCGGATCGACCGGCGGTAAACCATGCTGCCGGAGTAGAAGTGATAACCCTGGGGGCCCCAGTCGCCGATCGTCAGCCTGTCGGGCTCGGGTACGATGACGTAGCCGTTCTCGCCGACCTGCCGGGTGGCAAAATCACCGACGATGAAGATATCCTCAATCTCGACGCCCGGTCTGTAGACGGTGGTCAGCAGCAGCTCGTTTACCCCCTGACGAATCTGCGAGCCGACAGGTATCTTGCGAAACTTCTTGTCCCACTGCCACTGTGAACGGTCCGCCGGGATCTCGTGGCCGTTGAGCCGGATGTGGAAGTTCTCCGCCAGTTCAACCACAAGAGAGGCATTGGGCTGATTGATTTCCGACTTGAACAAGAAGCGCATTTCGACCCTGGCAGTTTTGCCGGGAACGATGCCCTTCTGTTTCAGGACCCACGGCTGAATGCCCCAGTACTCCTGGAGCCCGGCGGCGTCGAAGGCCGCGCGACGGACCTTCCAGACCGGCGAAGGCTCGCTGAGCGGTCCGTCATTAATGGCCCAGCGGCAAGTGTCCAGTACGAGCGTGTTGGGATGGGTGCGGGCAAAAGACCAGTCCCCTTGCAGGATGTCGCGGGCGGTCTCACGGCGACCGGCCGTGCGGCCGACGAGGGATGGCCGGGGCTCTAACATGATTGCCAGGCTGCCGACCGGCTCGAATCGATGGGTCAGGATCAACCGGCCCTCGCTGACGTGCGCGGGCATCGGGTGCATGTCACCTGAAACCATGTCGCAACACAGGGGAGAACCGGCGGCATTCAGCAGGATTCTCGCTTCATGAGCCGTCTGGCGCGAGGTGTTGCAGAAGAAGTAGATGTCCCTGTCGCCTGACCGCCGATGATGGCAGAGAATCGAATCGATCTCGCGGCCGTCGCTGCCGGTCATGCTGATTTCGCGGACTCCGATTTTGTCAAGCGCCTCGGCCACGGTCGCGGGTTCGTTCGCGACCTGGCGGGCGTTGGCGTGGCCAAGCAGCGGAGCCCAGCGGTCGTCTTGCGGCACGCCGTCGATGGCTGTCGGTCGCTGTCCGACGAAGATGACCCGGCCGTCAGCGGCGAGCAATGCTTCCAACAGGGCGACCGTTTCGGCCGTCCAGGTGAACGAGGGAGGCACGACGACGACCTCGTATGTGCCGTGCGACGCGACTCGCAGGCTGCGTCCTTCGACGCGGCCATGGCGGGCAAGAATCATCTCGTCGCCGTAGTCAAAGTCCAGGTGCTGACCGAGCAGGCCGTTTTGCAGCGACACCAGCTCCTGGTGATAGAAGTCCACCTCCGGACAGTCCTCAAACCGGGAGGTGAAGGCCCACGCACTGGCGATCGGATGGAGCACCAGAATCTTTGTCTGAAACTCGCCTTGGCGTGTGACCCAGCCCGCGCGGGCGAAGTAGTCGTTGATGAAGCTCATGCGGTCCCAGTAGGGCTGGTGATAGCTGAAGGTCGGCGGATAGTCGCGCTTGCGGTCGCCGGTCAAGCTGTAGAGGGTCAGGTGCGGGCAGAAATAATTGACGCCCAGGGCGAGATGGAAGTCGCCGATCCACTTGGCGTCCTCAAAGCTGAAGTCTTGACCGGAGACGCCGAAGATCTCGCAGAGCACCTGCTTCCGTCCGAACTGGTGGGCGACGCTGGCAACCTGTTTGAGCGTGAGCGGATCCTCGATATTGCGGCGAAGGTGGTCGATTCCAGGCACCTGCTCGTACTCATAGTGGGGCATGGCCGCCCCGATGTGCATGACCTGCGACCGCAGTGAGTCTTCCCACAACCAGTGACCGGTGAGCTTCAGGCCGAGCCGGCCGCACAGTTCGCCATAGGGCTTGGCGAAGGACTCCACGAACCGCTCGGTGAGCAGGCGATGATAGTCATGCCGGATCTTCTGGAACCCCGGGCGGCGGCAGGCCAGGGCATCAAGCTGATCCACAAGGTCGTAACCGAATCGTCTTTTGAAGAGATCGGCCATTCCCGCGGTCCAGGGCATGGCCGTCAGATCAGCCCCGACCCACGGATAGAAGTTGGGCTCGTCGGTGAAGATGCCGGGAACGACCCGGCCGAAATCGTTTCGGAACCGTTTGTCGTAACCCTCGATGGTGATATCGAGGAATTGCTTCACGGCCTGCGGATTCAGGATATCGAGGTAGGTTTCTCCGTTGAACCAGTTGTCGTTGGAGAACGGTCGGGTGTAGTAGCGCCAGATGATTTCACCGTTCGTGGGTTCATCGCCGGCCTTGAGTCGGCGGCAGGAGCGAACCGTTCCCTGCTCATCGTTGTCGATGGCAAATACGGCGAGCGTGTCGGGCTTCGCCAGGGCTTCGTCCAACTCACCTTTCTGGATGGCCCCGGTCGCCAATCCGACGCCGCGCGTCTCGGGGAACCTGCGATTGAGCCAGCCGCCCGCGAAGCCGCTCGCCCACTTGTCCTCATCATACAACCATGCCAGCATGCCGATTTGGCGGGCCTCATCGATGCAGGCGCCGATCTTGGCGAACCATTCGTCGGACAGGTACTCGGTTTCCAGGCCGACTCGGGAGTGCATGAAGAATCCGCCGAAACCGGCGGCCTTGAATTGTTGAATCTGCCATCGCAGTTCCTCTTCGATCAAAGCGTCGTTCCAGGACCAGAACGGGGCGGGACGATAGTCAATCGACGGCAAACGGAATTCCATGGGCTCGCACTCCCTGGTAACGCGTGTACAGGATACGGACAATGACGCGGCAAGAACAAGCGGAAACCACAGCCTCATACGTCGCGCCTCATCGCCCTGTTTTCGGGGGCCGGGTGGCAATGGGGTTTGTACCGCGCAGGGGGGTCATTGGCCAGTCGTCCGCGTCGGAGGGGGTATCAGACCCGAGGGGCAAAGGTCTGAGAGGGCGGCGCCTGCCGAGGCTTCAAGACCTGCGTGTCCACAGGATTTCGGCGGCCACGATCAATACAAGCAGCCCGAACGAGATGAGCGCGGCCGTTCGACTCACCTGACCTTTGGCCTGTCCGAGCCCGAACTTCGACCCGAGGCCGTTCCACAAGCACAGACCCAGCGGGACAGTAATCAGGCCAAAAAGGAGCAACTGCCAGTGGTGCGAGCCGTAGCGAAGCATGTCTCCCGCGTCCGCAATCTCTTGCAGCGAGCCCGCAGCGATATAAGCCCCGTTGGCGACCAGGCAAAAGCCGGCAAAGAAGCGGAAGAGATACAAGCCGGGACTTCGCAGCAGCGAGGCAATCAGGCATACGACAAGCGGCAGAAACGCTCCGAAAATCGGACCGGCCCACACTACAACGAGGGGGCGAGGATTCGGCGATACATCCGTGCGCGACAAAGCCAGGGGGTGCAAAACGGCACGAATCACGGTGCCGCCGGTCATCTTCGCACCGAGCACGTGGCCAAGCTCATGCACAGCCTGCATGGCAAGCCACGAGAATGCCACGAAGCTGACCATAAGCAGGATTTGATGGAAACGCTTGCTCATGCCCCAACGACGTCGTCAGACCGGCAGGGCCCGTGTTCGCCAACCCATCGCCGCCAATAGCTGACAGCTGAGAGCTAAGGGCTAAGGGCCGACAGCTTCTTATGATCGCTGACCGCTTCCTCACACATTATCCGTTCGTGCCTTGCGGCCGAGGTAGCCGCCATGGTGGCGCAGGCCGTAGTCGTGCTTGGTGATACCCTTCAACTCCATCAGCGTCAGGGCCAGGGCGTCGGTGATGGCCAGCATGACGGCGATGCTGGCCGACGGGGTCAGGCCGAGCGGGCAGGCCTCCTTGATGATGCCCATATCCAGGATGATGTCGCTCAACTCGCGCAGTCGCGAATCCGGATGCGAGGTGATCCCGATGATTGTTGCCAGGCCGAGGTGCCTGCCGAGTTCGAGCATCTCGATGATCTCATTCGTCTTGCCGCTCGTGGAGAGGGCGACGATGCAATCATCCTGACCGACCAGGCCGAGGTCGCCGTGGGCCGCCTCGCCGGGATGGATGAACGCGGCCGGGGTGCCGGTCGAGCAGAGCGTCGCCGCGAACTTGTGGGCGATGTGACCGGCCTTGCCCATGCCGGTGGTCAGCACCTTCCCCTTGCAGTCGCGCAGCGCCAGTACTGCCTTCTCGAACTGGCCGTTCACCTGCACCGAGGCGATGGCCTCGGCCTCGTGCCTGATGATCTCCGCAATCCGCTGCTGAATGTCCATAAAAAGTGTCCCGCGAGCCACGGGGTTCGTCCCCGTGGTCTTCCCCCCTTACCAAGGGGGGACCGAGGGGGGTTCGCTGAACGCTAACCACCAGAAGCTAATAGCTAAGAGCTAAGAGCTAACAGCCAATAGCTTCTTCACCGCCTCAAGTCTACTCACCCTCTTGCCCCCTGCCAAATCTCCAGGCCATGCCGTTCCATCAGCTCGCCGTTGCCCAGGATCTCGGCCGCCGCACCGTCGGCCACAATCCGCCCTTCGTCGATCACCGCCACTCGCCGGCACACCGTCCCCACCAGCGCCAGATCGTGCGAAGCGATCAGCATCGTCGCATTCAGCCGCGTCAGCACCTCGATCAGCCGCCGTCGCGAGCGCGGATCCAGGTTGCTCGAAGGCTCATCCATCAGCAGCAGCGCCGGCCGCATCGCCAGCACCGAGGCAATGGCGGCGTTTCGTTTCTGCCCCATCGACAAATGATGTGGTGGCCGGTCCAGCAGTTGCGACAGCCCCATCTGTTCGGCCGCATCCTCAACCCGATGCCCGACCTCGTGGGCGTCGAGCCCCAGGTTCACCGGCCCGAACGCCAGGTCATCGGCCAGCGTCGGCATGAAGAGCTGATCGTCGGGGCTCTGAAAGATCAGGCCCACGCGCCCCCGAATCTCGCGCAGCCGCGAGGCGGTCAGTTGGACGCCTTCCACCCGAACGCTCCCCTTCCCGGCGTACAGCCCACTGACGCACATCAGCAGCGTGCTCTTGCCCGAACCGTTCTGGCCGACCAGCCCGACTTTCTCACCCGCATCGATGGCCAGGTCGACACCGCGCAGAGCCTCGGTCCCGTCGGAGTAGGCGTAGGTCAGTCCGGCGATCTGCAGCAACGGCTCAGCCACGCAACCACCCTCCCAACTGCGCACCCCAGCGCATCATAAACAGGTAAACCGCCGTCGCCGCCAGAAACAGCGTGTCATGACCCTGCCACTGCAATGGCCGCAGCAGACGGATCGTCCCGTCATACCCGCGCGCGATCATCGCCATGTGCGTCCGCTCGGCCTGCTCCAGCGTTCGGATGAACAGCAGCCCGATCAGTCCGGCCCCGCTCTGCCACCGCCAGCGAAGCGGTCCGCGCCCGGCGTCGCGAGCCGCCCGAGCCTGTTTCAGGTGCATGGCCTGGTCAATCAGCAGGAACAGATAACGATAGAGGAATCGCAGTTGCGTCACCAGCAACTTCGGCACGCCGAGCCGCTCCAGTCCCTTGAGCAGCTCCGGAAACCGCGTCGTGCTGGCCAGGGCGATCAGCACGAACATCCCAAGCGCAAAGCGAATCAAGACGGTCGCGGCGGTCAGCCAGCCGCCGGGAATCGTCCCCGCACCGAACGGCGACGGGACCGGCGTCCGATCGAACACCGGCGAGAAAACCACCAGGCAAACGACAAACGGCGATACCAGCAGCGTGTGCTTAACTACAAACCACAGCGGCGTCTCACTCCACAGCAGCAGCACGGCCGGAAAAATGAGATACCCCGGCGAAGGCAATTGATAGCGCCCGAGCGAGATCAGCACCACACTGTAAGCCACCACCGCCAGAACCTTGGCCCGCGGATCCAGCCGGTGAATCGGCGAGTCCCCGTAGGCGAAGCGATCGATGTAATGGTGGTGCATGCCTCATCGCCTCGGCTCCGCCGGTCGACGAAGCCTCTATGAAGTCGCCATGCACCCGGGATGGCATGACGCTTGACTCATCCTTCATACATCTGCCCTTCACCCCCGTGGCCGCGAATTCACCGCAGCCTTCTTGCGATTCCGGCGTAATGATACGCCGATCGCCCAGACGATCAACAACGTGACCACCGTCCCGATCGTGCCACTGACACTCGTCCACTTGTAGTCCGGAAGCGGTGCGGTGCGCGCCTGCCACTCGCTGACCTTGACCATCAGCGGGTGTGCGTCGGCTCTGACCAGAACACCGTCGCCGGCCGCCTCGTGCGAGGTAACCGATTCCAGCGCATCCACCCACTCGCTCGCGAAGTTCGAAACCACCCCGCCCAGCAGCAGTGCCACGGCCAGCAGGGACCCGATGAGCGCCTTGTTACTGAGCCCCGCGCCGGCCGAGCCCAGCCTTTCCGCCACGCTCCCCAGCGACTCCGGCCGAGCCTTCGCCAGATAACCCACGACCAGGAAGGTGATGATCGCCTCACCGAGGGCCACCAGCAGGTGCAGCCCGACCATCACGGCCACGAACTTGCCGAAAGGCACCGCTGCGATCCCGCTGATGGTGGCCTCCACCGGCACCATCGCCGCTCCCGAAACCATCCCGATCAGCGTGCTGACGAAGACCGCGAGGTACAACCGCCCCGCGCCAGGCTTGACGCCGGCCATGACCGTGAACAGAGCATATCCCAGGTAACAAGGCAGCACGCCCAGGTTGAAGATGTTCGTCCCCAGCGCCAGCAAACCGCCGTCCTGGAAGATCAGGCATTGAACGATCAGGATCGACGCCATCACCAGCGTCGCCGCGTGCGGACCGAGAAGGATCGCCAACAGCACCCCGCCGCCAAAATGCCCACTCGTCCCCGGCAGGATCGGAAAGTTGATCATCTGGGCGGCGAACACGAAGGCCCCCATCACCCCCATCAAAGGCACCTTGGCCGGGTCAAACGTCCGCCCGGTCCGCCAAGAGGCATAGGCGAGCACGGCCGCCGCGATGATGATGAAAGCCAAAGCGACCAAAGGCGTCAGCAACTCGTTGGCCATGTGCATTGCCAGCATGTCGTCCGTCCCTCGGCGATGCGTCGGTCCGCGGAATTCAGTATTACGACTTTATGAATTGTACTACCCGGCCGTGCCGTGGTCAACTACCCTTCCCCGATGCAGCGGTCCACCCCCGCCATCGTTGGCGTTATACTGTGCGGTCTGTTGGGATAGAGGGGCGACCGGGCCATGCACAAAACGTACACCTGGGAATACCGGATCGATCTGTCGCCTTACGACAAGCTCGTGGGCGTGGTCGAGGCGTTTTTCTGCACCTACCCGGCCGGCGACTACACCTGCGAGCACCGTGAGGCCTACAAGCTGCGATTCCGCCGGGGAGCATGGCGGAAATCGCTGCTGGGCCTCGGCCGGTGGGTGCCGATTGCGCTGGCCAAGGGGCAGTTCAACCAGTGGCCGCTGGTGGTGCAGGCCCTGATCCGCCCGTCGCCGCAAACTTACCGGATCTTGTTGCGATACGAACTGTGCCTGCCGGACGGCATCCGGGAGCTTGCCGCCGAAGTCCAGGCCTCGGTGGCCCAGCACATCCGCCGCGAACTCGATGACCTGAGCGCCTACCTGGCCGAGTGCGCCGGCCTGTCCGCCCCGCCGGAGGCGGTGGCCGTGTGAGGAGGGTTCCCGGCTTCGCTCTGCGAGCTACGCCGGGGCGAGCAGGGTTCGGGGTTCAGGGTTAAGTCCAGTAGCCCCCCTGGCAGACCATTCGCGTTCACGGGGTCGCGACCTTGCCTCGGGCGGCGCGTTCTTGTCTCTCTCCCGCCGGGTGCCGGTTCAGATGTTGTCCGACTTCTTGAGATTGCATCTTCGACAGAGCAACTGGACGTTCGCCTCCGAGTTGCTGCCGCCCTTGGCCACGGGGATGATGTGATCAAACTCCAGATACTGAGTATCGCCGCAATTAGCGCAGGCTCCGTTATACTTCTGCCAGACGCGTTGCCGGACATCCCGCGGGATATGCCTGGTGGGCAACCCCGCGCCCCGATCGACCAGAGTCTGATTGGCTTTCTTGACCGCGGCTTCGTAAATCGCTGAAGCGACACGATGCCGCTCCCCAAAGAAGTAATTGCCGCTCCCTCTGCCTGCCGTTCGCAATTGCAGGGAGTTCTGCTCCTCATGAATGCCTATGACTTTCCGATGATTCACCTCGAAGGCCTTGGCCGGCGATTCGAAAACGAGGCGCGCGTCGGTGATCCGAACCACACCTTCAAAACTCTCCTGGCGATCGCCGCTCTTGAGCTGGCGTACGAAACAGTAGCGGGCGGGGCCGTGGAAATGGACGATTTCGCCGGCGCGTAACGAGACATGGTTGTCAGACAGACTGGGGAGCCGCCCCTGCGACGCCTCTCTGAGCGTAGCCATCTCGTCGACTTGTCCGTCAACATATGTCCGCGTTCGCGGAGACAACTGCAGATGCTCGCAAAGCCATTTGAGCGCGCGCTCCTCGTCGAGGCTCAATTCGCCATCGGCCTTGGCGTCGGCCAGCGCGTGTTCGATGAAATGCTCCGCCATGGGTTGCAGACAAGCCAGTAGCTCCTCTCTGCCCAGGCCGAGCCGATCGGCGGTCAGCAGAAGTCGATCCCATTCATCCTCGGTCAACCGGCCATCCTGTACAGCAGTGGCGAACAGCCCTCTGAAGAACGCTTCGCCCACCTGGCGAAAGCATGTTCGCACCAGGTCCCGCACCGTTGTGTCGAAGCAGACGGCGATACGGTCCAACTCGCGAGCTTCCTCTTCGCTCACGGTGCCGTCCGAGCAGATACGTCCCAGAGCCTGTTCGAAGACTCTCCTGCCGATCTCTGCATCAAGGCGTTGGCGACTCCTGGCATCAAGTCCAAGCCTGGACGCCACCCATTGAAGGCTCGCTTTTTCCTTCTCACTTACGTTTCGGTCTTCCCACACTCGATCCAGAGCCATCTGGTAGACGCGCTCTTTGAGCGGCATCACGTCTCGCGGTGCGACCTGGTACTCTTGGAGGAAATGATCGATCTGAAAGGCATTCTTTTCCTCACGCAGGCGCTGGGCGACCAATCGCCCAAGGTGCGCTACTCGCTCTTCCCTTTCTGGATCCAGGATTCGCCCTGATGCGGTCTTGAGCCAGTCAAGAAGTCTGCTCATTGCCTGCGCTCCCGGGAATAGGATATTCGCGAAGAGGCCATCGTTCAGCCGAACCTGTTGCTCTCTAACGATCAACGCTACACTGAATAGTGGTTCACCCACGATATTTGACCATGATCGTAGGATGAACGCAAGAGTTTTGTTGCGATATCTCCAGTCTGGGGTACGTAGGCATACGGATCTGCCGGAGTCCTGCAAATGACAACGCGAGAGGCTGTTTATCTAACATTGGAGGATGAGAGTCACTGGACCCTGCCAAGCCGAGTCATCCGAACCGGCATCAGCATCCTGATCATCGCGAATGGAGCGGCGGTTGTCCTGGAAAGCTGCGAGGATCTCCAGAGGCAATTCGGGGCGTTCTTCATGGCCTTCGAGTATGTGTCGGTGGCTATTTTCGCCGTGGAATACGCGCTGCGGCTTTGGTCCATTACTCTCGACAGCCGCTATGCGGGCGCCGTAACGGGACGCCTCCGCTTCATGATGTCGCCGTTGGCCTTGATTGACCTGCTGGCCATCGCGCCGGCCTTCCTCCCAATGGTGTTCCCGGTGGACCTCAGAACCCTGCGGCTTCTTCGATTGCTCCGGATTCTGAGGATGCTCAAACTGGCGAGGTACTCGCATGCCGTTCAATTGTTGAGTACGGCTTTCCGGAAAAAGCGCGAGGAGATAGCCGTCGTGCTCTTTGTCCTGGCGGTGGTACTGGTGGTTTCTTCGTCGATCATGTTCAACGTGGAGCACGACGCTCAGCCAGGGGTCTTCTCAAGCATCCCCGCTACGATGTACTGGGGTTTGTCCACTTTGACGACCGTGGGATATGGAGACATGTGTCCGGTCACCCCGCTGGGCAAGTTGTTCAGCATGATCATCGCGGTGTCAGGCACGGGATTGTTCGCCCTTCCCGCCGCTATCTGGGGCGCGGCACTCCTGGAGTCGCTTGCCACACAGAAAAGCGGCGGCCATACGTGTCCTCACTGCGGGAAGGAACTGGGCAAGTAGCCGGCCGTGTGTTGTGGCTTTCGGATTTCTTTCATCATTCGGGTTTCGTCATTCGTCATTTTGTCGCATCCCACTGCTCTGCGGGTGCTGCCCTCTCTATCCGCACCGGCTGGCCGTCGAGGGAGGCGGAAAGGTCCTTGATGTCGCCGACGAGGCGGCCTACCGGGACCACGTTGCTGGCGGCGCGGGGTTCGTCGCCCTCGGAGGCCGGCGTCGGCCCCCAGAAGATGCAGAACGCCGCTCCCGGCGGCCAATAGGCCAGTTCGCCGATGCTCATCTCGGTTCGCATGGCGTCGCTCTTGTCGCCCTTGACCGGGATGGCGAAGTAGATCTCGTCGCCCCAGCGGTTCACTTCGCCCTCGATCGGCAAAGTCTCGAGGATCTTTGCGGCCGTGCCGGTGTCGTTGAGTTCGGCGCCGAAAACCTTCTTGCCGATCGTGATTTGAATCGCATGTGGCATGGTGTGACTCCGGCGAATCGGCGCCAGAAACCCCTCCGCAAGTCGGGTGCCCCATTGCTTCAGCAGTGGGGGCTTCAACTCGATGGTGAGGAGTTCGCTCCCCCACGGCTGAAGCCATGGGCCACCCGATGGGGCATTCGTCATTTGGGTTTCGGGTTTCTTTCGTCATTCGGATTTCGACATTCGTCATTCATTGGTCATTCGGATTTGAGCATTGGTCATTCAATCCTCCCGCTCGGCGTCGTGCTCGAATCGCTCCAGCGGGCAGCCCTCGCAGCGGGCTTTCGGGCGGCAGTGTTGCTTGCCGACGTCGACCAGCAGCGCGTGGTATTCGTTGAACAGTTGCACGTCGTCCGGCAGGTTCGACTCGAACAACTCCTTGATCTCGTGGTAGTCGGCCGACCGGTCGATCAGGTTGTGCCGATAGAGAATCCGCGCGGTGTAAGCGTCGACGACGAAGCTGGGCTTCTGCCCGGCGTACAGCAGAATGGCGTCGGCCGTCTCGCGGCCGATGCCGCTGACCTCGAGCAGTTCCTCGCGAAGCGACGACAGCGACATCTCGAACATGCGGTCGAGATCCAGGTCGAATCGGCGGTGGAACCACTCGATGAAGCTCTTGAGGCGGCGAGCCTTCACGTTGAACGTTCCGGCCGGTCGGATCAGCTCGGCCAGATCCTCAAAGGACAGCTCGTGCAGCCGCTTCCAGTCGAGTGCCTTGGCTCGCTTCAGGTTATCGATCGCCCGCTCGACATTGCGCCAGGCGGTGTTCTGGGTGAGGATCGCTCCGATGATCACTTCGGTGGGCGTCTGCGCCGGCCACCAGTGCTGCGGCCCGAGAGACTCGTACATCGCGTCGTAGAATGCCCGTAACGTCTGCGAGGTCCGGCTGCTCATGCGCTCACCTGGCCTGGTCCCGAGTGACCTTGCGAAAATGTTCCACGCGGTTCTGCAGGACCTTCACGACACCGGCATACTGCCGCGCCGAGTCCGGCTTCTTGGCCACGTTGTTCATCTCCTCCGCGTCGCGGGTCAGGTGGTAGAGCACGTCGTAATTGCCATCGCGCAGATAGCGTGCATACTTGTACTGGCTGGTGACCAGGCCGCGGACCAGAATCGACCGGCCGGACTCCTGGGCGTCGTATTCGAGGAAGCGTTCGTCGGGCAGGGCATTCGACTCGGGATTCCCCAGCAGCGGAACGAGCGAGTGCCCGTGCATCATGGGCGAGCGCGGCAGCCCGGCCAGTTCGCAGATCGTCGGGGCCAGGTCCACCAGGCTCACGGTGCGGGCACACCGGCCGCCGCTGCGACCCAGTTTCGGATAACGCACCACCAACGGGCAGCGGACCATCACCTCATAGATGAACGCCCCGCGGCCATGGAGGCCGTGCTCGCCAAGGGCAAAGCCCCCGTCGCTGGTGAAGATCACCACCGTTCTTTCGCGGAGATTCAACTCATGCAGACGAGCCGCCAGCCGCCCGAGATTCTCGTCCATTCGCGAGATCATGGCGGCGTATTTCGATCTCGCCTCGCGGAGTTCCTGGTCACTCTTCGGCTTGGTCGCGAGAACGTTCTGCAACGATGGAGGTTGATCGCTGCGCGTCTTGGTTTTGGGGTCCGGCAGAGTCATCGCGTCGGGCGGATAGTCTTTTTCCGTCCCCGGCGGTCGGGTCAGCGGCTCCTGGTTGGTGCGGAAAGACAACCAGAGAAAGAACGATCGCTCCTTGTGCTTGTCGACGAACTCAATCGCTCGGTCCGCCTCCCAGTCGGTCAGGAACCTGTCGGCCATCCGCTTCTCGCCCTGCACCCACACCGGGCACTGTTCCCACTTCCACCCGCGGCCCTCGGCGTCGACGTCCTCGGTGGCGACATAGTCGGTCAGGCCGAAGCCGGGGGTTTTGGCCGTCGTACCCGGCAGGTTCCACTTGCCCACGATGCCGCATACGTATCCGGCCTCGGCGAGTCGGGCCGTGAGCGTCTCACTGGTCGATGGGAGAGCCGACTTGTCGGTCATCACGCCATGTGCATGCGGATACTGCCCGGTGAGAATGCTCGCCCGGCTGGTCGCGCTCACCGGCGTCGGCGTGTAGCACCGCTGAAAGTGCACCCCGTCGGCGGCGAGGCGATCGAGATGGGGCGTCTTGATCTGCGGATGCCCCTCAAAACCGGTCATCCCGGCCGACTGGTCGCTGACGGTGATCAGGATGATGTTAGGACCTGTGGGAACCGCTCGCGTGACGGCCGGCTTGTCGACGGGCGCCGAGGTTGTTGTCGGCCGAGTGGCCAGCGGCCAGGCCGGCAAGCTGGCCGGCTGTGTCGCGGGCCTAAAAAACAACCGACTGTGATAGGGTCCGGTTATGGAATCGCCCGGCCAGGTGGTCGGCACAGCACCCCATCCGGCTGAGACCATGAACGAGACGACCAACCACACCTGCAACAATCGCCGCCAACGAATGAAGAGCATCATATCCGCGCATCCTGAAGCCTGTTGTCAAACCTGCTATGCGATTGTACCGAGCAGGCGTCGTTTAGGCGCGTTGATTCGCCGGGAATCGGGATTCTCAGATCTTCAGCCGCCCGGACGGGACCTGCGATTTCCCGGCTCATCGCCTTCCCGGACGTACGAACAGGTTTCCGGGCAGTTGCCGGGCCAGTCCCTTGAGCTGCAGCATGATCAGGGTGGACGCGACCCGTGACTCCGGCAACCCTGCTTCGGCCGCAAGCTGATCGACCGATCGCGGCTCATCGTCGAGTTTGTCACAGACGGCCTGTTCGTCACCGCTGAGTGTCGGTTGAACGTGGAACAGATTCGGCTCTCCCTCGGCCTCGGCTTCCTCGTCGGTCCCGCGCAGGGTCTGGCCGACCTCGCCCAGCTCGTCCAGGATGTCATCAGCACAAGTAACCAGCTTGGCGTGCTGGTCGCGAATCAGGGTGTTGGTGCCGACCGAGTAGTCCGAATCCACCCGGCCGGGAACCGCGAAGACCTCGCGGTTGTACTCGCTGGCCCGGGCGGCCGTCGAAAGGGCTCCACTGCGGCGGGCTGCTTCGACAACGAGCACACCAAGTGACAAACCGGCAATCAAGCGGTTTCGCGGCAGGAAGTTGCCGGTATCCGGAGGCGTGGTCATGGGAAGCTCGCTGATCAGCGCCCCGCCGGCGGCCACGTGGTCGGCCAGTTCGCGATGCTCGGGCGGATAGACGCTGGCCAATCCGTTGCCCAGAACGGCCAGCGTGCGTCCGCCGGCAGCCAGCGCGCCCTTGTGCGACTCGCCGTCGATCCCGCGGGCCAGCCCGGAGACGATCGCCATCCCTCGCTGGGCAAGCTGGTAGCCGAAGCGATAGGCCTGCTCGCGGCCGTAGAGTGTGCTGCGACGTGACCCGACCACCGCGATGGCCAATGCGTCCGTGGGCTGCAGCCCGCCGCGGACATAGAGGCAAATGGGCGGATCGGGAATGTGGCGCAGCGGGGCGGGAAAATCCTCGTCATCGCGGCAGATGATTCGTACCCCGTGCCGGGCGGCCAGAGCCACCTCACACGCAACGTCGGCCTGGTCGCGCGAACGGGCGATGACCTCGGCGGTCGAAGGGCCGACGCCGTCGATGCTTTCCAACTGTCGAACGCTCGCACCCAGGGCCGCCTGCGCCGAGCCGAACCGCTCGATCAGACGGGCGAACGTAATCGGTCCCACCTGGTTGGTCAGAGACCATCTCAGGTGCTCGATCGCGGCCGATGAGGCAACCTCCGACGGGTCCATGGTCAACTCGCCTCCAGACCACCCCCCTATCGTTTGTAAAGGCTAACAACAGTCACCAGTGGTGACAAGAACAAGGACCGGTACCCTTAAAGCGTCCACGGTTCCCGGTAGGTGCGCGTCAAGAGCTTCTGGGCGTCGGCATCGTTCGGAATATTCTCCGCGGCCACGTCCCATTCGATCCGCCGGCCGACCCGGTAGGCGATGTTCGCCAAGTGACCGTAGATGCAGGCTTTGTGGCCCTCCTCGGCGTCACACCGGGGCTTGGCCTTGCCGCGGATGCAGTCCAGGAAATGCCGTTTGTGCTCAAAGGAGTCGTCGACCGTGTCCTTCTCGCTGTAGCGAGGTTTGCGCTGGGTACGGCCTTGCTCGTCGTAAATCTGGAAGCCTGCCCGATCGATCTGCAATGTGCCTTCGGTTCCGAAAAACTCGATGCCGTGGTCCATGACGCCGTGCGGCGGCCAGTTGTTGCCGTGGCGCATGGAGTAGTGCAGATTGTAGCCGGCGCACTCGAAGGTGACGTTGGCGGTGTCGGGCGTGTCGCGCATGTCGTCGTGGACGAACTTGCCGCCGGTCGTGCTGACCGACTCGAAGCCGTAGCCCAGGGCCCACATGACAATGTCGAACAAGTGCACGGCCCAGTCGCTGATCATTCCTCCCGCATAATCCCAGCCGAAGTAGAAGGTCCCGTGGAAGCGGCCGGGATTGAATTTCCGCTTGGGTGCCGGGCCGAGCCACATGTCGTAATCGACGCCCGGCGGCGGGTTGTCTTCGTCTCTCGGCCGGCCGATGTTGGCGAACATCTGCTCCGGACTCCAGGCGTTCCAGGCGTGAACCATGCTGACCTTGCCAATCTCGCCGTCCTTGATCCGCTTGACCGCGTTGCCCCAGTGAGATCCGGATCGCTGCTGCGTGCCGTGCAGAACGACGACACCGGCCTTGCGGGCGGCCTCCTTCAGCAATTGCCCCTCGCGGACGTTGTGGCTGAGCGGCTTCTCGACGTAGATGGGTTTGCTGGCCTGGCAGGCGCGAATAGCGATCGGGGTGTGCCAGTGGTCGGGCGTGGCGATCAGAACGGCGTCGATGTCCTTGCGATCGAGGACCTCTCGGAAGTCCTTGGTCATGTCGGGGGAGGAGCCGGCCAGCTTGGCGGCCTTCTCGCGGCGACCCTGGTCCACGTCGCACACCATGGCGACCCGCACGTCCGGCATCTTGGCCCAGAGGCTGATGTGATAGCCGCCCTGTCCGCCGGTGCCGATGCAGCCGATGCGGATGCGTTCGTTGGCTCCGAGCGTGCCCAGGCCGGGGGCCTGTGCCCGGGCCAACGAGGCCGTGGCCATGCCGGCCAGTGTGCCCTCCAGAAACTGACGACGATTGATTCGGCTGCTTCGAGAACTCATCGCGGACCTCCTTCTTGACCGACATGTTGAGCGGTGAACACCGACGCCTACTCCCTGTGACTCAACGGTGAAGGCTACATCCGGAACCGAAGGTGTGTCAACGCCCGTCAAGGGCCGCCTCGACGCCGCGTGCCGCAGCCGTTAAGGTCAGGATCGAGTCTTGCAGGATATCCTGGGAAGTCAGACAAGGAAACCTGCCATGTTTCACGCACGCAGATTTGCCTCGATTCGGGCTGCTGCCGGGCCAATCGCCTTGTTTGCCTTGCTGATGCCATGTGCCGAGGCTCAGCGTGCATCGGCACAAGCGGCAGAACTTCGAATGAATGAGCACTACATCGCCGGGGCGACGGCCGGTCGGCACAGGGACGAGTGGCTCGCGGCGGCGCGGGAGTATCGCCGGCAGATCCGCGAGAATGGATCTGTGCAGGCAGAAACGCAGCCGGCGGCGGCACATCGGCTCGATCTGAGGATCTACGACCGCGCCGACCTCCTGTGGATGGCCCGCAACTTCGCGTGTCATTTCACTTTCATGTACGACCGTTCGTTTTATGACCCTGAATCCGGCCGGTACACCATCGACGAGTTTCTCGACGACGGCGTGCGCGAGTTCGGCGGCTACGACAGCATTGTGCTGTGGCAGGGCTATCCGCGCCTGGGTGTCGACGACCGCAACCAGTTTGACATGTACCGCGACATGCCCGGTGGGCTGAAGGGTCTGCGGGAGGTGGTGCGCCGATGCCACGAGCGGGGCGTGAGGGTCTTCATCGACTACAACCCCTGGGACACCGGCACGCGACGCGAGGACAAGCCCGACGAGCAAGCTCTGGGCGATCTTGTCGCGGTCATCGAGGCCGACGGCATCTTCCTGGACACGATGACGGCCGGATCAGTTGAACTGCGGCGGCGGATCGATCAGGCCCGGCCGGGTGTGGCGTTCGTCCCCGAAGGACACCCGGCTATCGAGCAACTCTCCATCTGCAGCGGATCTTGGGCTCAGTGGCTGGTGGACCCACACCCTCCGGGGATGCTTCATCTCAAATGGATCGAGCCGCGCCACATGCAGTTTCAGATCAGGCGGTGGAACACCGATCATGCTGCCGAGATCGAAACAGCGTTCTTCAACGGCAGCGGCGTGATGATCTGGGAGAATGTTTTCGGCACGTACAACCCATGGTCATTGAAGGATCGCTCGGACTGGCGGCGGGCGTCGGCCATACTCCGGCACTTCGCATCCGATTTCACGAGTGATCGGTGGGAGCCTTTCTATCCGACCCTCGTTGACGGTCTGTACGCTCACCGCTGGCCGGGCGATGGGCATTCGCTGTTCACGCTGCTGAACCACGGCCGGCCGCTAGACAACACGGCGCTGCTGGAGATTTCATCCGGTAAAAATCTCGAATTCTTCAACCTGTGGAACGGAGAGTCGCTGCAGGTCAACCTGTCCGGGACCAGTACGCGGATCATCGGCAGCGTTGATCGTCTGGGTTGCATTCTGGCGATTGAGCAGGCGAAGGTCACGCCCGAACTGGAGAAGCTGCTCAGCCAAGGAAGGGTCGAGTCCGAGCCGAGGTTGTCGACCGACCGGCGCAACGTCGCCCGCTCGGTCGTCGAAGCAGAACCCGTGAAGCCCACCCCGCCTGTACCGCGACACTCGCCGCCGAAGGGCATGGTGCTTGTGCCCGGTGCGAAGCTGCGCATGCGGATAGAGCACATGCGGCGAGAATGCGGCTGCTATCCTGATCCGGGCACGCCGAAGGAGAAGTGGAGTGACTTCCTGCGCGGCCATCCGCACGATCAGTCTTTGATCCACGATTCGGCCGCTGAGTTGAAGAGCTTCTTCATCGATGAGGCCGAGGTCTCGAACGCCGTTTTCGCCCGCTTTTTGGAGGCGACCCGCTACCAACCCAAGCATCCGGAGAACTTCCTGAAGCACTGGCCGGGCGGTCAGATGCCGGACGGCCTGGCGGAACACCCAGTTGTGTACGTGGACCTCGACGATGCCCGGGCCTACGCCAAGTGGGCCGGCAAGCGGCTTCCGACGGAATCGGAGTGGCAACTGGCCGCCCAGGGCACCGACGGGCGACCCTGGCCGTGGGGCAACGAATTTGACGCCTCTCGCTGCAACTGCGACGGCAAAGGGACGATACCGGTCCGCTCGCTTCCCGACGGCCGCAGCCCCTGCGGTTGTTACCACATGCTGGGCAACGTCTGGGAATGGACCGAGAGCGCCCGCGACGACGGCCACACGCGTTTCGTGATGATCCGCGGCGGAAGCTGGTTCGACGCCAAGGGCAGCATCTGGTACATCCGCGGGGGGCCGCAGCCGTGCAACCATCACGTCAAGTTCATCCGCATGTGGCCGGGGTTGGATCGGTGCGCGATGATCGGGTTTCGGTGTGTGATGGATGTCGCGGAGCAAGGGTTCAGGCAGAAATGACGAATGTCGAAATCCGAATGACGAATGAATGACGAGGCCCGAATGACGAAGGACATTGCCACATTTTGGGCTTGGTCATTTGGGTTTCTATCGTCATTCTGGTTTCGACATTCGGGTTTCTTTGGTCATTGAGCATTCGTCATTGGGCATTTGCCCGCTTTCTCGCCTTGACCGGCCCCCGAGCGGTCGGTAGCTTGCGCTCAGGTCGCCGGTCGAATCGGCGGCTGTGAACGAAAAACATGGGGACGACATGAGTACTGATTCGCTGCCAGCGGGCGTGATTCTCGACATGGACGGCGTGCTGCTTGATTCTGAGCCGTTCATCTGCAAGGCCGCATGCATGATGTTCGCCGAACGGGGCCTGACGGTGAAACCCGAGGACTTCATCCCCTTCGTCGGAGCCGGCGAGAACCGCTACATCGGCGGCGTGGCCGAGAAGTACAATGTCCCCGTCGATATCGTCGAGGTCAAACGCCGCACATACGAGATCTACCTCGAAATCATTAAGGGACAGCTCGAACCGTTGCCGGGCGTACACGAATTCCTTGCCGCTTGCCGCAAGGCCGGCAAGAAGATGGCCCTGGCCACCAGCGCCGACTACGTGAAAGCCGAGGGCAACCTCCGCGAAATCGGCCTTCCGATGTCCACTTTCGACGCCGTGATCACCGGCGACGACGTGGTTCACAAGAAGCCGCACCCCGAGATCTTTGCGACCTCGGCGCAGAAACTTGGCCTCGACCCGCGCACCTGCCTGGTGGTCGAGGACGCGGTCAACGGCGTCGCCGCCGCCAAGGCCGCCGGTTCAAGATGCCTGGCTCTGACCACGAGTTTCAGTCGGGAGGCGCTCGCCGGTGCCGACTGGTTCGCCCCAACGCTCGCCGAGGCCCCGCCGCAAGTCCTCCGCTGGTGAAAGGCCAAACGCACTGCGAGCAATGCAACTCAGCATCGGCCAGGCTATCTCCGTGCTGCGGTCTCTCTGGAATTCCTTATTTTCGCAGATGCAGACTCAAGCCCCGAGCAATCATCTTCCGAAAAAGCCCCGTCTCGGAGGGCGCGTCAGGCGACGGCGCAGGCGCTTTCTGGCTCTGGCCTTCGCAGTATCTCGCTGAAGCTGCTCCCGCCGCCGCTCCATTGAGCGGACAAGCGGAACCCAGGGTTTCAGCGCGATCAGGAAAACGGTCCACCCGATGATCGTGGATGCCCAGCTTGGAAGGTGCCATGGCACGCGGCCCGGCAGGATGTATTCCAGGAAGCGACCCGCGAGGCCGGCCAGGACGACTGACACTACAACCATGATCGGGATCAGCGCACTGTACTGGACGGCCAGCCCCTTTCAGCCGGGCTGTGAGCCGCAATCGGAGCGGAATTCGCGGACGCACCAAACCAGAAAGCCCAATGCCGCCACTGCAACCAGCGTGAGCACGACACCGGATTCCCGGCCGAATTTGTCGCACATCATCCCGATACCGATAACGCCGAAAACCGCCACGACGCACAGCGACAAAGGCATCAAGATGGCCTGCATGTTCATCAGCCGCAACTGGCGCTTTACGAGATGCTCGGGGACATCCGTCAGACCAAGCGGAATCATGTTCCCGCACTCAGGGCACCGCCGCGGGTCGCCGGACAGGCCACGAACGTTGTAGCCGCAGTGGAGACAGTAGATATCGACGTCGGCTAGGTCGTGGGCCTGGCTAAGCTTGTTTTCCGGTTGCTGGTCACTCATGATTCGGGACTTCGCCTCTGGGGTCAAGAGGAAATCTTCTTCCATACTTCCTCTTTGTGCAAGAATGCAAAGCCAACCCAAATGATTCCCCAGCGATGAATCGCTGGGCTATTCTCACATCGCCCCTCCGGGGCGTCCGGGTGACCTGCGGGTCATCGAGTCCTCGACAGGCGGTGCTCAAACGCACCTCTTTGCCCGACTGACAACTGATCACTGAACAGTAGTGTCCGGCTGAGCTTGAGGCATGTGGTCTCAAGCTGCGTTCGACACAGAGCTTAGAGCAGACAATGGGCGTAATCGATTTGAACTTCGGATTGCTGTTCTGCACTCTTGAGCCGCCACAGC
>JAUCQB010000246.1 GCA_030372985.1 Phycisphaerae bacterium
TGGCACGATGAATGGGTCAGGCAACACACGGTGTGGGAGTTGGAGACGGATGTATCAAGAGTCAAGAGTTGAACCCGAGTTGACCGCATGAGGAAAGAGAAAAATCATCCTGACACCTTTTGTCGTCTGACACCTTTTGTCGTCTGACACCTTTTGTCGTCTCGGATCGAGGGTCACGCTTGAGTTCTGATTTGTGATATCAGTGATCTCCGTGGTTGATCAGAAAAGCCCGGTAGGTCATGCTCCGCACGACATCCTTGCCGGAAGGGCACGAATAACGCGACAGGTTCATTTATGGAGGGTGTCAATAGTAGGTATATAACAGTATAGAAGAGTATTCGTGGCCGTTCACATGAGAATCGAGTACGGCGTCGCCTGCCACTACGACAACGCATGTACCGGCGGCCAGTTGACCGGCACCGGCCGGTTCAAACGGATCACCGGCCCAGGCCTGCCAGTCGACGGCGGCGCAGACTGTTGCCACTGAACCCGGACGCCACATTCTGAACCCTGAACCCTTGGCCTGAGCTTGTCAAAGGCTGAACCCTTGCCTTATACGTCCACCGTTTCGAGATGAGTCAGACCCGCACTGACCCGCGTGGCGATCACTTCGTACACCTGCGAGTAGATGACCTCGATCTTCAGCAGCGACGAGAGATCCGAGATATGCTCCTCGATCTCCATCAGACAGCGCGCCAGCGTCTCAGGTGCGAGGTTCAGAACATGAGCGATTTCGCGGCAGTCGGCCACGACCGCGTCCAGGTCCGCGGGAGTCTCACAGACCCATTTGCTGACCCGGTCGGCCGCACCGACCAGGTCAGCCAGCGGGTTTCGCCCCTGCTCGCGGCGTTCCCACGGATGCCATCGAACGGCCGCGCAGACGGTTTTCGGCAGCTTCCAGTGGTCCAGCACCATCGCTGAAACCAGTCCGTGGTTCGTGCCCAGCAACTCGTTCTCGGCCAGAGCCAGCTCCGGGGTGCCCCCGGGCGTGAATTGCATGGCGATCCCGCGGTACCTGGCCGGAAGCGCGTCATCCAGAATGACAATCCCGACGTCGGCCAGCAGACCCGAGATGAACGCCTCTTCGCGCCGGTCGGGCACGATCGCATCGGCCAGCCGGGCCGCAAGAACCGCCGTGGTCAGCGATCGACGCCAGTAATAGGCCGGTTCGATGCTCGCGCAACCCTTGGTGCTCAGGCTCTCGACAATGTATCGCCCGAGAACCAGCGAGCGGATTCGCTTGATGCCCAGAAGGGTCATGGCGTGTGGAAGTGCAGTGACTTTGCGCGTGACGCCGAACAGGGAGGAGTTTGCGAGTCTGAGGATTTCACTGGTCGTCCCTGGGTCGGAGGACAGCACTTCGACCACTTCACGGAAGTCGAAGTCCGGGTCTTGGATGATCTCGAGGAATCGCAACGCCACCTGCGGCATCGATGGAATCGCCGCAGAGCGCTTCACCAGCTCCAGAACAGTAGTGTCCATCGGTACTCCCGAACGCGCGTGCAAACCCTTCAGTTCCAGCGCCCGGCCCGTTGCCGGGGCAACTCACCATCAGTTGGATCGGTCCGAAAACGCCGCCAGGTTAGCAGGGCGGGGCAAAGAGGGCATTTTTCACAAGCATTTTGCAGGATGGCACGCGGAAGCGAGGTCGTCGCGTCCGCGTTATCGGGCGTGGCACTGCGGTCCAGTTGCGAAACGGGCCTTGCCCTCCAAGCAGTATGTCGCGGGATGCCGCGGAATTCGTTGCTGCCGACCGCGGTTTTTATCACACCTTCCGCACGAAATCAGCCGATGGAAGATCCCGAGAGGAATTCAACCAACCTCGCCGCAGGGAGCTGTCAGAAATGGATTTCAGGGTTAATCTCACCATCGAGGTCGAACAACAAGCCAACGCCCTGGCAATCAGCAAGCCGGTCCCCGTTCAACTCGTCCACCACCGCGGGCAGTGGCACTTCGAGTGCGCGGCCCCGCCGGTCACCCTGCCGGCCTGTCAAAGCCTGGAAGAGGCCCTGGTGACGGGCTCTCACAAGGTGGCGGTCGAAGTCCAGGCCGAAGCGATCGAGAGGCCGTTTGTGGTGGGCAAGATCACGCCTGATCGCGTCCCTTTGGCAATGTTCTGATTGCCCGGCAGTCGGCATGGCCGGCCTGCTCAAGCGTTCCGGCAGGGCCCCTTAAGCGCGGTTCTCATGCCATTGAATAAACAACCGACCCGCGCCGGAGACTGGCTCCGCACGGGTCGGCAGCTTGTCCTGCTGATTCGATCGGCTCTTACACGCTTCCACGTCGCCGATGATGCGGTCTGAACCGTCATTGGCCGCGCAGCTTCGGATCCAGAGCGAAGATCTGTACGCGGCGATTCGCTTGTTTGCCTTCCTCGGTGTCGTTGGTCTGCGCGGGACGCGTTTCGCCCCAGCCGCAGGCCGCCAGGTAGTTTCGCATCCCGGCGTTTCTCAAGTAGCGCAACACAGTCAGCGACCGCTGGCAGCTCAGTTCGTAGTTGTCTTTCCAACCGCTCTTCTCAATCGGGTCGTTGTCCGTATGACCGAAAATGTAGATCTCGTGGTCGGGGTATCTCTGCTTGATCGCATCGGTGATCTGATCCAGAGTCGGGGCCCCCTCCTTGCGCAGCTCGGCCTTGCCGGAGTCGAACAGGATGTCCCCTTCGATGCTGATCAACGCACCACCGGGCACCTTGTCCCAGCCTTCTGGCTTCTTAGCCAGATCGGCTTTGAGACGGTCTCGCTCGGCCTTCAAAGCGGTAACCTCGTCCTCGGCCGCCATGCGGGCACGCTCGGCCTGATCGTGGAGTTTTTGGAGCTCGTCCGCCTGTTTCTTCGCGGCCGTCAGATCCTGCTGGCATTGCTTGAGCTGGTCGGAGCAGCCGAACATGGAAACGACCAGTACGACCGACAATACCTTTACCAGATTGGAAACCAGACGCGCCATGGCATGTCTCCTTTCTTTGCGTCCCGCACTGTCTGCAAAGCAGCAGTGCTGCCCGACTCTATAATGATCCGTCATTTGATGGCCATCGTCATTCCTCTCCGCGATCTGAAGAAACAGGAACTTCTTCAGTGCTACTCAGTCTAGCCATTTCCGGTTCGGCAAGCGAGCCGAAATGTGCTCGAATGTGTGTTGGCCCGGAACGCCGCCAAGCGTGCGCCGCTAATCCGTCTGTCGGTGACGACGATTCGGCATATCCGGTGCCTGAGGCGGACCGCCTTTTGGCGGGCAGCAACCAAAGCGTACTGCGATCCAGAAACATGCGAGCAAGCCGCACAGATCTCTGGCCGTAGGGTTCTAGTGCTCGAACAGCCAGCGAACTTGCATGAAGAGCAGAATCTGATCCTGATAGACGCCGGCAACCAGGAAGCCGAGGGCCAACCAGGGCCCGTAAGGCAGGGCCCGGCTCTGGCGACGAAAATGGATGACGATCAGGCCGAGCAAGGCAAGCACCGCGGCGAGGAAGAATCCGATCAGGACCACCGGCCAGCCCGCAACCGCGCCGGCGGCCGCCATGATATGAACGTCACCCATTCCCAGCGCTTCTTTGCCCAGCAGCAGTGTGCCGAGGATCCGCGTCAACCACCCGATTGCGCCCCCGATGACCCATCCGCTCAGCGCGGTGGACAGCCCCCAGACCGGTTGCCAGCGCCCGATCGGCGACCAGTGAAGAACGGTGCGGACGCCCGCCTCAAACGCCGCCCCATGCGGGGACGACAGCAGAAACATCAATGTCCCGACCAGGACGAACACAGGCAGCAGTAATCTCAGTTCGAGCAAGGCATTGCGGCGGGACCGAGGGGCTTCTTCGTGAATGGCATCCACAATCTCCTGGTCCGCCTGGGGACTTGGCTGGCTGGCGGCCAGTACCAGACCGATGAAGGCCATTGCCAGGCCAGCCGCCAGACGAATGGCACCGGCATCGATCTCCGTGGCCCCGACGGGCTGCCCGAAGGAGGTCAAGTCGACAAGCAACTGCGGGCGACGGAGTCTGGGCTGCTCGCCCATCAGCGAGACGGTCGCGGCATAGCCCACGACGAGAAGAAGCGCGACCAACAAGCCGATCGGAACGCGACGTCCAGCGGATTCGACCGGAGGCGAAGGTAGCGGCTCCTCGTCGGGAGGCTGTTCGGGCGGCGGCTCCTGCGATCGTCGGAGGAACAGCAAAGCACCGATGACCAGGCCGGCTGTCACAGCCAGTGCGAAAACGGCCTGCGTCGGCGACGGGCGAATCCAGTCTTCGCTTCTCAGGGGGGTCCAGAAAGCGTGTCCGATCAGGCCGGCCAACAAGAGGGACCAGGTGACATTGACGTCAACCAGGTAAGCTTCGAGATCCATGACCGCCAGGGCGATCATGCCGGCCCACAGCACCCAGTGAGCGATCAGCATGGGCCAGTCGTCGCCCATGTCACCGATGCCGAGACGTTGTCGGGCGGCAAAGAAGCCGTCAAAGGCGATCACGAAGACCAACATCGTCGCCAGTTCCACGAACGGGTACCGCAATGAGATCGGATTGCGGCAATTGCGGCACCGCCCGCTCAGTCGGAGGTAGCTCAGGACGGGGAGGTTGTCATACCAGGCAATGGGGTGACCGCACGTCGGGCAGAAGGATCGAGACGGCGAAAGAAGCGAAATGCCGCGAGGCCACCGGTAGATGACCACGTTGAGAAAACTGCCGGTGCAGGCGCCAAACAGGAGGGCGAATATGGTCCAGTACCAAACTTCCACGCGGTTGATTCCGTGGCTGGTTTAATCGTAACGCAGCACGCTGTGAACTTCCCACTTCCGGAGCTTGTCACGGCCCTTCAGCCCCGCCAGTTCGATCAGGAACGCGACCGAGATGATCTGCCCGCCCAATTGCTCGACCAGTTCGCAGCAGGCCTTCATCGTGCCTCCCGTCGCCAGCAGATCGTCAACCATGAGCACCCGCTGCCCCTTCTCGATGGCGTCCTCGTGGATTTCCAGCGTGTCGGTGCCGTATTCCAGTGCGTAGGTCACACTTCGCCTGGCGGCGGGTAGCTTTCCGGGTTTGCGGATGGGGACGAAACCGGCCGAGAGATTGCGGGCCACGGCCGTGCCGAAAATGAAACCCCGTGACTCGGCGCCGACGACCACGTCAATATGCTTATTGCGGTAGGGCTGGGTCATCAACTCCACCGACAGCGACAGACCGGCCGGGTCGCGCAGCAGCGGCGTGATGTCGCGGAACAGGATGCCAGGCTTGGGGTAATCCGGCACGTCCCGAATCAGGTTGAGCAACTCGGCCGCGCAGGGCGTCGATGTCTGAGTCAGCATGTCGTTGGTCCTCTTGGGTCGGGCGAGGCGATATTAGGGCAAGCCTGCGCACATCGCAATTCAGGGGCTGACCACGGGCTACATCACCGCGCCGAGCTGTAATGGAGCAGCTACCGCACGCGAGAACCTGCTCGTAGATGAGCATTTTTTTCTTAAGTACTTGTCATAAAATAACATGTATTAACGAAAGAGAGATTTACGGTGTTGACAGACATAACGGTGTTAACTAAGATTATGCTGTTTGCCGAGAGAAGTGTATGGGAACGAAAGAGCGAAGAGAACGAGCCAAGGACGCGACCCGGCAGAAGATTCTGGATGCCGCCCGCGAGCTGTTTGCCAGCGAAGGCTACGAGGCGGTGTCGATGCGCCGAATCGCAGATGCCATCGAGTATTCTCCGACGGCCATCTACATCTACTTCAAGGACAAGGCCGACCTGATGAAGGAACTCTGCCATATGGACTACGAGGCCTTCACCAGCCGGGCTCAGCAATTCGCCGACGTGGCCAACCCCATCGAGCGGATCCGCTTGTTGGCACGGTCCTACATCCAGTTTGCCATCGAGCACCCGAACCACTTCCGGCTGATGTTCATGACCAAGCCAATGCCGGAAATGGTGCAGATGGACGAGGAAGAAATGCGGGAGCGAGGGCGGGGTGACCCGACCCGCGACGGGTATGCCTTCCTCATGCAATGCGTCCAGCAGGCGATCGCGCAAGGCTGGGTCCGCGAGGATCTACGGCGCGATCCGGAGCTGGTGGCCCAGATGTTGTGGGCGGGCGGACATGGCGTGGCCTCGTTGCAGGTCACACGTCTGGAAAACGAGCCGTGGTTTACCTGGAAAGGCGCGGACGCATTGGGCGAGGCAACGCTGCTGGCCGTTCTGCGAGGCATCCTTCGGGACGAGTCAATACTGGAACGGAATGGCTCCGCGACATCGATCGGGACGAAAGCAGTCCCGGATGGAAGGAACGACACATGAAAACCGCGATCGAACCCATGCAGCAGGCCACGAGCGGCGGTCGATGGCGGTCGAGACTGGTCACCGGCGGCCTTTTGCTCGCCGGCGTTGCGGTCGTGGCCATCATTGCGTCGATGCCCGCGTCCCAGACACAGGTTCCTCCCATCGAGCGCGTGCCGGTCAACGTGAAAGCCCGGCGCGTGGAACCCATCCCGGAGATCGCCGACTCGTTCGATCTCACCGCCGTGGTGCAGCCTTATGCGACGGTCCGGGTTGCGGCCGAGGTGCCCGGACGCATCGAGAGCTACGGAACACGTTCCAAGGAAGCCCGTTGGGAAGGAGGCATCCTGCCGGCGGGCAGCAAGATCGACGAAGGCCAGCCGGTGACGGCCGGCGACCCGCTCGTCATCCTGAACCGTGATCTGCTCCAGGCCCGGTTTGACCGGGCCAGCGCCCAATACGAGTACGACAAGCAGGAGTATCAGCGCATACTCTCTCTTTACCAGCGGGGCAACGCCTCGTCGGCGGAGATGAGACTGGCGCGCACCCGGCACGACGTGAGCAAGGCCGACCTCGACGAGGCCACCCGCTCGCTGGCTCGGACCACGATCACCGCGCTGATCGGCGGGATTCTGAATGACTGGCCCATGGATCTCGGCGAGTACGCCGTCCCGGGCGACGCCGTCGCCGAAATCGTGGATATTGAGAAGGTCAAGGTCTGCGCGGACGTACCCGAGCGCGACGTGGGCTACCTTCATGTCGGCCAGACGGCCGAGGTGCTGTCTTCACCGCGGGATCCCAACCCCGTGACCGGAACGGTCACCTATATCAACGCCCTCGCCGATCAGGTCACGCGGGCCACGCGGATCGAGGTGACCGTGCAAAACCGGGTATCCGAAGCCGACGCATCCGCGGCGGGGACTCTGTCGGTCAAAGGGGAATATCGCCTTCGCAGCGGCCAGATCGTGGATGTTCGGCTGACCCGCCGCATGCTGCACAACGTGTTCATGGTCCCGCTGGCCAGCGTGATTCCTCTTGAGGAAGGCAAGGAGGTCTACGTCGTGGTTGATGGCAAGGCCGAGCGGCGCACCGTCGAGATCGGTTTCATCCGCGGCCGGAGCATTGAGATCACGCGCGGGCTGGAGCCCGGCGACCTGTTGATCGTCGAGGGCCATCGCCTGGTCAGCCCCGGTCAGCCAGTGAGCGTTGTGGTCGCGCAGGACGCGGGGCCATCTGAGGGCGGGAGCCGTCGGTCGCCGGTCGCGGAGAAAACATCCGCTCCCGATCCCCAGGGCCGCGCCGCCGAACCGACTTCCCGGCCCGGCTTTCCACCGGCGGCAGGCAAGCCGTCCACACCTGACGCGGAGAACACGCTGTGATCATCTCGAACGCCGCGATTCATAATCGTACCACCGTCGGCGTTTTGACCCTGCTCATCGCCGTGTTCGGCATTTACGCCTACGTGAGTCTGCCGCGCGAGGCTTCTCCCGATGTCCCGATCCCGTTCATCCTGGTGACGACCGTCTATGAGGGCGTGTCCCCCCAAGACGTCGAATCGACGGTAACGCTGAAGATCGAGAAGGAGTTGGCCGGCCTCAAGGGCGTCAAGGAGATCCGCTCCTCCAGCGCCGAGGGCATGTCGCTGATTACCATCGAGTTCATGCCCGATGTGAAGATCGACGACGCCATGCAGTATGTCCGCGACAGGCTGGACCGTGCCAAGCCTGAGTTGCCGCGCGAGGCCGAGGACCCGACCCTCACCGAAATCAATATCGCCGAGTTCCCGATCATCATGATCAGCATCTCAGGTGACATCTCGCCGGTCGCGCTCAAGCTGATCGCGGACGACCTGGAGGAGACGCTGGAGGCCGTCCCGGGAGTGTTGAATTGCGACGTGCTCGGCGGGCTCGAGCGCGAAATCCGCCTCGAAATCGACCAGGACCGGCTGAGTGCCTATGGCCTGACCATCGCGGAGATCCTCAGCCTGGTACCGGCCGAGAACGTCAACATTTCCGCCGGCAGTCTGGAGACGCCGGGTACGAAGTTCAACGTCCGCGTCCCCGCCGAGTTCGTGGAACCGGAGGAGGTGGACAAGCTGGTCATCGCCGTGCGCGAGGATCGGCCGATTTACCTGACCGACGTCGCCGGCGTGCGGGACACCTTCAAGGACCGCGTGGGTTACGCACGCCTCTGGACGCCCGTGACCGACGGGGACGGGCCGCCGCGCCTGGCCGGCTCGGAGACCATTACCGTCACCGTGCAGAAGCGGGTCGGCGAAAACATCCTGTTCATCGCCGAAGCGGTCAAGCACGTCATCTCCGAGTTCCGGCGCCGCGTGCCGGCCGACGTGCGCTTCGACATCACCCTCGATCAATCCAAGGACATCCGCCTGACGATTCTTGACCTGGAGAACAACTTGGCGTCCGGCATGATTCTCGTGGTGGGTGTGCTGCTGCTGGCCATGGGTTGGCGGCCAAGCCTGATTGTGGCCGTCGAGATTCCCCTGAGCATGCTGCTGAGCATGGTGGTCCTGCAACTGCTCGGGTACACGCTCAATATGATCGTTCTGTACAGCCTGGTCATGGCCGTCGGCATGGTCGTCGACAACGCGATCGTGATCGTGGAGAACATCTACCGCCACTACACGCTGACGGGCAACCGCGTGCAGGCGGCTCTGACCGGTACCGCCGAGGTCGCTTGGCCGGTGATCACCTCCACCCTGACAACCGTCGTCGCCTTTGCCCCGATGGGCTTCTGGCCCGGCATCATGGGCGAGTTCATGAAATACCTGCCCATCACGCTGATCATCACCCTGCTGTCCTCGCTGTTCGTGGCCCTGGTGATCAACCCGACGCTCAGCTCTATCTTTGTCAAGGGCCGACTCAAGCAGGGAAATCAGCAAAGCCGTTTTATGCGCGGTTACCGACGGTTGCTGAACGTGGCCGTCACTCATTACCTTGCCACGCCGGCGCTGATGTCTCTGGTTCTGGTCAGCCTGGCGTGGTTGTATGTCAAGCGGGCGCACGGCATCGAGCTCTTCCCCGATGCTGACCCGCGCCGCGCGATCATCAGCCTGCGTTGCCCGCAGGGGACGAACATCCGGGAAACCGACCGTCTGACGCGGCTGGTCGAGGAGCGCCTTCAGCGCTTTGCAGCCGATTTTGAACGGGTGATCACCAACGTCGGTTCGGGCAGCGGCGACTTCCTGTCCGGAGGCACGGGCGGCACCGGCGAGCACCTGGCGACCGTCACGCTGGAATTCCGCGACTATACGGTCCGCGAGCGCCCGTCGGCGCAGGCTATCGCCGAGATTCGCCATGCCCTGTCGGACATCGCCGGCACCGAAATCAAGGTGTCCAAAGAGGAGGAAGGTCCTCCCACCGGCGCGGCCGTCACCGTCCGCGTGATGGGCGAGGATTTCAAGACCCTGGAAGATCTCAGTGAGCGGGCCAGGCAACTCATCGCCGACGTCCCGGGGCTGGTCAACCTGCGCAGCGACCACGAAGCCGCACGACCGGAGCTGTCGTTCCGCGTCAACCGGCGCCGGGCCATGATGCTCGGTGTGAATACGGCCATTGTCGGCAACTATCTGAAGACGGCGATCTTCGGTACCGAGGTCGGCAAGTACCGGCAATTCAACGACGAATACGATATCACCGTTCGATTGCCCCCCGAACAGCGAGAGAACGTTGACGACCTGTTTCGCCTCCGGCTGCCCAACAGCCTGGGGGCCTCCGTGCCGCTCAGTTCGCTGGGTGAATTCAGTTACACCGGCGGCTTCGGCACGATCAGCCGGGTCAACCAGAAGCGCGTGATCACGCTGACCGCCGACGCCGAAGGCCGGCTGAGCACCGAGGTGCTCGCCGAGGTCCAGGGCCGCCTGGCGACGCTCACCGCCGACTTACCTTTCGGCTATGAGATCAGCTACGCCGGCGAGAAGGAGGAGCAAGACAAGGCTCAGGCGTTCCTGAGTCGTGCTTTCGTGGTTGCGCTGTTGTTGATCGCCCTCATTCTCGTCGCTCAGTTCAACACGCTGACCGTTCCTGCCATCATCATGACGACCGTCATTCTCTCGCTCGTTGGCGTGTTCGCAGGTCTTCTCATCCACGCCATGCCCTTCGGAGTCATCATGACCGGCATCGGGGTCATCAGTCTGGCCGGCATCGTGGTCAACAACGCGATCGTGCTGCTGGACTACACCCGGCAGTTGCAGGATCGGGGCATGGACGTGATCACCGCCTCCGTGGAGGCCGGTGCGACCCGGCTCCGGCCGGTGATGCTCACGGCGGTCACCACCATCCTTGGCCTGGTCCCGATGGCCATCGGGGTTAGCTACGATTTCCACACCTTCTCGTGGAGCACCCGCAGCGAATCCAGCCAGTGGTGGGCCAGCATGGCGATTGCGGTCATCTACGGGCTCGGCTTTGCCACGCTGCTTACCCTTGTCGTGGTGCCCAGTCTGTACGTGCTGTCCGTGCGGTTCACGGAAGGCCTTACCCGGTTCTGGCGAGGCCGGTGTCAGGCATCCTGTGCCAGCGAAGCGGTAAGTACCATCCAGCCGCCCCCGATGGAGGGCGGATAATCCTGCGCATCGGCACCGGCTTCGTGCCCTTATGGCCTGCAATCCTCGCTACCGGGAATCCCCGGGCCGGATACACAGTTCTGCAGGATGATCAGATCGGACGGGCCGATACCGGGGCTGCCGTCCAGTTCAGCGGCGCTGCAGGCCGGATCGTTTGAGGGCACGCCCGCAGGCGTCAGGCACGACTGGAACAATCCGAAATCGATCTGGTCGACATCGCCGTCACGATCCATGTCGCCCAGGATGCGCACGGGGCACCCATCAGCGCCCACCGCCGCGCCGGGCACCGTGTGAGGGCAGTCGTCACAAACATCGCCCAGGCCGTCGCTGTCCTCATCGGCCTGGTCGGGGTTATGGTTGATCGGGCAATTATCGACCGGCCCGTCGACGTTGTCGAAATCGATGTCCTCGCCGTGGCTGCAGAAGAACACGTTGAGGCTGTATGCCTCCGCCGGGAAAGAAGCGGTTGTTCGCACAGGGTTGGTTGCCGACATGAGCAGCCGGCCGGTGGTCACATCGGTCAGTGTCTGGCCGTCCGGGACCGGGCCGGCGAAGTTCAGCGTGATGGTGCGGGCGGTCGGTGAGTCATTGATGACTGCCAGGCGATCACGATACCAGCGAGCCACGATTTCGTCAGGGACAGAGGGTTCAGTCGTGCCGTCGAACGGGACCGGTGTCACCGCCGGCAACGCGCGGAACGCCTGGGCGAACTTGCGGATGTCGGCTTCGTGACCGAGCGTCGGGCGGTTCCAGCCGAGCCAGGTCATTGTGTCGGGATCCTGGCGGCGGACAGACATGACGGCTCCGGCGAAGAAGGCCCGGCCGGAAGCCGCCGGCGTCGTCGTGCGGAACCCGTCGGGAGGACCGCCGAACTCGAAATAGGGGTTGAACGTCTCTTCCCAGTAGTTCTGGTAGAAATCGCAGGACCGGCCCTCCGCGGTGCGATACATTTCCGGCAAGCCCGGGGCGTAGTGAAACAGGCGATAGTTGGCGTGATTGCTTCCCCAGGGGCTGCCCCATCGAGTCAAGCTGTAGAATCGATCCTCGGCCACCATCATCCCGCGCGAAATCACGATGCCCGTGTCGTGGACGAACAGGTTCGGATCGTAGCCGTGATGCCGCAGCAGGTTGTACGGCGTCTCGCCGTCGGCCCATTCGATGTTCGTTCCCGGCGTCTCGGAGGGCAGATCGCACTGGACGTAGAAGATCAGGTCCGGGCGATAGCTCTTGACCAGATCGCGGCAGGCAAGCCAGAACTGCCGCGTCCGCAGGCAGCGCCAGTTGATCCACGATTCCCACTCGGAGGGACGGCCAACCAGCCATGCGTAAGCCGTGCCTGGCGGGGAGGTCGGCACAAGGCTGCCGGTGTCGTACTTGAACTGCTCCAGGTTCCAAGTGGAGTAGCCCGAGAGTCGAGCTCCCCGCCGTCCGTCGTCGTCGGAGCAGTAACAGGTGCCAATTTTCCCATTGACGCGAATCCCGATGCCGCGGACGGCCGGGCTGGAACCGCAGCGAAAGGCGATTTCCGACAGCATTCCGAAGATGATCTGTTGCGTTTCGGGGTGCAGGGGATCGGGAACCGGCCTGCCAAACGCCCGGGTGAGCTGGTCGTCCGTGCCGAGCTGGTACGCCTCGGTCGGCAGGCTGTACGCGAGCGAGGTGACCAGCGGCACCAGTTGAATGCCTTCCGACTGCGCGACCGGTGGCAACTCAGCGAGGAGATCCCCGGCCGAATTCCACGCGAGGTAGCTGCTGCCGCTGTACCAGGTTCTGACGCTGCGGTCGGCGCCGTTGACGGCGTTGAAGGCGAGGTAATTGAATCCGCAGTACTTGAGATGCCGCACCATCCGCCGCAGGCTTTCCTGGCGATGGCTCAGCAGCCGGGGGGGTGTGCCGTAGTGGGCATAGAAATACCATGGGTGGGTCACGTGCAGCCCGATGCGGCGTTCCTCGGCCGGGTCATTGGGCGGGGTCAACGAGAGCATCCGGGACTCCATGGAGTCTGTGAATGTGAAGATCCACATTCGTGAAACGGCCCCGCCGTCGGTGGATGTGCGTTGAAGGTTGCACCCAAGACTGGAAACCACGACCCGGGCCTTGGCGGTCTTGGCATGGAAGATCATGCTGATGTTGAAGGGCTGGTTGTCAACAGGCAGCTCGCGGCCGGTGTAGACGGTCAGGCCGACATCGGGCCCGAAGCACGGTCCCTGCTCGATCTTACCGATGTTCGTCTCGTACCATGGCTCGCCCCACGGGGCGATGGTCGGTTCGCCGGCATAAGGAGACGCCCACGGCAGACCCGGCCCGAAGACGATGTCGTCCGGATGGTGGATGATCAGGCTGGTGTATCGCTCCTGGTCATTGGACGACTCGGCGACGAGCAGATGCGGGACGCCGGCCGTGCCGCCCGTGTCGACATCATACGAGTAATAGTAGGTGGCGAAGCCGTCGTCTGGTGCGGCCGTCACGCGAAACGTCCTGCCGCTGATGCTCATGAGCCGCGACGGTTTGTTGGGGTGCGGCGAGTCTGCCCACAGGTTCGCATCGGTGAAACCATGGTCCGTCTGGCTGCAATCCACGTAATCCGTCAGAGCCACGACCACCGGGGCAGGCACGGCCGCCGCGTCGTAGTTGTCGATCATGCGTTTCTTCAGATCGGGTAGGGCAACGCCCGGATGGGCGGCGTTGTGGGCGGCCAGATTCACATAGTGAACGCACTCATCATCCACCGCGCGATAGACCACGCCGCCGCAGTCGATCGTGAAATCGCCGGTGACGGTACAGACAGCCATGGCACCGCCGGCCGATGCCAACAACGCTGATAGAGCCAGATATCCTCCAAACCTGCTCACAAAAGCCCCCGACAACACATGCGCGGCGTTCTCACGCGATCATCGACTCAATCCGCGGCGCAGGTTGAGTTCCCCGGCACGCCCGCTCCGCTCACGCAGCGCTGGAACATGCCGAAGTCGCCCTGATCCACATCCTTATCACTGTCCAGGTCGGCGGTGTCGCAGCCTGCAGGCGGCGGCCCGAGTCCGGGGCCGGTGGCACAGTCTGCAAAGAGCTCGTAGTCTGCGACGTCCACGTCGCCATCGCCGTCCATGTCGGCCGGGATAGGCGGCGGCGGAACCGAGGTGACGCTGAAGGCCAGATTGTCCATGTTGGCCATCGTCCACCACCAGCCGCTGTCATTGAAAAGATGCGCCCGGACGGCCAGGCCGCGAAGGCCGGTTACCCCGGTCACGGTGCCGCTGGCCGAGAACGGATAGAAGTTCACCTTGTCGTTGCCCGTGTAGGTGCCGTCGATATTGGCCACTGCCTGGTAGTGGTCGCAACTGGAGATGTTCGCCGGTTCGGAGCCGTCATTCATCCAACCGATCTCCCAGACCTGGTGCACGCCGCTGGGGTTGGGATTGTCCTCGTGTGTGCAATGAAGCTGGACGTACGCATTGAGTTGCCAGTTGGCCGCGGTGGCGGCCTGTTTCCAGTTGCCCGTCCCGACCACCTGGCCCAGATAGAAGTCCATCTTCAGACCATTGGTGATTTTCCCGCCGAAGTGAGTGCCGAAGGTGGTGCGCGGGCCCCATGGATTCGTGTTGTCCAGCGGCGGATTGTCGGGCCCTTCGCCGCTGACCCATACGATCTCCCATCCGTTGTATGATCCGCCGGAGTCCTCGAAGCTGGGGTTGCTGACTCCCGGCACAGGCGGAGACGGAATGGTGTAGGTCCAGCTATCCCCGCTGAAGGGTGTGCCTGTGAGATCCTGTATCCCTCCGGGACCGAGGCTCACGGATACCTCGCCGATGCCCGGCTGGGCAAAGCCGCCGAACACGTATGGACCGGCCCCGCTGCCGGCGAGAGTTGTGGCCGCCGAGCCGTTGATCGTCAGATCACCGGCGTCGACGCCGGTCACGGTCTTGGAGAAGGTCACGCTGACGTACGACAGGCTGCCGACCACTGCCCCTCGCGCGGGCGATTCGTCGGCCACGACTGGTGGCACACTCGCCAGACTGACCGGTTTGGTCCGAGCATACTGCCCGCCGTCGGCTGTGATCGTCAGCGTCACGTCGTAGGTCCCGAAGCCGGCGTACGTGTGCTGCGGATTCGGGCCGCTGCCGCTGCTGCCGTCGCCGAAATCCCAGGCCCACGCGGTGATATTCGTTGCCGTTGAGGCATCGTGGAACTGCACGGTTAACGGTGGCTCCGACGGGAGTGCATCGGTGGTGAAGTCCGCAGCCGGTGTGGCCTGTGCGTAGAGGAAGGTGGTCAGACTGTAGGCCTCGGCCGAGAACGACGGGTGTTGCCGCTCGGTCTGATTCGCGGTGACGAGCTTACGGCCGGTCACGAGGTCGGTCAGCTCGTAGCCGGCCGTCACCGGCTGGGCGAAGTGAAGCGTGATGGTGCGAGCGCTGCTCGTGTCGTTGATCACCGCCAGCCGGTCGCCATGCCAGCGAGCTATGACTTCGTCGATGGCGGGATCGATCGTGCCGTTGAACGCCGTCGGCGTCACCATGGGCAGCGCCCGAAACGCCTGGGCAAACTTGCGCAGGTCGGCCTCGTGGCCCAGCGTCGGGCGGTTCCAGCCGAGCCAGGTGATCGTATCGGGATCCTGGCGGCGCAGGCCCATGGTCGCCCCCGCGAAGAACGCCCGCCCCGGTGCGGCCGGTGTGTGTGTGCGGAAAAAGCCATTGGGGTCTCCGCACGAGCCGAACTCCCAATACGGGTTGAACGTTTCCTCCCAGTAGTTCTGGTACATCTCGCAGGCCCGGCCGGCGGCCGTGCGGTACAGTTCGGCCAGGCCGGGGGCGAAGTGGAACAGCCGGTAGTTGTCAGAGTTCGAGCCCCAAGGCGAGCCCCACCGGGTGGAGACGTAGAAGCGGTCCTCGGCCACCATCATCCCGCGCGAAATCACGATGCCCGTGTCGTTGACGAACAGGTTCGGATCGTAGCCGTGATGCCGCAGCAGGTTATACAGCGTTTCGCCGGAGGCCCATTCGATGTTCGTGCCCGGCGTCTCGGATGGCAGGTCGCACTGGACGCAGAAAATCAGGTCGGAGCGATAGGTCTTGATCAGATCGCGGCAGGCCAGCCAGAACTCGCGGGTCTTCTGGCACCGCCAGTTGATCCAGCTCTCCCATTCAGCCGGCCGGGCGGTCAGCCAGTTGTACGCGGTCCCGGGCGGCGACGTCGGCACCCCGCTGCCGGTGGCGTTCTTGAACTGCTGAAGGTCCCACGAAGAGTAACCCGAGAGCCTGGCACCTCGGCTCCCGTCGTCGTCAGAGGTGTAACAGGTTCCGATCTTGCCGTTGACCCGGATGCCGATGCCGCGGACGGATGGGTTCGATGCGCACCGCGTCGCAATCTCGCTCAGCAGATTCTGGGTAAGCTGCTGCACCTCGGGCCGGAGCGGATCGAGTGTCGGGCTGCCGAACGCCCGGGTGTAGTCGTTGTCGGTCCCCAACTGGTAGGAGGTGTTGCTGAAGGTCAGTCCGCCCGAGTACGTGGGGACTGTGAGCGACGTAATGATCGGAACAAGCTGAATCCCCTCCGCCTGGGCGATCGGCGGCAGCTCCGCCAGCAGATCCCCGGCCGAATTCCAGGGAAAATGCGCGCTGCCTTCGTACCACGCCTTGCCGCTGCGGTCGGAGCCGTTGATGGCATTGAACGCGATGTAGTTGAATCCGCAGTACTTGAAGTGCTGGACCATCCGCTGAAGCTCCGTCTGGCGATGAGCCAAGGTCCGCACAGGTGTGCCGTGGTGGGCGTAGAAGTACCACGGGTGAGTCATGTAAACGCCGACGCGGCGCTGCGAGCCGGGATCGCCCGGCAGGACCATCGCGGGATAGCGAGCGGACATTTCGTCGACGAACCTGAACACCCACATTCGCGAGACCGCTCCGCCGTCGGTGCCGCTGCGCGTGAGATTGCACCCCAGGCTGCTCACCACCACGCGGGCGGTGGCGGTTTTGGCGTGAAAGACCATGCTGATGTTGAACGGCTGGTTGTCGATGGGCAGCTCCCGCCCGGTGTATACGGCCAGGCCGACATCCGGCCCGAAAACCGATCCCTCCTGCGTGTGGATCGGGTTCTGCTCCCACCACGGGTCTCCCCACGGATTGATGGTGGGCTCGCCGGTGTAAGGGGGCGCCCAGGGTTGTCCGGGGTTGATGACGATGCCGTCCGGATGATGGATTGCCAGGCTGGTGTAGCGTTCCTGGTCATTGGAGGACTCGGCGACGAGCAGGTGCGGCACCCCTGCCGTCCCGCCCGTGGCCACGTCGTACGAGTAGTAGTAGGTGGCAAACCCGTCATCAGGGGCCGCGGTCACGCGGAACGTCCTGCCGCTGATGTTCATCAGTCGCGACGGCTGGTTGGGGTGCGGCGACACAGAGCAGAGGTTGGCTTCAGCGAAATTGTGGCTGGTCTGCGTGCAGTCGACGTGGTCGGTGAGCTCCACCACGACCGGGGCCGGCACCGCCGCCGCGTCGTAGTTGTCGATGATGCGTTTCTTCAAGTCGGGCAGGGTAACGCCCGGATGGGCCGCGTTGTGGGCGGCCAGATTCACATAGTGAACGCATTCATCATCCACCGCGCGATAGACCACGCCGTCGCAGTCGATCGTGAAATCGCCGGTGACGGTACAGACGGCCCAAGCACCGCCGGTCGATACCAGGAACGCTGCCAGGGCCAGATATCCCACGAGCCTCTTCACAATGCCCTCCACCTGGCCGGGTTCACACCGGCCTATTGCCGCTCGCACGACGGGTCGGCCGCTACATCAGGGCCGCTGAAGCACTGGTAGAACCGCGCGAAATCCTCCGCATCCACGTCCCCGTCCTTGTCCAGGTTGGCGTTGCCGCAGCCTTCGACGAAGTCCGTACCCGGGCCGGAGAAGCACGCCTGCAGGTGGCCGAAGTCGGCCTGGTCCACGTCCCGATCTCCGTCGAAGTCCGCCGCCAGGGGCCCGGTGACCACAATATAGTCGAAGCGCGTCAGCGTGTTCGGTCCACCCGGTCCTCCGACCGTGAGGCTGACCGTATAGGTGCCCTTGGTCTGGTACACATGCGAAGGATTTCTTTGGCTGCTGGTTGTCCCGTCGCCGAAATCCCACGCCCACCAGGTGACCGCGCCGGTTGATTCGTCGGTGAAAGCGATCTGCGTCGGGGCGATGCCGGAGTCGGGCGACGCGACGAAGGCGGCCGTCGGCTTGCCGAGGCAATAGGCTACGGCATTGGTGAGGATCTGCTGACCAAGGGCGTTGGTCTGCTGCCAAGTGGTGTCGTAGAGGTGGAGCATGATCCGCCGGCCTGCGGCCGTGCCCCCGTCGAGCAAGGCCGCTCCGGGTTCGGCCACCAGGATCGTCTTGTGGTTCGAATTCGAAGTCGACTCCGCCAGGATCTGAACCCCCGAAGCTGTCTGCTGCGTGCAATAGCTGAACATCTCGGGCGCGTCGGCAAGCGTGACGATGCCGTTGGGAAGCCCTTCCGTCACCGGATGGGTGTTGTCAAGCACGTTGATCTGTGTCTGGCCGCTCGCGGCGTACGCCCCGTCGCCCAGTGCCTCGCGGTCGCTGCGGGCCAAGGCAGACTCCCAGAAGATGAACGGCACCGATTCGTGCCGGTAGTCGCCGCCGACGTTGTCCGAGAGCACCGTAGAAGATGCAATGATCAGGTCGTGGCTGGCGGCGATCTCGGCGGCGGTCGGACGGTTGGCCCGTTCGTCGTCAAACACATCCACCAGCAGGCCGAAGGAGCGGAGGCGGTCGGCGATCTGCGAGTCGGCGGTGTTCAAGGGGGCCGTCTCGGCCAGCATCGCGACCCGGGGGAAGTCTCCGACGCGGATGAAGCCTTGTTTCTGGGCCGTTTGCGGCCCCTCGCCGGTGGTGACCGTGAGCCGGACGGCGAACACGCCTTCGATCGTGTAGGTGTGGGTGGGGTTCTGAAGCGTACTGGTCTGTCCGTCGCCGAAGTCCCACGACCAGGCCGAGACCCCTGCAACCGTGCTCTGATCGGCGAACTGAACCGCCAGCGGGGCCGGGCCGGCGGTCGGGGCGGCCGAGAAGTCCACGGAGCCTGGGATGGCGGTGATGAAGCTGTCTTTCTGCAAGGTGAAGTTGCCGTCGGTTCCGGTCACGGTGAGCCGCACGCTGTACGTGCCCGGGCCGGTGTAAACGTGCACCGGGTTCTGCAGGCCGCTGGTCCCTCCGTCGCCAAACTCCCAGTACCAAGCCGATGCGCCCTCCACGTAGGATCGATCAGTGAACAGCACGGTCAGCGGGGCCACTCCGGTGGTGGGGTTAGCGGTGAAGGCGGCGCTTTGGGGAAAGGTTTTGTCAAAATCGCGGAACGCGTAGTACCCCGGCCGGGGACTCAGGTTGGCATTCATCAGCCCGTAGTTATCGAGCTCGGCAACGCCGTTGAGCACGAGATAGCTTGCCTGCTCCACGAACGACCACTCGGGCTTCTTCAGTTCCGTGAGTACCTGGACCATCTTGTCGGCCGTCGATGGGTAGTCGGCCGTGTTCCATCCGTACTCGCTGATCCAGATCGGCTTGTGGGCATCACCATTGGCCACCATCACGTTGCGCGTGTCTGTGAGGGCCTGCCAGTGGATCGTGCCGCTCCAGTCATACGGATGGATCGAGATCACGTCGAAGTACGGGCCCGCCCCCTCGCTGTACATGCCCTGAATGTACTGGTACCCGTGGGTCACGCCCGAATGGTAGTCGATGTTGGCAGCGACGATCTTGGCGTCCGGGTCTTCGCCTTTGATCGCCTGGCTGCAGCGGATCAGCCACTGCGTGTAAAGCGGGTAGCTGTCAGAATTGGCGCAGCCGTCGTTGATCCAACTGCAACCGTTGGGCTCGTTCCAGAAGAAGTAGTACTTCACTCGTCCTTTGTACCGATTGGCCACGAAGCGGTGGAAGTCCATGAACTGCGGGACATACTCCTCGGCCGGCGGCGACTGCTGCGGGGGAAGCTCCGGATAGAGCCTGGCCCACTCCGGGGCCAGCCCCACAAACATGGTCGGCTCAATCCCGCGAGCCAGCATTTCATTGACACAGAAGTCCGTGTAGTCGATGACGTCCCAATCGTACTGCCCTTCCACCGGCTCGGCGTCGCACCAGGCCAGGCCGGTGCCGCTGATGGTGGCCCCGATGGTCACCATGTGGTCCCAGATGGCCTGATCGTAGGATCGCCCCTTGCCTGCCCAAATCGAATAGTAGCGACCCACGCCAAACAGGAATGGCCGGGGCTGGGCCATCATCGGCGAACTCAACAACAGCGTGCACACCGTGTACGCGGCAACCGCGCGACGTCCCATAATGGATGCTCCCTGGAAAGCAGCCTGCTCCACGACTTCCTGAGTTATTCTAGCAGAATTGACTGGACAGTAAAAGGCGGTTCCCGCGGACAGCGGAAGCCGGGTCTGCCCTATTTCAAGCATTCTCAATGGGTTAAGGACGACGCAGCCGCGCCCGGCCACGCTTCAACCACTTCTGAGAATTCGTGAGAGGCAGACGAGAAAGCCTTTACTCGTTGCCGTCAGGTTGCGTACTTGGGGCGGGTTCCAGCCCGGCACCGCGGGCGCGATCCTGCAGGCCGGTCACATCGGAGGCGGGTGCTCTAAACAGGGCCCTGAGAAGCTTCGGGTTGGTTTTCAAGGCGGCGACCGCCTGCTGCCAATCGCTCGGGCGGTCCCTGGCCAGGATTTCGGCCTCGCCCAGCGCCACCGCCAGGTAGGCCGCACGAGCCCGCTCCCGCGCTGTCCCGGTCAGGTCTCGATGTATGTGAGGCAGAAGCTCGTTTCTCAGTTCCTCCAGTCGGTCCGTTGGCTGAGGCAGGGGCTCGACGTTCGCGGGTCTCTCTGTGGCGATCCGCCAGACCGTCCGGCCCTCAAGAACCTTTTTCTCGCCCCCATGGGCCAGGATCACCTTGTGAGCGACATCCACCAGCCGACGTCCGTAGCTGGTGATGGTCTCGTCTTCGGGCAGGCCGGGGCGGGTGAGGTTGCGGTAAGTGTCGCGGATGGTCCAGCCCTGGGCTTCCATCCACTTTCGCCCCTTCATGACCCCGACGATCGTCCCGGCGGTTGCGGCGTTGCAGTCGGCATCCCAACCGAAGTTGAATGCCAGCCGGACGGTCTCGACGAAGTCCCCCTGGCCGTACAGCAGCGATCCGACGATCGCGGCCGTGTTCAACTCGCTCCCGTTGAAGTCGCGCATGCCGCCATGGCGGGCGTACCTGCGATGGATGGCGTGCCAGGTCTTGCGCCAGTCGGCCGGGTTGTCCGCGTACCATTGCCGAACGTCGCTTACGACCGCGGAAAGAACGCTTTTCCGATCGAGCGCGGTCTGGCCGGCGGCGACAATCCTGTCGGCGTCTGCCTCGATGAATGCCGTGGCGATCATGGTGTCGAACAACTGTGTCGCCTGGGCGGGCTCGCCGTCGATCGAGACGTGGGTATAGTGCAGGCCGAGGCGCGAGGCGGCCTGCGGCATGCACGGGGCGATCAGCCCGAACGCCTCGCAGACGAACTGGCCCGAGATGTTGAACGACGACCAGGGGTTCAGCGCGATGCGCCCCGTGAGCGGCGGTTCGATGCCCAGACTCATCAGCAGGCGAGCATATTCATTGGCGCACCAGATGTGTGTATTGACGTGCCTGCTCCACAGCTCGGCAATCCGCGGATACGGCACGAACAGTGAGCCGCTTTTCTGCATCTTGATGACGTAAATCCACTCGATGTCCGTGTCGTCGTCGGTGTGGGCGCCCTCCGGCAGGGCGGGGATGTAACTTTCGACGTTCCCGGGGGCATCGTTGTATTTGAGTTCGTGCGGCAGACCGTTGAGGTTGCCGAGGATCTGCCCGAGCAGTCCGCCCTGGATCTTGTCGGCCAGCAGATCGTCGGGGATTTCAACGTACGTCCGTCGTGTGACGGCCGCGCACCCGGTGGTTCCGGTGATTGCCAACGCGATGATCAGGACCAGCGATCGTCGCATCATGTACCTCCAGAGAACGGCCGACCTCGGTCCGCGCAAAAGCGAATACCGGTGTTCATAATGGAGAATGATATGCCCACCCGTGCTGCCTGTCGCATCGCGGGGGGATGCCCTGGAGAGAACCCATTTGCATCCGGTACCCCGGCCGAATACCATCCCCGCAACGGGCCGTTGGTTCATGAGGCGGTCAGGTAACACAAGTGCATGGCCGCGCAGAAGGGTGGCCATGGCATCCGCCCCCCGGATAGCTGAAAGCTAATAGCGAACAGCTAAGAGCTTTGGCTCCCAGGCGACCAACCCCCCTGTATCCCCCCTTGGTAAGGGGGGAAGCGTGGAACGAAGGTTGATCGGGCAACAATGAGCGATCCTCAACAGGTCGAAGATCGTAAGGCAAAGCGGGCGAAGCTGCGCGAGCTGGGTATTGACCCCTACGGCTGGCGGTACCAGGGTGTCCAACCCGCGGCCGAGGTGCTGCGGCGAGGCGAGGCTCTGAACCTCGGTCCCGGCGAGCACGCCGAGGCCAGCCATGCCAGGGTGGCCGGGCGCGTGGTGCTCCATCGACCGTGCGGCAAGCTCATCTTCATGACTCTCCGTGACGGGTCGGGCGACATCCAGGCGGCGGTCAGCAAGTCGGCCGTGGACGAGCAGGCCTTCACCATCGCCAACAAAATGCTCAACCTTGGCGATATCATCGGACTGGATGGGACCCTGGGCAGGACCAAGACCGGCGAGATGACCGTCTGGGCCAGGTCGCTCACCGTCTTGTGCAAGGCGATCCAGCCGCCACCGGCCAAGTGGCACGGGCTCAAGGACGTCGACCTGCGGTACCGCCGCCGCTACGTCGACCTGTTCACCAATCCGGCTGTTCGGGATACGTTCAAGAAGCGGAGCCTGATCATCGACGCGATCCGTCGTTGCCTGGTGGACCGGGGCTACTTCGAGGTCGAGACGCCGGTGCTCCAGCCGATTTACGGCGGGGCGGCGGCCCGGCCCTTTGTGACCCATCACAACACCCTCGATATGCAGCTCTATCTGCGCATCAGCCCGGAGCTGTACCTGAAGCGTTTGCTGGTCGGCGGGATGGAGCGGGTATTCGAGTTTTCCCGCGTGTTCCGCAACGAGGGCGTGGATACCTCGCACAATCCCGAATTCACTTTGCTGGAACTCTACCAGGCCTATGGCGACTACAACGATATGATGGACATCGTTGAAGCCATGGTTGCGGCTGCGATCGAACGGATCGGCGGCGGGTATAAGCGCACCTACGGCGACCTCGAACTCAACTTTACGCTGCCGTGGCCAAGACGAAGCTACGCCGACCTGATCGAGGAGCACGCCGGGGCGAAGATCACGGATATCGACGCCGTCCGGCGAAAGGCCTCGGAACTGGGCATCGGGCACAAGGGCATGGACGATGCCATCGTGATCAACGAGGTTTTCGAGGCGACTGTTGAGCCGAAGCTGATTCAGCCGACATTTGTGCTGGACTACCCGGCGCCGATCTGCCCGCTCACCCGCCGCAAGCCGGGTGACCCGAACATCGCCCTGCGGTTCGAGGCATTCGTGGCCGGGACCGAGCTGGGCAACGCCTACACGGAGCTGAACGACCCGGACGTCCAGGAGGAGAATTTCCGCCGCAGCCTGGCCGGCGAGCGCCGCGACGAGACCATGGCGGTGCTCGACGAGGACTTCATCCTGGCCCTGCAGTACGGCATGCCGCCGGCGGGGGGGCTGGGTGTGGGGATCGACCGGCTGGTGATGCTGCTGACGAACTCCACCAGCATCCGCGACGTCATACTCTTCCCGCTGCAGCGGCCCAGGGCGGCCGGCACCGAGGATGAGGAAGAAGCTTATGAAGGAGCTTGAGCCCCGGCCGGCCGGATTTGGGAAGCGACGGTTGGTCGCAGTCGGGGTTGATGGATTCGATGTATAAGCTTTTCCTCTGTCTTCGATATCTCCGCAAGCGTCGAATCGCCTTCTTCGCCGTGGCGGCCGTCTGTCTGTGCGTGGCCATGGTGCTGATTGTTTTCAGCGTCATGGACGGCTTCCTGGGTATGGTACGCGACCGGTCGCGCGGGATGCTCGGCGACCTGGTCATCGAAAACGAGTCCTCGCTCCAGGGCTTCTACTTCTACCAGGAGTTCATCGACGAGCTGAAAGCCGATCCCGAGATCGGCGCGCAGCTTCACGAGGCGACGCCGGTGATCTATACCTACGGCGTGGTGCGATACCCCGAGTCGCAGATCACCAAGCCGGCGCAGGTCAGCGGGATCCGGCTCGACGAGTATCGCAGGGTCAACGATTTCGAGAAGGGCCTGTTCTACGAGAAGTACTATCCGGGCACCACGACGCTGGCCAAGCAGCGGATTCCCGGCTGCGCCCCGACGGCCGAGGGCGTCTACGTGCTCCCGCCGGACATCGAGGCCGCCTGGCAGAAATGGTGGGCTTCAGCCACGCCGCAAGAGCGGGCCAAAGCTCCCATCGACAAGAGGTGGCCTTACAACCGCGTCGGCCAATACTGGCCGGTGCCCCATGAGGAGCTGGCGGCACCCGACCGGCCCGGCCCGAAGTGGTACGGTTCCGAACTGCCGGGCATCATCCTTGGAACGGACATGTGCGCAACGCGCAAGGAGAAGGGAGACTACGACCGGTACCACTGCCGTGGCGAGGAGGTACAGGTCACGCTCGTACCGATAACCGAGAGCGGCCATCTCCGAGACGCCACAGGCCCGGTGAGAGACATCTTCCGCTTCACGGATGACTGCCGGACGGGAGTCTACGACATCGACTCGATGGCCGCATACGTCGATTTCGACCGCCTCCAGAAGCTGCTCAACATGGACTACCGTGAATGGACGGATGACGACACCGGCCAGAAGGTCGTCAACCACGCGCGGGCCTCGCAGGTGCAGATCAAGCTCAAACCAGGCGCGAATGTGATGGCGGTCCGAAACGCCATCCGGGCGAAGTGGGACGCCTTCTCCGGGCCGCGGCTGGGCCTGGTGAGAAACCCGACCCTGATGACCAGCGTCCAGGTGCTGACCTGGGAAGAGAAGCAGCGGACGTTCATCGAGGCGGTGGAGAAGGAAAAGTATCTGGTCACCATCCTGTTCGGCATCATCAGTTTCGTGGCGGTATTACTGATCGGCTGTGTCTTCTACATGATCGTGCAGCAGAAGACCCGCGATATCGGCATCATCAAGAGCGTCGGGGCCACGTCGCTCGGCGTGGCGGGCATCTTCATCTCCTACGGGGCGGCCGTCGGCGTGGTCGGCGGTGCGGTGGGCACGGTCATCGGCGTCCTGTTCGTTCACTACATCAACGAGGTGCAGGACCTGCTCAAGTGGATCAGCCCCAAGGCCGAGGTCTGGAACCCGCAAGTCTATATCTTCGAACGCATCCCGAACGAGGTGAATCCCGTGCACGCGGCATGCATCTACGCGGTGGCGATTGTCGTTTCGATGCTCGGGTCGCTGATCGCCGCGAACAAGGCGGCGCGGGTCTGGCCGGTGGAGGCGTTGCGATATGAATGACGTCATCCTCCACGCGGTCAATGTTCGCAAGTCGTACATCCTGGGGCGGGTCGTGCTCAAGGTGCTCAAGGGCGTTTCGCTGGCGGTCCAGCGGGGCGAGTTCCTGGCGATCATGGGCAGTTCCGGCAGCGGTAAGAGCACGCTGCTGCACATCCTGGGGGCGCTCGATCTCCCCGACGAGGGCCAGGTGACCTTCGAGAACCAGGACGTCTTCAGAGTGTCGAATGCCCGGCGGGATCGGCTGAGAAACGCGAATTTCGGCTTTGTCTTCCAGTTCTACCATCTGCTTCCCGAGCTGAACGTGCTGGAAAACACCGTTCTGCCCGGCATGGTGGGCACCTCGATTCTCGGCTGGCTTTCGCAAGGGGTGCAGCGTCGGCGGCACGCAGCCGAACTGCTGGAGCGTCTGGGTCTCGGCGAGCGGATCAAACACCGGCCAAACGAACTGTCCGGGGGAGAACGCCAGCGGGTGGCCATCGCCCGGGCCCTGGTCAACCGCCCGCAAGTCTTGCTTGCCGATGAGCCGACGGGTAATCTGGACGCGGCCACCGGAAAGGAGATCTTGAGCGTCCTCAAGGCGCTCAACGAGGAAGGTCAGACCATCGTCATGGTTACTCATGATCCGGCGGTCGCCGCTGCGGCCCATCGCATCGTTCACCTGGCGGATGGCAGGGTGATGGACCGGAAAACGTGAAGCGCCCCTGACGGGGCGAGTGTAGCTCTGGGGACGTGAAAACATGAACTTCGACAAGCCCAACCCGTTCGATCCCAGGCCCGATTTGAAGATCTGGTTCAACGGCAAGATCGTGCCGGTATCCGAGGCCAAGATCAGCATCTTCGACCACTGCATTCTGTACGGCGACGGCGTTTTCGAAGGGCTGAGGGTCTACGAGGGAAAGGTGTTCCGTCTCACGCAACACCTGCGCCGGCTCGAGCACTCCGCCCGCGCCGTCCGGCTCGAGCTGCCGATGACGCGGGATGAAATGGCCGCGGCGGTCAACGAGGCCGTGGCCGCCAACAACGTTCGAGACGGATATGTCCGTCTGGTGGTCACCCGCGGCGTCGGCTACCTGGGCCTCAGCCACACGCGAACCGCCAACCCGACGGTGTTCATCATCGCCGACCAGATCGAGCTCTACCCGAAGGAGCTGTACGAAAAGGGTATGGCGGTGATCAGTACGTCGGTCGTGCGGAACCATCCCAACGCGGTGGCCCCGCGGATCAAGAGCTGCAACTATCTGAACAACATTCTGGCCAAGATCGAAGGCCTCGATGCCGGCGTTTACGAGGCCATCATGTATAACCATCTGGGCTACGTGGCCGAGTGCACCGGCGACAACATCTTCCTGGTCCGCGACGGGCTCATCCAGACGCCGCCGATCACCGCCGGCATCCTGGAGGGCGTCACCCGCGACGTGGTGATCGAGTTGGCCCGCGAGCTCAAGATCCCGTTGCGGGAGATGGACCTGACGCGGCATGACCTGTACGTGGCCGACGAGTGCTTCCTGACCGGCTCGGCCGCGGAGGTCATTCCCGTGACCAAGATTGACGGCCGCCCAATCGGCGACGGAATGCCCGGTCCGACCACACGCAAGCTGATGAGCAGCTTCCGGGAGCTGGTTCGCCGGGGCGGGTGAAGGTGATGCCTGCCGGCCGGATGAGGCAGGGCACGGTCGAAGCCCAAGGAGGGCATGGTCGAAGCCGCCAAGGGCGACGCAGGCCTGCCCGCTATCGCTCGATGAGGCGGCAGGTCTCGTCCGCCACGGCGGACTCGACACTGCCCCATCGGCCGGCCTGAACCCCGGCTGCTACTCTGAATGGGAACAAATCATGGAATTCCTGAAAAAACTGATCGAGACGCCCGGCGTGCCGGGGCGTGAAGAACGAGTCCGCGAGGTTATCAAAGCCGAAATCAAGGGCTTGTTCGACGACGTTCGCGTCGACGCGATGGGCAATATGATCTGCCGCAAGCGGCCGGGGCGCAAGAGCGGCAAACCGCCCCTTAAGGTGCTCATCGCCTGCCACATCGACGAGATCGGCTTCTACGTCCGGCACATCGACGACAACGGCTTTCTGCGCGTGCAGAACGTCGGGGGTTTCGATACGCGAAATCTCTTCGCCCGGCGCGTTCTGGTGCAGGGCAAGAAGGACCTGGTCGGCGTGCTCAACCCCGCCGGCCGGCCGATCCACATCGCCACCGACGAGGAAAAGAAAAAGACCTACACCGTCGGCGAGTTCTTCGTGGACCTGTTCATGCCCAAGACCAAGGTCGAGAAGCTGGTCTGCATCGGAGACCCGGTTACCTTGCTCCAGACCTTCGAGGAAATCGGCGACGTGGTGACCGGCAAGTGCCTGGACAACCGGGCGGCCACCTGGGTGGCCATCAACGCCATCCGCAAGGTCGCCAACAAGAGCCCGTACGAGATTTATTACGCCGCCACGGTTCAGGAGGAAGTCGGCTGCCGCGGGGCCGGGCCGACGACCTTCGGAATCGAACCCGACGTCGGGATCGCTCTCGATACGACACTGTGCTGCGACACGCCGGGGATCGAGAAGAACGAGAGTATCACCGCCTTCGGCAAAGGGGTGGCCCTCAAGATCATGGACGGCCGCTCCATCAGTCACCGCGGACTGCTCGACGAGTTCGCCGCCGTGGCCGAAAAGAAGAAGATCCCCTACCAGCTCGAGGTTCTCCCGCTGGGCGGTACCGACGCGGCGACCATTCAGCAGGCGGGCATCGGTCGCCGGACGATCACCATCTCCATTCCCACCCGGTACATCCACACCATCACCGAGGCCGAGCACAAAAAAGACCTGCATGCGGCGATCGACCTGCTGGCCGCGTGGTTGGCTGCGTGAGGGCGCTCTTGGCCACCGGCCTGCCGGGAAGAAACCGAGGGCAGTCAGAAGTTGGAATGCGATGGTTCGGACCGCAGACGCATATCCAAACACGTTGGCACGTTTCGGCCTGTGAACCGCCGCAGCCTCTTGCTTTGAACGATTGGATCTAACGCCCCGGCCGGCCATTATAGGCGAAAGCGAGTTGCTCTATTGCACCAGAACCAGCAACCCGAGGTGCCCGTTTGTCGAGGGCGCTGAGTCGTCGACCATGATCCACTCGTCGCTCCAGGGCATCGGCTGGATCACCAGCGCGCGATCCTTGGGTGCGCCCGCCAGCCGGACATCCATGATCCTGCCGAAAGCCACGCCGCAGATGGCGAACCTGGCATTGCTGCCGTCATACGTCACGCCCTGATGCAGGAAAAAGCCGACGATCTCGCCGATACGGGCGGAAAGCGTGTCCTTGAAGCCGCTCGAGAGACCAGGATTGCCGGGTGCATAGTAAAGGCGCGGGCCCGTTTCCGGCGTGTGTTCCTCATCGTAGAACACCAGTTGGGGTGCGCCGAATTCCGTTTCAAGCTCCTGTGCCGTAATTCCCTCTCGGATCTGCTGCTCCAGAAAAACGGTCCCCTGACTGCCCAGTCCGATGGTCAGGGTGCCGAAGTTGCCCGAGCCGTCCACCATGCCCTGGTCGGCCTGGGGCAAGTCGGTCGATCGCCACGGATAAAGCCTGATCTCCCGCACGCCGTCGCCGCCGTTGATGACGTTCGAGTCATACCCGTAATCGTCGGGGCCGCCCTCGCAAAGCTCGTTGTATCTCTGCACATGGATGGTAAAAGGAATAAACGTAAAATCCCTTCGCAGGTGATATCCCTTTACGTGATCGCTTCCCACCGCCCTTGCTTGAGCGGTCACGTTGGCGGTTTGAATGCCGAATATGCGGGCGAAGAACAGCTCCACCGAGCCGTTGGGGCTCTCATCGGTCCGGCGGGTGAAGACATGCACCGCGTTCCACGGCAAATCGTTGGACAGCGGGCCCGTGCGGTTCGCGAAGTCGTGTTGGCCCAGGAGTATGTCGGTGTCCTCGAGCACGATGCCCTCGCCTAAGACGGGGTTGCGCAACGCAACCGCCTTGGCGCGAGATCGCACGATTTCGACCAGTTCCGCGGGGTCCTGGCGGATGCCGGCGTCGGAATAGTACGTGGAAGCTCCGGCCAGTGACGCGGCATCCGCAGCGTTCTGAAGCTGGGCCTTGACCACTTGCAGGTAGCCGACGTCCACCGCCAGGGCGGCAAAGCCGAGAAGTACCGGCAGCATGACCGCCACCATGGGTATCACGGCCCCGCGGCGCAGATCAGGACGATTCCTTTTGGATTCGCAGATCAGGATCATCGTGTTTCCCCTTTCGTTGTCCCCGCTGTTCGCGCGGAGGGCCGGATCTTCGGTTGATGTTCGCCGGCTGCCCGCCCGCGCGGACACGGAGAGCCCTTCCCCAATGGAAGGCCACAGAAAAAATACGATTCGCGCCCCCTTTCGGGCAAACAGATTCTTCCGCCGATTCGAGTTGCCGCCGGGCCTTGCTTTGCTCGCGGGATATTATGGGTCCGTCTTCTGCCGGACCGATCATTCATTCGCCGACAAGGCCCGGCGAACGTCCAATATGGCTTCGTGCCACAAGGGTTTCACTACCGCGAACTCACGCCGGGGCGTCAGCCGTCCGATCCCTACCAGGAGGGCGATCGCCGTTGTTCAGCCCCCTTGTCGACTTCGAGGGTCCGGCATCATGCAATCCACCACTTGTCAGCAACAAACCGGTATCGCCGCGGTGTGCCGCAACCAGCGACGCAGATACATCGTGAATGCGAGGTTTCAGTGGCGCTTCGTGTTGAGCATTGCCGCCATTGTCTTCCTGACCTCCTCCATCATCAGCTCGCTGTTGTACGGGGCGCTGCACGCACAGGCCCGGGCTCGCTTCATGGAGCCGACGACATACATCGCCGAGGTGCCGCTGGTGGTCATCGGCTTCAGCCTGCTGTTCTCGTCGCTGGCGGCCGTGGCGGTCGGCTTCTGGTGCGTTTTCGCCACGCACCGTATGTGCGGTCCGCTTCACCTCATGACTTGCCATTTCAAAGAGTTGGCCGCCGGACGGCTGCCCAAGCCCCGAAGCCTGCGGGCACGGGATGAGTTCAAGGAGTTCTACGAGGTATTCTCTCAGGCGGTCGAGGCAGTCCGGAACCGCCAGCAGCAAGGCCTGAGAATCGTCTCCCAGGTGACCCGCATGGCTGAGAAAGCCCTGGAGGCGGGAGATGAGGCCCGAAAGACCGCGCTGCTGGACGTGATCGGGAAACTTCGCAGTCTCGAAGAGTCGATTGTCCAGACCGGATGCATGGAATAAGACCGACTGCCGGTCAACTCAGGCACCGAAAAGTCCCCTTTGCCGAGCACACGCGGGTCGATCGTGTGCCGCCGGCGACGCGGCCACCACGTCGCGCGATATGCTTTCATAACCACGCTGCCTCTCCACCTGCGAACGCGTTGCAGGCCGGCTACTGAACCCTGACCGCCGAACCCTTCTACACCCCTCCGAACGCGCTGTAACCACCGTCAACCGGCACCGTGATGCCGGTAACAAACTGTGAGGCCGGAGTGATCAGCCAGATGACCGTGCCGTAGAGATCCTGGGCATCGCCGAAGCGGTTCATCGGTGTGTGGGCAATGATCGATTGGCCGCGAGGGGTCAGGTTGCCCGTCGCCTGATCGGTCAGCAGGAACCGGTTCTGGTGGGTGAGGAAAAACCCCGGGGCAACCCCGTTGACACGGATCTTCGGCGAATACTCCTGAGCCATGTGGACCGACAGCCACTCCGTGAAGTTCTTCACCCCGCTCTTGGCCGCCGAGTAGGCCGGGATGCGGGTCAGCGGCTTGAACGCATTCATGCTCGCGATGTTCAGGATCACGCCCTCGCCTCGCTCGGCCATCGCCTTGCCGAATACCATCGATGGCAGAATGGTGCCGATGATGTTCAGGTCCATGACTTTCTGGAAGGCGTCGATGGGCAGATCGAAAAACCTCTTGTCCGGTCCGGTGGTGGCCGAAGGGTGATTCCCGCCGGCGCCGTTGATCAGAACATCGACCGGGCCAAGCGTCTCGACGCACTGCTTGTGAGCGGCCTCGATGCTGTCGCGTTGCAGGACGTTGATGGTGATGGCCGTGGAAATGCCCCCGCCGGCGACAATCTTGCGAACCACCTCTTCGGCGGCTTCCAGCTTCAAATCCATCACCGCGACTTTCGCCCCACACGCGGCCAGGTACTCGGCAATTCCGCCGCACAGAACCCCGCCGCCTCCGGTAATCGCTACGACTTTGCCCTTGACGTCAAACAAGTTGCTCATAGGCCACCTCGACGATGCATCATAACCGGGCGCGCGAAATTACCCAAACAGCCGGGATGCTTTCCGGATGATCATCTGTACAACGATAGTCATGCATGACGCGGCTGACCGCGGACCGAATGGATGTCGTGGCAGGGACGCAGCATGCGCCGTCGATCGTTCGGGCTCGCGGGCCGTGCCGGTCGTGGCGTGTGCGGTCGCGGCGGCCGTCTGGAGGGCGAAGGCCGGTCATCTGGGAGATGCGTCGCTGCCGGGCAGTCGCCCGCATCTCCCGGGTGAATGCCGGATTGTTTTAATCCGCCGGTTCGTACCCGTCCGACAGAGTCTTCATGAAAGCGACGATCGCGGCCTCTTCTTCAAGCGTGAGGCCCAGGTCGCCCAGTTCATCTGTATTGATGTTGTCTGACACTTCGGGTGCCGGCCACGGCTCCACATCCCTCGTGTTGTAAAAATGGGTGATCTCTTCGAGGGACTTGAAGTAGCCGTTGTGTCCGAAGGCCTTCACAAACTCGGGATAAGGCCGCTTATCCACATTCCGCAGCGTCGGCACCTTGTGTTTGCCGTAGTTGTCCGCGGCCATGTCCGCATATTCGGCCGTCCCGGCGAGGAACCCGCCCAGCCCGGGGTCAATCCAGTCTGCCCCGTCCGGGTTCCACTTCCGCGGCGCCGAGTAGAAGGGGTTCAAGGGGTTCTTTGGGATGCCAAGGTTGTCATACGTGAAATCGGTGAACAGCGGAGGCTCACCGTTTTCACCGACCTCGCTGATATGGCAGGCCGAGCACATGGCTTTGCCCTCGAAGAGTTCCAGACCCCATGCTTCCTGCTCCGTCAGCTCAGCTTCTCCCTTGAGCCAGTAGTCATACTTCGACGAGAACGGGTTCACCTCGGCTGAACGCTCGTAGGCGGCGATCGACCGGGCGATCCGCTCGTAGGTGCCGGCGACGTCCTTCTTCCAGTTCAACGCGCCAGGGCCCCACACCTCCTCGAACAGACTCGCATAGTCCGACTTGGCGACCTTGGAGCACACCAGCATGGCGTTCGGAACGTTCTGCTCCAGCGGGTTCAGGAACGGACCCATGGCCTGCTCGGCCAGCGGGTCTCCGAGCGTCCAGCCCGTGGCCCGGCCGTCCCAGAACATGCCGCCGATGAACAACCCTTCGGTCTCATCGAAGTGCATCACGGGACTGTCGCCGCCGTAGGCCGCTGCCGGCGGCTTGCGGTTACCAAACCGCGTGTGCACCGCACCCGGATATACGGCCACGCCGGCGTTGATCGCTGCATCAGGTCCGGTGAAGCCGACCTCCGGAGCGTGACACGCGGCGCAGGACTGCCCCGGCGGAATGGACAGGTTGTCATCGAAGAACAAGTTCTTCCCAAGCCTTTCCAGGGGGGTCAGATCCTCTGCCCAAGTCGTTCCCGGCCCAAGGCCGGAAACCAGGAGAACTCCAATGATCAGCGCTCTCATCATGCGCATTCTGAGCTCCTTTCTCTTTTTTTTACAAGAAGTCAAGCGGACACGCTATCCCTTGACGATTCAACAACACGCGCATTGCATACGCAGTATGCTCCCGCCTCTGAATGGCAAACGGCGATCGGAAAGCCGTTCGTGCGGAGACAGGAGAAAGATCAAACACTTCGTTTCCGCCTGGGGGGTCATTCTACCATCGGCGCGGCTGATGGTGCGAGGTTTTTCTTGGCAGAATTCCGCGGTATTCGCCAAAAGAATCTTCGCCGCATATGGGACAAGACAGGTACAGTACAGGAGCATGGGGCAGATGCCCCCGGGTGCGCGTCATGAGACCGCTGGATTGCAGAAACATGGGAACACGACCTCGCGGACGAGCGGATGAGGCCCCGGTGCGAAAGTCACGATGCCAGGGCACGGTCACGTCTCAGGCCGGGCGTCTAATAGCACCGCGATAGTCTGATTCCATGTGTTCCGGGGACGCCGCGATGCATCATCGATCGCCGAACCGCGATTTTGTGCTTTACCCGCAGGCAACTGGGCTTGTACAATGAAGACGAATTCATCTCGGATCCTCGCGCGCGGTTGCAGAGCTTCTGCTGCACGCGCGGCATTCGCTCCATGATTCGAGAACGGCGATGCGTCGAGCGTCTTGCTCAGCGATAGGAGGAGAATAATGAAATATCGTTCCTTCAGATACGTGCGGACATATCTGCTCCACGGTTGCGTCATGGTCGCGATCGCGGCGTCGACGGCTGACGAGGCTTATGCCCGGGCCAACATTCGAGACGCGTTTTTCAGCGCCTACCCCGGTGCTGTGAGTACGACCCTTGACACGGTGCCCAGTCATCCGACGCATTGCGGCGTCTGTCACTACGATTTCAGCGGCGGCGGCCCGCGCAATCCGTACGGCGTCCGGTTGGGCGACGTTCTGCCGGGTTACCCCACCAATCCGAATGGGCGCAAGCAGGCGGTCCTGTCCATCGGCAGTGAAGACTCGGACGGCGACGGCTTCACCAGTGTGGTCGAAGTCACGGCTGTCACGCAGTTCTCCAACACGCCCACCTTTCCCGGACTGGCGCCGGCGAACGTATCGAGTGTCTCGAACGTCGCCGTATCGGAAATCCAGACTCATCTGGTGCCGACCGCGGGCGCGGACACTACGCCGCCCGATGTGCAGGTGATCTCGCCCAACGGCGGCGAGACGGTCACCGGAAACGCGGCCGCCTCCGTTCAATGGACGGCCACGGACACCAGCGGCGTCGCCGCCGTGGACATCTACCTCTCGGATGATATCGGTATCACCTTCAAGCCCGTCGCCATGGGCCTGAGCAACAGCGGCAGTTATGCTTTCTTCGTTCCCAATCGCCCGACCACCACCGCGTTCGTGCGAGTGGTGGCAATCGACAACGCCTTTAACTCGGGACAGGATGACAGTGACGCCCCGTTTACCGTCGGGCGGGCTCCCGGCGGGATCGCCCCCACCACGCTACGCGACTTCGACATGCCCGGCAGTCAGCCTTTCGAGGCCGGAACGCTCAACGACCCCGACGCCTGCGCGGTCTGCCACGGCGGCTACGACACCAACGTGGAGCCCCATTTCAACTGGCAGGGCAGCATGATGGCCCAGGCTTCGCTCGACCCGCTGTTCGAGGCCTGCCTGACGGTGGCCAACCAGGATGCCCCCGACTCGGGCGACCTGTGCCTGCGATGCCATATTTCCAAGGGCTGGCTGCGGGGACGATCGGTCCCGACCGACGGAACGCAGATGCTCGCGACCGACAAGAGCGGCGTCTCGTGCGATTTCTGCCACCGGCTGATCGATCCGATTTACGCCCCGGGCGTGAGCCCGACACAGGATGAGGCCATCCTGGCCGGCCTGTCGCTGGTGCCGAACACTTTCGCCAACGGAATGTTCGTCGTCGACCCGACCGGGGCCCGGCGCGGCCCGTTCGTCGACGCCACCAGCGGGCATCCCATTCTGGTCTCACCGTTCCATCGCGAGGCGGCCCTGTGCGGGACCTGTCACGACGTCAGCAATACGGCGTTCGAGAAGGACCTCAATGGCAACTACCCGCCGAATGCGTTCGATACGCCGGCGGCGAGTTTCTATTCGCACACCCTGATGCCCATCGAGCGGACCTACAGCGAGTGGTTCTACAGCGAATACAACACACTGGTCGGTGTCTACGCTCCGCAATTCGGCGGAAACAAGGAGTACGTCGCCACCTGCCAGGATTGCCACCTGCGAGACGTGACCGGCTACGGCGCCCACCTCGGCACGACGCCCCCGCCTCCCCCCCAGCGTGACGATTTGCCCCTGCACGACATGACCGGCGGCAGCGCCTGGTTGAGCGGCCTTCTGCCGACGATGTTCCCCGGCCAGGTCGACGCCGCCGCGATGCAGAGTGGGCAGATGAGGTCCCGTTACATGTTGCAGAACGCCGCCGGCATGACTGCATCTCAGGACGGAACACGGCTGAAGGTGACGGTGACCAACGAAAGCGGCCACAAGCTCCCGACCGGTTATCCGGAAGGCCGGCGCATGTGGATCAACGTGAAGTTCTACGACGACGGCGGCAACCTGCTGGCCGAGTCGGCGGCTTACGACACCGAGACAGGAGTGCTGGGTCACGATGCGGCCGCCATGATCTATGAGGCCAAACCCGGCCTGGATACCGACACCGCCTCGTTGGCCAATGAGGACCCCGGCCCGTCGTTCCATTTCGTCCTGAACAACAAGATCTACAAAGACAACCGTATCCCGCCGCGGGGCTTCAACAACGCCCTGTTCTCCAGCTTCGGTGGGGCTCCCGTCGGACGTGAATACGCCGATGGACAGTACTGGGATGATGCCTGGTATTCCGTGCCGTTCGGTGCGGTCTCGGCAACGGCGACGCTCTATTACCAGAGCACCAGCAAGGAATACGTCGAGTTCCTGCGGGACAAGAACGCCACCGACAACACCGGTCAGTTGATGTACGATCTGTGGAACAACAACGGCAAGTGCCCGCCGGAACTGATGAGAACCGTCACGGTCGCCGTGTCCATTCCGGATGTTCGAGCGGACCTGGACCATGACGGCGACGTCGACTCCGACGACGTGGTCCTCTTCGAGACCTGCGCCTCGGCTCCGGGTATCCCGCACAGCGGTGCGGCCATGTGCCCGCGGGTGGATTTCGACGCAGACGGTGACGTGGACCAGCTCGATTTCGGCGTCGAGCAGGCGTGCTTCGGCGGGCCGAACGTGCTTGCCGACCCGGCGTGCTCCAATTGAGATCGCGACGGCGTTTCAGCGGCATGGTTGCCGTGTTGCGCGCTGCTGAACGTTCATCGCGGATATCTTTCGGCAAAGAAAAGCGGGGGGGGGGGGGGGGGGGGG
>JAUCQB010000247.1 GCA_030372985.1 Phycisphaerae bacterium
GCCGTTACGATTACCGCCCGGGCTCGTCCGATTGGACGCTGTCGGCCCGCCAGCGCAGCCGCTACGATTCCGGGAACGTGCGCACCGTGAAGCAGAGCCTCTCGCCCGATGCGAGCGCAGGCACCGCCAGCGAGCGGCTGAACCTCTACGTCTACCCAGGCGATTTCGAGCGCGCCGGCGTGCGGGTCGACCGCACGGCCAACGGCGGCCCGAGCTACGTCGGCGACGCCGACCTCGGCACCGAGACGCAGTACCAGATCGCGGGTACCAACGTCGTCTGGAAGCCGGGCACGGCAGCCACCGGCTTCGAGCGAAAGCACCGCATCACGATGCCGCTACGCGACATGCTCGGCACCGCCAGCGCCGTCGTCGACCTCGAGTCCGGCCATCTCCTCGAGATGGCCACCTTCACGCCCAACGGCGCCCGCGAGATGCATTGGATGACCGACGAGGCCAGCCTCGCGCCCGAGCGCAATGCGTTCACAGGCAAGGAAGAGGACGAGGAGGTCGGCGTCACGTACTTCGGGCACAGGTATCTGATCGCCAGGATCGGACGGTGGGCGAGTCCGGACCCGCTGAGTGCGCATGCGATGGGAGGTGGGGAGGCGGGCAATGCGTACCACTATGTGGCTGGCAATGTCCTTCAATCTCATGACGCCAACGGCCTCTGGGGCGACGTTGGACACTACTATGTTGTTCTCTTGGCGGGTATCGCGTCCGGCATGGACGAGTCTCAGGCGCAGCGCATCGCATATTTCACGCAGTTCCCCGACGAAGCCACGGAACTAGATGCATTCGACCGTCAGGCGGATGCAGTTTCCGAAGGCGCGGTCGGGCCGATGCCGCGGAGTCGATTCGCCGGACTGGCCGAGGCCAATCGAGATGCATCGCATTGTGGAATGCATGCCCTATGTGGCGGAGACCCTCAGTCCGTGAGGCGAGTTGCCCGGGCCATGGCTGTCGGTGCCGCATCTGACTGGGAGCGAGGAGCGTCTCTGCACCTTTTCGGCGACTCTTTTGCGCATGTGAAGATCGAGACAAGAGGAACGCGCCACGAGACCCTGCATTCGCCAGGCTGGGGGCACGCGCCATGGCATACGCCGGATCACGCAACTACAGATCGATCGTATTTCGTTGGATATGCCGGCCAATTGTTCGATTTGATGCGGGAAATGAATCCTAATTCAAAACCACTTATGAGTCGAAGTGCCTTCAGACAATTTGTCATGCGATCCATTGCACTCGCTTCCGACGACGAGGAGGCCCGCACTGCGCTCGTGAACGCACTGCAGCGGAAGTTTGGTGTAAGCCCGGCCGTGCGGCCTGAGGCAAGTGCCACAGCGTCATTGGAGGAAATAAGGTCGCGCGATGCGATGTGTCGCGCCGGATGCCCGGCGAGCGTCGACCTGGTTCAGGAACGTTCTCTTGTCGCTTCAGATGCTATTATTCAACAACGGGCTGCGGTCAGCGCCGAAGGAGGAGGTGGTGCGAGACGACCGGACGAGCGTTGACTCTGACTGTCTACCGACAGACTCGTGGCGCGTTGAAGGTGCGACATTCTCCGCATCGCTATTCATTGTCCCATTGTTGTGGATTCTGTCGTCGCGCTATGTCGAAACAATTGACTATGTGATGAAGGAGATTGTTCCGTTCTTTGTCGCAGTTTGGGGCATTCCAGCCTTTGCTGGATTCTTGGTTAGGCGATCTAAACCCAAATTGTTCTTTGTGGTAATTGCTAGATTCATGTCTGTCAATGTTGGATGGGTTGCCCTTTCATTTATTCGACATGAAGAAGATATGCTGCGAATGACGGCTCCAATCTGCGCTGCTCTTTCGATATTTGATTTGATCATGGTGTGGTTGGTTGCTATATTTATCCGGATTGGATGGTTGTTCGCAATACGAGTTGACCGGCATGGGAGACGGTGACGGAGGATCTTTGGGGCAGGCGTCTAAGGCATCCCCTCAAAGAATTCCCGGCGCAGACCGGGCCTCTGACATCCTGCCAAGCCTGTCATCCATCGACGGCTCGAATGGAATCCTGACCGGGCTCACGCGACCTCACCGTGTAGCTGTTCCCGCGTGACGCGGGGAGCGAGTCGAAAGCGGACGCGTCGCTCGCCGTCGGTGAAGCGAAGCCCACGCGCATCGAGAGCGACGAGGGCCTCTGCAAGCCGCTGGTGGTTCTTTGGCGGCAGCGCGAGGTCGATCGTCACGACGACCTCTTGGTCCTCGAAGCGGAGGGTGCCGGGGGCGCGGACGAGCGCGAGCAACGTGCGCGCACGGGCGCTTGCGTCGTGGAGCGTGTCGGTCGGCGAGAGGCCGTCGCCGAGCCAAGCCACGAGGTCGCGCAGAGCGTTGTCGGCGGCGTAGCGGAGGGGCACGAGGAGTTCGCGGCGCGTCGTGCGCAACCACGCACGCTTGGCGGTCGGGTGTGACCCATCAGCGACACCGGGATGATCCGTCTCGGCCACGGTCGTACCTACTCGCCGGAACGCCTCCAAAGGTCGCGGGCGCCGGCGTGACCGGTGGGCAAGAAGATCGGATCGTGGGCGGATGTCGTGCCTTGCGCGGCGCGAGATGGCATCGCGGGCATGAGGCGCT
>JAUCQB010000248.1 GCA_030372985.1 Phycisphaerae bacterium
CGGCACCCGAGATACACAGCGCTGTCTCGTGGGCTCGGAGATGTGTATAAGAGACAGTGTTGTCGGCGGGCCCGCGTGCGGTCAACCGTGCAGAGCAGCACCAGCGGGGCTTGTCAGCTCCAATGCCAAGTTAGGCAGCCTCTTTGCGCTCAGTGAAGTTCAAGACTATTGGGCGCGTACTCGTCCCTTCCGGAGCGGAACAATCGAAACCTCGCACGGCACGGCGGTGTGAGCGGGCCAGTGGGAGAGCCGCCCACTGCGTCAGTAAAATGGACTCGCTTCGAGCTGCGTGCGTGTAGGCCGACTTCCCCCGGGTTGCCTTTGAAACTCCAGGTGGCCGTGTGACCGCCGCTGCACTCGACCAGAAGTTCGACTTGGCGTACCGCGACCGAGATTGGATAGCGACCGGGATTCGAGATCTCGACCTGAGCGGAGTGAATCGTTCGGCCGCCGTCTGCGGCGTCGACCGCGATGAGTCTCGCGGGTGTTCCTGGAAACTCTTTCTCGAAGTACTCGGATTGATCTGCCATTTGCTGGTGCAGTCCGTATTGCCACAGGGGAAGAAGAAGGCTGGCGATCAAGAGCGCACGAGTGAAGAGGCGCAGCCATCCCGCTACCGAACGGGTTGCGACGACCGCGGCGAGAGCGAGAGCGGTGGCCGCGGCAAAGGGAATCGCGATGAGGGTGGCGCCGACGCGTCGCGACTCATCAAAGGCGGCAGCCATCGCAAACATGAGATGCGCGGGCACCGAAACAACCACAGCCGCGCACGCGAAGAAGACGAGCACCTTCGTTCCGGCTGAAGGCCTGCGAGGCGCGTCGTGGCTCATGCTCTGCTTCTCGTGGTCTGCCTAACGGACGTGGCGTTGAGCTGCAAGCCCCGCCCCCGAGCTCACAGCGAAGCGCAACCGCGGGCCCGACGACGTCGCGGCAGTGGATGATGTTGTCGGCGGGCCCGCGCGCGGTCAACCGTGCAGAGCAGCCCCAGCGGGGCTTGTCAGCTCCAATGCCAAGTTAGGCGGCACTCCGGGAACTGCTACTCGGGGTACAGGTACTCGAACTCCGGAAAGCGGCAGACTTCATCTTCACAGGTCCACTCC
>JAUCQB010000249.1 GCA_030372985.1 Phycisphaerae bacterium
GTATTATACAACATGGAACCCATCATTTCTTATTAATATACTAAATTTCATCTTATCGGACTTTGTATCTACAAGTCTTTGATCTTCAATAGATTACGAAGATCCGTCATTTGCACAAGTGCCAGGAATATGTTATCATGTTTCATACAGACGTCAACCCCTGCTGGCGGTCAGACGCCGATGTCTGTTGAAGAGAGCGACTGCCAAGCCGGGCGAAGGCCGGCAGCGTGCCGACCGACATGCAGGTCTGATCGAGCGAGCTGGCAATAGGAGTGGGTGTCAGGTATGCCGGTTCTGTATCTTCATCCTCAGATCGATTTGTCGACAACCCAGCGTGTGGTGATTGATAAGCCGGGTCTTTATCCGCTGAAGGGGGATTCCTCGGGGACAAGACGAGAAGCCCATTGGCCGCGCGGCGTCTGGCTTGCATTGTTGGTTTGCCATCTCGGCGACTTCGTGACACGGCGGGCTTCCGGCACTGAGACGCAAGCTCGACACGTCGTGAGGCTGAGCGGTCGTCCGCTGCTGGGTGATCTGGAACGCCTTTCGGGCGAGGTCGAGGTCGACCTGAGCGGTGCCGGCCCTGCTGATCCCTCCTCTCGTTACTGCGTTCAATACAGGCAACTTGACGGGCCGCCTGTCGAGTTCCGGATGCCGGATGTCAGTACCCTGCGATGCCGGTATTCGACCCGGCCGCTAGGTGGTCGAAGAGCGGTTCGGTGCAGCGGCTGTTATCGGTTGTTCAGCGACAGGGCTTGGAGGTCGGAGTTAGGCAGGACGTGCCCGGCGTGCGGGTGGTCCGCGCGTGAGGAGGATGAGGTGGATTGTGAGAGTCCTTTTTGATGGTTTGGGGAACGCAGGCCAAGCCATTGTGCAAGCCCTCTGCGCCCTGCGGTTCTGCTGTCAGGCCGTCGCGCATCCCAAGATCTGGCTTGCAGATAGCGCTGTCTGGCGTCCGCGTCACGCCCGTGCCGGGCTGGTGAGCGGGCAGGACGTGGGGCTGCCGAAGGTCGAGACTACGCGTCGCCGGTTGACGGATGGCGGCTGGCCGGCCGACCGTGTTCGCGCGGAGCAGACGGATATTCGGAATTGTCCGCGATCGCGGTACGAGGGCAGCGTGACGCTGGCCTTGACGGACAGCCATGAAACCAAGGCTCTCTCGGTCGAACGGGCTTTGAGCGTGGGTTGCCCAGCGATTGCCGTCGGTCTTGGGCGAACGGAGGCCATTGTCGAGAGCTTCTCTCCATCGGGGGCGGGTTACTGTTGTATTCACTATCGCGATGAGGGTTATTCCCTACGACATCCCTGCATGGCGGATGTGAGGCAGGTCAGCGCGACTGAGACGGCCGGCCGATTACCGACCGAGGCCGCCGCCCGGCTTGTGGTGCGCCTGATCGCCGGCTGGAGTTCAACGGGGGAGTTGTCAGGGGGTAGAGGATGGAGGGTGACGGAGCGGGGAACTGACGAGTTCCGCTTCGAGCGGGATGGCTGCTGTCCGGGGCTTCACGATCCTCCCGTCTGCGATGCCAACACCTTGTCGTTGTCGGCGACACCGAAACGGATCCGCATCGACGAACTGTTGGAAGGACTGGGGGTGTCTGCGACGTATGCCGACCGGCCGTTGGCGTGGAAGTGGCAGTGCCGGACCTGCGGGGAGGAGCATCTGCTTCACAGTGTTCACCCGGCCGCGTCCTGTCCTGTCTGTGGAGGCCCCATGACGGCCGGCTTCGAGACGGCCAGCGGTTTAGACGTCTGCGAGCTGCGGGCGTTGGCCGGTGCCGACAGCCTGCCCACTCTGGCCGCGATGGGGCTGGCTGAAGAGCGTCTTCTTCGGTGCACGGTGGCTGACCGCATTATCTGGGTCCGGCTGAAAGGTGTGGAATAGCCATGGATTACCGACTTGACAGAGTGGAGATCCCTCGCCTCAAGCAGCTCGAGGGCGACTGCAACTGGTTTCAGCTCCACCAGGTCTTCGGGCGCGGGATCATGCGGTTGCTGGATCTGGACTTGCGCGTGCAGGCCTTCGCCTGGCGATTGCAGGATATCGAGCCGGTCCCGAACGCCGGGCCCTGGCATGTTCAAATCGCGCTGGGCAACGGCATGCTGGCGCAGCCCATGGTCCGGATCGTGCCGAGCGCCGCCGGGTTTGTTCCGGCCAGCGGAAACATCTCCGACTGGACCGAGGGCAGCGAGATTCCGGCCGGCCTGGTCTGTTATTCGTCGCGGTGGGACCCGACCCGGCACACGCTGGCCTGGGTGGTGCATCAGGTTGCCCGCATCATCAGTGGCGAGGTGTTCCATCTGGAAGCAAGCCCGCTCTCTCGACGGGGCCGCGACTGGCAGGCGCAGGCCCTGACCCTTGGCTGGCTTCCGGCTTGCATCCTGCCTCCGGTATCCGCGGAGCTGTTGTTTCTTTGCGCGCCAAGTGAGGCCTTGCACGGCCCCTGCTGCGAGGGGATCGAATTCGATGTGTTTTGAAGTGCGCGAGGAGCTGTTTTCGGCGGGCAGACGGTTCTGGCGTGCCGACGGCAAGGCCGGACCGAACGGGGCCGAGGAGTGGCTCTTGAGCAAGAGAGCCATCGACGACGCGAATGCGCTCGTTCGGGTCCTCGATTACCCGTCATGGTGTCAGGGTGATCCGGAGACGGTCCGGAGCCTGCTGGCCGAAGAATGCGTCGGCCTGACCGATGCCGGGAAAGAGATGCCGAAAGCGTCGGGCATCGATGGCATCGAGGTCGGCGAGGATACGTATGAGGTCGGCGACTGCTCGATCCGCTGGCGGGCAAGCCCCAACCGTGAGCGGCTTTGCGGCCAGGTGCTGCTGGCTCGGCTGGGCGCCGCGTGTCTCGGCAACACCGGCTTTCAGTGTTACCTGCTGCGCCTGAACTGGAGCATTCGGTTCGCGTGCATCGCCTGTTGCGATGAAGGGGTGGCCGCGCGGGTCGTGGTTCCGACCGCGGACGAAAGATGGCGTGCGCTGGCCACACAGGCGTTGAATGCGGTGGCTCGCCACTTGCAGCCTCAGATTGCGTGGTGGTCCGCACCAGCAGAGTCGCTGGCGGATCTTTTTGGGAGTGCCCACATCGGAGTTGGCACCTGATTTACAGAAGGAGGTCGTGATGGAAATGGTAACCCAAGTGATCGAGTCGAAGAAGCGGTTTCGTCTGACCAGGCGGGACGGGACCACCATTCCCTGCCGAATCCCGGAGTCTTACTCCGTCGGCGAGGCAGCGAAGGTCCTGGCCGAGCGTGCGGGCTACGAACCGCAGCAGGCGGCGGCGAGGGAGGGGATGGGCTTTCGCCTCGGCGTGCAGGAGGACGCCGGTCTGCGGCTGCTGCCCGATGACACCCGCTTCGGGGACCTTCCCGAGGAAGCTCAGTTCAGGGTGATCCCCAGCCTGGCTCCTGCAGCGGTTCTTCCGAGGGCCTGACCGTGAAAGGCGACACCCGCCGGCAAGTTCTGATTGTGGCGAACCGCGGCAACGGTGAGATCCTGTATTGCGAGTTGTTGCGCGAGTGGTTCGAGCAGTTGCTCATCGATCACACCCTCTTCGAGGCGGGCGTGGCCGGCCTCGGGGAGATGCGTGTTCGCCCGAGGGTGGAGGCGGCGGAAGATGCCACCGGAATGATCGTCGGGTGGCGCGTCACTCTGTTCACCGACGATGACCGGATCATCTTCCGCCGCCGCTGGCCGGTGAGTGTCTTGGAGCCGACCGCCCGGGCAGTGGCCGCTCAGTGCCGGCCTCTGATGGAACGGAACCAGGTCATTTACTGGGCGACTCGATATGACATGGAGCGGAGCGGCGGGTCTTCAGGTGACGGTATCGAATTCGATGAAGCGGATGCGGCCGGCGACGGGCTGGCGATCACACCGTTGCTTCCTGTCCTGGAGCCGCCGGCGACGGGCACGATGGTCTGCGACTGTTTCCCGATCGACCTCGTGTTGGTCTTAAGCCCCGACGCCTTCGGCCAGTTGATTCGTCCGATCCGTGACGGAATCAGTGCGGAATGTGAGATCGCTTGGGCCGCGGGTCTGCGCTTGGCTCGCTCGAAGGAGGATCAGACGCTGATTTACCAGGCTTCGAGCCTGAAGCGAATTGTCAGCCGCGGCGCCACCGCCGGCCGGGTGCCCCTGGAGGCGGCGGATCTGCTGGCGGCGGTCTGCCTTGAGGAGCCTGTGCTGTTGCTGCACACCCACACGGTTCCATCGGAGAGCAAGGATCGGGGTGCACTCCTGGCGTGCTCCTGGGACGACCTGCGGTGCATGTATCGGTTGCGGGCGGGGAGCCTGTTCGGGATCGTGAGCGGCCGTCTTCCGCTGGAGCTGCGGATCTACGGCTTTGAGAACGGTCGTGTTCGAGAGATGAATGCAAAAGTTCTCGTGACAAGCGGGATGGAAGGAGGGACCGATGGCACGGAAGTCTGAAGAAGAAGATGCGGTGGTGCAGCAAGAGCTGGAGTCGTTTTCGAAGGCGATGGAGACGGGCGACCCGGGCGGCGTCGTTGGCGTGATTAACCGGCTGATCGAGCGATTCGGTTCGCAGATCGTGGAACGGCTGCTGACTCGCCTGGCGGCCGCCGAGGCCAGAGTTCATGCCGTTGAGGAGGCCCTGGCAAAGACCAGGAACCTGTTGGATTCGCTCCTGGCCGCCCCGCGGCGTATCGAGCGGCTGCTTGCCGTGGTGCCCGAAGATCATGATGGGGAGGAGGTTCTGTGGGGCCTGGTGGCCGGCCCGCCGGTGATGGCCTGCCGCTTCCACAAGGATGTCGATCCGGAGGCGATCGGGGATCCCGATGAGCGTGTTTTTGTGTGGCTGGTCCAGTCAGCAGACGGCCTGGTGATCCGGGGGCGGATCGACGTCCCGCCGCTGGTGGACTCGGGCCTGGAGAGGGAGTTCGTGTTCCAGGGAGTTGTCGAGGAAGGAGACGAGACAAATGAAGAAGCTCAGTAGCAATGGTTCCATGACGTGCATTCAGCTTCAGGACCGCGATGGGCAGAACTATGTCGCCCGCGTGAAAGGAAGTGTCGCCCAACGGCTGAAGCAGGCGTCAGAGAAGGGGTCGTTGGTCAGGGTTGCGGTGGACGAACACGGCCGCATCGGCCGCATCCGCTGGGGAAACGGGCACGCTTCATTGCCGCTCCGGATGCAGCGCTTCGCAGCGCAGATCGAACCGCCCGTCCATCCGGTGTACATGCCCGACGAGTGGAAGGAGCTCATGGCCGAGATCATCGACCCGGACAGCAGGCGAAGGAGGTTCCTCTTCCACGGTAGCGAGGGCGGGGGAAAGACCACCTTCATTCGGCTCATTATCATGGAATGCCGCCGACTGTGGGGGGAGGACCGGACGGTTGTCCTGGTGCTGCGAGCCGAGCCCGACGACCGATTCGTCGGCGCGTTGGAGAGCAAGCTTGTGGATTACGCAGAGACCACAGGGTTGCTGATCAAGGCCGGGTATCACGTGATCTGGCAGATGCCCGAGCTGGAAGCGCAGTTTGCCGTGGGTGATTACCGGGCAGGCTGGGATCTGAAGTATCAGGCTTCGCTGAGGGAGCTGCTCGACGGGGCGGGTCCCTCGGGTCACAGACCCAGCCTGGTGCTTGCCGACTGCAACTATCTCGATCGGCTGGAGCCGCCCACCCAGTCCCGCTTCCACAAGATCCACATCACCGTGAGCTCGGACTTTGCCCGAGGGCTCCTGACGGCGCACTGGCCGAGCGAGCTGCCGCTGAACGGGACACCCAGCGGTCAGTTGATCCGCATGCTCCTGGACAGATGCTACCGGGAGCCTGTGGCCACGGGGACGCTCGCGAGCCGCAAGAAGCTGGTGCTGCGGATTCCCGATCTGACGGCCTGGAACGGTCGCTTTCTGGCCGACTTTACGGCCGACATCGAGCAACGGGCGAAGTCGCGGATGCGAAAGGACCCCGCGTTTGTCGTGGATGAGGGGTTCGTGCTGTCGGTGCTCGCCGATCACCTGGCGGCGGCGGTGCGGCCGGCGGTTGAGGCCGCGGGTACGGCTGCAATGCGGCGGTACCTGGTCGTGCCCTGCGATCCCCTGGATCCCATCGTAGCGATTCAGCCGACGTTGAAGTGGTGCCGGGAGACCCAGTTCCTGGGTTCGTAGGGGGCGAGTCCATGTGTTTCAGCAAGCGTTACTGCGACGAACGGTTAAACCGCGATTCGATGGCGCGCCTGGAACCCTCGTACTGCCCGCGTGGTGTTCTGAACGGACTCAAGGCCGGCCTGTTCCACATTCCCCGGCCGGTCTGCGGGCTGGAGCACGAGTTCAATATGGCCGCGGTGATCAACACCAGGCACGGATTGAGGCCGGACGAGATCTGCGTGGAGTATCTGCTCACGGCAGCGCGGGATCTGGGCGCACGGCGGGCTTACGGACGGTATTCGGGGGGCAGCCGCGAGACGGAGTTCGAGCGAGGCCGCCTCATCCTGCCCGGGCCGGGCGGTCTGGCGGTCAACGTGTACGACGACTCGAGCAAGTTCGAGATGTCCTTCGGTGAATTCACCAGTGCCCGCAAGGCGATCGCCGTGGAAAAGGCGATGGTTCCCAGGCTCAGGGCGGTGATTGGACAAGCCGAGGACATGCTTCGCGAGAAATACGGCGAAGACCCGCTCCTGCTGGTGCACCTGTCGGGCGGGGACGGCCATTCCACTTGTGCGTCGCTTCATCTCAACATCCCATGGAACGACGCGGTGAGTCACGCGGCCTACGTGTCGCAGGAGGCGTTCCCTGACTTGCAGGAGACATTGCTTCGGCAGTTGCTCATCGTGGTAACCGTTGCCGCGACGGGCATGCCCATCGAGGCCGGCATGGCATCCGATCCTCGGAGTATGACCTTCGAGCTGGTCACCGGATGCTCGACGCTGGAGCCCCATCGGCCGATGCAGTTCCAGCGCCTGGAAGCAAGACCGAGCGAGGGCTACGAGCCGGGCACCGGCCGCAACATGGGTATGGTCTGCAACTGGGGCCAGAGCGAAGTGGCCAATCTGCTCACTCTGGTGCTCAATCAGCTTGAGACGCTGCGGTTTCACCTGGTAGTGGGCGGTTTCTATCAACCGACGCGGATACTCGCGGCGGGCGACAATCTGCTCGTGCTGTCGCACCAGCTCCCCCTGGACATGCGGCGCGGGGCGGAGCTGCACCGCCGGGCGCTGGACGAGCGTCACCGATTCGTGGCCTGGTTGATGAAGGAGGTGGGCGAGGAGGTGGTCGGGGAGCTGGTCCCGGAGGTTCACGAAGCCCTGGCATGGGACGACCGTGTGCTCACGGCCATCGAGCAGAACGACCGGGAGACGATCGAGGGGACGACGGATTTCGGCAAGAAGCTGTCCCTCGCGGAAAAAGTGCTGAGGGCCAGGGAGGGTACCTGGGAGGAGAACCTGACGGCGATTCGCAACGTCTGTTTTGCATTCGCCTCGCCGCAGGAGCTGTCCCCCTATCACAGCTACTTTGTCCCGAAGGGCCTGGAGCAGCGGGTGGTGAGCGATGAGGAGATTCGGGATGCCGGCCCGGACCCCCTGACCCGAAGCTATTTCTTCGCGGCGGTGATCCGGAAGTTCTGGCAGGATGAGGATTCGGGCCTCGACCATGTTTCCTGGGACTGGGACCGCCTTTCTCGACGCTGGACCGCGAAGAGATCGGGCGGCTGGGTCCCCGACTTGAGGTGCTTCGAACAAATCATCGATCTCCCCAGTTCGATCGGCCACCACCAGGCGGCGGTTGAGGAAGTCCTGAACAGGATACGTTCGCTGGATGAATTATTCGAGGTTTTCGGAACGAGCCGCGACGACCACCCAAGTCCTGTCGGCTCGAAGGAGGCGTGTGATGATGGAACTTGAAAGAAGACATCGAGACGACCAGAACCTGCCGCGGCCTGATGCGGGGCAAGGCGACGCGTCACCGCCGGCGCGGGATTTCCGCAAGGAGTCCGACGAGATCGATCATCATCTCGATCGCTCGCTCGCGGACATCTCCGAGCGATACCGGGCCCGGGATGTCATCAACCGAGGTGGCCAGTGACCGCCGGACCGCCGGACTTTTCGCGGCCGATCGTGATTCCTTCTGCGCCCGTCGACCTCTGGCCGAGCGTGAACATGGGCAGGGAGGTCGAGTTTGCCCCTGTGGGGCAGACGCAAGAACAGGCGGCCAAGCGCGTGGTTGAAATCATGGAGTCGGTCAAGCGACTGATACCGAGCGCGCCGCGCGATCCGCAGGCCCCGCAGGATGTCTTCACCCCTCTCGGGAGGATATACCCGGAGCTGGGCGTCCTGCTGGAGATCGCCGGCCCGACCTGTTACTCGGCGGAGGCCTTGGCGTGGACCTACGAGGCGGCGTTCTCCCTGCTTCGCACGGCCGGCTCCCCGTTGTGCAACGGCGGACGGGCGACCTTTGCACACACCCCCTCGGACCACGCCGAAGTGCTTTATTCGTCAGTGGCCGCCCACAGCACCGGATGCCACCTGAATTTCCACTGCCACCAGCCTCTTGACGAGGAGAAGCTCAGGCGGTTTGCCGGAATCGCAAGTGCACTGAACATCGTATTCGGTCCGGGCGGCCTGACGTGCCCGCCCGGCGACCGCCCTCGCATCTGCTGCGATCCGCGGGCGGATCATATTCAGCAGCTCTTCGGTCAGTCGGCGCACAACATTGCCCCCAAGCCCTTCTTTCTGCTTCGGGATGAGCCGTGTGCCGAGGCCCCCGCCTCGAGACTTCAGGTCGTCGCCTTCGGCGCGCCCCGGTCTCCCGTGTGCAGTTGGCTCCAGGCCGGTCTGCTTCAGCTTGCGTTTCGACAGGTCCTCATGGAGGACCCCCCCCGGTGGCCGATCGACGATCCGATCCGGGTTCTTCGCGCCGGCCCCGGCCAGTTGTTCTATCCCGCGGGATTCTGGAGTAACTGGCCGCGGAGCCCGCTGACCAAGCTGGACATGGCGATCAAGATCATCCACTGCCTGCGGAAACTCGGCGTGCGGCTGGCTCCGGACGAGGCCGCCGCCGCCAGGGTCGAATCGATGTGCCTGCTGGCGATCGAGGTGGCCAAGGCCAATGCCATGCCTTCCGACAGGCTTCCTGTCGCCCCTTCGGACATGGCCATTAAAACCTATTTGTTCAACCGGGTCGCCCGAATGCATGGTTTTGCCGACTTCTCGGAGCTGGCGGGGCAATACGCGCAGCAACCCGCGGTTGGCGGTTCGGTGGGTCGTGCCCTGGACGCAATGATTGTCGTCGATGCGTTGTTCCACAGCATCCGCGATGCGGATTCCACCTATGAGATGGCCGCTCGCGAGGGGGTATTCGTGAAGCCCGAGTTCGAGCGTCCCCTCCGAATCGCGGACCCGCGTCAACTGCCGGGGGGGGTCGCCAGACGCGATCGGGTGCGGGCCGCCCTGCTCAGCGAAGGCACGGACGGCGAGCGAGTCCGCCAATGCGACTGGACCACGGTGTCCATGCAAAACGGCCGATTCATCGATTTGCCCAATCCGTGGTCAGGATTGGCAGAATGTAGAAGGCGTACGAGATTCATGGGTATGCTGGTACAATGGTAAAGGGAAGGAGGGTCTTATGAGAGGCTTGTTGTCCGTCACGCTGGTGCTGCTGAGCGCGGCCTGTTCCAACAAGGCCGACGTCGTTCTGCCCGATGACTTTCTGATCCAGCAGATGAACGTGTTCTATCAGCAGGGGCCGCGAATCGTTCAAAGCTACGCGGCCCATCCGGATCTGACGTATCGCGGCGACGTTTACGACACCGCGCTGACCATTCTCCATTTTCTGGCCCGCTGCCAGGTTGAGCAGGCTCGACCGCTGGCGGACGGTCTGGTGTTCCTCCAGGACCATGACCAGGTGCCCGACGGCCGGCTGCACGCGGCCTACTGGGCGAACAATCTGCTCGATCCCGCCGGGCAGTACACGTCGGTTATGGACCCGAACATCTCTCCGGGGAACATGTCCTGGGCGGGCATCGCGTTGACTCGGTTCTACCAGGTGACCGGAGAGCAGAAGTACCTCGATGCGGCCGTGAAGGCGGCCGACTGGATCCTGAACCACTGTCAGAAGACCGATTCCGCCGGCGGTTTTTCCGGGGGCCTGCTCGGGTGGAGCTACGGAGCGGTCACCTGGAGATCCACAGAGCACAATATCGATGTTTTTGCTCTTGGTCGGGCATTGTATGACCTGACCGGTAACGAGAAATGGAACAGCATGGCCCAGCATGCCCAAACGTTCGTGCGGAGCATGTTTGTGACCGATGGCAGCTACTACCTGACCGGAACGCGCGGGGCCGATGGCACCGAGCCGAATCCGTCGCCCATTCCTGTTGACGCCCAATCATGGGCGGTCCTGGCCGGGATTGACGACCAGTCGAACCTGGATCAGGCTCTGCAGTGGCTGCTGGATCATCTGATCATCACCGAGACCGTCGGCGAACACACCTATTCGGGTGTGAAGTTTTCGACGGAAGGCAACCACATCATGTGCGAAGCGACGGCCGGGGTGGCCATGGCCCTGTGGGCCGCCGGGCGACAGACGGAGGCCCAGGGTCTCTTCGATTCCCTGGAACAGATGCAGGCATTCGCCCCAAACAGCGATGGAAACGGCATTGTCGCGACGCCCTTCCCGGATGGCGCACCCACGGGTTACGGTTCGACGTATCCCAACTCGCTGCATGTGGCGAGCACGGCCTGGACGAGCCTGGCATCTCTCGCGCGATGCGAGGTATTTGCCAATCCGCTTGGGCCGCTTGCCGGCTCCGATCCTCAAGCGGATGGGGCGCCGGGTGATTACGACTGCGACTGCGATGTGGATCCGGACGACTTTGACCTCTTTGAGGTCTGCGCATCAGGTCCCGCGGTTCTGCCGGCCGCCGGTTGCGAGGCGAGGGATTTTGACGAAGACCGGGATGTGGATCAGTCCGACTTCAGCGTCTTCCAGAGGTGCTACTCGGGGGCCGGCGCCCTGGTCGATCCGGACTGCAGAGAGTAGAGCGCTTCACGTATGAACGCAGCGGCGGACCTCCGGGTTGGCCGGCGGCCGGCTGTGTTGCAGGAGGCCCGGCCTGCCGTGCATCTCATGCGAGGACTCGACCCCTTCGGAGACGTTGCCGGCGAATCGCGCCGTTCTATTCCGGCAAAGGCAGCTCCTCCGGGCAATCCTGTACCAGTCGTACCTCCACATGGGCTGTGAGGGACTCGGCGGCCTGCAGCGTCACGGTCTGGTTCGCGTTGATCTGGACGGCTTGTGCCGGCGGGAGCTGCCGTCGTTCCCCTGCTCGTGCGGGGATCGTCTCCGCTCGCTCGCCTGGGAAGAAAACCAGTCTCTCGCCTTCGCGCAGGGTTGCGGGGAACTCGATCCGCTGCGTGCCGGCCTTGAGCGACGGCCGTACAAGGCTCGCCTCATCCCATTCCGCCAGGGCCTTGACGTCGTCGATCCAGCAGTTCACCGTGGCTCCGGCCGGCAGGCCGTTGTAGTAGAACATCAATTGCTCCACCTTGCGGTAGTCGATGGGCTCCGGCGAAGGCTTGGTGGGACGCGGCAACTGAAAGTATCTCCATTCGCGGAAGTCGTTCTGGATGTAGTAATCGGTGGCATGGCGGTCGTCCCGCAGTTGCAGCTTGAAAGCCCCGCCGTTGCCGTCGCCGCGAAGCCACAAACCAATGGCCTTGTGCCAGGACAGATCGAGCGGAGGATCGAATCGCTTGCTGACGACGCACCAGCCGCTTGCGTCGGCGAGCGTGCTGCCGGCCGTGTACTTCCCGCATCTGGCGCCTTGAGCAGGATCTTCGGTCACCGAGGTCAGTTGCTGAGTCACGCCTTGTTTGGCGGAAGCGTTTTTCGCGTATGGGGACAGGTCGTCGAAGGTCTCGAGCACGACTGCCTGCGGCGCCTCGTATGCCTTACCCGGTCGTACCAGCGGCCCGCAGCGGATCTGCACGCCCAGCCTCGCACCGCTCGTTGCCGGCTCGATCGGCCAGACGTTCTGCTTGCCGTCGAGTTCCCGGACCTCTTGCCACGGTCCGAAAACGACGCGTCGCAGGCGCGGCGGGCCTGGCCGCAGACGGTATTCGCGGCCCGGTTCTCGCAGCAGGCGCCGAATGGACTGCGGCACCTTGCGGGAGAGGCGGAGCTTCTCATAGGCGTTCACGAGATCGAAGATCGCGCCCATCTCCGGGTGACCTGCCAGTTGCTGTGGGTTGGTCTGCACCGAAATGGACGCCCCGAAGCCCAGGCATTTCTGGAGAACGTACTCGAACTGGTCGGCCGTCACCTTCGGGTCGTAGACGTAGTACCAGCCGATATCCATCGGCATGAGGTTCGCTTCGTAGTTGGCCAACCACCCGAGGCGCTGATCGAGGTACCCTTTGAGATCCCCGTGGCCGTCAGCCGAGGCCATCCGGGAGATCAGGTGCCACGAATAATGGCTGTAGCTCGATCCTTGCAGAAGCGTGTTCTTGTTGGTCAGTCCGCGGTAGTACATGTCCTGCAACTTGGCGTTGTAGTACCAGTGATCGCCCTGCAGCCGCTCCGAGCCGTCAAAGTAGAGCATGTCGGCTTCAACGGCGTTGGCCACCCTGCACGCGTTGCCGACGACCTCCTTGGCGAGCGTGCTGTCCAGATCGAAGAGAAAGTACCCGTACGATCGCAGGAGGTGCTCGACCTTGTCTCCCTTTCGATGGGCGGCAGCCTTGGTGCCGCAGGCCCCGCGCTGGCAGCGGGCCAGGCCGTATGGCGGCTGTGTGCGAAGCTCACGGTATTGAATCAGCTCGTCACCGATCTGGACAAACGTGCCGTTTCCCGTGTAGCCGCCATCCTCTGCCGGGAAGTCCTTCGGCGAGGTCACCGTGGGAAGGAAATCCGCTTGGTCGTCGGTGTCCGCGGCCAGCTCTGCCCGGGCGTCCTTGAACAACCGCGGGTCAGGCACGGGCGTCACATAAGGATCATTCAGGTAGACGGCCGCGTTCAGAAAGTGCAGACCCACGCGGAAGCCGGCGCCACGGAGCCTGGCCACCGTTCGCTGGACCGAGGGCAGGCCGTCAGGGAAGAATCCGCGGTTGATCTCGTAGTGACCGTGAGTCTGGCTCCAACTGTCACCCAGGATGAGGATCATGTCGAAGCCGCCGCGTTTTGCCCAGGCGATCACCTCATCAGCGTTCTTCTCGCCAAAGCCGGTGATGAAGAGGTAGCTCCTTTGCGTCCATGGCGATTGTCTGCTCCAGGTGCCGCCCGGATGGGGATTCGGCAGCCCTGCGGCCTTCTCGAAGGTGTCCAAGGTCGTCTCAAAGGATTTCCGCGGTCCGGCAATGATACCAAATCCGGCCGGCATGAGGCCGTAGCGGCGCAAGACGTCGGCGCAGAGCGTGATGCCCTTGCCGTCACCACGTTTCTCGGGATGGGCGTGCACGTTGATCTGAGTGGCCATCACGGCGGCGGCAAAACTGTCATCGTAGTAAGCGTTGATCTGCGACCCGACGGTGCGCAGGCCGTCCAGATTCAGGTTCGCCAGATGAATCGCGGCGATTCGTGTCGTATCGATGCCCGCGATCTGGTTCAGGGTCCAGATGGAGAAACCGTCGCCGGGCACGACGCGATACGTCAGGCTCGCCCCGCCCGGAAAGCCAAACGTGAGCCGGTCGTCTTCCCTGCGTACGGCGTCGGGAACAAGCACGCCCGAGTCGGACTGTATTCGGCAGAAAGGATGTCCCGGCAGGGCATAGTTCCGACCCGTGGCGACGTCTTCGAGTGCAACGACGCGGGCGGCGTCATCCAGCCGCAGGACGGCCGTATTCCACCGAGCCTCAACAGCGCCGGCCGAGGTCGCTGCCCAGACGATCAGTGCAGTCATGATGTTCATCGTTGGATACCTCCTCGCGATGGCGTATGCCTGTCACGTCGATTGGCGTGCGTCGGCCATGCTACCACACGCTGAGATCATCGCCCAGAGGACTGTGCGGTCCGAATGGACAAACGCGTCCGAGGAATCACTGGGGCGAGGGTTCATGCACGGCATTTCCGGCGACATCGACGAGTGGCCGACGTTTTTCCGGATGATGGTAGTACAGGAAGTTGGAGAGTCCCTCACTGCCGTGACAGGAACTGCACAAATTGGGAACGGTGTAAGGTCGCAACAACGCCTTCAGTCCGCGATATCCCTCGTCGCGTGTGGTTGACGCGTCGATGGCCGGCAGACCTGCTGACGGGGGTCGACCGTGCGGGAGATGGCAGGTCTGGCACGTCACCTGTCCCTCTTCGCCCAGGCGGCCGTGGTCGTCTGCCAGCGGGAGGAAGCCGGGCTGATCGCTCGCCGCCGCGTTCTGCATGGGGATCGCGGGGTGCAAGGTCACACGAACAAGCGTGGCGTGACCGCCGGTGCCGTGGCATCTCAGACAGAACCTCATATCCGGCGATGGGTAGTCGAATACTCCGCCGGATTGTCCGGTTGCCAACAGGTCTGACGCGTCGCCATGTGCGGCATGGCAGGGGGTGCAGAATCGTGCCGAGCGGGGATCATTCGCAGCGGTCAGGTGCCGCTGCATGAACTCCTGGGAATGCATGGTGCGCTCGATCGGCCCGACGTTCTGATGGCATGTGAGACAGGCCGCCGGCGACTTGTGTTCACCCTCACCCCGCACCAGGGCGGAGTCGGCGTACGAGTCGCCGTGCACATCGTGGCAACTGGCGCAGCTCACGAAGCCGTCCGACGATTGCCTGCACCGGTCATCGTAGAGCGGATAACTTGAATCGGTCGAGGTGACCTTCCCTGCGGTCGATGGGCCGCTCGGATGTTGAAGGGCGGGGGCGGCTTTGGCGAGGGCATGCGGCTCGCTCGCATGGCAGGCGAGGCACATTTCATCGGGCTTCTCCGGCTGCCTGGCGGTGGCCGACCAGAGCAGAGGCCCGGTCGTTCCGTGGATGCCATGGCAGAAGCCGCACTTGCCGGTCTGAGCGGGGCCGCGGTCGCGAGCGTTTCGCAAATCCGGGCGGCTCACGAAATCGTGGTGGCCGGCCAGTCCGGCGGTGTGGCTCTGGTGGCACTCGCCGCAGATCTGATCGCTCTGATCGACCAGGAAGTAGCCGTGGTTTGTCAGATGCGGGTCATGGCAGGAAACGCAGACGAGCCGGCGGGAGGCGGCGGGTTGGGTGTTCGACAACGTGAAGAGCCTTTTTGACGAGGCACGATCTGGGGACATTTCCAGCGGGTGCCCGAACGGAAGGCCCGTGACCTTCTCCGCACATCGTCCGGCCTGATGACAGGTGGCACAGGTTCCCGCAACGTCGGCTGGCTGAGGGTCGGGACGCCGGGCGTACTGATGGAAACTGTGGCAGGCGCCGCAGGGTCCGCTCTGAGCGGGTGTCTGGCCAAGACGGTTGCGCTCCGTCGGTGCACTGTGACGGAGATCGTGGGCTGAGTTTGCCATCTGCTGACGCTCCGGGTGGCAGCGGATGCACAAGCGGCTGTCAGTCAGGGTGTCGGCGAGCAGGTAACGATCCGTGACGCCATGGTGGATCTTGTGGCACGACAGACAGGTGAGCGTGTCGTTTGTCCCGATGCGCGTGCCCATGGCGGTGATTGCCTGGCGCTGAACGTCGTTCGAGAGAGGCGGGGTCTGTGGATGTTCGCGGGCGGCATCGGTTCGCCACAGGCCGGGCCGCAGCTTGGCATGGCAGCTCAGGCACAGCTCTCCTCCGCCGGCACCCAGCACCAGGAGATGATCCTGGCGCGAGCCGTGAGCCCTGTGGCAGACGCGACAGGTGAGCTCGCGGGGGTTGGGGCCCTGGCGTGCGCCGGCTTCGATGAGTTCGGCGGGAATGGCCCATGGCATGCCGCCTACGGGATGGGCTCCGGCGGCCGGCCCGCCGGTCTTGTCGACGTGGCACGCGCCACATAATTCGCCGCCGGTGTCGGTTCTTCGCAGGAAGATGGCTGTGGCCATGTCTCCGCTCTGGCCGGATGCATGGGCGGAGTGGCACGTTCGGCACGAGATTCGGCCATTGACCAGCGGAAGGCCGTGGGGAGCTTTCATCGAGGCCGGCAGTTCCACGCCGGTTCGATGACCGTGCTCCTGCCAGACAAGGCGGCGCGAATCACCAACGGAGCCGTCATGGCATGAGAGGCACATCTCCGGGCGGCTGACGGCCGGCTCCGCGGCGCCGTCCGGCGAAGGCATCATCAACGAAGCGGCGGTTCCTGGCGCCGAGGGTCGCATCCATTCGATATGGCAGACGGTGCACGACTTCGGCTGCCTGGGCGCCACTCGGGCGCGCCCCGGTCTTGGTGACACGCCGGCTTCGGTTTTCTCCGTGATCTGGAGTCGTCGGACCCGACCGGGCTGGACCTCAACAACGTAAAGCCGCCCCTGCCGGTCAAACGCCAGCCCTGCCGGGGTGTCAAAGCGCATCGGCCGGCCATCGGAGTCGCGCAGGACATCGATGAAGCGGCCGTTGCTGGAGAAAACCTGTATCACCCCGAGCAGGTTGTCGCTGATCCAGATTCTGTCCTGCGAGTCGCAGGCGATGCCCTTGGGCCGGTAGAGCTGGCCGAGATCGACGCCGTAAGTGCCGATGGTGCCGACCGGCTGCCCCTGGCTGTTGAGAATGCATACCCGTCCGTTGATGACATCAGTGATCAGCAGGTCCCGGCCCTGGTTGCGGGCGATCATGAACGGGTAGTGGAAGCGGCCGAGCGTGTCGCCTTGTCCGCCGATCGCTACGACCTGTCGCCCTTCTCGATCGAGGCGGACCAGTCGGTGACCGTCGTTGTCCACCACCCAGACGCCGTCGTCGTCGGCCGGCGGCAACATGTCTGTCGGGTCTGAGAGTGACCTGCCTTCTGTTGGGGGCACGGCGATCAGTCGATCCAGGCGGCCGTCACTGCCGCGAACGAGCAAACGGCCGTGGCCGGTATCGGCGATCCAAAGCCGATCCGCCGAGTCGGTTCTGATCCCGACCGGCCGGGAAAGCCGTTCTTCACCCACCTGCCGGACTACAGCGATAAGCTGCCCCAGCGTGTTGAACACGACGATGCGGTCGTTGGCTCCGTCAGCCACGTACACGGCGCCGGCCGAGTCCACCGTCACCGCGGTGGGCAGCATCATGGCCGTCTGCTCGCGCGGCGCGCGGAACTCGTCGATCTCGCCGGCGGTGAGAATGATCCGTGCCGATGTCGGCGAGACCGTCCCGAGGATCAGCATCCAGGCCGGCAACGCGCAACAGCAGCAAGACATTCTTGCCTTCAGTTCCATCGAAATCCCCGGTTATCATCGTACAGGTGGTTGCCCTGGTGGTTGGCCTTCGCCATAATGGCCGCCTCGACATCTCGCGCGACGTCGGTTGTGCAGAGTCGCAGGCCGCGGGCCGCCCCTCGACATGCCGATGGATGCGTCTTGCGTAAACGCGATACGTTTTTCGGGAGGCAAACGGCATGACCGGTTCTGGACAGGCTTCCGGTGAAGGCGCTGACTCCAAGAAGTCGCAGGCGGCTGCGCCGGATCCGGCGAGGCTTTCCCGGTCGTCTCGCTGGAAACGGCGACTGAAGCGACTCGGCCTCGGCCTGGCTGTGGTTCTGGTGGTGATGGCCCTGGGGCTGGTGGCGGCCGAGTACTACACTGCCAGACCCGCCTTCTGCCGCTCCTGTCACATTATGGAACCCTACTATCAATCCTGGACGCGCGACATACACGGCTCGAAGCTCACGGTTGCGTGCGTCGAATGCCATTACGCCCCGGGCGAGCATCACACGGTTCGAGCCAAGTTTCGGGGGCTTTCGCAGGCGGCGAGCTACTTCAGCGGCCGCTCCGGCACCAGTCGGCCGCGCGCCCACGTCAGCGACGCGAGCTGCCTGACTTCCGAGTGCCACGGCACCGGCGACTACATGGACAAGGCGCTGGTCGTGGGTGAGCCGAGAGCTGAGACGCGACTCGTCGACGGTCGTGAGATCGAGGTCGCGCGCGTGCCCACGGTGCGTTTCGAGCACAGCAAGCATTTGCGGGTGGCCGGGCGGCTTGAAGAGACGTTGAAAGCACTTGCGCAGACCGCCGCAAGGCTGAAAACCGCCCTGGGGGAGGGCGGAACCTATGTCGAGCTTGCCCGAGCGGCGGTCTCGGTTGATCCGTCCAGTGAGCGCGACGCGCGAATCCGCGAGAGGGTCAGGCAGATCGGCTCCGCCGCCGTCGAGGCCGACGCCCTGGCTTTGGGACGGCTCGAGCACCTCAAGACCCGTCTGGAGCAGCTCAACGCCCTGACGTGTGCCGCCTGTCATGCTTACGATGCGTCGGGGAAGCGACATCAGGCCGTCGATCGACAGGCTTGTTTCACCTGTCATTTCAGCCACGAAGCTTTCAATCGGGAAACCGGCGAGTGCCTGCGATGTCACGAGGCCCCGACGCGGCAAATCGTCGTTCATGCGCCAACCACCAGCCAGCCTTCGGCCGTCATGATGGATCACCAGGAAATCGTGCGTCGCAACATCGATTGTTCGAGCTGCCACGCGGACGTGGTGAAAGGTCAGGGCGAGGTGACGATCCGCGAATGCTCGCACTGCCATGACCAGGAACGGTACACGGCCGAGTTCGCCGAGCGGACCACCCGTCAGGTTGAAGAGTACCATCGGGTCCACGTGGCCGCTCAGCACGCACGATGCGGCGACTGCCACGCGGTGGTCCGGCACGAGCTGGCGGCGCCGGTCCTGACGGCGTCGCACGAAGGCTTCCTGCAAGTGGTGCTCGAGAATTGCCAGCATTGCCACCCCAACCATCATCACGAGCAGGTTCAACTCCTGGCCGGTATCGGCGGCGAGGGGGCGACGATCGCCATGCCCAACGCCATGTTCGGCTCGCGAATCAACTGCCGTGCCTGCCACACGGAGCCCGGATCGGACCTCAAGGGAACCCAGTTGATCAAGGCCACGGCCTCCGCTTGTGTCGCCTGCCACAGCGAACAATACCGTTCGACGCTGGATCAGTGGATCCACGAAATCGCCGCCCGGCTGAAGGAGTGCGACGATTCGGTGAAGGACCTGGACAAGCGAATCGAGCAGGCCCGATCGCAAGGGCGGGATGTTCCTTCCCGCGTCCCGGCACTCGTCGCACAGGCGCGTGCCAACGTGCAATTCCTGCAGGCGGGCAACGGCATTCACAACAGAAACTACGCATTGGTTCTCCTGGACATCAGCGAGGCAAGCCTTCAGGAGGCCGCCAGGCTTCTACCGGCACCGTGATGGTCACGGTCCGGCTTGGGTTGTCGCCGGCCGCGCCGGTCCCCGTTCGAGCAGCGTGGGCCAGTGGAACGGCTGGCCCTGCCGAATACGCTCGATCATGCTTGCGGTTGTCAGGCTCTCCAACGCCTGTTGTCGGCTCGGCGGATATCCCATGGCCTGGTAATCGATGCGACCAGGCCTGGTGCCGTGACATTGTTCACAGGCCGCCGGTTTCGGCAGAACGTTCTCGTGCATGCGCCTGAGCAGATCCTCGCGTTGCCGGCTGTCGGGGGCTGCGGCGACGAAGCCGGCCGTCCATTCCCTCATTTGCCTGTTCGCGAGTCGACGTTCGCCGGCAGCCACATCGAGATCGAGCCTGGCCCGGTATTCGCCGCGCAGATGATTGGGCAGTTCCATCGTCAACTGCTCGAGCGTCTGTCGCCAGACGGGGCTGCCGGGATCCGAGGTCTCCAGCTCCACAAGCAGGTACTCGAGCAAGGGATCCGGCCCGGCGATCTCCACGGTTTCGCGCAGCGGACCGACGATGGCTGCGTGTCCGGCCGCCGGGTCGCTCCTGATCCGCTCGTCGTTCAACTCAAGGTACCGCATGAGTCGCAGAACGGCAGGATGCTGATTCTGCGGCTCGCCGGTCGTGGCGGCAAGCCAGATTGTCTTGGCACTGCCAACCAGGTGCGCGTCGTGACACATTCGGCAGGTCAGGAAAGTGGTGTGAAAGTTGGCGAAGGCCCGCGTTTCCTTCTGACGGTTGTGAGGCAGAGGCTGATGACAGGCGGCGGCGGTGCACGTGTTGTTCGGGTCGGGCTGGAACCAGCGGTCCACTCCGTGGTAATGACCCGGCGGAGGCGGGGTTTCCGCTGTGACCTCGGCAATCGCACGGTCTCTCCTGAGCGTGCCGACGTCGAGGCTTGTTTGAAGCCCGCGGTATCGTTCCGGAAGGACGGATGGCGAGAAGACCGAGCGAGTCAGGTACGCAAAGGCCGTGTATCCGGCCCACAGGATCACCAGCAGCATCAACAGGGCGTAAAGCCGGACGATCAGAGAGCCCGACGCGCCCAGCAGTCGGCGCAGGAGGCCGCGACGGCCCGATGACTTCGGGGCGGGCGGTGTCGGGGCCGGCGGCAAAGCGGTCTCAGTCATGGTGCACCTCCTCGGTCACGGAAACGCCCGCCTGCCGGGCAACCCGCTCGAGCATGCCGGAATGGGCCTCGGCGTACTCCTCGATCGGCGTATCCCCCGTGAACATGGCCGGCGAAACGGGAAAGACCGGCGGCGCGAACGTCACACCGATGATGTGGATGATGCCGACGTGAAGGAGAGCGAGAAAAGCCTCGAACGTGTGGACCAGCAACGCGACGGTCAACACGCGACCGGTCAGATGCTCGGTGGTCCAGTCGTTGAACCACATCAGCAGGCCGGTGATGCCGAGCAGCACCGTCCCCCAGAACACGCCGAAGTACTCAAACTTCTCTTCGGCGCTGAACCGGTCGGCGTCCGGCCGCGTCTTGCGCAGAAACAGCAGGTGCAACAGCAGATGCCCCAGTTGTCGGGCGTCGCGAAGATTCATCACCATGGGCAAGTCGAGGAAAACACGGATCCAGCCCTTGCCCATCGCCTTGCTTTCGCGGCGGATAAACACCGCCACGTAGAGCAGGTGGTAGACCAGGCCCAGAAGCAGCGCGAGGCCGACGTAGCGGTGGAGGAATCGGCACACGGTGAGCCCGCCGAGCAGGTCCACCAGCCACCTGGCCCACATTCGATCCGCGAACTTGATGGGGAAACCGGTCAGGACCAGGGTGGTGAAGCATATCACCAGGATCCAGTGTTGAAACCGCTGGTGTACGGTGAATCGCCGCAAGGCCGTGCGTCCGGCGGGTGTCGCCATCAGTTGTTCGGCGAGACGTCGTCGCTGATGGTGTCTGGGATCGTGCCGTCCGATGACGATCTGCAGCAGTTCAAGGCTTTGCAGGATGACCGACGGGCCGAACGTGAACACGATCAGGGCCACGAACAGCGCCCCGATGAAATACTCGATGCCCCGGCTGGTGGCCAGATCGAGGTGAACAGCCGCCGTGGTGACGCGTGCGCCGGCGGCGGGGTGGCAGGCGGCGCTGCGGCAGGTGTCGGCCAGACGCGACGGATGTGTCGGTGAATCGGGTTCCCGCTCGCTTTGCATCAGGTGAACGTTCTGCACCCGGTCGGTGTGGCAATCCAGGCACCCGGCCGTGCCAGTGCTGCCCAGTTGCAGTGCCTTGCCGTGAAAACTGGTCAGGTAACTGGCCACCGCGTCCGGAAGCTCGAATTCCTGTCGTATCTTCCGATTGCTGTGGCACAGCGCACAGCCCCTGGCGGTGTCGCCGCGGCTGCGTGCCGGCCGGCTTCGGGCGTGGACGTGCCAGTAGGCAAACGGGAGATCGACCGGCAATTGCTCATCATGGCAGACCTCGCATCGAGCGACGGGGGCGGCGTGGACGACCCACGAAGCCTTGTCCCACAGGAACGTCGGCTCTTCATGACACAGCAGGCAGCGAGCCTGGCCGTCGCGAAGGGGTGCTCCCAGCAGGATGTTCGACCGGTCGAGCACCTCCCGGTTGTGGACCGAGGCCTCGAGCATCCCCGCAATGCCGTCATGTGCGAAGCGGATCTCGATGTTCAGCGGGCTGCTCAAATGGCACTGGTTCGTGCAACTGACCGGCGTCACGGGCTGGTGCGGTATGACGCCGACCTGCGTGCGATCGTGGCAGTCGGTGCATCGCAGCCTGGCGTGCGGTCCGAGCGTGCGGTCGCAGTAGTTGGGATCCACGTAGTACAGGGCGATGCTCTTGCCGTCGTCCGTGATTCTGGCCAGGCCGCGATAGCGATGGCAGCTCAGGCAGTTCTCGGGGTCCGCGGCCGGCGCTCCCCGCGACAGCGCCCCGATCAATACGGGGATCAGAATCAAGCTCGATCCGCAGCTTCTATTCATGGCAGGCATAACAGAGATCCTTGTTCAAACCTCGCAACCGCGCGTGTGGCTTTTCCCGGTCGAGCGGGATCGCGCCGTCGGCGAGCACGCTCCATTCAGCAAAGGTCCCTTCCTGATGCGGATTGTGGCAGGTGGTGCACACAATCCGCCGCTCGTTCTCCAGAGGCAAGCGGGTCAGTTCCCCCCCCGCGGGCCGGCTCTGCGGGAGTAGCGGACGAGCTGCCCACAGGACAGGTTCGAGAGCCAGCATTCTGCTCCGCATCGGTTCCGCAACCTCATGGCCGATATGACCGGGCTCGAAGTAGTCGACGTGACGGGTATGACAGGAGGCGCACAAGGATATGCCGTCGGCTCGGAGCAGAGGTGTGCCGGTTCGCAAGGAAGGGCCGTCGAGCCGGAATGACGGCGCGTGGCAGAACCGGCAGGCATCAGGATTCTGGCGTCCCGCGGCGTCGAGCATGACGTGAGCGTTATGCCGACCCTCGCCGGGCCGAAAAGCGTCGACATGGCATTCCGCGCAGAAGGCCATCGGTCCTTGTCCGGACACCGGCCGTAAGAAGGAGGCGTTCAGCGTCGGGCGCGGCAGAGGATGGTCGCACGCCAGGCGAATATCGTGACAGGTAACACAGCTCAGAGCACCCCCCGGAGCAGGCCAGTGGTCGGGACGGCGCACCTGTTGGCTCGCGAAAAGCCGACCCACGGGATGCACGTCACGGGCGGCCTGCGTGCCGTCATGGCATTGCCAGCAAAGCTCGTTGATCTTCTTGGGGTCCACCGGCAGGACCCGGTTCTCCTGGAGCTTGTGGCAGTGTCGGCAGCCGTCGCCCGACCAGTGAGGATTGACCGCACGACCGGCGGGCCGGCTGGCCGCGGGAGCGGTGGACGTCGGCTGGGCCGAGGAGGCCGGAATCACACCCGCAACTGCGGCCGCGAGCGCGACCATGAGCAGAATGTGGCAGGGCTCATCGCGCATGTTCGAGCTCCTGGTCAGGCGTCTCGAAGATGCCAAGCAGCAGCAGCGAATCGCGGCCAAGCGAGTCGGACACCACGACGTATCCGGTCGGCGGGTCCCCCATCACGGCCTGCGGGCAAGTCGGCATCTGTTCCGGTGACAGAGCAAGGATGCCCGACGGCAGTGTCAACCCCGCCCACGCTGCGGCGTGTTCCCGTACCTCGGTGATGAAACGGCCGTTGCGATTGAAAACGACGATCGACTGTCGGCCCGCGTCGGTGACCAATATCAGCCCGCCGGAGCTCACGCACACCTGCTTCGGCCGAACGAACTCACCCGGTCCTCGACCCGGTCGTCCGATCGGATCGAGCCAGTGGCCGTCCGTGTGGAAACGAAAGATGCGGCCCCCGACGGCATCGACGACCATCAGAATGCCGTCCCTGGTGAGGGACATACCTGTCGGGGCGACCAGGCCGGGCTGTGATCCGGGAGGCATGAGACTTTCGAGCCATTGGCGTGTGGTCAGGTCCCAGCGGTCAATTCGGTGGCCACTGACGTTGCCTATGTAGAGTATGTCTGCACTCACACCAAGCGCAGCTGGACGGAATGCCTCGTTCGGCCCGCCGGCCGGCTTGATTTCTTCGCGAAATCGCTGATCCGCACCGTAGTGAAGCACCGAATGGAGGTTCGTATCCGCGATGTATACGTCATCAGGTGCTCGGACGGCGATGTCCACCGGGCATCGCGGACGATGATGGGGATCGCCCCAGATCAGGCTGCTGCCGCTCGTCAGATCGACCGCCACGATGTCCGATCGTCCCTGGTCACAGACCAGAAGCTGAGTCCCAAGAAGGGCCATGCCCTGCGGATTGCGCAGCGAGGTCTTGCCGAAGTCGCTTGGTCCGTACAGCCACAGGTCGATCGGCGGGGTCCGATCAAAGGCCGGGAGCAGATCGGCCAGGTTGCCGTAAAGGACAACGCGAGGCCGTGCGTCGGCAGCGGGGAAATGCAGAGGCTTGAATTCCCGCCCGGCGGCGCGGTCAAGCGACGCGCAGCCTGCCACAAACAGGTTGGCCGGCAGCAAGAGGCCGATCGCTGTCCACGCGAACGACCGGTTCATTTGACGTGGCAGGCCAGGCACAGCGCACTCCTGCGGTTGGACATCACCAGCATCTTGTCCACGCCCGATTGATTGTGCGGATCGTGGCATGAAATACACTCGACTCGGCCGTCCGGGAGCGGAATCTTGCCCGCGGCGGTGACCATGGCTTCGGCTCGGTATTCGCGGCGGTTGTTTGGGTAAGGCACGCCGATGGGGTGGTCTCGCCAGACGAAGGTGTCCGGGACGGCAAAGCCTTCGCGGACGCCCGCCAGCATCGCGTGGCCGGATCCCATGGTCGAGGTTGCGACAGTGCCGTCATGGCAGCCCAGGCAAACCAGGCTTGTCGGCCCGGGCGTATAGCGGTCGACTGCAAAAACGCGGCGCTGTCCGGCGATGCGATAGATCTCGATGGTCGCCGGCTGCGTGGTCGGCACCGAGCCGGCAGGCTGGGATGCGGGACGTACGGCCATCATGTGGGGGACATGGCAGCCGCTGCAGGCCGTACCGGCTCCGCCCAGGACATCGGTGAAGTCGTGCTTGCTGCCGACCAGGCTCCGGCGAAGGTCGGCGACACGACCGCCCGGGTCGGCTGGGCGTGATTCCGGCGAAGCAGGCCGATCGACGGCCGCGCCCGGCGATAACCCCAAAGGCAGCAGGAGAACGGTGAGCAAGAGCCTCATGTCTGATCTCTCATCCGAGAAGGCCTCGGCGGCAGTCCCGCCTCGGGCGTCTACCTCGCATATTCAAACCGCACGTGCACGACGCCGTGACACGTTAACGTGCAACTGCCGCGGTAGCTTCCGCGGTCCTCGTATTCCATTCTGGCTCCCAGTCCGCCTGAAGCAGGCTGCACGATGGAGCGATCGAAGTTGATCAGGTTGCTGTGATTCCTGCTGTTGCCCTGGGTGCGGCTGATGCCGTGCGGGTCGTGGCAGGCGGAGCATGGTGACCGCCCATTGACCACATGACGGCTGTGCAGCGGGAAGCTTTCGTTGTTCAAAATGCTGGTCCGGTCATGGCAGCGGTAGCACAGCGCGTAGGCGATGGCGCTCTCGGCGGTGAAATCGCGAGTCGAATAGTTGGCGATCAGCAGCGGTTCGTAAATAGAACCGTGAGGGCCCGTGCGCCGGTTTCCGGACAGGCCGTCGGCGGTATCGGAATTGTGGCAGTCGGTGCACCTGGTCAGCGAGCCGACGCGCCAGGGGCTTGTCAGGCTGACGACGTCGTGATTGTTCCTCGGTGCCGCGACCGGGTGGAACGAGGGGTTGGTGGGCTGAAACTCCAGCCGGGTGTTGGTCTGATAGACATCGCGCGTGACGGTCGGGCTTCGCGGGCGTGACGGGCCGTCTGCATGACACTTGAAGCACACCTCGTATTCCCGGATCGCCCGGTCCACCGGTCGTCCGAAAAGGTTGAGCCCCGATACACATCGCATCGCATTGTCGATCAGCTCGGGGGCAGTCCCGCCCGTCCGGCTGATGACATCGCGGGCGGCGGCATGGGGGTTGTGACAGTCTGCGCATGTGACGTGCCGGGGCATGTTGAGCGGGTTTTCTGCCGGATCATGACGGCCGGAAAACAACTGCATGGTATGAGCGCTGGGCTTGCAGATTTCGCCGGCGATGTTTGTGCGTGTGACGCTGCCGTTGTGGCAGTTGAGGCAGTTGTCCTCGGGATCGGCGAAACGAAGCAATCGCTCGCGACCTTCGGCCGAATGAATCTGGTGACAATTGCCGCAGGCGTTTTCGGCCACGGTTGCGAAGGGGAGGCGTTCCCGCCTATCGACGGCCCGACCGCGGATGGTCGCAGGGCTGGTGGCGTGGCTTGCGGTCTGCCAGCCGTCCATGTCGTGGCAGGACAGGCAGATCGTCGAGCGGACCTCGGTGATCCGCAGGAAATGGCCCAGATGGTTGTTGTGAGGGTCGTGGCAGGTGGTGCAGTGCATCTCGCCGTGCTTGCCCAGCGGGAGTTCCCGCGAGATCACGTCGGGATGATGGAGCTGGTGGTCGCGGCCCGCCAATGCGCGGTCGTAACGGAAACCGATCGGATGGTCATCCGACAGATCCAGCGACAGGTAACCCCGGCCGGAAGCCATGGTGCGCCGGCTCATGACCACGATTTCGTCCGGTCGGCTGGCGAGCAGGCCGATCGCCAACGAACCATCATGGCAGCTCAGGCACATTTTCGATGGGCCGCTCGGCTGGTCGATGCGGGCGTCCGTCGTCGAACTCTCGTAGATCCGGTAGTGAGTGGGAGGCATGTGGCGGTTCCACAGCGGACGTTGCCCGGTGGCGTTGTGCGGGGTGTGACAGAAGATACAGACCTGCTCTTCTTCCATGGCATGGACTCGGCCCGGACCGGTGGCGCTCAGGTCGTGTGGCGATCCGACGATGGTCTGACGGCCGGCGGCGTTGCTCCTCGGCTGCTCGGCGGCAGACAGACGCGAACCGCCGACGATCACCCCGAGAGCCAGTAATGTCCATCGCTCGATTCTCATGATGCCAGTATCTCAAACACCTGGACGCGGCGGTTATAGGTGTCCGCGACCCAGATTCGACCTTGGGCGTCGATGGCCAAACCGGCCGGAAGACTGAACGCGCCGACACCCTGCCCCTCCTGTCCGAAGGACAGAAGAAGCTGCCCATCCGGAGAGAAGGCCTGCAGGTTCTCGAAATGGGCGTCCACGACCCAGATGTTTCCCTGCGGGTCAAATGCAACACCCTTGGGCAGCGAGAGATCGCCCGCGGCATCCCCTTTTCGGCCAATCTGGCCGACAAAAGCCCCATCCGGCCCAAGGCGCTGCAGTCGGAAGTTCAGCGAGTCGGCGACCGCCAGCGTCGGACCCGGGCCGCAGGCGATGTGCGAGGGCCCATTGAACTGGCCGGGTCCGCTGCCGCGAGTTCCGAAACGCAGCACGCAGGTGCCCTGCTTGTCGAAGGCCACTATGGCATGGGCTGCCGAATCCGAAACGTAGCAGAGACCGTTCTCCGGGCAGAAGGCGATACCCGCCGGATGCTCCAGGACGTCATTTCCGATCCAGCCGGAAGCGGGTCCTTCCATCACCGCCACCGCGCGGGCCTTGGCGTCGGCCACCCAGATGGTGCTGCCGACCCACGCCGCGCCGACCGGGCACTGCAATCTCGACTCGGATTGCCCGACCGTGGTCAGTCGCTCATATCTGTTCTCCTGCAGGTCAAAGAGGTGCACACAAGCCCCGTTCGTGTCGGCGACGGCGACGCGCCGGCCATCAGGATGCACGGCGACCGCGTGCGGCGTCACGAAGACCTCCGGCGGCTTGGGGCCGTGCAGCAGCTCGTCCCATGTCTGGCTCAGGCTCTTTTTCGGATGGAGGCTTTGGCTGCCCACGAGACAGCCGAGATACTGAACACGCGGTGTGTCGGGCGGCTTGGGCCAGACCACCGGCGGAACGGGCGGCGTCAAGGGTGATACCGGAACCTGAGAACAGCCGGCTGCTGCAGACAGGAGAGTCGCGACTCCGAGTGCTGCGGTGTGTCGGCTTGCCTTGGTCATGGCATGCCCTCCTGGCGAGGCAGCAGATGGGTGAGATTGCGTCGGACGTTGAGGTATACTCCGAATCCGCCGTCCCGGTTCTCAGCGATCGCCAGCAGATCGTACTCCAGCGTCAGCTCGATGGTCAGCGCTCCTCGGACGTACTGGACACCGCATTCCAGGTCGACGCCGTGGGTGGTGCCGTCGACCGTGTCGTCCTCCCATCGGTAGCCAAGGCCGTTTTTCAACGCAAGCATCTGATTGATGCGAAAATGGTCCTTGAGATCGAGGTCCAGCCACCAGACGCGGCGGCGGTCCCAGCCGCCTTCAAACCAGTACCGCGACAATTCGCCCGCAAGGTCAAGAGAGTGGTCGGCGGTACGGATGATCGCTGTTCGGCCCGTCAGGTGGAAGGCGTCATACGGTTCGATGCTGTCGTCGAACAGTTCGTACTCGGCGCCGACTGACCAGCGATCGCGGTCGAATCGCGTTCCCAGACGGTGACGATGGCTGTTTTGTCGTTGCCAGGGGGTGGCCTCGCCGGCGTTCACATCCTCGCAGCGGCTCTCCAATGCGTAATAGGGCGTGAGGCCGAAGTTGAACGCGTGCTCGATCAGGAAGGAGTTGCGGAACTCGTTGAGGCTTGCCTCGGCCGGAATGATGTACTGGTAGTCGAAGTACACCACCTCGTCCTCCGCGATGCGGCCGGTGGGAATCCGCTCGACCCGTGTGCGCCCCCCGAGGTCGATCGCCAGATAGTCGATGCCGGGGACATAGTATCTTGTCCGGCGTTCGTTGTGCGCCAGGATCGACCCGGGCACGATCCCGCGCTCCCTGAGGTAAACGGGCCTCGACCCGCCGAGGGCATGCCCTTCCGAGCGGACGTAGCGCCGACCGGCGTCTCCGTGAACCTCGGTTCGCTCGAACGCGGAAGCGAGGTTGATGGTCAGCTCGCCGGATGACGTCGAGCGGACGTAGTTCACATCGAAACCGCCGCCATACTCGACCGTGTCCACGTCGTCCTCCGCCGCTTCGTACAGACCGAAGCCGTCCAGCGTGACCCGCAGGTCTTCGCGCGGGCGGTACAGGGCCTCGACGTCGAATTTGTGCTGAGTGATGTCGAGCGCATCCTGCTGAAGACGGTAAAGGCTGTACCGATACACGGTCCTGAGCTTGTCGCTGTGGGCCAGGGTCAGGCGCGGGAGGAACTCGACCTCGTCGCGGGCCAGATCGCCGTCTTCGTTGCTGTATCGCAGCAAGGCGTCCAGCCGGTGTTGCCCGGCCGCCCCGAACGCCAGCTCATGGGTGACGCGAAACTCGTCGCGACGCGTGTCGTAGTCGTACGGGCTTCCCTGGTAGTTGCTCTCCTCGCGATCGTGGTCGTATTGGATGCGCAGCTTCTGATTCTCGGAGATCGCCCAGGTATGGTCGAGGTAAAACCGGCTGACCTCGAGTTCCTCGTCATCCAGACGGTCTCGGTTTCCCCGTCGCTTCACGTCGCTCCATTCGAGGCCAAGCTCGGTTGTGGTCGGCCCCGCCATGATCAGCGAGGATACACCCGCGCTGGTGCCGATCTCGTGGAGCGAAGGCAGGAAGCGGCGAGGCAGCCGATCGTCCGACCGCCTGGCATACACGCTGAAGGAAACCGGCTTGGTCTTGAGGATGTCGACCGACACATCGTACTCATGGAGGAACCCGTCGCTTCGGCTCTCTTCGCGGCTGACGCCGTCGACCTCCTCGGTGAACCGGGTCTGGGAGAGTCCGAACTCCAGCGTCGCTCGGTAGTCGAGAAGATTGGGATCGTAAATGTGTCCGGCCAGGCCGGTCCCGACGAGTTCATAGAGCCGAAAATCACGGTTTTCGTGGAGGTAGTCGCGGCCTTGGCCGCTGCTTGAGCGAACGCGGCGCTGCCCGTACTCGGCTTCCATTCCGAGATAGAGGTCGGTCACGCTGATTCCGAACCGTCGCGGGGTGCCGGAGACGGGGGCCTCGGCGGAGGCAGGGGTGGTTGTCGGCGCTGCCTGGCCCCAGGCGACGGACGCGAGAAGCGGGTGGCTGATCTGCAGTAACATCGTGATCGCCTTGATCCGGGGTTCCACTCGCATATCGCCGTCGCCGGTTGATCAGAAAGAGCACCTGCTGAGGACGGGGCACTTACTCATTCCCGTCCGAGCATGTCCGATCCGGGTCGCGCCGCAGCCGTGTCCGTTATGGTGCATCATGAATGCCCTGGGCAATGGCGGCGGCGGCGTCGAGACTCAGCGCGAAAGCACTACCGCCGCCATCGTGACACCGCAGACAGACCACGTCAACGGTCATCGCCGCCTTGCCCTGGGCATCAACCTTGAGCTCGTTGCCGCCGGGCTCAAGCAGTGTGGAGAATCGGGTCGGGCCGGTGTTGATATACATGGTGTGAACTCTCGTGTCCCCGATTCTTGTCTGAGCGGTCGTTGTCGAGGAGGCATTCCGGGCGACCGGCGGCATGTGGCAGCTTTGGCACGACAATGTCTCGGCGTAATCTCCCTGAACAAGCACGTTATCCGTGTGGCGAGCCATATTGAGATCGGTATGGCAGTTGAGGCACGCATTCCGCAGTCCGTCGTTGCTGTGAATCACCGATGCGTGTGTTTCGTGACAGACGGTGCAGGAGAAGTAGTCATGCGGGCTCGCCAGCACCTCGGCCCATTGCCGGTTGCCGGTAAGAAAGCCATCCGCGACCGGGAGCGCCGCGGCGTCGGCGGCGTTTCCGTGGCAGCCCCCGCAGAACTCGATGGAGCCGTCGATGGAGATGTAACCGGCCTCGGGGCTCTGAACATGCAGGCTCCCGGGACCATGGCAAGCCTCACACTGAACACCGGCCTCGGCCCAGGTTCCTTCAATTCCCGGTCGGTTCTCCTGTCGCACACCGCCGTTCTCGGCGAGCGACTGGGGACCGGTCGTGTGGCAGCGGAAGCAGTCGTAACGGTAGGGCGTGGACGCCACGGCACCCGAAGCGAGCGGGCCGTAGGCCCCCGGCGCAAGCGACACCTGATGCGGCAGCACGTACTGGACAACCGGCCCGCCCGGCCCATCGGTGATGACATAGCCGCTGGTGGCCACGAAGTTGGCCGCTTTCGCATAGCCGCCGATCGCCAGACGGATGTCCGCCCAGGACCAGGCCGGCGGCGGAATCAGCTCCTCAAGCCCAGCCTCCGGCGGGTAGCTCGGGGCTTCACCCTCAACCAGTTGAAGGGCTTGGCTATGGCCGTGCAGGTTATGCCAGGGGGCGAAGTTGGAGTGGCAGGTCAGACAGGTCTGAGAACCCACGTAGGTCCTGATGCACTCGGAGGGATTCGCCTCGCAGGGATCAATGATAGGCGGCTCAGGCGCGCAGCAAGTGGTACAGACAACAGCCAGGATCAATCCGGCAATGATTCTTGCTGGCCGATCACACACGGCGCAGGCCAACTTCAGATCATTGCCATCCACCGGCACACTCCGCTATGAAAGCAACCACCGCCTCGATTTTTCTGCGTCCTGCTCGAGTCGGCAGGCGGGGACAGGCCGCCCCTGAGCAGAGCAGCCCGTGCCTGATCCTGCATCATTCGACAATGGCCCGCCGATCCTCGGCCATGCCGGTCCGCGTCGGGCGGGGTTCATCGATTCCGTATCACTTGCCCAGGGCCGTCAAGCGAACGTCGATATTGGTCAGGATGGCTCTCGTGTACTCGGGGTTGTGGACACCCTTGCTGCCGTCGTACAGCACCCAGTAGTACAGGAACCGGATTTTCTTGATCTCGTCTGGGATGTTGCTCTGGTCGGCTGGACCACCCTCGGAGGTGTATTCCCACGTGCTTGGATCACCCAGCCGGTTATAGCACGCCGCAAGGTCGGCATCGACCCTGGCCTGCAGCGCTGCCATGTCCTGTTCCGCGGACTGAGGGCTCGGATGGCAACCCAGTCCAGAGCAACCCTCCAGATTCGGGGCGAAATCATGACCGGAGTCCGCCAACTGCAGCGTCTCGTCAAACTCCACCGTGGGCATGTGACAGGTGACGCACTGTTTGGGAACAAAGCGGTGGGCGGTGTTCGTATTCGCTACCAGCGGTGTCTGATCGTCATCGGGAAGAGGCATCTCACCATGGAACATGTTCGACTGAATACTGTGGTGCATGGGCCTGCTTGTTTCGGACCAGACCCGGCCGCGCGAACGATGACACTGGCCGCAGAGGTTGTACCGGGATGAGTCGGTGAGAACGGCAACGGAGTTCGATCTCGCCGGATAGGCCGCCTCGGGATATCGAAGCTGGTAGTCCTTGGCCGGCCCGCTTTCGACCGCGTTTTCCGTCCGCTTGTGCGGATCGTGGCAGATCACGCAGGTCACGCCGTACATCTCCGCTTCTGTTTTGCCCGAGAGCAGGGTCTCCGGCACGGACGACAGTTCCTGGATGAACTTGGCGTCACGATAATCGCCGGAGTGGCAGACGCCGCAGGAGGAGAGGCTGCTTCCGGCGGCGAAGCGGGGAACGAGTTCCTCGTTTACGCCGGCGTGAGCGGAGCGCTGCCACTCGTCCAAGGTCGGGTGATGCGTGTTGTTGTGGCACTTGCCGCAGACCGACGAGGCGATGCTCCTGGGCGGGCGGGCGTTCCTGTCGTCGACGTTGCTGCGGTGATCGAACCCCGGCCCGTGGCAGTTTTCGCACTGCACGCCGGCCAGATGCGGCGTCGATGCCTCGCTCACGAAGCCGCCCTCCTCCCCGTTGCCGACGGTGTGGCAACCGAGGCAGAATGCGTTTCTGTCCTGCCCGATGGCCTTGAGGGTCTCCAACGCGCTGGCGTGGCTGGTGCCGATCCAGTCGTCGTAGTGTGAGCTGTGACACAGCCGGCATTCCGAGGCGCCGAGGAACTGGCTCGTCGCCGTGCCGCCCCCGCCGTCGTTCGGCGCGCATCCCTGGCCCATGGTCATGGCCAGGCACAAGCTTCCTGCAATGACGGACAGCACGCCCGTCACGATGGATCGCAAAGAAGAACGGCGTTTCATAGTGGACTCCCGTTTCTCAAGGGGCTCCCGACGAGGGTGCCCATATGCCTACCCATTCAAGCCCTTGCCCGCTCAATCGAAGCCGTGGATGCCGCGAGCGATCTCAGCGGCCGACCTCAGCGTAAGCCGGAAGGGGTAACCGTCGTCCGTGTTGTGACAGCGCAGACACACGAAGTCCACCGTTACGGCGGCTCTTCCGGCGGAATCCTTCAGGACCGCCGAACCGTCCGCGGTGAACATGCCGGTGTAGTCCACGGTGTTGGTGTTGATGCGGAAAATGTGTGTTCGCATGTCGCCCACGCGCCCGTTTGACTCGCCCACCACGGCCCAGGTGGCGCTTCTGGAGGCGAAGGGCATGTGGCAACTGATGCATGTCAGCGGTTCCACATGGCCTCCGCTGACGTACTGTTCACCCGCGTGAAAGCCCATGTCCTTGTCGCCGTGGCAGTCGGTGCAGGCCGTGCGGATGGCGCGGCCGGCGTCGTAGTTGGCTGACGCGTGGGCCTCGTGGCACGCAACACAGCCCAGGCCCGAGTGGCCTCCGCTGGCCCGCAGCTCGGGCCATTGCTGACGATTGTCGATCCATCCGTCTGCCAAGGCCGTCATGGTGCCGGTGTCGGCGTTGCCCAAGGAGGGGTGCGACCGGCTGTGGCATTCGCCGCAGGCGCTGGCCTTCGTGTCGACGAACAGATCGCGTGCATCCGGGTTGGGGATGTGTCGCGAGCCCGGGCCGTGGCAGGCCTCGCATTGCACCCCGGCCTCCTTCCAGGTGCCGGCCATCCCGGGGCGATTCTCCTGGAATTGGGGATTCGAGGGATCTTGCGGCAGCGGCCCGGTCGTATGGCAGACAAAGCAGGAGTAGTCGTAGGGCAGACGGGAAGCGTTCGTCGACTCATAGGCCACGAATCCGGCCGTTGCACCATTCGCAGGGAACTCAAGGTTCCACTGGGCGGCCACGCCGCTGTGACCCGTGGTGATGACATACCCGTCCTGGTCCGCGAAGCGGGCTTTCCGAATGTATCCCCCGACCACGTAACTGATGTCGTTCCAGACGAAGCCTTCGGGGGGCTGGGGAACGCCGGCGTAGGTGGCCTGACCGGGGTACGTGGGGGCGCTGCCTTGGACAGTCTTCAGTTTCTGCGAATGACCGTGCAGGGTCTGCATCTGATCGATGTCCGGGTGGCATGCTCTGCAGGCACCCGAGCCCACATAGACGGCACCGCCATTGGTCTTGTCTGTGGTGTTCCTGTACGGGTCGGAGTTGTCCGGGAAGTCTCCTGAGGGGCAGCCGAACACGGCGAAAAGCGGCGCACACAACAAGCCAAGGTACTCAGGCTTGTGTGAGAGCGGCATTGTCATTCCTCCCCGCAGTTGGTTTTCGCGTCCACAGACGCGTTGATCTCGTGGCTTTCCGCACTTCTTCCATTGACAGGGACTTTCCGGGGCGCACTGAATCAAATGCCCATTGTTCCTTCGCTCCCGGCAGACAAAAAATATAGCCTTAACGATTCGGCGACGCAAGCCTGGGCGTCACGAAGCTCAGGAAGGCGCGGCACTTACCGACGTATTCGCCGTCCGAATCCGAATCGCCGCGCGCGGAGATGACATGGTTGTCTCGTTATCGGGCGCCTTCGTCCCGCACCGGCTCCATTCGGCAGCGTTTGCGAAAGCTGCAGACAGGTGTGCGTACCCCGATGATGGGCTGTATACCACATGCCATCACGAGCCCCGCAAGAGGCTTGTCACCGGGGACGATACCGGCGAAGTGGTCATGGAGATGCCGATTCTCCGCGGTAAGCGTGCCGCCCGAGCACGCGCCGAATGCTGCGGTACTGAACCTGCCATGCCTGCCGGCTGTAGCCGCCGCCGAGGACCATCACGATCGGGAATCTCCGCCGCCCGGCCTCATCGAATACCAAACGGTCGCGTTCAATGATTGCCTCGGGCGTCAGCCGCAGCCGCGCGAGCCGATCACCCGCCAGGACGTCGACGCCGACTTGCAGGAACACGATGTCGGGCCTGGCACGGTCAAACGCCTCGGGCAAATGGCCGGATAGCAGTCTCAGGTACTCGTCGTCTTCCATCCCGGCCGTCAGTGGGATATCGAGATCGTTGGTCTCTTTCGGGAACGGGTAGATGTCCTCTTCGTGCATGTCGAACGTGAACACATCATCGTCGCCGGTCATGCAGCGGGCGGTGCCATTGCCCTGATGTGCGTCGAGATCCACCACCAGAGCCCGGCGGATGAGTCCTTCAGACTGCAAGACGCGAATCGCGATCGGCATGTCGGCGTAGATGCAGAATCCGCCGCCACGATCGGGCTCGGCGTGGTGATAGCCGCCGCCGAGGTTGACGGCGACCCCGTACCGCACGGCCAGCCTGGCGGCCAGCACCGTGCCGCCCGTCGCATACCGGAAGGGGCGCAGAATGGCCGCATCGGCCACACCCGGCAGCATCAGCGTTACCCAGCCGCTTTCCAGATACCGGGCCAGGGCCGAGGGTTGCCGCAGCCGGGCCAGGTACTCGGGCGTGTGGACGCGCAAGAGATCCTCGCGGCCGATCTCCGCAGGCACGTAGACGTCCTCGGGTCGGATCAGCCCGTCGGTCACGAGCTGCAGGTAGATCTTGGCGTACTTGTTGATGTCAAACGAGTGCAGCCTCTCGGCTCCACCCAGGTTGATCTGATAGCGTTGCGAGTAGACCAGGCACACATGCTCGTCTAAGGGGATGCCGTTTCGCGGTTGCTGAACAAGCCTGAGCGATTCTGGAACGCCGCACCCGGCGGCCAACGCTGCTGTTGCCAGGGCGATCAGACAAAACGATGACCGCTGGGGCTGCCGGAACCACAGTGATCGGCCGAGGCAGGGTCCGCTCTCGCGGGCCAACTGCTCTGACCCGATCACCGGACAAACGGCACGCATGGTAACACCAGCTCAAAGTGGGGTCCGCTCTCGCGAACCAACAGTCGTTCAGTCCTTCACGGTACCTTGACGAACCAACCACCGCCCGGTGTTGGGGAAGCCCAGATACCACCGCGAGAACGCCAACAGGTCAGATACAACCGCCAACAGTGGAAATGGTCCGCAATGCTGGACGCTGCAAAGCCACCAATCATTCCTTTCCCCCTGCACGAAGCAGATGTGGCACCCGGCACCTTCGGCGATTCCACATCTCAGATCTCAAATCCCAGATTTCAAATCTCAAATTTGAAATTTCAAATCCTGAACCCGACCCCCAAACCCCGACCCCTGACCCCTGAACCCCGAATCCGAATCTCAAATTGCGAATCTTCGTGTCTTCGATTCGTCACTCATCATTCCGCATTCATCATTTCATCGAGAGGCAGGTCTCGCTTCACTCGACCGTGCCCTACCATCAACCTGGCATCGCCCGCATCTTCCATCACACCTTCTTGATCCGATGCTCTTCGAGTTTCTGCTCATCGACTTCGACGCCCAGGCCCGGCTCAGTGGGGACGGGCAGGTGGCCGTCGGTCGGCACCAGGGGCTTCTTCAGGATGCTCAGCTTGCTCAAGAACTGCGGGCCGTTGAGGGCGGCCGGGAAACGCAGATCGTACGCCCCGTAGAGCAGCAGGCTGGCGGCTAGCGAGATGTCCGGGTCGGTCAGGCCGCTGCCCAGCCACATCAGCCCTTTCTTGAGGCAGAGCTCAATCTGGGCCCGGGCCTCGGTGATGCCGCCGCAGCGGGCCGGCTTCATCGCCACACCATCGAGCATGCCCAGCTTGATAAACTCCTCCAGTTCGCCGGTGTTGATAATGCCTTCATCCATCAGGATGGGCAGCCCGCCGATCTTCTTGAGCCGCTGGTAGCCCGAGATCCGGCTGGGCTTGAGCGGCTGCTCCAGGACCGCCACACCGGCCTTGGCCAGTTTGGGCAGCACCTCGACGGCCGTAGCCTCGTCGTACCCGCCGTTGGCATCGGCCCACAGAAAACCGTCGGGCACGAGTTTCTTGACCATGGTACACATCTCGACGTCGAATTTCGGGTCGGGGGCGACCTTCACGTTGAAATTGTGGTAGCCGTGCTGCCTGCCCTCGTCGATCAACCGGGGGATATCATCGAGCGTCTTGGGGTTGAGCGTCCAACTGAGCAGCACCTTGTCACGGCCCTTGTGTTTCCATCGTTCCTGCGCCGTCTGCCTGAGCAGCTTGCCGGTCAGGTCGAAGAGCGCCAGGTCGATTCCCGCCTTGCAGATCGGCTGGCCGGTGGAAAACGACGGAGCGATGATCGCATCCATGGCTTGCCGGACGGCTGGCAGGTCGAAGGGGTCCAGCCCGATCAGCACGGGGGTCAGGTACCGCTCGATGGTGGTATGGACGGTTTCGAGTGTCTCATAGCTCCACTTGTGGGTCGGCACGCTCTGGCCCCATCCGACGGTGCCGTCGTCGGCGGTGATCTTGACCACCACCGTCTGTCGCCCGAGCGACTCGCCCTTGGGGCCTTCGAAGAACTTGAACCGCCCGGCCGTCGGATAGGTCAACGGAAAGGTCTCGATCCGGTCGATCTTCACGGATTTCATCGGTTCTGCCCCCGGTGATCGTTGCACATACAGCGAGCCGGCCAGCCCCGCGGCCCCAGCGATGAATTGACGGCGGTTCAGTTGAGACACGAGCGGACCTCCTGCTTCGCGGCGAGTTCTTGATTGGGTTCAAGTTTATCAGGAAATTGGAGAGCCTTCCATACGGTAGAGACCGTCGCTCGATCATCGCCCTCGACTTTCAGGAGGCGAGGAGATAGTTACTTGACGAGCCCGAACGCTTATTCGGGAGTCTTGTAGAAGTATTCGAAGCACCGGTGGCACAAGGCCACCGGCTCGTCAAGACGCCCGGTGTCTTCAGTGGATCACCAGCACCCCCGATCCGTCGATGCGGTCGTCCTTGAGATCCTGGAGGGCGCGGTTGGCCTCCTCAAGAGGGTAGGTCGTGGTGTGCGGGCGAATCGGGATTTGTGCGGCCTCGGCCAATAGCGCCCGGCCGTCGTCGCGGGTGTTGGCGGTCACCGAGCAGACGTTCTTCTCGTAGAACAGATGCTCCTCGTACTGCATGGCCGGCACATCGGTCATGTAGATGCCCGCCAGAGCCAGCGTTCCGCCTTTCTTCAGTGCGGCCAGCGCCGGGGGGACCAATTCGCCGGCCGGAGCGAAGATGATCGCGCTGTCGGCCTTGACCGGCATCTCACGCGGGTCCTCGCCGACCCACTCAGCCCCCATCTGCCGGGCCAGTTCGCGATGGCTCTCGCCGCGCGTGGCCACGTATACCCGGCAGCTGCGGTGACGAGCAATCTGGATCACCACGTGGGCCGACGAGCCAAACCCGTACAACGCCAGCGTGTCGCCATTCTGCACGGCCGACCGCTGCAGCGCCCGGTAGCCGATGATCCCGGCACACAGCAGCGGGGCGGCGTGCACATCCTCGAAGACTCCAGGAATCTCATAGGCGAACGCCTCAGGTACAATGGCGTACTCAGCGTAGCCGCCATCGGCGTGATAGCCGGTGAACAGCTGCGACTCGCAAAGGTTCTCATGATCCGTCCGGCAGAAGTCACATCGCCCACACGTATGCCGCAGCCAGGCCACGCCGACCCGCTGCCCCCGCTTGAGCCGCCCGCAACCGGGGCCGAAATCGTCGACGATACCGACGATCTGGTGTCCAGGGATGACCGGCTGCCTGCGCGGCGGCAATTCCCCTTCGATCACGTGAAGATCCGTCCGACAGATCGCACAGCAGCGAACCTGGATGCGGACTTCGCCCGCCTGCGGCGATGGCGTCGGCATATCCATCAGACGCAGGGGCGCGGTATCGATCGGCGCATTGTGTTCCAGCACCAGGGCCTTCATGGAAGCGAATTCCTATGTCAAAATGCGGGGCGTCAGGCCATCTTCTTGAGAATGGCCACGGCTTTTCGGGCGTCGGCTGCTTTGTCGAAAGCCAGATGGAAGACGCACTGCTTGGCGAGGGCGGCTCCTGAGAAGCCCCGCAGATTGACGCCTTCTTTGGCGAGGGCCCTGGTCAGCGCCGCTCCGAGCCCTTTCTTGTTCGCACAGGTAATGCGCAGCGAATGCAGGCTCTTGCTCTTGGCGAAGCCGGCCTCCTTGGCGGCCTTGATCTGCTTGGCACCCTTGAGCGGGGTCACAAAGACCACACCGGTGCCGGGGATGCTCGATTCCCGCCGGGCGATGACGAATTCCAGGTTCGCACCTGCCCGGGCAAGATCCGCCAGCTTGGCGGCCAGGCTGCCCGGCCGGTCCTTCATGCCGGTGACCCATACATCCTCGTTAGAGATTTTGAGTTTCATGATATGTCCTCCAGCAAGAGACTTGTCGCGCACAGATCTAACCGCAGACGGCCGTTCTTGTCAATCGACCTTTCGACGTTCAAGATTTTGCCGCGTTGCTGAATTGTCGCGATGAGGTCCATTGATGGGCCGAAACATGGTATACTGATGGAACACCTCGAGTGGAGGTCAAGCCATGAAGTCGGAAGTGGGTTTGGTTGCAGGTTCGGTTGCGATCTGGGCCATGTTGGCAGGAGGCATACACATGGCAAACGCCCAAGAAACCAAGACGATCGCCAGTCGGGCGCCGGTTTGTGCGGGGACCTGGTATCCCGGAGATGCCGACACCCTGACCAGTCTGATGGACAAGCTGATGGATGAGGCCAAGCCGCCGGCCTTGAGCGGCAAGCCGCTGGCAATGATCGCCCCGCACGCCGGGTACCGTTACAGCGCCCCGGTTGCGGCGGCGGCATACCGTTGCCTTCGAGGTCACTCCTATCAACGGGTCATCGTCATGGCTTTCAGCCACCGGCGGGCCTCCGCATACCGCGGCGTTCACGTCCCGGATGATCTGAGCGCTTACGAGATGCCCGCCGGCGCCGTGCCGCTCGATCGGGAGACCATCGCGGCACTGAAGAAGAACCGGGCATTCGTGTCGATTGCCGGCATAGACCGCGACGAGCATTCTCTGGAGCTGCAACTGCCTTTTCTTCAGCGCACGGTCAAGGATTTCAGGCTGATTCCGCTTTATGTCGGCCAGATGTCGCTGGACCAGTTCGCCTCAGCGGCTCAGGCGATCGTCTCGTGTCTCGATGGAGATACGCTGCTGGTGGTCAGCAGCGATTTCACCCACTTCGGCCCGAACTACGGCTACGAGCCTTTCAAGGATGATGCTCCCCGGAGACTGGCCGAACTGGCCGACAAGGCGGCCGGACCGTTGCTTGCCTGCGACTTCGACGGCTTCGCCGAGCACATGAAGAAGACGGACGACACCATCTGCGGCTATGGGCCGATCATGCTGCTGTTGCGGGTTCTCTCGATGAAAGGTGGGGCCCAGGCGACGCGGGCGGCGTTCGACACCTCGGGCCGCATGACCGGCGATTACACCAACAGCGTGACTTATCAGTCTTTTGTCTTCACGCCGAGGCCGCCGCTCTTTGAGGAGTCTCTTCGGCAGCAGTTGCTCAACCTGGCTCGCAAAACGGTCATCGCCTATCTGAACGGCCGCGAACCGCCGAAGGTGGATCCGGCGACGCTGCCGGCAGCGCTGCGCGAGCATGGCGCATGTTTCGTAACCCTTCAACGCGCTGGCGAGCTCCGAGGCTGCATCGGCAATACCGAGGCGATCGATCCGCTCTATACCGCCGTGATCCGCAACGCGATCAACGCCTGCCGCGACCCGCGGTTCACTCTTGCCCCGGTCACGGCCGCCGAGGCCCCCGCACTGCACATCGAGATCAGCCGGCTGACGCCGATGAAGCGGGTCCGGGACACCGGCGAGGTGATCATCGGGCGCCACGGCCTGTTGATCTCGCTGCACGGGCGACGCGGATTGCTTTTGCCGCAGGTGGCTTACGAACGGGGTTGGACGCGCGAGCAGTTCCTGGGCGAGGTCTGCCGAAAAGCCGGCCTGCCGATGGACTCGTGGAAGCAGCCCGATACTGAGTTATACTCATTTGAGGCGGAAGTATTCGGGGAAACCGAGACGACGAGCCGGCCGGGATCGAACGTCGCCACCAAGACGGGGTAAAACCGCAATGACCGAGAATACGACCAGAAGGCGCTTCCTGGCCAAGGCCGGAGCTGCAACCGTTGCGGCCATGGGCTTCCGTCAGACGTGGACGACAGCCGCCGAGCCGGCAGGCGGAGCGACACGCCCTGCCGCAGGGGCTTCGGTCCGAGTGGTCATCGCTCGCGATGAGGCTCTGACCAAAGGGCAGGTTGGTGAACACGCCAATCTCCTGATCAAGCTGCTGGATGCGGCCATGCAGAAGGCCACCCGCACCGATTCGGCTCAGCGGGCGTGGTCGAGCCTGTTCACGCCCCGCGACAAGATCGGCATCAAGGTCAACACGTTGGGCCTGGCGACTCAACCGGTGGTCGTCGATGCGATCGTCGCAAGCCTGCGGCGCGCGGACATCCCGGCCGGGAATATCATCATCTGGGACCGGTTCGACGTGGAGCTGCTCGCCGCCGGATACAAGCTGGCCAAGTCCGCCGGGGCGGTACAGTGCAAGGGCACCGACGCCGACAGCTATGGCAGCGGTTACCAGGAGCAGATCGAGAACAACGGGCAGATCGGCTCATGCTTCTCGCGGATCCTTGCGGAGCAGGTAACCGCGCTGATCTGCGTGCCGGTGCTCAAGGACCACAATCTGGCCGGCGTCTCGTTGGGCCTGAAGAACTTCTTCGGTGCGATTCACAACCCCAACAAGTACCACGACCACAATTGCGACCCGTACATCGTGGACGTCGTCTCACACCGGTTCATCCGGCCGAAGTGGAAACTGACGATATGCGATGCGACGCGGGCCCAGTACAACGCCGGCCCGACTCGCAACCCGGAATATGCCTGGCCATTTGGCGGGCTCATCGTCGGGACTGACGTGGTCGCAGTCGATGCGGTGGCCGCGGATCTGCTGGAGAAGCAGCGGAAGGCCAAGGGGCTCAAGCCGCTGGACCGGGATCAGCGTCCGACCAAGCACATTGCCACGGCCGCCAGCCGCGGCCTGGGCACCGCCGACCTGGCGAAGATCGAGCGGATCGAGGTGTGATCCGCTTGGCCCGGAATCCTGCTATGTGGCGAGAAGTCAAGTCCATTTTTGGCAGATTCGGCCGATTGCTGTCGTTGATCTCGTACATCCTGCTGTTCGAACGTCCCCGACTCGCCGGTGACGTTCGAATAGCAGTGGTAGGCGCAACGGCGGTCGGGCGCTGGTACAATAGTGGAACATCGCCCAGCGGCCTAACCGGGCAAGGTCAAATGGAAAATGCCGGATGATGATCTGTCACAACTGTTTCAAAGGATCATTTGGTTAGACGGTCCAGGTCATCCGATTCGCAAGTCTCTCGTTTCGGCGGAAAGGAGCGGAGTCGATCATGATGAGGCCATTCATTCGGAAACGCGTTGCCACACGCGGTGGCATCAGGCTCACAGGAATGGTCGGGGACCATGTCAGTGCGACAAGCTGCCGAGCGCGTTTTCAGTCCGCGCTGCTGGTGCTGGTCCTGCTGCCCGGCCTCGCATTTGGGCAAGACGGGAACCTCGTACAAAACGGTGATTTCAGCGAGGGATTCGCGGGCTGGACTCAACACCAGGTCGCAGGATCGCCGGGGTTTACGGTCTGGGATACGAAATTCTGTCTTCCTGCGCAAACGGGCAACCCCTTCGTGGCGTTGAACACCTATTGGGGCGGGGACGGTTACATCGAGCAGCAGATCACCCTGCCGGCCGGCCAGGCGACACTCACGTTCCGCACGTGGGGTCATCTCGACCCCGTGAGCGCCTCGGTCCGCGTCGTCGATGAGGACGGCGTGGAGCACGTGATCGGGTCGTTCACGCCGCCGCCCACCGAGTGGTCCGAAGACCCCTTTGACACGAGCGTGCCGCTTCAATGCACCGGGAATACCGACGTCACCAAGACGTATGATCTGTCGGCCTTCGCGGGCCAGACCATTCTCCTGCGTTTTCGGAGCACCTCCGGCGGAACGAATGGAACGTTTGCCGACTTCGACGACATCACGATCCTGCCCGCGCCGGCCATGAAGGTGACTCTGAAAGCGATACCAAGCGCGGTCGAGGTCGGCGACGTCATTCGAGTGGATATGACCGTCGAGAACCCCTCCGATCGGGATCTGACCGACGTGAAACCCGCGGCCCCTCTGGAGGCAGACGCGAGCGAGTGTGTTAATTTGAAAGACGGCCCGGATCCCGCCTCGGTCTCCGTCCTGGAGGCGGGTCGCAAGGAAATCTTCGTTTATACCTACGATGTCATCGCTCCCGGGTGCGTCGCATTTACCGGGCAGGCCAGGAGCACCGACGAGTCAGGAACGACGTTGACTTCGGCCGCGGTTACCAGCAACACGGTGCGAATTCATCCGATTGTGCGCGTGACCAAGGTCACTTGTGCCGAGCCGGACGACGATCAGCTCGTTCCCGCGGACAAGATCGAGTTGAAAATCCACATGGAGAAGCTCTGCGACGTTGATATTCAGCCATTGCGCGTGCAGCTCGCCTCAGGCGGCCTGCTGTTCATATCGCCCGAAGAGATCACGCCCGACAACGTGCCGGCCGGCACCGGTGAGTTTGTGGTGACGGCCGAGGGGCATATGGCGGACGAGAACAACGCCCGGATCAAGGCCGACTTGCTCGAAGCGGATGACGGCGAGAAGCCGATATCGCTGAAGGACCAGCTGGTGGCCTCCCTTCGCTGGTTCGAGGACGGCACCGAAGTCTCGGACTCACAGCTTCTGTCGCTGACCAAGGAGGACGGCACCGTTTGGGAGATCACCTATCCCGACTTCGCCAAGCTGACGGGCGAGCCGGCCACGGCCACGAGTTCACCCGGCCTCGAGACCGAGTACTACCGCATCGGCCCCTACTCCCTCGGTCGGCGCGGCGGGGGCGAGTATCGCCAGAACGGGCTCGTTCGGAAATGGGCCCTGAAGGCGGCGCGCTACGAGGTGGCCGACGATACCATGCCCGACAAACCCGCCGAGGCAATGGGCCATCTCGCACAGTTCCTGGCCAACAAGATACCCTTTGCATGGACGGACGGGCTGCAACTCAGCTTCGCGGAGGAACTCGCCACGGCCTTCGAGAGCGGCGGCTCGGTTGCCAAGCACGCGTGCATCGGCAAAGCGCTGGCGCTGGGCGCTTTCGCGCGGACGCTGAGCTTCCGCGTCCGTGAGACCGACAACGCCATGCTGTTCCACAAGCTCCACGGGCCGGTGTGGGCACAACATGCGGCCGACCAGGTCTGGCACGACGGGCAATGGCAGTGGTACGACATCACTTTCATATTCGGGAATAAGGGCAAGGTGGTCCGCAACTATCCTGACTTTTACTTCACGCAGCGATTCGGCATCTTTCCGTACGTCAGAATCCGAACGTGGTTCGGATACCAGGCTACCGTACCGGTGGGGAACGCCTTCGAACTGTTCGGCCAGGAACATGGCCAGGAAACCAGCGTGGGTGAACTGGCCCAGGAGCAGTACTGGCAGCTCTTCGGCGATTACGAGAAGAACCAGGGGGCAGCAGGCGGCAAGGGAACGGTACACGTGCAGGCCAACTCGCCTTGCACCATGCGCTACGTGGATGCGCAGGGTCGGCAGGTCGGAGCGACTGGGCCGATCACGAGCGCGGATTATCCCACCATCGACTCCGCCGGGCCGCCGGAGGGCGCTGCCTGGGTCTGCGAAGTCGAGGGCGCGATGTACATACCGCCCGACACGCCGATCACGCGCGACAGCGGCGATCCGAATGCCGGTTACCTCATGAAAGAGGAAATCGTCATCCCGGCCGATCAGGTCACCGATGAGTTTTCGCTGCTGGTCACCGGCACGGGTGAGGGCGACTATGAGATCGAGATGTGGACGGAGAACCAGGACGGCACCGAGCTGCAGGTGTTGTTTTCACACAGCGGCCAGATGACGACGGACCAACAGACGCAACTCGACCTGGCGGCCGCGGCCGACGGTCAGTCCATCAGCATTGCCCTTGACCTGTGTCCAGGGGATCCCGACAAGTCCAGCGAAGGAGAGTGCGGTTGTGGCGTGGCGGATACGGACAGCGACGGCGATAACGTGCTCAACTGCTTCGACAACTGCGACGACGACGCCAATCCCGACCAGGTGGACACGGACGGTGACGACATCGGCGACGCCTGCGACCCGTGCCCGAATGGCGGGGAATGGAAGCGCGGCGCCTGCGGTGGCGGCACCTGCCAGGCCATGGCAATGGGCGTGATCGCCCTGATGTTTGTCCGTCGCCGACGGTTGCGATGACCAGGAGCTTTTCTGCCTCTTGCAGCGTTACCTGAACACTCGAAACGCTCCGCCCGGCGATCCGCGCTGCGCCAACGGATGGACCCCAATGAGGGGGGGCATCCCACCGCTTTCACGATCTTGAGTTCCTGTAACCTCCTGTTCGCAGTGGTGTTATGTAAGATACACCGGGCGGATGGATCCGTCCAGACAGGAGATTTCCATTCACTGTTGAGCAGGGCTCGGACCTGAGGCCGGTCGCCGGCGGTTCGGAGCATGCCGATCCGGATACACCGGCTGGCCAGCGTCGGGGGCAGCTCACCGATGCTGACAAGGGCCTTCGGACCGCAAACGTCGAAGCGAACCGAACGATATCCTCGCCCTGCTGAAGGAATCGGACTGGTTGAAGGGGCCTGCGGAGCGGCCGGCTTATCCTCTGTCCCGCCAGGGATCCCTCTCAGCGGTTGCAGGCGGACGCGCAGGCTGGTCTGGCGCTTGCGGCCACAGACAAGGTTCCTGCCCAGCCAGTGTCGCTATCGTGTGGGGCACATGGCTTGGATTTGCTTGTCTGCTAGGGCTCAGGAGGGCAATCGTTAAGGGTTTAACGCCTTGGCGCCGACTACCCAACGACAATCCACCGAGCAGGCAGATCGCCCGGTAAGCACTAGGGACTCATAAAGCTCTGACATCGCATTCAGTTGTTTCCAGCCTCCTGGCGTCCTATTCGCATCATTATCGGCACTGCCGTTACTTCGCATTTCTTCAGGTGATTCCCCCTTGACTTCTGCCCATGAGAAGGGAAGGATCTCCAGACATTTCTCATGTGGGCGGTCGTCCGGAGGGCAGGCTGGGTGCGTTGTCCTCGTGTAGCAACCGCCCCCGGCCCGCACGGCGAGCCGGGTTCCCGCAGTCGCCTGGGGCGCAACGCGGGTCCAAGGAATCCGCGGGCCAGGACAGGTTGAGCTCTGAGGGCAACAGAACAAGAGATTTGAACCCGGCGGCAGGACGAGCCGGGTCTATGATCGGACGCGTGTCCGGCAAGTGAGGGGTTAAGAACGCCCAACCCGGAACAGGGACGGATTCTGGCGGGCGAGCTCTCCATCACGGAGAGAAGGGAGAAGTCATGAGGAATCTGATCAACCGAGCCAAGATGTTTGCCGCCTGCGAAAATGGCGCCACCGCGACCGAGTACGCGGTCATGCTGGCGCTGATCATTATTGCCGCCCTGACGGCCATTACGAGTCTGGGTAACCGCGTGAGTGCGATCTTCACTGAGATCACCACGGCCATGGGTGGCTGATCGGGCGACACAGGGCCGCCGCGATGACAGCAGCGGCCGCCCGCATTTCGTTCTCCTCGGGCCGGTCACCCCGGCTCGAGCTGGAAGCGCGATGACATCAGCATAGCGCGAAACACAGATGTGGGCGTCTGTTCCAGACAGAGCAGACGCCCACACGCCTTTCCCGGCAGGTATAATAGGGACAGTCACCTATTTTCATCCTTCTGGCGAGTTTGCTTCTTGACTGTCTTCCTCGGACGCCCGACGGGCAAGGGACGCAGTCGCCGGCCCAGTTTGCGCTCCAGCCTACTCAGGATGCTGTCCGTGGCCAGCGGACGGCCGGTGTGCGTGCTGGCCCGGATCAGCCCGGCCACGTCCTCGTCGTCTCTGGCCCGCAGGGCGTTCCGCCATCGTCCCGGTTTCCACTCGCGCTGCCAGGCCGTCAGGTCCAGCAGTTCCGACGGGTCGGCCTGGCCGGTGTGGGCGGCCGCACTCGACCATTCATACCGCCACGCCTGCCGCAGCAGCCTCGCCCGAACCGGGTTCCGCTCGACATACGCCAGGGCTCGCCAGAGATGCGTCTCGTCCAGCACGCAGGAGTAGAAGCGGTTCTGCCACAGGTGCCCGCTTCGCTTGTGGAAGCGGTTGATGTACTGACTGTACAGGAAATGCGTCCGCCCGACCGCCTTGGCCAGCGACTCCTCGCGGGCGGGTGCCGCCACCAGATGCACATGATTGGTCATCAGGCAGTAGCCCAGGACCTGCAGCCCGTACACCTCCGACTGCTCCTTCAGGAACTTCAGGTACGCCCGACGGTCATCATCGACAAAGAACACATCCTGGCGGTTGTTGCCCCGCTGCGTGACATGGTGCGGCCACCCCGGAACCACGATCCGTGCGACTCTCGGCATGCCCCCACACTATACCCCGGGCCCACCCAGTGTCAATAATAGGTGACTGTCCCTAATATTCCTAGTATTGGTCCCTAGTATTGGGCCGGTCGATCCGGGCTGTGCAGTCTAACGTTCCGCGTCCTGTAGATCCCAGATACCTTTCTCTTTGCCGGTCATGCAGAGGGCGGGGTGCTACTCGATCGTCAGCTTCGGGGTGGTCATCTCTTGGGGCAGAGCGATCCGCGTGAAACGCTCGACGTTGCCCTGGCTGCCGACCCATACGCTGGCGCGGCCCGGCGAAAGAGCCAGGCCGGCCGTGTCCAGCTTGCCGGGAGCGAGTTCCTGCACGACCTTCTGATCGCTGAGCCGCAGCACCCGGAACCGCCCGTCGGAGCCGAGGGCCGCCAGGTAGGCCGAGTCGTTGGTGAACTCAGCGGCAGTCACGCCGACCAGGCCGCGGCCGCCCGGCCCCGATTCTCCCGGCCGCGTCGACCACACGCTCTTGTGCCCGGCATAGAGTGTCAACCGTCCCGAATCGTCCTGCACGACGAACTGCTCCCCATCGGGCAGATACCGAACCAGCGTCGCAACCTGACCGACACGCTCCTTCTGACGCCACATGATCCTGCATCGCAAATAGTCAATCTCCATCGCGCCGCAATCCGTGCCGACAAGCAGGTGGCGTCCGCCGGGGCGAGCGTCGAGACTGAGGACCCGCGCTTCCTTGAGCGTCTTGGCCAGCGCCTGGAAATCGCTGCCTTCGTACAGGATATCCTGCCTGCGGTCCGGGATGCGCCGCACGAGGGTCCCGTCCCGAAGCGAGATGACGTCCACCACCCCGGTGCCGCCGCAGGCGATGTGGGCTCCGTCGTCAAGGAACGCGACGGCCCCGCGATCGTCTCCCCCGCCGGGTACGGAGGCGACCAGGGGCGCGGCGGCGGCTGAGGCCGTGTTCCATACCCGGCAATCCCCAGCCGTGCCCACCGTGGCGACATAGTCACCCTCGGGGCTCACTCGCAGCTCGCGCACCGGGCCGCGATGCGAGCCGAGCACGCGGATGACGTCCTGTGTCTCGGGGTCACAGAGCAGGATGCGATGATTTGCGTCAACGCCAACCAGTTGCTCCGGCGATCCGGGTACCATGGCGGCGAAGCGCATGCGGATGTTGTGCGGCTCCTGGCAGCCGAGAAGCGCGCCGGTGAGCACGATTGCGAGGCTGGCGATGATCCGCTTTCCCATGATTCTTGCTCCTGATGGATTCGGTTCGACCAAAGGCCCTCACGCCAAACATCACCGGCCCGGCTGAGACTCGGCCGCAAGCGCGCTGCGAAGCTTATCGAGCATCTGCTTGAGAATCACGTTGTCGGGGTTGTGCCGGATGGCGGCCTCGAGCACCTCGACGGCCTTGGCGTACCGGCCCTGTTTCACGTAGAGGTTGGCGAGCTGCGCCGACGGCGCCGGCAGCTTGGGCGCGAGCCCGATCGCTTCCTCCAGCAGCTTGATCGCCTCCTCAATCTTGTTCTCGGCAGCCAGGGCCGAGGCCTTCGCGGCCAGCTCGGCGGCTTTCGCCTCGGGCGAATCGCTCGCGGGCGGCGGCGGAGGAGGGGCGGGTTGCTCGGGGGCCGAGTCCGGCGGCTCTTGTAGCGGCGGCGCGACTCGGGGACCGGTGTCGGTCGTCGATTCAGGCGTCGGGCCGCCGGCCACCGCCCGTGACGCACGTTCCAGATCTTCGAGGTACTTGTCGAAACGCGGCCGGCGGGGGTCACCCTCGGGCAGGGCCGCCAGCGCTTTGCGCATCGCCATGCGCGCCAGGCCGTTCTCGTTCTGCGCCTGGTAACAGCCCGCGAGCGAGCAGAATATATCCGGCCCCCAGGTGCTCGGGCCGATCGAAGCCGCATGGCGCAGCACCTGGATGGCCGCGTCATGCCGACCCTGCGACGCCTCGGCGGCGGCCAGGGCACTCAAGCCCTGGAGCAGTTGCTGGTTGACCGGCCGTCGCACGGCCAGGAGCCCCCGAGCCGCCTGGGCTGTCTCGGCGGCACGCTTGGCCTCGACCAGCAAAACCACCGCCCGCCAGGCCGCGGGGACGTGACGCGGGTTGACCGCCAGCGCGTCGAGGTAGGCGGCAATCGCCTCGTCTTTCCTGTTCGCATACAAGAGTAACTCACCACGGGCGAAGTGATGCCCGTCCGCCAGCGAGCGATCCCGATCCGCCGCCAGTTGAAAGGAGTCGATCGCCAGATCAAGGTAGGCTGGTGACTTCGACTTCACGTACACCTCGGTGGCCGCAACCCCCACGCGGGCATACGAGACACCATCGAGATCGCGGGGGCGGCCCAGGTCGGCAAACTTCTCGGTCACGGCGGCCCATTGCCCCTGGTTGAAGGCCGCATGCATCTCGCGCAAGGCATCTGGCGGGCCGCAGCCCACGATGCCCCCGAGAATGATCAGGCAGCAGACACAACAACGCATGGAGATACCTCCCATGACAAGCACCGGGTTTACGGGCTTCCGCCGTCTCCCGGCGGCTGGTTCGGCTGATTCTGAGCCGGCGGCTTGTAAGTAATCACGCAACTGGCCTTCTGGCCCGGCTTCTCGATCCACCAGCTCTGGGTCTGCCGGGAGACCTCGATCGCACCCTTGAACGTGATTGCCGCCGTATTCGGCCCTGATTCGCTTGAGACGGATTCTATCGTGAAGATGACCTCATCGCGATCGGCCGGGATCATCAAGTGGAAGTCCTTGCCCGGGATGGGCATCTTCCAGCCGCTGATCACGCGCGCCCCGTCCACGTAGACGTTGATGACGTCGTCCTCGAGGCCGCCGTTATCCCAGATCCGGTAGTCCACCCGCCGCGACGCCACGGTGATGTCCTCCAGCGTCGACCCGGAGCGTTTACGCCCTTTGAATCGGAAACGCAGGGGCTTGAGATCCAGTTTGGCCCGCGGCTGGCGGCCGGCCCGGTAGAACTCCAGTATAGCCTCGGCGGTATAGAGTCCGTCGTAGTCATCTTTCTTGAAAACGTAAGATGCAAAGTAGGCCCTGCCCTGGTTCTCCCGCAGGTTGACCACAGCGGGCAACCGGACGGTCGTCCGGCCGGTATCGGGGCTCATCCACGTCAGGGTCCCGCGCATGTTGCAGTCGACGGGCACGTCGGTGACGTGAAACGCGATCCGGGCAGTTGGACGATCCGTATCCTTGAGAAACTCGTAGACCGGCGCCCCCTTCACGTTGCCCGGCGGATGCTGGATCTGGTAGCAGTCCTCCAGGCCCCTGAATGAGACCTGCGGCTGGACGATCTCGAACCGGCCTTCGGCGAAGAAGACGGGGGACCCGGGCTTCAGGACATCGATGCCGTCAGCGTCCTTGACGTCCACCACCTCGTGACGGACGACCCACGTGCCGTGCTCGATCGGCGGCTTAAGGCTCAGCATCTTGATCGTGTTGTGGGGCCCGCCTCCCGACACGGTGATGCGGTCGTTGATCTGCCACCGCAGCGTCTTGCCGCCCGGCGAAGTCAAAATGAAGCGGTGGGTCACCGTGATCAGTTCTGGCCCGTAGACTTCGCTGACCTCCAGCGGCGAGTCGACCCGCAGATTGGCGTCGTCCCAGAACTTCTGGCCTGCGAGCATCCGGTTGTTCTCACGCACGTCGTAGAACGCCATGGGCTTGAACGAAGCAGCGCCCAGCCCCTCTTCCTGGACGTGGAACGCGATTTCGTTCTTCGCGACTTCCGTGCGATACCGCCCGGTTCGGGAAACCACTTGCACGTGCAGGAAGGCCACGTGGTCGCCGCGGAAGATCTGCTTGCCGACCCAGCGCGGAGCCAGTTCGCCGCGACTCGAGAGGTCCAGCGTGAGCGAGCTCACCTCATGTTTGTCACCGGTGATCGGGACGACCTGCTGGAGCAGCCGGCGGATCTTGCCTTTTTCGATGTAGCCGGTCTCGATGTGAACCTTCATGCCGGGATAGAGGCTGTCGACCTTGACCACAGGCATGAGCTTCACCGCCATGGCCCGGGCGAAGAAGGTCTCGGGCATCCTGACGTCGTTGTCGCCGCGGCGGATGCGCTGGAGCATGAACGACGATTTGAACTCGACTGCCTGGACCTCCGCCTGCTCGGCCAGGCTGTCCAGCAGACCAGGGTCGATCGGCGGCTTGGTGCCGTCGCTGCCGTTATCACCGGGTTGCGAGCCGGGCTGTGAGCCGGGCTGAGACGCGGACTGGCTGGCCGCCCCACCGGGCTGGCTGGCCGTCGTCGAAGTGCCGGCATCCCGATCAGGGTTCGGCTCGACCTGGATGAGGTCCCAGACCGAAGTCTCGTCGCTGAGCCGCTCGGGCTTGAAGAAGTCCGCTTGCGGCGCCGGGTTCTTCACCCGGGCATAGAGGAGATACGTGCCGAGCGCGGCGCCCGATGCGTTCCACTCGCCGCTGCAACTGTACTCGCCGGTGCCGGCGGAAACCTCCCTGGCCTCGGCGGTGATGGGCCGGAAGCTGCTCGCCCGGTACTGGCCCTGCTCTTCTTCCTTGATGTAGCCGACCTCGAGCGTCTCAGGCTTGGGCCCGCCCGTCGAAGCCAACACCGTGAACTTGGCGGTGCCCAGCTTACCCTTGTAGACGATGTGGGTGTCGCGGATGAGGCTGGTGCCGTCCAACAGGTTGATGTCACTCTTCTGGCCGTCGAGCTCGCGTTCGAGGACGGCCGTCGCGAAGCGAGCTTCAGGCGTCGGGGCCGACACCACCTCGATCGAGCCCCGGGCGACCTCGAAGTACCGGATGCCTTCCTTCTTCGATTCAGCCACGACAAAGGGCACGTAAGTTTCGATCTCTCGCGGCACATGGTAGCGGAGCTTTTCCTCCACGGGCTGGCTCGGATCGGGCGAGTCGATCGTTTTCCAGGATGCAACGCTGGCCAGCGAGCGCCAGAGTCGCTCGTCGTTGGGCTCGCTGGAAGCCGCCGCCCCGCCGGCCGGCGGTGCGTCCGGCGGTGCGTCCGGCGGAGCCGGATTCGCGTTTGACGCGCCGTCGTCCGCCGTCGGCGCCGGTGCCGCGCCGGCCGTGGGCGTGGGCTCGGCGAGCAACGTGGCCGAAGAGACAAGATGACGCTGCCAGCACGAGCCCTCGCCGAGCAGATCGATCACCGCCTGCCTGGGAATCAGACCGACGCCGATGCGCTCGATACCGGTGTATTCGTCGGAGGCCTGGCCCGCGATCTTGAGCTCGTAGCCGTGCCCGGCAGCGATGCGGGTGGCAACCGACTCGGCATCCCATTCGCCCAGCGAGGCGTCCGGAGCATCACTGTGACAGACGGCGACCTTGTCGACCAGGGCCGCCCCGCCGACAACCGTCACTTCGATCTCGTCCGAGCCAATCGCCTTGCGGGCTTCGCTCGCGTCGTAGACCCGGACCGAGACCTTCACTTTCTGACCCGGAGTCAGATCACTGAGCTTGAGACCCACCCCTTCCCGATCGCCGATGTTGGCGTTGCCGGCGCCCTGAATCGCCCATTCGTACTCGAACGGGCGCACCGCGGCGTAGCGCGGAACAGAGACCTCGGCGTGCAAATTGAGCATCACCTCCTGGTCGAGACGGGGCACGATAAGGAACGGCTTGCCCCGGATCTTGACCGCGTCGCTTGCGATCGGCATGGCCTGGTACTTGATCCAGTCGTCGGAGTCGGGCAAGGGATTGGCCCGACTCTCGGGGTAAAGCTGCTGGACGATGCTCAGGGTCGTTGCGTCGCTGCTCGGTACAGTGTTCCGCAGGACCTCGTCATACATCCGCCGGCAGACGTGCCCGATCTTGGCGTCGTCCTCGAGGTCGGCCTGCTGGAGTCCACCCACGTCGGCGAGCCGCTGGGTCATGCCGGTGACGTAGTCGTTATAGAGCATCGACACCAGCAGATCCTTGGCGTCCTTGGACTCCATCAGCGCCCAGTAGTGCTTGCCGCCCTGGTGAAACCACATCCGCGTTTCGACGTCCCAGAGCCACGGGTTCGCGCACTTGCTCATGTTTTCGAAAGTGATCCGGCCGGGGAGCGGCGTCTCGCGGTTGAGGTAGATGTCGTGGTACCCGCCGGTCGCGAAGTTTTCGACGTAATGGAAGAAAAACTCGCGGGCGACCTCGTGGTGCACCGCCAGTTCGAGCGGCAGGGCCTTGCGCTCGGGCGGCGGCCCGCCCAGCGAATTGACCACGAACTCGGTGAGCCCGGTGCGCGTCAGCTTCGACTGGCCGCGCCCGCCGCCGGGGCCGAGCAGCTTGGCCCATCCGACTTCCTGGATCCAGCGCTCCTTGATCATGGGGAAGAACGTCGCGTAGACGTTCTCGCGTTTCTCCTTGGCGTCGGCGCCGGGCACCCATTTCAGGACGCTGATCTTTTCGGCCGGGATCACGGGTGTCACGTGTCGCGGATCGACGGGCGGCCTCATGCCGCGACGATCCAGCTCGGACCAGATGAACTTGTCCCAGATGCTCCTGGCCTCGCCAAGGAGCTTCTGGCGCCAGGCATCCATGCTCGTCCCCGGCGGCGGCGTGTCGGGCAACTCGTCGAACCGGGCGTACTCGGGGCGCAGCCACTCGGCGATGAAGATGTACTCGGCCATGGTGACGCCGAGTTCGTCGAGGATGCGGCGGTTGGCCTGAACGCCCCGGCGCACGTCCTCGCTCAGGGCTCGCCACACCTCATGAGCGACGGGCAGGGCATTTTTCGGTATCTCTGTCGCCGATTGGCGGAAATCGTCACCGTAATAGCCTCGGCGATCAGTCTCGCGAATGCGCTCGACCTGGGCCGCAATCGTATCGCGGGCCCGGCGGGCGGCGTTCAGCATCCGGGCGGAGAGCTCGGGAACGTCGCCCGGCTTCGCCCGCAGAATCCGGTCGAGCTCCTTGAGCCGGTATTCCCTGACGGCCAGGTCGGCACTCATGAATGCTTCATATTCCGGCGTGGTCTGGTTGTCCTTGTAGTGCTCGGCTTCGAGAAACGGCTTCCACGCGGCGGTGGCCTGATCGAGCAGTTCCTTCCGGTAGCGATCGAGCGGGGGAGCGTCTGCTCCGCCGGGCGGATCATCGGGAAGGCGGTTGATGGTCACCGACTCCGGTCGGAGCGTCCGCACGTAGAGCTCCCACGAACGGGGCTCGACGCCGGCCTTCCACAACTTGTCGTCCAGTTCCTTGGTCCCGACGATGCTCCCCGCGTCGAACATCATCGGCAGGTCCGGCAGCGTGGGAAACTTCGCGATGACCTTGTCAACCTTCTCCTGGTTGAGCTTGAACCACGGGTCATCGTGGAGAAGTTCGGAATAGAGTCTATTGCTGTTATATTCCTGAAGAGCTTTCGATACCCGGCTGCGGTAGGTCTGGATCAACTCGTCGGCAATCTTCATGTAAGCCTGGGCAGCCGGCTTGTCGGCCTGCTGGCGGAGATCGAGAGCCATAATGCGGTCGAGCTGCTTGAGCCGGTACCGGGCCTTGTTCGGATGGCCTGTGAGCAGCCGTCCCATCGTCTTTTCCAGATCGGGGGCGGCCCGCGGAAAGAACCAGCCCTCCAGGCTGGTCAGCCCATCCGCTGCGGCGTTGAGCTGCCGGGCCGCCCACTGGGCGAACGTCGCCCCCCACGAGTCGGGCCCCTTCCTCGGATCGACCCCTTCGTAAAACTCCTGGGCGGCATTCTTGTAGACTGCAGGTCCGACGTAGGTCTCGCCGATGCGGCGCCCGAGACCGTAGGCGGCCCATCCCTGCGCCAGGTTGCCCACGACGTGGCCCACGGCGGCGGCGGTCTCGGCGGCCTTGGCCTCGGCGTAGCCGGCGTGCGTCATGGCCCACTGGGTGAAAGGTTGCGAGCCCCTCGTGAGCGCGAACATGCCGATGGTGTTGCCGGCGCCGTACCACTCGCCGGCGATCGCCTGATCGATGACCTGCAGGCCGTCACCGTAGATCGGGATCGCGTAGCTATACTCCACCAGCATCCGGGCCTTGGCTCGAGCCCACGCCGCCTCCGGATCGACGGCGGCGTCCTTCTGGTATTCCTCGTAGACGGTCAGGGCGCTGCCGATCGTGCCCAGGTCGACCTGCGACTTGAAGAGCGTGCCGAACGTGAACTGCTTGGGCAGCCCCGAGGGATCGAGCCCCGCCTTGCGGTACATGCCGGCCGTCTCCGCATCCACGTCCCATCCGAAATGCGTGGCCACCTCTGAGTTGGCGTATCGCGTCGCCTCGCCCAGCAGGCCGGCGGTGGTGTCAATGGCCCCGCCCAGGCGGCGGTACTGGCCGTCGGGGGCAAAGACAGTGCTGATCCGTTCCGAGAACGTCGGCACCCGCTCCGAAACAGGTCTGTAAACCGGCTTGGCGTCGAGGGCTTCCTGCACCCGCTGGCGAAGCTGGACATCGGGCAACTCGAATCCGAACTCCTGGATCAGGCGCTTCAACTCGGCCTGCTGCCCCTTCACGTAGTTGACCGTGCTCTCCGCGTTATCGTCCGCGGAACCGATGCGGACCGGCGGCGGCTCATCAATCCTGGCCAGACGGGCCTCCAGATCACTGCGGATCGCCCGGAGACGGGTCCGCCGGGTGCGGAGGTTCTCCATGATCGATTTCATCAGGGCCCGGTCGTCACGGCCCGCGTCAAGATTCTTGATGACCTCGTCAAAGCGCTGAGCCGCCCGATCGAAGTTCGTGTCGTCGAGGGCGTTGAGAGCATGGTGAAACTGGTTGGCCCAGACGTGCTTGAGACGCTTCGTGACTGCGGCGCTGGCCGTCTTGTCGCCGAGAACCTCGACGATCTGGTTGGCTCGGACTTTAGCGTCCCCCTCGCCCTCAGTGGCGAGCTTCAGGATACGATCCTGGTAGCTCAGCGGGATGTCGGGCGAGATGATCGCCCGGACGCGGTCCTCGGCCACCGCGAGGGCTCCCTGCATGAGTGCCGCCCGTGCCTGGTCGCCGAAATTCTCCTTGGCTGCGGCGAGGATCGCTTGATCGGACGGCAGTTTGCGGATCGCCTCCGGGCCGTGCTGCTTGTACCACTCGATCATCGGCGCAAACGCGCTGTCGCCCTTGCCGCTTCGCAACGCGTCAGCGGTGTCGATGAGGGCACGAAAATGCGCCAGGCTCGCCTCGTCGGGGAACTGGCGGCCGGCGATCTCATCGATCATGCGGCGACGTTCCGCATTCGGGATCTTGCCCCAGTCGGGCGGCTCATACGGGTCGTACTTGGGCTTGCCGTTTTCCATCGCCGAGGTCAGCATGCCTTCGACCACGCCGCGAAGCAGATACTTGGCCTGCTCGGTCAGCGTCGATGCGGCCGTCGGGTCCTTGCCCGCCGCATGGTCCGTCGCCAGCAGCCAGTTCCCGACCATGGTGTCGAAGCCGACCTTCTGGCTCAGCAGGGGCGGGACGTTCTTGTAGATCACCTCGCGGGCGGTGACCCGCTCTTCGCGGTACGCGAACTTCGGGCTGTCGGGGGCTCCGATGTCCTCGGCGGTGATCCGGAAGTAGTTCTCCTCGGCGGTGCCGGTCAGGGACCGGCGGTCAACCTGCGTGCCGAACGGCGCGAACAGCCAGTACGCGTCCTTGGTGTGCTGAAGGTTTTTGGTGGCCCGGCCGGCATCTTCGTAGTACGCCGCGTCGGCCTCCGGCCGAAGCCGGATCTCCAGCGTGCCGCCGTCGTCGATCATGCCGCTGAACACGTCCGGAGGCCGATTCCTCGCGTCGTGGGCCATCACGTCCGCCACGTCCGGGGCCACCAGATGCTCTTCGAAGCGGGCGTTGAACTGGTCGATCACCGTCGTGGCGGGGATGATCGTCCCGTCGGGGAACTTCACGCCGACGACGGTGTGGTCGATATCGCTGGAGATCAGCTTGGGAAAGCTGAACCAGAAGACCGACACGTCGCCGCCGTGGTACTCCTTGGCCACATCATACATGGCCGCGGTGTAGGCTTCGAACCGAACGCGATTGAGGAGTTCACCGAGCTTCTGAGAAATGGCTCCGCGGTCGACGAGGTGCTTGACGCGCTTCTGGCCCCCATCCTCATAGATCGTGACCAGCATTTTGTGGAATTTGTCGGCCGTACGGATGTCGCCCGGGATCTGAAGGAGGGTGGCCTTCTCGGCCTGTTTGAGCAGCTCGTCCGGAGGTCCGCGCGTCGTGTCCCCGGTGGCTTCCTGCCATTCGGCGGTCAGCCTCTGCTTGTACTCCTCCCGGAGCCGGGTCATCTCCGTATCCACTTCCCGGTCGAGCTGATCCAGGATCTTCTGGTCCTGGTCCGCCGGTGTGCCGTAGTTCCATTCGGAGTTGACGAAGTCCGTAAAGGCCCGGATCGCCCAGTCGAGGCTTCTCCATCTCGGCTGGTTGTCGGTCGTCGTCTCGCGGGGGAGTTCGCTGACCCGCGCGGACAGGGGCACGGAGGCGCTGCCCAACTGCAATACCGGATCCTGGTCGCGACCGGGCTCGGCGGTTCCCGGATCGGGTGCCGCTGCCGCGGCCGGCGGGGGCGTTTCGTTGGGTGTGGTTGGGTCCGCGGCCCGGACTGCCTCCGTCCACCCGGCGAGCCAGACCAGCGCGCCGACCACAATCGACCGGCACAGGCATCGTCGTTGTCTGAGCAGGCCGGAAAACGTCGAAAGCAAGGCAACGTCGCGCCGTTGGGATGTGGACATGATGTGATCGCCTCCCGGCTGTACTCCGGTACGAGATGTGGTCGCGCGGACGACCGCCGGCATGGTAACCGAAGTGCCCCGCCCAGGCCAGCCTATCGAGTCAGATCCTCTTCCCCGCGATCGATTGAAACAGACTTGGAGCGCCAGCGCCCGCTCGATGTGAAATCCCCGTCTTGCACGCGCGGGTGGGATCTCTCATCACCCCGCCGGCCCAGCTGGTCCGACAGGCGGGGAAGAGAATAGGCGGCGAAAGCCAGGCCGGCTTGGCCGAAGCGGTCGCGGCGTGTCGGGGTTTGGCCGCAACAAAGCATGCCGACGCCAACTGCGCCAATCGCGCATGGCGTCCGACGAACCTCGACATTGGGCACCTGTTCGGCAGGCAGGCCATCCGAATGGTGTGGGATTTCGCGGAGGGGAACCCGACCAGCGGCGCGACTCGGGACTCTTGGAATGGCGCAGAAGAAGTTCTTGGCCACAGCTCCGCGTAGCTGTCCCAGACAACAGGGCAAGTTCAGCCTCCGCGGCTGTGCCCCGGACCACGAAGCCGCTGGACGGGCTGCCATGGCACTCACTGCCACCGACCAGTTGAACCGGGAGCGAACAACGCCGTATCACCTGTATTCGGGTCAGTTTGTTTCTCCAAGCCGTGCGTTTGCAGAAATCAGCACCATCGGTCTGCAAAACCGCTGCTCAAGAATCGGTTGTCGCGACAACCGGGAGAGCGGTTTGGGGTCCTTGGAAGGCAATGCCATTTACATTGGTTTTACACTGTGGGCCTGTGTGGCCGCATGTGGCCGGAGAGCATCGCGGGGCAGTAGTGGCCGGAATTGTACCCCTCTTGAAATGCAAAATGTTATGCGCTATGAGAGTCACCGTTAACTGAGTTTGGAACAACCCTCTTGAGAAAGAGCCAGACGACTCTTCATCAGAGGGTTGAAGGTTCGAGTCCTGCAGGACGCATTTCGCACGGTCTCGCAAGGGGCCGTTTGTGCTTGCATGACCCCGCAACGCTCAAAGACTTAGGGAAGACTCGGGTCTGGAGGTTTGACCCGTCTGGTTGCATCCGGCCGCACTGGCCCGCAAGAGATCGTGCCCTGACTGCTATCAAAACCGCTGAACACGTACACCCTGAGACAAAGCGGGGCACACGCGCGGATCTGCGAGGTTGGAGCGGGCTACTGGGGCTGTGAGGTAGCGGGAGCCGGCTGCGGCAGGGTCGTCTCGTGCAACACCATGCCCGCGTCTTTCTTCTCGATCCGGATGCCGACCAGCCGATAGACCTCTCCCGTGGAGACGAGCAGATCGTGCTCAGCGTCAACGATCTGATTCAGATTGGCGGCCAGTTGCACCTGCGCGCTGGTGAGGAGGGACAGCGACCGGAGCACGTCGTCGATGTTGATTCGTGCCTCCCGGCGCCAGAAGTGGGCCTCGCATCGCTCCTGGAATTGTGCGCGCGCCCGCTTGACGTTCTCGGTCGCCTGCGGGCGGGATTTCAAGTAGGTGATCAGGCGATCGGCGCGAATGGTGATCTGATCGCGAATGTCATTCTCCTCGGCTGCGATCTGAGCCCGGTAAGACCGGATCTCGGCCTCGGCTTTCTTCAGCGACTCGGTGAGGACGCGTCGGTCGTTGAGGCGCACGGTAATCCCTGCGGTTAACAGCCAGCCGCGCACGCGGTCGTCAAACTCCGGCGGGGCAAACGGGTAGTGCGCGCCCTCGAAGTAGGCGGTCATGTCATAGGCCCCGAGTATGGCCTGGGACCGCTTCAATTCGGCATTGCGAATGCTGTCCTCAAGCACCGCAAACCGCGGATTGTTCTCGTACGCCTCGACCAGCAGCCGCTGCCTGCCTTCAGGCGTGGAAGCCTCTTCCAGAAACTGCAGCGGCAATTCTCGCGGCTCTTCGACCACATATCTCTCACCGGGCTGAATGCCCAAGTCCTGCAACAGTGAAAGCAGCGAGGACCAGTAATTGGCCTGCAGCCCACTGTGGTGAACCTTGGCATCTCCCATAGCGGTTCGCAGGCGCGCACGTTCGTCGTCCGTCAGTTCGGGCAGCGCCAGCAGGGTTTCGAGGGCGGCGATCTCATCCTCGTAAGCCCTCATCTGGTTCAGGTAGAGAATCGTCTGGCGGTATTCGACGAGCGCGGTACTGACGTAGCTTCGGTAGTCTCTCATATACTCAAGCATCGCCTGCCGGGCGGTCGACTCCTGGTAGGCCTGCTTGATGGTTCTGTCCTGCTGCTTGCGAGAGCCGACGAACGGAATCTCGATCCGGGCCCGCAGCACTCCGCTGCTGCCCGATTCGGTCTTGGCCGGATCGCTTTCCGTCCGGTCGTAGCTGTAATGGGAGCCGTTGACCCCGCCTTCCACGCGGAACAACGACCCGTCAAAGGTCTCCCGATCGATGCCGGCCACCAGTTCGCCGTCATAACCGTTCGCCCCGCGCCGCTCGGGGTATTCGAGCGCTCCGCCGTCGACCCGAACATAGGGCTCAAAGCGGCTCAGGTTGGCCTGGAATTCCTTCAGGCCGTGTTGCGCCGCAATCATCTCCTCACGGCTCGCGATGACCAGAGGGCTCATCAGATAGGTGATCCGGACGACGTTGGCGGTGTTGATTTGATAGGGCTTGGCGAGCGGCTCCGCCGTCTCGGCGGGCTGTGAGGGTGCCGGACGGGTCATGGTGACGGGCCGGACGGACATCAACGGCGGCAGCGCCGGCCGGGTGGCCGCCGGCCGCGTGGCGGCAGGCCGGCTCGCAGCCGGTCCGGTGGTCGCCGATGGACGGGCAGGGGAATGTGCGATCGCCGGTCCCGCAGCCGTTGGTCGAGAGGCCGGCTTGCGGCCGGCTTGCCTCGGCGTCAACCGCCACAGTTGGGTACGGCGGTTGACCCCGCCATTGCCGGAAAGGGGCGGAACCTCTTGCCGACCGAAAGTCGAACACCCTCCCGCGACGAGCGCGCACAAAACCAACGGCAGAGTCCTTCGTCGCCGTCGATAGCGGGCCTGTCTCGCCGGGGCCGGTCTCAGCATCCTGTTCCTGTGTGGTCATTGGTCTGCCTCGGGGGCGGTTCCCTCGCCACGCAGACTCATGTCCACGCCCGGTCACAGCACCCCGTGGCCGCTCTCAGTCTTTTTTCTCCGCAAGCCCTGCCGCGTGGGCGTCCTCCGTCAGCTTCATGCCGGCCATCTGGTAAAGGTATCCCGACGCGGACATCAGCATGTTGTCCGCCAGGGCGGTGTAGTATCTGTTGCTGACCAGGCGAATCTCCCCGGTGGTGATGTTGTAGAGCGAGCTCAGGACGTCATCGATAGTCAGCATCGTCGACCGACCCCCGAAATAGTCCCGGCGGCGGGCCTGGAACTCGCTCTCGGCCTGGCTGATGTTGTTGAGAATCTGCGGCTTGGATTCGACGTAGGTGGTCAGCGTCGCGGATTGCACCGCAACCTGCTGTTGGACACTCAGTTCCTCGGCCTCGATCCGGGCCTCGTAAGATCGGATCTCGGCTTCCGCCTTCTTGATTGAAGCATTGAGAACCCGCGGGTCATTCACCCGGAAAGAGACGCCGCCGCGCAATTCCCACCCGCCCACGCGGTCGTCGAAGGTCTCGGCGCCGAAGGCATGCTGGGTGCCCTCGACAAAGGCCGTGATGTCATTCTTGCCGAGAATAGCCTGGGTCCGCTTCAGCTCGGCGTCCTTGATGGCATCGTTCAGTACACGGAAACGGGGGTTGTTCTCGTAGGCCTCGGCCAGGAGCTGCTGCCTTTGTTCGTCGGTCCGGGTCCGGTCATAGTAGACGCTCCCCGCGCTGACCGGCGGCTCCTCGAGGTGGTATTCCTCCCCCGGCCGGATGCCCACGTACTCGAGCGTCCACAACAGGTACGACTGATAGCTGGCCTTGTATGAATCGCGGACGACCTTCGTGCTGCCGATCGAGGTCAGAATAACCTGCTGATCCTGGGGCGTCAGCTCCGGCTCCTTCAGCAGATCTTCGAGGATCTTGATCTGGTTTTCATAGGCTCGCGCATAGCCGAGATACAACAGTGCCCCGGTATAGTAGTTCATGGCGGTGAGCGCGTACGAGCGGTAGTAACTCAGATAATTGAGCACCGCCGCCCGGGCGGTCGATTCCTGGTAGGCCTGGTTGATAATTCGGTCCTGTCGTTTGCGGGACCCGATGAACGGAACCTCCACCCGGCCTCGCACCAGACCGCCGTCGCCGCTGTCCTCGGAGGCCTGGCCTTCCCCCACTTCGCCGTATTTGATGCGCTCGCCCCGCGCCCCGCCCTCGACTCTGAAGACCGCCCCGTCAAAAGTCTCTTTCTCGACCCCCCCGGTGACCTCGCCGGACAGTCCCTCTGAGTCCCGTCGCTCGGGATACTGGAAGGCCATCCCGGAAGCATTGGTGAAGGGCTCGAACCGGCTCAAGTTGGCCTTGAACTCCTCGAGGCCGTGCCGGGCCGCGATCATCTGCTCTCGCGCCGAGGTGACCAGGGGATACTTGTGATAAACGAGCCTGGGAATGGTCTCGGCGTTGATGTGGTAAGGCGCTGCGGGGAACTCCTCAGCCGTCGGCTGTGTGCTTGCCGCGGGCGCCGGACGACTGGCCGCCAGACCCGCGGGGCGGGTTGCCATGGGCTGAGTGGCCGGCTTGGAGGGATCCAGGGGATCGCGCAATTGCCAGACCTGGGGGCTGGGCTTCATGGACTCCGGGTCCAGCAGCGGTTCGACCCGGGTTGGAAACAGCGACGAGCACCCCGCCAGCCCACACAGGCTCCACACGCCGACCAGTCTGAAGCGGCGACGATCATGAAAGATGGGAAGAACTCGCCAGGTCACAATCAGGCCTCGTCCAGGTTCCTCAATGACATCGGTACGCCTCACCGACGACCGGCAGCCAACCAGCCGGCCATAGTTTCTATCGAAAACCCTTCCCCAAGACCATCATACTTCTTTCGAGATCTATATATCTCCTAAAGGGTCCTCTTGTCTGATCCGCGGGGTGTCGCGGCCGCAAGTGGGTGTATTTCAGGCAGGGCAGGCCGCCCGGGACCGAGGCGCAGACTCCTCCCCCTTCCTGGTACCGATAACCAAGCCCCAGGATGCTGATGAGCACGGATTTCCCGAAAAACAAGCCACGTTTCCCCGAATCGGACGGGGCGGTTGCGCCCGCCGCCTCGTATCGGGCCTTTCAGAGCGGCCCGGGAAGCCAGGCGGCCGGCAGATGGGGTAGCCACCTGCCAGTGTCCCATTTTTCCCCAAAATCTTCGTCTGAATCGGTTTTCCGACAGGTTTTTCGTTGCCGTCACGGCTTCCGTGACGTATACATGAATAGAGGCAGGTGTCAGACCTTTCAGCAGCGGACTGCGTCAGTCCGTCCCTGGAAGCGTCGAAGGAGATTCAACAGGTTTCCAAGATGATCACAACCCATGGACCTGCCGATGGCGGTCGGCAGGTGGGATGAAGCTCGGCGACATCTGTGCCGGCGCCCGTACGGACGGTCGCGGATGACCCGAGGTGTTTCTTCCCGAAAGGAGGTGGTCCCTTGACAGATTGCACAGGTGAGCTGCCGTAGGGAATGCCCACGCAGCTGCCTTACGGCAGCCACGACATATCACGAGCGAGCCCCGCGTCCGATGGCGGGGCTCGCTTTTTTCTGTGCGATCGTGCCCGACCGGCATCGTGCTCAAGGCAGCGGTTGATTCCCGGGGCCGCCTTGGTTATCGTCAGCAACTGATGCCGGGCGAACTTCGGCGCGGCGCAGGATCGAATTCCCGCCCCAGCGCTCAGCCCGGTGGTTGGCAATACCAGGCCGTAGGCTGGCTTGCCACCCGTCGTGTTGAGTTCCGCGTGTCTCACCGCCTGACAGCAACAAGCAGCGCGGCTCTGCCCCACAACGGTCCGACGCCGGATCGGGCCACAGCGCCGTGAAAGGCCATACATGAGAATAGCCTTGATCAACCCCGTCGCCCGCAGGTGCCAGGGGTACCACACGATTGGCGGAAGAATCCCGCAACTCGGCCTGCAGGTTCTCGCCCAGTTGACCCCCTCGGATCATCAGGTCGAGATCATTGACGAGGTTTTCGGTCCCGAGGCTACGGATCGCCTGGTCCGTCGGGGCCGCTATGAGCTGGTGGGCATTACCAGCTACTCCAGCGGCGCATCGCGGGCATATGAAATTGCAGCCCAGTGTCGCCGGGAGGGCATCCCAACCATCATGGGTGGACCTCACGTCTGGGCGGTGCCCGACGAGGTGGCCCGGCATGTCGATTCCATAGCCGTCGGGGAATGCGACGAGATCTGGGGGGAGATTCTGGCCGACGCCGCGGCCGGTCAACTCAAACCGCGTTACCAGGGGCGCCCCGCCTCGATCCATTTTCCCGGCGTGGGCCGCGGGGCTCAGCATCTTCAGGCCGTCAACGGTTCGTACACCGTGGCCGCGATCCAGACCTCGCGAGGTTGCCCGGTCGGATGCGACTATTGCAGCGTCACGCTCTTCAGCGGCTCCGAGATCCGCCGGCGACCCATCGACGACATCATCGACGAGTGGAACTCGACCATCAAACGCTTCATCTTCGTGACCGACGACAACTTCTTCGGCGTGGGGCCCAAGCACGCCGAGTGGGCCAAGGAGCTGCTCCGCCAGATCATCAAGAGGGGCAAGAAGCGTCTGTGGTTCAGCCAAACCACCGTCAACATGGGCGAGGATGCGGAGGGGCTGAAGCTGGCCTACAAGGCCGGCTGCCGGGGGATGCTGGTCGGTTTTGAGACATTCAACCCAGAGAGCCTGCGGGACTACCACAAGGGCATCAACCGCAACAATCTGTCGCGATACAAGGAGCTGGTTGACGGCTTCCACCGGGCGGGCATCCCGGTCTTCGGGGCATTCATCATCGGCGCCGACCAGGATGATGAAAACACCGTCGCCGAGACGGCCATTCAGTCGGTCAAGCTGGGGATCGACACCATCCAGATCACCAACCTGACGCCTCTGCCCGGCACCAGGTTGTATGACCGGTGGATGTCCGAGGGCCGTATCTTCGCCACCAACTACCCGGAGGATTGGGAGAGGTATACCTTCGTCGAGACCGTGTACCACCCGCGCAAGATGACCGCCCGGAAACTCGATGAGGCCATCTACGAACTGCGACATGCGGCCGCCAACACCGCCTGGGTCTGGCGGCGGACTTGGCGGACTTTGCGGGCCACCCGAAGCTTGACCGGGTCCATTTTCATCCACGGGATGAACAAGGGCTGGAAACGCATAGCCAGAATGCAGTTGCCCAAGGACGAAGAGCGGTTCGGGTTCATCCCTCACGCCAATGACCGGACGCGCAAGCTCAGGGATGCCTTCACCCTGTCACTGGGCAAATACGAATTCCTCCCATCGCCGCAGCCGACGCCGAACCCTGCGCCGCTGAACCCTGAACCCTGAACCCTCCTCAAGTATCCACGTCCCGGGTGTCGATCTCCAGGGGCGCGTGCAGGTGTTCCTCGGGTCTGGGCGTTCGCAGCACACGCCAATAGCAGAAAACCATCAACGCGAGCACCGCGCCGCAGGAAAGCACCATCAGCATCCATCCAACCCAGGTCATGCCTGCGTCCTCCTGCCTTCCCCCACCGGGACGACCGGGAACCTGTGGGAGCGCTCGGCCGGCAGCCTGCCGGTTGCGACCCATCGCTTGTGGGCCAGGTTGGCGAGCAGGGCGAAGAAGACCAGCAGCAGAACGATGAAGGTCAGCATCAGCAACACCGTTCCGCGGTCTTCGGGGGTCATGGCCCCGATCGTCCTGATCTTGTCCGGTATATTCTTATAGCACCAGAACCCGAAGATGAGCAGCAGGTAGGCCGGGGAGACGTATTTGATGATAAACCAGAATATTCCCGGCACCCTGAGGGCGGCCCCGCGTTTGACCTCCTCCTTCGCCCGCTCGATGCCGAAGACCCAGCCCACCAGGACCACCTCCACCGTGGCGAGCATAAAGATGCAGACCGTGCCGACCCAGAAATCCAGTGTATCGGTGGCCAGCAGGTCCTTGGAGAAGTAGACGACCAGGAGGCCGCCGATGGCGGTGAGCAGGCCCAGGCAGGTGACCGACAGGCGCCGGCCCATGCAGAAGCCTTCCTCGAAGAACGCGATGGCCGGCTGGAGCATGCTGAGCGAACTGGTGATCGCGGCCAGGAACAGCATGAAGAACCAGACCGCGCCGAAGAAATTGCCTGCCGGCATCTTGGCAAAGACCGCCGGCAGGGACATGAATCCCAGGCTGAAGCTCGATCCGAGCACTTCCTTGGTCAGGTTGGCCTCGCCGAGGAACAGGAACGCGACCGGCACGGTGATCAGCCCGCCGAGGCAGACCTCGCAGAACTCGTTGGTGGAACTGGCGGTCAGGCCGGAGAGAACCACGTCGTCGTCGGCCTTGAGGTAGCTGGCATAGTTCAGCACGATGCCAAAGCCGACGGAGAGGCTGAAGAAGATCTGGCCGGCGGCGTTGAGCCACAGTTCCGGGTTGGCCAGGGACTCCAGGACGGTCTTGTCGCCGGTCTTGGGATTCCACATGAAGCCCAGGGCGTTGTTGACGTTGGCCTCCGGGCGGGATGGGTCGGGCGTCCCGAGAGTCAGCACGCGCGCCAGAACGATCAGCGCGAAGATGACCAAGAGCGGCATCGCGTATTTGCAGAAGGCCTCGATGCCCTTGGTCAGACCACGGTAGATGAGCACGAAGTTCACCACGAACACGATGATCAGAAAGACCACGCCCTGCTGGAGATCGCCGTGGACGAGCAAGCCGTTCTCACCCATGCCGACAAAACTCTTGAAGTGGTTGGTATGGGCGGACATCAGGGCCGCGGTATCGGCGGACGTTCCGGCGCCGTATTGACTCATTCGCCCGACGGCGTAGTCCCAGGCGTAGGCCAGGCACCAGGCCTCGACATAGACGTAATACATGTAGATGCCGACAGGGATGAGCAGGGCCAGGGCGCCGAAGTACTTGCTGACGCGGTTGGGCCACAGGGCCGAGAAGATGCCGGGGGCGCTGTTGAAACCGCGGGCCCCGCCGTATCGGCCGACGGTCCATTCAACCCAGCAGATGGGGATGCCGAGGATGACCAGCGAGATGAAGTAGGGGATCATGAAGACGCCGCCGCCGTTGGTCGCCGCCAGGCCCGGGAACCGCAGGAAATTGCCCAGCCCGACCGCCGAGCCGGCCACCGCCAGGATCACTCCCAGCCGCGAGCCCCAATTCTCGCGGATCCTGCGGCGTGCCAGAGCGGGTTCGGTCGGTGCGTTCGGGTTGCCGGCCATCATAGACTCCTCAAGAGGGATACGGCGACTGTGCTTGGGGAGCATGATGAACGGATTGAATTGCGTTTGCAAGGGCTCGCCGAGATGGAGCACCATGGGCCGAAGAGTCTGCTCGTGTACGGCTTGCCTCTCCTACTGGGGCTGTCGCAAAATGAACTGCCCGAGGAGCGGGACGGCAAAAGAGTACTTGCCGTGCCTGTTCTTGCACACAAGACCGATCTTGCCGAGTGCCGCGAGCATCTGGTTCACATGGCTCGCGCTGAAAGGCCTGGCCAGGGTCTTCGATGCTTCGACCACGTCGTGGACAGTGAATTCTTCGTCACAGTCCGGCAGTGAGGCAATCACGCGGAGAAGATCTCGCTGGCGGTCGCTGGCTTTAGCCCACCGACCGGCAAAGAAATCCGCATCAAGTTTCCTCACGATGTCCGTCATGGGTACTACGAGTTCCTGGCCCTTGTCGATTTTCTGAACAGCGACATCGTAGACCTCCCGACAGATGAACTGAATGAAATAGGGATAGCCCGCCGAGGCCGCGACGATCTTACCGACGAGGCCGTCACTCAGGTTGATCGGACAACCGGCAGCCTTGATCGGCTTGGATATTGCGTCTCTCGAAGCATCCTTGCTCAATCGATCAAGGAACACGACCCGGAACATCCGCTCTGAGAACGTGCGCGTTTCGACGAGCTTGGGGAACAGCGTCGGTAACCCCGTCAAAACCAGCATGAAAGGAATGCTCTTCCGTTGAATGGACTGAAACACATCCAGCAGCAAGGATAGCGGATACTGCTCTTTCTGAGGATGATCCGACATGTTCTGTGCTTCGTCATACGCGAAGACCATGCCCCTTGCCCCACGGCCGCCCAACTCTGCCCACACGTCTTCCAGCACCCGCTTCAGTTTGTCCGCAACCAGGCCAGGAGTGGTTTTGTACTTGTGAACGAGAGCGTCATAGTCCAGTTTGTGTTCGGCGACCGCCGACTCGGCCCTGAAACCAAAGCCCGGCACTTCCTGCCTGGCGACAACAATACTCGAGGTCACAATTGCCAGATCGGTGAGCAGTCGCAGGGCCAGCGTCTCCTCCGAGACACTCGTCGACTCGGACAGGTCGGTGCCCGCCCATAACCATCCGGCGTGTATGGCCATCGGCTTAAAGGTCTCCAACAGGACCGTCTTTCCGGTTCCTCTCAAACCCGTCAAGACCATGTTGTCCAAAATGATTTCCTGCTTGAGGAGACGGGCGAACTCTTGGGTTTCTTCGTCCCGTCCAGCCAGATACGGAGGCATCTGCCCCGCCCCAGGCCTGAACGGGTTCTTGAATTCCTGTTTCGGCATATCAAGTCCCTTTTAGTTGATCGACTAAATTAAGTCGAACAACTAAATATCTATTATTCTGGCCGATTGTCAATCATCGACGCCTAGGCGACGCAGTGCTCTTGGACGATCTGATCTCTCTATCATTTAAGTTTATTCATAGCAGTATTTTATGACTAGACTAGTATGCCCGGCTCACCTTCCGGCTGCAAGGCAGTATCGTCTTGGTTGAGACAATTCGTTTTTTGCTTTATCTAAGGTGGATTGACACAGTCCTGGAAATCCGTGACAACCTGCTCTCGGACGGGCTTTGCGGAGAAGCTCTTCCATCATGACCGGGCAGCCGTGCGTGCTTACTGAGGAGTCGTGTCATGCGGAAATGGCTTTGCGGTTGGGTACTGGTTTTCGCAGCGATTGCCAATGCGGCCGATGACGGGCAATGGAAGCTTGTGTTCGAGGACCGTTTCCAGCGGGCTGAGCTTGGGCCGGACTGGGTCGAGGCCAAGAACGTGAGCATCGTCAACGGCCGTCTGTTCCTCAAGGGGCGAGTAGACGCGACGCTCAGCCGCGGTTACCCGGCAGACGTGAAGGTCGAGTTCGTGGCCGAGGCCGACCCGGAGCAGCCGCCCTGCGACCTGGCGGTCACGCTGGCCAACAGCTTCTTGCTGGCTTTCGGCGGCGGCAACAACACCTTCAACCAGATCACCGGCGCGGGGGTGACCGTTCGAGACAACAACCCCCCATTCCCGATCGAGCACGGCAAGAAATACAAGATCGTCGCGGTTAAGGAAGGGCCGATGCTGCTCCTGTACTGCAACGATCAGAAGCTGCTCGAGGCTAAACTTGCCGATCCGCTCGGCGGCCCGGAGTTTGACAAGGTCTCCCTCACCACCTGGAACGGCATGTACGTTGACGACGTGAAGGTCTTCGAGCGGACAACACCCGCGCCCGGCGGACCGGTGCTGCTGCCCGCCATGCCGGCGCTGGGCTTCACCTGGAAGGATCGTCAACTGAGTTACGGCGGGCCGGCCAAGCTGGGGCCAAACGTGGCCGAGGGAATCCGGCTGTACAAGGATCGCAAGTATAAAGAGGCTTTCGACGCGCTCGCGGCCGTCTCACCGCCGACAATGGAAAGCGTGGCAGCATTGGCCTACGTGGTGGCCGACCTGGCGTTTCTGGAGAAGCCGGCGCAGCAGGCCGAGGTCGCCACACTCGCCGCGGAGGTCGCCGCCAAGGCGCCCGAAGATACCAAAGCCAAGGACTTCGCCCTGGCCGCCAAGTGGTTCGCTGACTTCAACATGTACAAGCGCGATCACCGCGCAACCAGGCGATTGATCGGCTGCGGTCCCCAGAACAACCCGTTTTTCTACAAGGCCCGCCTCTTCGAGAACCGCTTCAACTACGCCCATGCCATCGAGGGGGCCCATCGAGAGGGCATGCAGGCGGCGATCAATGAGTTCACCGAGCTCAAGAAAATCTGGCCCGAACACCAGGCCCTGCGCGAGTGGACCGGCGAGAAGATCCCCTGGGGCCAGGAGCTGATTCGGCCGGAATCGGACGGGCCGGCTTGGGCTCGCCACCTGCAGGAATCGCTGGCTCGCCAGCAGGCCGTCCTCCGCTGGTGGTTCAGCGAACGGCAGCTTCCCGACGGGCAGCTCGGCGGCGGCTGGGGCGACGATGTCGAGATCCTTCGCGGCTGGGTGCCGATCGCCTGCATCACCACGGCGGCCGAGCCGGTCATCGCCGGCATCGAGCGGCTGGCTGCCGGCGTGTGGGACAAGGTTCTCAAGGATGGTTACGATGCGTTCCCCGGCGACGTCGAGCACTCGGCCGAGCCGTCGTGCGATTCGATCCCCACCATGATCGTGCTCCGCTACGGTGATCCGCTGTGGGTCGAACGCAACCTGCGATCGGCCAAGACCGTTCGCGAGAAGTTCATGGCCGTCAACGAGCGCGGTTTCCTGCAGTTCATGTCGCGGGACTTCGGCACCGACGCGGTCAAACGCGGCTTGGGCAACGGCGGCGACAGCGGCTATCACGCCCGGGCGACCAAGCACTTCATCTACCTCGGGTGGTACGGTATTCCCGATGGCCGCGATGCATTTCTCCAGTGGTGCGACACCTGGCGCGACGCGACCATGCGGAAGATCGGGCCAAAACCCGCGGGATTCCCCCCATCGACGCTGTGGTTCCCCTCGGGCGACATGACCCCGCCCGATGGCAAGCCCTGGTATGATGAGCAGCGCAATTCGTACGGTTTCCCCGGCCTGCCGGTCATGATCCACGAGAGCTTCATCACAGCCTACCTGCTCAGCGGTGACCGCAAGTACCTCGATCCGGTGCAGACGATGATGGACCTGGCGACCGTCGGCCCGCTGCACAAGGGCGATCCCACACTACCCCCGGACCACCCCGAGAACCTGATGGCCCAACTGGCACACATGGCTTCAAACGACGTGCTGAGCCCTTACCGGCTGCTCACCGGCGAGCGAGTGTACGACGAGTACATTCTGCGGTTCGCCACGCCGACGCAGAGGTACATGGTCGGCTACGACCTTGCCGATTACTCCAAGACCTTCGAGAGAACGGCCAATTCACTGCGCAACAACTGGACGCAACTCACCAGCGAAATTCTGCAGACCGATCGGGCCGGCCTGACCGGGTCGGCCGAAGTGTTCGGGGCGTATACCGGGGCGGTGTGCAGCTTCCGCGACAGCAAGACGCCGACGATCTCGGTGACCTACGACACGCCGGATCTGAACTTCGCCTCGGTGGTGACCGAGACCACGACCCAGCGGCTGCGGGTGATGCTCTACAACTTCAACGACAAGCCGATGCGCGTGGGTCTCAAACCGTGGCGGCTGGTGCCCGGCGTCTACGTGCTCAACGCCGGCCAGGCCGTGCCCGGCGAGTACGATGTCCAGAAGCGCTACACCTGGACCGGATCGACCAAGGTGGAGCATCTCCACCGCGGCACGCCGATCTGGGTTGAGGTCCCGTCGCACAAGGAGTGGGTCATCGATCTGCGGCTGCGCAAGGCGATCGAACGGCCGGCGGCGTTGCCGGACCTGGCCGTCGCGTCGCGCGATATTCAGGTGAAGGACGGCAAGGTTGTGGTCCGGGTTCACAACATCGGCGGAGTGGCGGCCGGGACGTTCGACGTCGTGGCCGAGGCCAAGAACGGCAAGGAGTGGACCGAGTTGGCTCGCACAAAGGTCGACGGCCTGCCGGCGATCAAGGCGTTCGAGCCGTCGGCCCGCGAGGTGGTCCTGAACGTCGCCTCGACCAAACTCACCGCCGCCCGCATCCGGCTCGACCCAAACAACAAGGTCGACGAACTCTGCAAGCTGAACAACACGGCCACCCTGAAGTAGGATCCGTCTCTGACGATGACGCCTTCCCCCCTTACCAAGGGGGGACCGAGAGGGTCGCAAAGTGGCGCCGACGCCCTCGTCGGCCTCTTCCCTTCCCCCCTCACCAAGGGGGGATCGAGGGGGGTGAAATTCCGGTTGGCCCAAGTCCTTCTCGGACCTGGGCTCGCGATTCGTCGTGTGCTGCAAGGTCGTGCGGGTTCAGGCGACCCATTGAATCGAGACCCGCCGATTCAGAGAATCCGGCCCACCGTAGGGTAGGGCAGGTCAAAGCGCAGCGCCGACCTGCCGTCTCCCGCCGGTCGCCCCTTTTCGCGTCTTTGGCGTATTTCGCGGTCACACCTTCTCAGCCGGACGATGATCCAGAACAAGGGAATGTTGAACCGCGAAAAACGCGAACTGCGCGAAAGGGATGGCGGATGATGCTTCGCACCCCCTTCTTGCAGATCAGCCTTTGGCGCCGTGCTGACGAAGGAGTCTGGCCAATCCCGGCGATCGAGAGAACTGCTCCGCTCGCTGTAGCGGGGTTTGCCCTTCGGCATCCGTGGCGTTGGTGTCGGCTCCCTTGGCGATGAGCGCTTCCGCCAAGGCCTTGTGGCCGAAGTCCGCGACCAGGTGCAGAGGCGTGTTGCCGCGGCTGTCCTTCTCGTTGACATCGGCCCCAGCGGCAACGAGCAGTCCCGCCAGCGTCAGATTGCACTCATTCAAGGCCATATGCAGCGGGGTGTCGCCATTCTTGGCCCTCGCGTTGACGTCGGCGCCATGACCGATCAGAAGCGCACCCATTGCCTTGTCGGGCTTGTAGGCCGAGATGTGCAGAGGCGTCCAACCAAGCTCACAGACTCGCCCCAGCTAACGGGGGACATATCGGGTCTGACTCTGAGCGTCTGAATAGAATAACCTTGTTTCACGTTCGCTTGACGTCCTGACGGTCAGGGGGGTCCGATACGAAGCCATGCCAACCACCCGTCGCCAACTCCTGTCGCGAACCGTTTATGCCGGTGCCGGGCTTTGGGTGTTCAGGGGTTCGGCGCTGGGGGAGACTGGTTCTGCGCCTGCGGGCCGGGCACGGCCGCGGCGGATTTCACCCAACGAGAAGCTGAGCATTGCCAGCATCGGGGGCGGGGGGCAGGGATACTGGGACATCCTTGCGGTCGGCAAGCGGGACGACATTGTGGCCATCGCCGACGTCGATTTTGGGATGGCCTACAAGGCGTTTAAGGCTTTCCCTAAAGCCAAGCAACATAAAGACTTCCGCAAGATGCTGGAGGAGATGGACCGGCAGATCGACGCCGTGACCGTCTCGATCCCCGACCACCAGCACGCGGTCGCGGCCATGACGGCCATGCGGATGGGCAAGCACGTCTTCGTCCAAAAACCCCTGGCCCACGACATCTGGGAGGTGCGGCAACTGGTCGAGGCCGCCCGCAGGTACGGCGTGGTCACTCAAATGGGCAACCACGGCACGGCCAACAACCGCTTCCGCGAGGCGGTCGAGGTGGTCTGGTCCGGGGCGATCGGGCAGGTGCGCGAGGTCCGCGTCTGGAGCGACCGGCCGTTCTGGCCAACGGGGGTGCGACGGCCGGAGAGAGCTACGCTGATCCCGGTGACCATGGAGTGGGACCTGTGGCTGGGCACGGCACCCGAGCGGTCGTACAGCCGGGCGTATCATCCGGTCAAATGGCGGGCGTGGTACGACTTCGGCACGGGTACGATGGGGGACATGGGCTGCCACGGGCTGAACCTGCCGTTTATGGCGATGAAATTGGGCGCTCCGATGAGTATCACGCCTGAGTTCTCCGCCGACATAAACGACGACACCTATCCGACGTGGAGCATCGTGCGGTACGCTGTCTCTTATACACATCTCCGAGCC
>JAUCQB010000250.1 GCA_030372985.1 Phycisphaerae bacterium
AGTGGACGGCCACGCGGGTGGACCTGGTCTTCGGATCGAACTCGGTGCTGCGCGCGTATGCCGAGGTCTACGCGCAGGACGACAACCGCGAGAAGTTCGTACGCGATTTCGTCGCCGCCTGGACCAAGGTCATGAACGCCGACCGTTTCGACGTGGCCCCGTAGGTCGGGTTTCAACCCGACGGGTACGCCTTGGCATTGTCGGCATGAATGCCGACCTACGGGCGATGGACGGCGGTGCCATGCCGTCGGCATGAATGCCGTATATGGTCCCCTCCCTGTTTGCAAGGTTTCCAGACCTGGTTGTCGGAGAGATTGCACCCGTATATCCGACCTGTTGATGAGGGCCGTTGCATCGAACCCTCTGGCCATCATGGATATTCGCGCACGCGCTGCCCATCGACCTGGCGACCTTTTACGGTCTCGGCATTCACCGGCTTTCACGCGTGGGGATGACTCCTCTTACCACGATCTGTCGACCCGCAATCGGGGAGGCGTCCTCGCCTCCGTCGTCACTGAAACCCCAAAACCGACACCAATCTCGACTTCAATAATCTCAACGACCTCGGGCCTTCGCCTAAGCGGCCGCCTGATACGTCTCGCCGCGTTGCAGCAGCGCCCACGCCGTGCGCGCGTTGCGGTTCGCCAGCGCCACCGCCGCGACATTCGCGTGGTGCGTCGCCGCCACCTCCTGGATCCAGCGACTGCGCCGGTCCCCCTTGGTGCCTGCCGTGCGCAGCGCCGAGCGTGCCCCGTGCACCAGCAGCGTGCGCAGATACCGGTCACCGCGCTTGCTGATGCCCAATAACCGCTCCTTGCCACCGCTCGAGTGCTGGCGCGGCACCAACCCCAGGTACGCCGCACACTGGCGCGCCTTGTCGAACTGCGTTGCCTCACCCAACAGGCCTACCCACGCCGTCGCCGTCAACGCCCCCATTCCCGGGATACTCATCAACCGCACACACCGCGGATCCTGCCGCGCCAGGTGCTCCAGCTTCCCGTCGAGCCGCTCCACCTTCTCGTCGAGCTCACACAGATCCCGATAACTTTCCGCATAGACTTCCCGCGCCAGCGCCGTCAGCGCATTGCTTGCGTCCTCCAGCAACCGCGGCAGAACGCGGCGCAGCGACCCCAGTCCCCGGCTGACCACGATCCCGTACTGTCCCAGCGTCCCGCGGATCTGGTTGGCCAGTGCCGTGCGCTGCTTGACGTACCGCTCCCGTTGACGATGCAGCAGCATCAGATCGTGCTGCTCCAGGCTCTTCACTCCAACAAAGCGCATCGTCGGGCGTCCCACCGCCTCGCAGATCGCCTCCGCATCGCGGGCATCGTTCTTGTTCGCCTTCACGTAAGGCTTCACGAACGCCGGATTCATGATCCGCGCGTCATAGCCGAGCTTGATCAGTTCCCGCGCCCAGTAATCCGCCCCGCAGCACGCTTCCATCCCCACCACGCATCCGTCGGTACGATCAAGGCGGGCAAAGAAACCCAGAACCTGATGGCGCTTGAGCTGCCGGCGTATGACCGTGCGTTCCTCGCAATCCACTGCGTGCACCTGAAACACGTCTTTTGCCAGGTCCAAACCTACCCGTGTAATCTTCATCTCGGTCCCCTCCTGACGTTTGACTGGAACACCGATCCCAGTCTGGCACTCGATGCCGGTAAGGAGGGAGGGGACCATCCCATCAACCTACGGCGGGGGTGCGGCGCATGCCCTGTCGGCATGAATGCCGACCTACGGGTCGACGTGCCGCGTAGGTCGGGTTTCAACCCGACGGGAATCGACGTCACACCGGACATGTCGGCATGAATGCCGACCTACGACGTAACCGGACCGTCGGCATGAATGCCGGCCTGCGGCGTAGGTCGGGTTTCAACCCGACGGGAATC
>JAUCQB010000251.1 GCA_030372985.1 Phycisphaerae bacterium
GGTTGCCCATGTTGTTGGTCGCCAGCTTGTACTCGACGCCCTCGAGGGTAAACCGGCCCTTGGCGATGCGGTTGCCGTAGCGGCCGACCAGAGCCCCGAAGAACGGGTGCCCCTTCAAATAGCCGGCCAGCGAGTCGAACCCCAGAACGACGTCATCAAACTTGCCGTTCTTGTCCGGAACCATCAGCCGGACCACGATGCCGCCATAGGTGGTGATATCCGCCTCCATCCCGTTGGCATTGATCAGCCGGTAGAGGTCCACCTTGGCCCCATCGAGCGTCGTGCCCCAGTTCTCCCTCTCCACCTTCCTTTCGCATTTGCCCTGAGTCATGTCACCTAGCCCCTTGGGTCCGCCCTGCTGCGAGCACGCGCCGGCCAGAACGAACACCGCCAAACTGCCGATCCACATCCAACGATTGAACGATCGAATCATGTTCGTGCCCTTTCGATCTATGACCTGATTTCCTGTCGATCGTTGAAAGGTTAAACGCACGGCCGATGGCTTGCAAGAAAACGGGGGAATGGGGAATTGAGGGTTGGGAGTTGGGAATTGAGAATTGGGAGGTCGGGATTTCAGATCTGAGAATTTCAAATCTCAGATCAACGCTGAGAACAGGGTTTTCAGAGCATCAGTGTTGGACCCGCCACCCGAGGATCTGAGATCCGCCAATCTCAAATCTCAAATCCTGACGCTGATGATCCCGCTCGGCTCGCAATCCCTGTCCGCTCGGCCCGGAATCCCTTCCGGGTCGCTCGGCCTGGAATCCCTTCCGGGCCGCCCCATCGGCCGAATCCGTTCGGCATTCGGCCACAATGAGGATCGGAATCCTCAACTCACAAGGCCGCGGGACGGATTCCGGGGCCAGCGAACCCGACCACTCGCTGCTCAGCCCAACTGCCCCATATGCATCACCACGGTCTGCCGCTTGGCCTGCAACTCCGCCAGGCGTTCTCGCTCGCGCTGCACCACCTCGGCCGGGGCCCGCTCCACGAAACCGGCGTTGTTGAGCTTGCTTTCAATGCCGGCGATCTGTTTGTCGATGCCAGCCAGATCCTTCTCCAGGCGCTGCCGCTCGGCCACGGGGTCGATCACGTTGGCGACGAAGATCTGCATGTCGCCGATGACCAACGTGGCGGCATTCGGCGGGCGCTCGGCGTCGGCACCGATGGTCAATTCGCCAACCTTGGCCATCTGCTTGATCACCTGGGCCTCCTGCCGCAGCGACTCGACCCTCTGCTCCGCGGGCACGCTGATGGTGACATCCACGGTGTCCTTGAGGGCGACGTTCTGGTTCTGACGGATTTCGCGGATCGCCCGTGTGGCGTTGCGCAGGTCGTCGAACACCGCATCCGCATCAGGAGCCGTCAGAGCGGTCCATCCTCCGGCCGGCGGATAGACGGCAGTCGCCAGAAGCTCGGGAGCATCCAACTCGGCCACGCCCGGCAGGCCGCGGTTCGGCACGATCTCGTTGAGCTGCCGCCACAGCCGCTCGGTGATGAACGGGATGAACGGGTGCAGCAAACGCAACGACTGATCGAGGGCGAAGGCCAGAACTTGGCGGGCCTCGTCGGCGCGGCGGTTGTCGCGGACGCGCGGCTTGACCAGTTCGAGGTACCAGTCGCAGAGGCAGTCCCAGAAGAAGTCGCGAGCCAGGATCGACGCCCGGCTGAACTGGAACTTCTCCAGGGCATCCTGGACGTCAACCGCCGCTCGGCTGACCTGGGAAAGAATCCAGCGGTCTTCAATGGGCAGACCGGCCACATCGAGCCGGTTCATCGGCGTGTTCTCGATGTTCATGAACGCGAAGCGGGCCGCGTTCCAGATCTTGTTGCAGAAGTTGCGGCCGAGCTCGAAGCGTTCGGAGGACTGCACCTCGCGACCGTTGTCGAGCCTGACCTTCTTCATCGGCATGCGGATGTCCTGCGTCTCGGTGCTCAGGTTGGCCATGGTGAAACGCAGGGCGTCAGCTCCGTAGGCGTCGATAATGTCCACAGGGTCAAAGCCGTTGCCCAGGGTCTTCTTGAACGGCCGACCCTGGCCGTCCTGGATCACCGCGTGGATGTAGACATCGTGAAACGGCACCTGGCCAAGGTTGTAACGGCCGGTGAGCACCATCCGAGCAACCCACAGGGTGATGATCTCGCGGGCGGTGCTCAGCACCGAGCCGGGGTAGTATCGAGCAAGCAGCTTGTCCGCTTCAGGCAACACCGGGTTCGGCGCCGGCCAGCCCATCGTCGAATGAGGCCACAAGGCACTGCTGAACCACGTGTCGAGGACATCGGGGTCCTGGATGATTCCGTTCTTCTCCAATTCTCCTATGACTTCGCTATCATCAGGATCCTTGACGCAAACATATAACGTCAGATCATAGTGGATGTGTTTGACGGGTTTGCCGTCATCGACGAAGTCTGCGCCTTGGGAGAAGCTGGGTATGCGATAAAATGCGACTCTCCCGGCCTCTGCCCAGGCAGCGAGCTTATTCAGCGGCAATTCGTGAGCTTGCTGGCGGATCTTGTACGGTCCGCTCCACACCGGTATCCGATGCCCCCACCAGAGTTGCCGGCTGATGCACCAGTCGCGTTTCTCGCCGAGCCAGTCGAGGTAGGTTTTCGCATATCGCTCGGGGAAGAAGTGGACCTTGCCGCAGGCTTTGCGCTCGGCGGGCGAGGCGTGGTCCTTTTCGCACACTGCGTCCATCGCGAGTTGGGCCAAGCCGCTGCTGCCGCGGAGGCCTTCAATCCTGGCGGCCTCATCCTTCGGCAGATCACCCATGCGGACAAACCACTGATCGGAAAGGAACGGCTCGATCGGTGTCTTGCTGCGGTCGCTATGGCCAATCTCGACGATGCGGTCCTCGATCTTCTCGACCAGGCCGAGGGCCTCGAGGTCGGCCACGACCTTCTTGCGGGCGTCAGTGGCGAAACGCAGGCCTTCGTACTTGCTCGAATTCGGGTTGACCGAGCCGTCGGGCTCGATGATCCGGGCGACCTTGCCGTCGGGGGTGAGCACGTTGCACATCGGCAGGCCGGCGCGCTGGCCGACTTCGTAGTCGTTGGCGTCGTGAGCCGGTGTGATCTTCACGCAGCCGCTGCCCAATTCCGGCTTGGCCCAGACGTCGCAGATCAGCGGGATCTCGCGGTCGACCAGCGGGAGGTTGAGCTTACGGCCGTCGCGGGCCATGTCGCGAAGCTTGAGCAGCAGCGGGAGCATGGTCTTGCGGCGTTCGGCGATTTCGTCGATGGCCGTCTGAACGTCCCGCTTCTCCTTGTCGGGCACCTCAGCGAGCTTCTCGTGCAGTTCAGCCTCGGCCTTATCCAGGGCCTTGTCGGGTTCGGGATGAACGGCCACGGCCGTGTCGCCCAGCATGGTCTCGGGACGCGTGGTGGCGATGTGGACGTGCGTCGGCTCGCCCGGCCGCGGGTCTTTCACCGGGTACTTGAAGTGCCAGAAATGGCCCTTAATCGTCTCGTGGTAAACCTCGTCGTCGGCCACGGCCGTTTGCAGGTGCGTGTCCCAGTTGACCAGGCGCTTGCCGCGAACGATCAGGCCGTCCTTGAACAGCTTGAAGAACGTGTGGCGGACGGCCCGGGCGCAGACCTCGTCGAGGGTGAACCGCGTGCGGTCCCAGTCGCACGAACAGCCCATGAGCTTGAGC
>JAUCQB010000252.1 GCA_030372985.1 Phycisphaerae bacterium
ATCGACCCAAACATCATCCACTACGGCCAGATCACCATATCCGGCGCCTCGGAATCCCGCCGTCGCGATTTTGCCGAAGCCATGTCGCTGGTCGAGCAAGGCATCATCGACCCAACCCCCCTGCTGACCCACTGCTTCCCTCTCGAGCAGTACGAAGAGGCCTTCCGCGTCGCAGGAGATGGATCAGCGTTGAAGGTAGTGTTTGAGATCTAATGGCCGATCAGATATTATGAGGGGTTGGGCCGGGGTCGCCTGTCAGCCGGGTTGACAGGCAGAACCGTTGCCCTTGTGAACGCTCAGCGAGGCAGTACCAGCGAATGGGCAAATGCGGCGGACGTGCCAGTGCAATTGACCGAATCGGCCCGGAAGCCGACCGGATGCCGCTTTCCACCACGGTGCGCTACGGCAAGATGGGGCTGATCGGCGAGTTTTCGTACCCGCCGAACCTGGCCTTCACCTGTGGCGGCAAGCTGGTCATCTCCACCGACCGGGGGCTCGAGATCGGCGAGCACGTGCTGCTCACCTGTACCGGATGCCAGCAGCAGATTCCCCGCGAACAGATGCAGGCATACGCCCAGGCCAGCAGCGGCGACGAGACCTATCGCTTCAGAAACGGGCGCATCCTGCGCGAGGCGACCGACGCCGACCTGGCCGAGTTCAGACACATTCAGTCGACGACGCCCCAGAAGCTGGAACTCGCCTCAAACCTGGCCGCCGAATACGGGCTCGACATGAAGATCGTCGATTGCGAGCAGATCCTCGGCGGCGAGCGGATCATCCTGTTCTTCATGTCCGAGCAGCGGGTCGATTTTCGGCAACTGGTTCGGCGACTCGCCTCCGAGTTTCAGACGCGTATCGAGATGCGCCAGGTCGGAGCCCGCGACGAAGCCCGGTTGCTCGCAGATTTCGAGACCTGCGGACGGGAATGCTGCTGCAAGAACTTCCTCAAGACCCTCAAACCGATCACCATGTCCATGGCCAAGCTCCAGAAGACCACCCTGGATCTGGCGAAGGTCAGCGGTCGCTGCGGGCGGCTCAAGTGCTGCCTGCGATACGAGCACGAGACTTACGACACTCTGAACAAGAAGCTGCCCCGCAACAACAGTTGGATCCGCACTGCCGCCGGCATCGGCAAGGTTTTTGACCGGCAGATTATCACCCAACTGGTAAGAATCAGGACCGAGGACGACCGCATCGTGGTCGTTCCGGTCGAGGAGATCCTGGAGATGAATCTGCCGGCGCCGCCGCCCAGGCCGCTCGCCGATGACAAGGGCAATGGCTCGGGTTCGCGGCGGGAACGTCGCGAACCGCCCCCCCGCTCGGCACGCCGTCTGTTGCGCTCGCTCGTGCCCAAGAACGACGAGCCGACAGAAGACGATGGTCCGGTCGAGGAGGTTCGAGAGGAAACGCCGATCGTCGAGGACGTGAGTCCAGCCACCGAATCCCAACCATCCGGTCCTCCCGAGAACCCTCCGGTCTCCGACAAGACCGGGAAATCAGCCGATAACCAGCAGCAACAACGCCATGGTCGACGAGGACGCCGATCGCGCCGACGCGGACGACGAAACCGACCGGGGCGCGGACCGGGCGGTAGCCCAGGCGGCGGGGTTGGAGGCGGCTCAGTCTAGGTTCAGCGATGCCCCAACCACCGAAAAAACCCATCGAAGAGGTCGTCGCAGAGCTGGGCCGCTATCCGCTCGATGCCTTCATTTTCATCCAGGAATGCATCGGGGTGGCCTCCGAGCAGGTTCACGGGCCTATGACCCCTGAGGAAAGCGCGGTGGCCGGTTGGATGGATCGGCACAACGTGGACCTGGAGATGCTTTGCCATCTCAGCGAGACCGGCTCGCTTCCGCCGGACATTGCGGACATCATGGAGAAGATCGGCGGGCCTCAGAAGATGAACCGCCACGTAACCGGTCAGCAACTCTGCTGGGCCGTTCGAGATGTTGCCCTGAAACGTTACGGGTTGATGGCCCAAAGCGTCCTGGCCAGGTGGAACATCACCCGGACTGAGGACATCGGGGCGATTATCTTCGCCCTGGTCGAGAACGACTGGTTGAAGAAGCTGCCCAGCGACAACATCGAGGATTTTCGGGACGTCTTCTCTTTCAAAGACGCCTTCGAGCTTAACTACCGGGTTGATGCCGAATGACGTATTACCGTCACCGCTGGCACGAGCCCTGGGAACCGCATCCCGAGCCAGCCTCTCCGCTTTGCCGATCACCCCGGCCGTCCAGATAGTCCCCCTGTCAGGCGTCCGTACATCTCGTGCGGGCTGATCCGTCACAAACCCATCAACGCCCGGGGGAGACCGCGGTCCTGGATATGAGCCCATAACCGCCGCGGCCCTGGGGTTAAACCGTGGTCGATTTCTCCTCTCGTTTACCAGAGGACCCGTCACCGCAAACCGATATCTATAACGCACCGACAAGTACCCAGCAGAATATCGGGGTGCGGAAACTATGAACGATTGGCTGGATGCCGAGAGTCGCGTGGAACGGGCACTGCAGCTCAGTGAGGCTCAGCAGTGGAGCGAGGCCTTGCATGAGCTGGAGGCCGCCATCGCGATCAACCCCAACGACCCGATCTGGCACGCTCAGCGGGGACAGATCCTGGATCAGCTCGAGAACTTCGACTCGGCGGTGGAAGCCTATCGCCAGGCACTCGATCTCGATCCGGAACACCTTGGCATTAAAACGGCGCTGGCCATCGATATGATCCGCGTGGGCCGGTATGCCGACGCAGTGGAACTCCTGGCGGAGATGGAGAAAGTCGAGCCGCAGTACGAGCCGTCATTCTGCCACCGGGTTGCGGCCTACACGCGAATGGGGCTGCACGAGAAGGCCGAGGAGATGTTCTATCTCGCCCAACAAATCAACCCTGACTGCCCCAACTGCTTCCACCACATCGCCGAATCGCTGGCCTGCCGGGAGCAATACGCAAAGGCCATCTACTGCTGGCAAAGGGCTCTGGAGATTGCGCCGGACTACCCCCAGGTTCGCCAGCGGATTGCGGAGGTGTACCGGGCGCAGAGGCTTTACGACAAGGCCCGCGAGGGGTATCTCACCGCCCTGCGACACGATCCCGGCAATACCGAGCTGACTGCGGAGCTGGGCGATCTGCTGATCGAAATGGACGACCTGGCGGCTGCAACGGCCAAGTTCCAGCAGCTCGTCGAGCTGGACCCCCAGTCGGTTCACGGCTACACCATGCTGGGGCTGATTGCCGCTCAGCAGGACGACCTGGACAAGGCCGTTCGCCACTTCGAGTCGGCCTTGATGCTGGACGAGACCTGCCCCTCCCTGCGAGCACACATCGGTGAGGTCGAACTCCGCCGCGGCAACTACTACGACGCCCTCCACCACTTGTCGCTGGCGCTCGAGGACCAGCCGGATGATTGCATGGCTCGGATGGCGATGGGCAACTGTCTGCTGGAGCTGGGCCGCCCGCAAGAGGCTGCCGGCCACTTCGAGCGAATCATCGAGCTGGACGATAGCGTAGCGGGGGCTCATCACAACCTGGCGGTCTGCCACTTCCTGCAGAACGACTTTGAGGCAGGGATCAGCCGCTGCCATGAGGCTCTGCGGATCGAGCCGGAAAATACCATGGCCATCCACAAACTGGCCCTTGCATACCTTCACACCTGCAAGTGGACGGAGGCACGGCACATGATCCGACGGGGGCTGGCCCTCGAACCGGACCATGCCGGGCTTAAGGCCATGCCCAGAACCTTCATTGGCCTGCGTCTTCGGAACCTGGCTCGGCAAATCACACCCACCTGGCTACGCTGCCGATGGTGGCGTTGACCGGCATCCACTCTTGCCCTTCGGGCTGGTAATCGGGTAACATGCGTCTGGCGTGTCTGGAACCGGGCTAGCCAAAAGCCCGTGTTTCCGTTTTAGCTTAACTTATTATTTGCAACCCCTTTGCGGGTGAATAATATAAGAGGCAGGGATGGGGGCGGGGCTCTACCGAAGTTGTGGAACGCGCCCGCCGGGCGGACATCCAGGAGTGTCTTCCCACCTGCCCATGACAAACCTGGGGCGACGGGCGGCCGGCCCAGAGGGACGAAACAGGCCGGACCTGCCAGCTACAAGAGGACGAATCATGCGAAGAGGCATTCTCGTTGTGACGATCGGAGCCATGGTCACCTGGGGGGCGACGGCCGTGGCCCAGAACCAGCCTGGCACGAGGGCACCTGCTTCCAAGAAAAACCCCTACGCCGGATCGCCGCTGACGTGGGGCGTCGAGCCGATCATCGACAACTACGTCAGCCAGATGACCCGCTATTACAACCTCACCCCGGACCAGGAGGAGTACACGCGGCAACTGTTGAACCAGCGGGTGAAGCGGTTCCTCAACGACTACGAAAAAGACGTCCGGACGCTGTTCGCCGAGTACTGGTACCTTCAACTTCGAGGCGAAGCCCCCTCCGTCGAGGAGGCCAAGGACCTGGCCCGCCGCGGAGGACCGCTCATCGCCGCCATCAAAAAAGAGATCCTGGACGGCAACCAGAAGTGGCGGGAGATCCTGGACGAGAACCAGCGGAAGATCCACGACCGGGATCTCGAGCAGATGCACAAGACATTCGACGAGTTCGAGCAGAGGCTCGATCGCTGGAGCAAGGGCATCGTCGAACCAACGGACATCGGTCAGCGCAAGGTCGGCCCCCGTTCGGCGCCGATCAAGCCGGAGGACGCCTGGGACTATCGCGTCAGTTCGTTCATTGCCGAGTACAACCTGGATGCCGGCCAGCAGGGCACGGCCCGCTCCATCCTGAGAGAACTTAAAGATGAGGCAAAACGGTACCGCGAGCGGAACCAGGAGAAACTGACCGCACTCAACAATCAGCTCAAGGAGATGTACGCCTCCGAGCCCAAGACCGACCCTGAAGAGAGGAAGAAGGCCGCGGAGGAGATCAAGAAAATCAACGAGCGGCTCAATGAGGTGGAGCGGCCGATCCGCGAGGATCTCTGGCGACAGCTACTGATGCGCCTGGAACGTATTCCGACCGAGGATCAGCGGCGCATGCACAGGGAGAAGCAGGACAGGATGATGGCTTCTTTGACGGGGCGGGTTTCTTCAACCAGGACCGCCAGTCAACCGGAGTCAACTCGTCCTGCCACCAACCCCGCAGTGGAGGCCAGTGCGAGGTAATCGACAACTGGACGGGCAAGCACAACCACTCACGACGGCGGCCGGCATGGTGCCGGCCGTTGTTTTGCGCGGGGACAGCAGGCAGGCGACCGGAAGCCGCAGCAAGTCATTGTGCAGCGGCCAGGCGTGAGAGGATCAGCATGGTTGGGGCGCCGATATCGACAACCGTGATCCGCCCGGTGTACGCCCGGGCCGACTCGCGGGCATATCCGCTTTTCTCCGCCAGAAAGGTGACCGTCTGATGAGCCCGGACGGCCTCGCCCGCCACCTGGCCGGTGTCCGCATCCAGGCCCGAGGGCACATCGATCGCGACCACCAGCGGGCCCGACAGCCCGTTAATCTGCCGGATGACCTCGGCCATCGGTTCGCGCACCGCCCCGGCAAAGCCCGTTCCCAGCAGGGCGTCGACGATCACGTCCGACCGGCGCCAGCGATGAACCGCTGTTGGAATGGCCGCAAGATCACACAGCGGCCGGATCGGCACGCCCATCTTCTGGACGATGGCGTGGTTGACCGCCGCGTCACCGGCGAGCCTGGCGGGGTCGGCCATCAGGTCGATCCAGACCTCGTGGCCGCGATGCGTCAGATGGCGGGCCACGACGAAGCCGTCGCCGCCGTTGTTGCCCCCGCCGCAGACGACCGCGATTCGACCCGGCCGTTCCTGGGCCCCGGGCCGGTCGGCCAGCCGCTCCTCGATCAGATCCGCCGCGTTGCGCCCGGCATTCTCCATCAGCACGACGCCGGGAATGCCGAGTTCCTCGATGGCGTACTTGTCCACCGCGCGACATTGAGCGCAGGTCAGACACAGGTGGTCTGTCGGTTTGTCCATGGCCATATTCTCGCCGCGATCGGGTGCGGGCTGCAACTGCGTGCCTGAGGCGGTCCCGCTTGCACCAGATACAACGCTCGGGGAGTTTCACGAACGAATCTGACGGCCGAGGCCCGGGCCTCCTTCTCGCGGATGCCGGCGATTCTATCAGGGTTGAGGCTCGGTGAGCCCACGTCACCGCGAGTCATCACCGCTATCGCCACGTCATGCCACCCGGACCTGTACCTAGCAAGCGTACCGGAGCACAGAAACCCGACGTCGTCCAGGTGAGAACCGAACGGCATCATCCTCGTGGCATCTCGTCCTCGTTCGCCGGCCGCTTGCCGAAGCATCTGGGTTTCAAGGCACCATCGGGGCAAGGGCAAAAGCCGCAATACGAGCCCACGACCGAGTCCATAAAGTCTTCGTGCGGCGGCTTTTATAGAGCCCAGGCTTGACTCTGCCATCGTCTTGACGGTCGCTGATGCCCGGGCTGGTGGCATTTGCCTGCATTGGTCCGGCGACGCTGTGGAGGTATGATCATACAGTGGAGGGTCTTGGAATGGTGGGTCCCCGACTGGTCTGTCATCTTGGGTTCGTTCTGACGCTGGCGGCCACCCATCCCGCCTCGGCCGAGACCGCCCTCATCGCCATCCATGTGGTTAACTCCGACGATGACACGTGCAGCGATCTCGCGTGCAGCATCAACAGGAACGACCACTCCGGCTTCACGCTCGCGCTTCCGGCCGTTGCCCCCGGCGCGACCGTCATGTCGGGCGCTGTTGATGCGGAGGTCGATGCCAATGGCGACACGACGGTCCAACTCCGATGGTGGGACCCCGACTACCAGCAGTACCATTACTCCGAGCCCCTCCGACGGCACACAGTCGACGAACCCTTGAGCGGTTTCGTGTTTCACATCCCGCCATCTTCGGAACGACGTGTCCTGATCGTCGCCCCTCACCCGGACGATGAGACCCTGGCGCACGCCGGCGTCATCTACCATGCCCTCCACGGGGACCATCTTCGCCATGCCCGCGTGTGGGTCGTCGTGGTGACCAGCGGCGACGCGTACACGTCGGCGGTCGCCAACTACTACCAGGTATCATCGCCCACGGCTCTCGATTTCCGCAACTCTGCCCTGGCCCGCCATGCCGAGAGCCTCGATGCGATGGCCAGGCTCGGCCTGACCCATTCGAACGACGTGCTGTTTCTGGGCTATCCCGATCAAGGCCTTCGCTCGCTCTTCACGAGCAACTACGATATGTCCGCTGTGTATACCTCCTCCTTCACGCGGCAGAACGAGAAATATGACCCCGACGCCTTCAGACGAGACGCCTCGCCCGAATCCATCAAGTACACCGGCACGAACGTGGTCCAGGACCTTGTAACCATCCTCTCCAGCTTCAGGCCGAGCGAAGTGTACGTGTCCGATCCGCGCGACTCGCACGTGGACCACGCGTACGCATACCTCTGCTTCGATACGGCTTTGCGCGCCGCCGGCATGCTCTCGGCAACCCTGTATCGAGAGATCATCCATGCCCCGCAACAGTCGTCGACATATTGGCCCAATCCCGCGTATGCCACCGATCGCGAAGCCCGTTGCACGCCGACCTTGACCTTCGAGACGCCCGCGGGCATGCCCGTTCCTGACGCCAGCTTCGACTTCGCGGTCATCAGTGCGTATTCGCCGATCCGGCGCGCCGACCCCGCCACGAATCTGAAACGCCTTGCCATTGACTGCTACAAGTCGCAAATCGGCTGGTATTACAGCGGCGGCGTCCTTGTTCCGAGCACGGTTATCGACTCCAAGGGTTACCTCATCAGTTTTGCCAAGTCGAACGAGCTCTTCTGGCTCGGCGGCCATGATGGACCTGACAACAATGGCTGGCCCGCCTCCCCCGGCGTCCAGACTCTTGAGCAGTCGGCCTCCGGACAACTTGGTCGCCAGTATTCTGACAGCCCATTGCAGCAGGATGTACACGACGTCTGGCGGCTGACGGTGCCCGAGACGGGTCAAATGCGCTTCTGCATGGAGACCACCGGGTCAGATCTGGGCCTGCGACTGTACGATCGAGACGGAACCACCCTGTTGGCCACGTTCCAGCAGGGCGGGTCGACCGAATCGTTCGCATATGTCTTCTGCGCAGCGGGAACGTACTACGTAGAGGTGTTTATCGCCGACGCGGGCTCCGGCGGCAGCTACGTGTTCCAGGACACGTCCCTGTCCGTGCTGCCGTGCGATTTTGACCGGGACTGCGACGTGGACGTCGACGACCGGAACATGTTTGAGGCCTGCGGCTCCGGGCCTGGCCTACCCTATGCAGTCGATTGTGCCGAGGCCGACCTCGATCCGGACGGTGACGTGGACCAAACCGACTTCGCCGTCTTCCAGCGCTGCTACAGCGGCGAGAGCGTGACCGCCGATCCGAATTGCTCCCAATGAGCGAAGCTCATCTGTGAAAACTGCCCCGGAAGCTGCCGGCGATCAGCTCGCGGCCGCTCCCTTGTCGGGCTTCCTGCCGGAGACATCGCTCGTGACATAGAACCTGGTTTCGCTCGCCTCGAAGTCGGCTTCAACCGAGGTCGAGGGCTCCACGCGAGGATCGGGTTGCCAGACCTGCTGATCCGTCACGAACAACAACGGCTGAATCAGCATCCCGGCGGGCGCCTCGACGCGGAGCGGTCCTGCCTGTGGCTTATACACCGAAACCAGCGGTCCGCGATGAAACACCTGGGCGCCCGGCGGCGTATACGCATGAACGCCGCTCTGCCTCGCCAGGCGGGCGAGCAGCCAGCCGGGCAGCATCGGCGCCCCGCAGAAAATGCTTCTCCATCCCTGCTTTTCAGCGATCGCCAGGGCTGGCTGGCCGCCGTCGACGTACCGTCCGAGCACCTTGGCCTGCGGATCATCCACGGCGAACCTCGGCGTTCGGCCCGCAGTCCAGTGGGCTGCCGGACCATCCAGAACGCGGTCGGCGCAATCCCTGCTGAGCCTTGCTCCGAAAGAGCGGGAAGCGGGAGCGTTTTCGATCATCGGGTCGCTGCCCGGAATCAACTCGATCTCCGGCAGCGCCGGCTCCGGCAGGCAGCGCATGCGGATGCCGACCAATTCGGTGATGTTGGCCACGTCGCACCGACGCTCGTCGATGAACCCGCAACCGTGGAACCAGATGGACGTCACTCCCGGCCGACGCACGCGCTGCATGATCTCCCGCCGCAAAGCCCTGTCCATGAACCAGCAGTTCAGGAACAGGTACACGCGGGCTCGCCCATGACGGCCGACTTCCCAGGCCGTGAGCGTATCCACCGGGAATCCCAGATCGCTCCACTCCAGTTGCCGCGCCATGGACGTGAAGAACTGATTGAGCGGGCTGGTCGGGTGACACCAGGCAAAGCTGCGATCGTCCACGACCATGGCCAGTTCGACGTGCAAGTCACCGCTCCACTCACGGCTCTGGAGGGCCAGACATTGCAGCCGTCGGATTTCGGACTGAATCTCCGGATCAGCGTACCAGCGGTCGTTGTGCAGGTCCATCCACCATCCGGTCCCCGCCGTGCCCAGTACACTGGCCGCGTCACGTCGAAGCAGTCGGCAGCTCTCATGGGCGTTCCGCGGCACACCGCACGACCTGCCCGCGACCCTCGTCGGCTCGACCAAGTGGGTGGAGGTATCGATCTCATCGAGATGCAGCTTGCCCGTCCGCTCAATCGTCTGCGGCACCGTCTGACTGTGATGAAACCCGCCCAGTTGGCGATGGTCGTAGTGGTAAGGCGAGCTGACGAAATCGATGGCTTTCTCGCTCAGAATCCGCCGCAAGGCCATGTGTCCGGCACGCGCCGGGCTGCGCGTATTCCAGTGCGGCCACAGATAGCCGTAAAACGTCCCGACCAGCTTTTGCCACCGGCATGCCTCCTTCGCCGCTCGTGCCAGCGCCCTGATCTGCCCGGAGCTGCCCTCGTTCAGGCACTCCAGCCAATCCACCACGTCGCGATCGATCTCGGGATGGCGGAAATAGCCGTCGCCGGGCTCCTGCAGCTTGCGTGGTGGCGGCACTTCGGCGGTCACCAGACTCACGTCACGTCGGTTCCACGCCTCGCGCAGGGCCGCGTCGTCGCCGTACCGGTCTCGCAAATAGCGCCGGAACGCCTCGCGGGCCGCCGGCGAGTAATCTTCATAAACGTCCTCGACAAAACACCACCAGCGAAACCACTCCGCCGAGATCCCGCCGCCGATCTGGTAACCCAGCACCCGATCGCCGAACCGCTTCTCGCAGTGGGTCACGAACTCCCGCATGGCACGAGCCGCATCTCGCGTCCACTCCTGCGAGCCGGACGAGAACCAACAATCGACCGGCCGGCTTCGCACCTGCCGATAGTCCACCGGCTTGCCGTCCAGGTCTAGACCGACGGCAAGCTCATCGGGATGATTCTTCCCCCACCACTCCTCGCCGACGTAGCCGAAGTTGACCCTCGGCATCAGCAGGATGGAGTCGGCCTTCGCGAGGAATTCCTCGATCTTTTCGTCCGTCGGTTCGAAGTCATAGCGGTCCGGTCCCGTCCACCACGACGGAAACGGCACGTGGAACTGGCAGATGCGAATGCCGGCGCTGGCAAAGTCCCCAATCGCATTGGGATCGCCGTAGCACCAGAACTCGGTCGTCGGCTCGCCGTTGATGAAAAGCATCGGCCGCCCGTTGAAAGGCTCTACTCGCGCCGTCAGGCCCACGCGCAGACCGCGTTTTTCAGTCTTCAGGCGATGCACCGAAGTCCCCCGCTGCCGTCGGCCTGCAACACGATCCCCGAACATCGCGGGAGATCCGCGTGGTGAGTAGCCCCGTTAACCATCACCTTGGCCGTGCGGGCTTCACCCGGATTCAACAAAATGATCTTGTCGCCCCGTCGGCTGGCATGCACACCCGGCGGCAGGGCCAGCACGGGGATGGTGATACCGAAGTACCTGTGGACCGCCAGGATCGCATCGCGGCTCGGCGGACACCCGACGACCATGACTGTTCCTTGCCCGCGCCGCTCGATATATCCCGTGATATATGTGCGGCCGGTGGCCAGATCCCACAGCCTCTGCTGGTCGTCATCAGCGGTGATCCGGAGCTGTCGGGCCGTGATCGGCGTCCCCGGCGGCTTTCGATAGCTGAAGACCGGGCCGTCGCTGATGAAACCGAGTGAAACCTCCAGCCGGCTCGCTCCCGGATGGCTGGTCCCGTCCGGCCGCACGCACCCGTCGATCAGCCGCTGGAACAGCACGAGGTTCCCGCCTCGCTCCACGTAGTCCCAGAGACGCTGGGGCTGATCGATCTGCCCGGCCGCCAGCAACAACGCCGGTGGTTCAAATGCACGATCCACATCCACGAAATCGTATTCCAGCCCCATCCCGTGGAGCACCTCGAACAAGGGATCGTCCACGTCGCGTTTGCGAATCTGCGCGAGCTGGTGGTAATGCCACGACCATGCCACGGCGCAGGATGCCTTTGGCGGGGGTGCGTCCCTGAACAGATGAAACCAGCCCACCGCCTGCTTGAAGGCCTCTGCCAAATCCGGCCGTAACACGCCGCGCTCGTTCATGGGCGCCCCGTGCCAATTGTCCCGGTCATGCAACATGTACCAGTTCCAACCACGTACACCGCTGGCCAGTGCAGTCAAGGCGGTCAACCGGTAATGGTCCGGCGTATACTCCCGATTGGGCATGCCGTGCCAGATACCGCTGCCGAATTCGGCGATGTACGGCTCGGCGGTTACCGCCCGCAACAGGCGCAACCGCTCGCGGAAGTAGCGGTAGTCCGCCTGACACTCGTTGGAAGGGTAGGGATCGATGCCGTAGAAATCCACCAGATCCGCCAAATCGTGCCAGTGCTGGGCGTCGACGCCCGGCCAGGTGTTCAGCAGGATGGGCACGTCGCAACCATGATCCCGGTACTCCTGGACGACCCACCGCGCGTAGTTCGTGGCCAGATCGTATCGATAGCGGCAGCTATCCCGCACTCGCTGGTCCTCGATGAATGGCGTCAAAGTCGGGATCGGCTCGCTGAAATCCACGTACGCGGTGCCCCACGCCTCATTCAGCCTCCCGATGGCGCCGTATTTCATCTCCAGCCACCGCCCGAAGCCCTGATCCTCGCCGTAGAAATGCGGCATCGGGTCGATCTCGTTGTCGGCCTGCACGGCGATGATCAGACGTTTCAGATACGGACGGATCTCCGCCATGATCGCCCGAATCCAATGGCTCGCCTTGCGCCGAAACTCGGGATGGTGCTTCCCAAACGGCACGGCGTGATCGGGAATTCCGAGATTCCGCCACTCCGCGTAATAGAACGGTCCCGGCCTGGCGAGCAGCTTGAAGCCCCGTTTCTCGACCTCGGCCAGGAACTCGTGAAGCAGGGTGAAGTCATATTCCCCTTCCCGGCGCTCATGCAGCTCCCACATCATGTAACTCGCCAGCACCTCAATCCCGAGTTCCCGGGCGGCATCGAGGATCGCCCCCCAGTGCCGGCGCTGCACGCGGCCATAGTGCACCTCGCCCCCGATCATTGCCTGCTGGTCGAACAGGTCGGACATGGCATGCTCCCGATGTGCCTGGCGCCTCGGGGACTCACGCCCCACTGAAGGCGGCCGATTACTCTATGACAGGTGCTGACCGCTTGCCAGCCGCGCGGGGCACGCCCCTTTCGCCGTCTGCGGGCGGCTGCTGACAAAGGTGGACAAACGGAAGACCGTGGTTGGGTCGAACCTGACCGGCTCGGCGCAACACCCGATGCGGTCAGGATTTCCGGCAAGTGTGAGCCCATCGGAAGCTCGCCCTCTGCCATCAGATGAAATTGCACAACCCGCCACGAGAGCGCGTTGTGCATATCCCGCGAACGTGTATCGCTCCTGCCCACTTCCCACCGACGATGCGCGGCGGACGCAAAAAAAGGGCTTGTAGCACGCATCCCCGGAATGCCAGCCGCCCCGAGTGGGACCGTACCAGAAAATGCACAAGAGCCTGATCGGGTTCTCAGACCCGCCTGGGTCTTTGTCGGGCACCGCCGCATCGGAAACAACAGCAGCCCATGACCTCTGTGACTGAATAGAGATGAATCCGCCGATAACATGGGAGCCCGGCGGGCTTTTCCGCCAGAGACAACGGTGACTGATGAAACATCTTCTCAGCGTGGCCCAACACGGGCATGTAACGATTCGGATAGACTGGAAAGAAGGGTGTGGGGCTGGTCGACTACCGGATTGTCAACATCTCGAGCCGACCTTCCTAAGCCTTTCTGGTCGAGAATCTGCAGAATCGCGGCGCGTTGTCACGCCGGCATCCGCCTTGCCACCAAACAAAGCACTCGATCATCGCCTCCGGCTTTGGTAAAATGACAGATGTCGTGCGCTCGTCTGTCGGGCAACACGGGTCCGTCGGGCAAAGCGAGGCACATGATGGGCTCTGGGACAGTTGAATCATGATCGGACGACTCATGGTCCCGGCGGAGGCGGCGCTGCCAAGGTATCACATGCTTCGCGGACGGAACCTGGGATTCGTGGCGCTGGCTCTGGCCGCGGGAGGTCCGCCCGCCCTCCTGGCTGCCGTGCAGGTGGGCGTGGCCACCCCCATGGTGAAGGTGATGATCGAAGGGGGCCATGCGGACAAGAACTGGCCCTTCGAGGGCACCCTCGGGGCGACCTCCTACAACCTTTCGCTGGCCAGGAACGAACACGAAGCGTTCCAGGTTGCGGTGTTTCCCGACCAGGCCCTGTCCAACGTACGGATCACGGTCTCGTCGCTGCAGCCAGCCGGCGGGCAGGGAGTGTTCAGCGGCAACGTGAATGTCTGGCTGGTCGGGCACGTGAAGGGAGCATCCCAGCCGATCTCTGACCTGAATATCGACTACCCGTCGTACCTCGACACCTACACGGGCGGGTGGTGGCCCGATCCGCTGCTGACGTTCACAAACGCCTGCACGATCAACGCCACCGACCGGGTAGCTTTCTGGATTGACGTGGCCACCAGGACCGACACTCCCGCCGGCGATTACACGGCGACCGTAACCGTCTCGGCCACCGGTATGACCTCGATCCCCATCGCGCTGACGGTTCGCGTGTGGGACTTCGCGTTGCCGCCCAAACCCACCCTGCCCACCGCCTTCTCGATCGACAGCCTCTGGCAGGCCAGTTGGATCTACGGCAACGACTGGTCGGACACCATCAGAGACAAGTACCTGACCATGCAACGGGATCACCGCCTGAACGTGACCGAGATCTACAGAACATCTCCCCGCGGCGCCAGTTGGTTCGAGCCGTGGCTGCCGACCAACAACGCCTTCTGCCTGAGCCTGGTCCCCAACGGGATGGGCACGGGTCTGACAGATCTGTACAGCTACCTCGTCAGCCAGGGCCGCCTGAACGAGGCTTACGTCTACGGATATGACGAAGTGGGCGCGAGCGAGTTCCAGGAGATGGCCTCGACCTTCTCCCAGGTCCACACGAGCTACCCTGGCCTGCGCACGATGACCACCGCCAACGACCCGACGTTCGGCACCGGTGCGGACAGCTCGTTTCTCCGCCCCGTAGTGGATATCTGGGTGCCATTGACCAGGAAGTACAGCAAGACCGCGGCGGCAGCGCTGCGATCCGAAGGCAAGGACATGTGGTGGTACGTCTGCATGGCCCCTCGCCACCCGTACGCGAACCTGCTGCTCGAGTACCCGGCGATCGAGGCCCGGCTTCTGCTGGGGGCCATGACCTACAAGTACGAAGCCGGCGGCTTCCTCTACTACGCCGTCACGAACTACGGCTACGACCTCGTGCCGACATACATGGCCAGGAACACGATCATCGAGGACGGTCCCTATACCGCCTGGGACCCGCGCGTTATTCAAAGTGGCGGCTTCGTCGATGCCGACGGGTGTCTTTACTACCCGGGGCCTGTTCCAGTCGGTCCCCTGCCGAGTATCCGTGTCGAGAACATCCGCGATGGCATCGAGGACTACGAGTACCTTTACCAGTTGAAGAACCTGGTTGCCCTTGTTGACCGATGCACGCCCACGGACCCCGCCAAGCAAGCCTGGCTGGCCACCGCTCGGGCTCTGCTGGTCGTCCCCAGTTCGATCGTGAATTCGGTGACCAGTTACACGCGCGATCCGGCCGCCCTTTACGATTATCGCCGACAGATTGCCGAGGCTGTCGTGCAGGGCATCTCGTACGCCGACGACGCCCCACCGGATGCCGACGTCGACGGCTTCGGCGACCCCTGCGACAACTGCCCGCAAGCAGCCAACGCCGACCAGGCGGACACCGATGGCGATGGTCCCGGCGATATCTGCGACAACTGCCCCAACGTCTCCAATCCCGGCCAGGTCGATACTGACGGCGATGGAATCGGGGATGCTTGCGACAACTGCCCCAGGGCTAATCCTGATCAGCAGGACACGGACGGCGACGGCGTCGGCGATGCCTGCGACGACTGCCCGAATACTCCTGCCGACACTTACGTCACGGTGTACGGTTGTCCGACGGCCCGCGCCGACTTCGACCGGGACGCCGACGTGGACCAGGAGGATTTCGGATACCTCCAGCAGTGCCTCAGTGGAGTCGCAGTTCCACAGACTGATCCTGTTTGCCAGCATGCTTGCCTGGACACCGACCACAACATCGATCAGTCTGACCTGAGGATCTTCCTCAACTGCCTGAGCGGGTCATACGTGCCGGCCAATCCAGATTGTGCGAACTGAGAGCCGCGGGGAGAGATCAAGACATGTGCCCGGTGGGCGCAATAAGCCGTTCCGGCAACCTGATGCTGCTGTCAGATGTGCGTTCAGAGCAACAACTTCGATGGTTGCCGTTCGGCCTCGGGAACGAGCACCCACAGTGCTCTCGACCGACGTGGTCCAAAGGGCTTATGACAGGAGCAGCATAATGCCCCCCGGGCAGGATTTGACACTACGCGTGCTCTCGCAACTATTTTATTGACAAGATGTTATATGTCCGCCAATTCTGTTGTTGCCAGATTCGGCGCAGTGATGGCAGGCAAACGAAGCGTCTGAGGCGGCACTTCGAGGCGATTCACTGTGGTGCATGCATTTCGCTCAGTCCCCTGTTTGGCGTCACCTCCGAGGGTGATGGACCTGCCCGGGCACCCCGGTGTGTCCTGAGGCAGGCCGGGCGGTTATATTCTTGCCATAAAGGCTATCGTCTCCATCTCGGAGCGAGAAGGCCTTCTGTGTCCGCGTTCAAAGGCTCCCTGCTTGTGCTGACTGAAGGAGTGTCCTGACATGTCGCGAGTATCCCGCCGATCTTTCCTGGCCGCTTCCGCTGCGGCCGCTGCCATTGGAGGTTCTCCGGTCTCTCGCGCTCGGGCGGCCGAGAGCATTCCCGGCTTTGACCAGACCAAAACTGAGTACGACCGAACAAAGGAATGGAAGCCCTTCAGCGACCGCAAGGTTCGGCTCGGGATCGTCGGCCACGGCGTCTGCAAGTTCGGCCTGGCGTTCGACCTCCAGAATCATCCCAACGTCGAATTGGTCGCGGTCAGCGATCTGTTTCCGGACCGCTGCGCTGAAATGACCCGCCAGGCGAAATGCGAAAAGACCTACCCGTCGCTGGAGGAGATGGTCAAGGATGATTCGATCGAGGCCATCTACTGCGCCACCGACGCTCCATCTCATGCCAAGCACGCCATTCTCTGCATGGAGCATGGCAAACATGCGGCCACCGCGGTCCCGGCCTTCCGGGGCGACATCGAAGACGCCGAAAGGCTCCTGGAATGCTGCAAGAAAAACAGGGGACTGGTCTATGCGATGTTTGAGACTTCCGTTTTCCATGACGACCTGTACGCCATGGAAAAGCTCTTTGCCGCCGGGGTGTTCGGCCGCCTCGTCTACAGCGAGGGCGAGTATTGCCACCCTCATTCTTTGGGCACCCCGTCACTCGGCTCCTATAAGGACTGGCGGAAGAAAGGCTGCCCGATGTGGTATCCGACGCACGCGACGGCGTACTATGTCGGCGTAACCCATAAGAGCTTCGTCGAGGTCTCGTGCCAGGGCACTCCGGACTTTGAAGAGTCCCGACGGGTTCCCAACGCGATCGGAAACATCTTCAATTCCGAAGTCGGCCTGTTTCGAACCGCGGAAGGCGGGATTTCCCGGATGATGGTCTGCCACTCGCAGGGCGAGTACCTGGAAGCGGGGCGCATTCGCGGCGAGTACGGCGGATTCAACAAGACGTTCGTCGGCGATGCGACCGGCAAGAAACGTTACGAGGAGGCCCTGGCGAAGGGCTTGCAGGTCAAGAAATACGCTTTGCCTCCGGGCGTCGAGCCGGGCGGACACGGCGGCTCGCATGGCTACCTCGGCGACGACTTCATCGATGCCATTCTTCGAAGCCGCAAGCCAGTGGTCGATGTCATTGACGCTCTGAATATGACCGTCCCCGGTTACTACGCACATCTCTCCGCGATGAAAGGCGGGGAAACACTGAAAGTTCCGCAGTACTCGCTGTAAGTGAGAACATCACATCCTGCTCATAGGCGCAAGCGCCGGTACCAGGGTTAAACCGCACTGGTGCAAAGACTTACGAAGCGGTCTGACATTCTTCAGGAAGCGAAGAACTTGAAACAAGCGGTGGTGCGCTGACCCGCCGCTCGGGCCCCTGCTTGTCCCTGAGTTTCCGCGCGGCCTCACCATCACGTTTTTGCCGTCCCATTTTCGCCGTTTCGTCTTGCCGGAGAGAGGGGCCTGGGCAGACTAACGTGCGAAACAGATCGCAAAGGAAGCAGGCTACTCAACCCGCCGCTTCTCCGGCTTTTCACAGGCCGTACCTCCGGGTACAATGAGGTCGTCGCCACGAGATCGGCGATAAGAGATCCCTTCAAAGACGTCATTTCTGCCAGAAAGGAGACCCGCCATGATCGTGCGACGTGCCAGGCGCGGGTTGCTGCTGTCTGCCGCGATCGTGCTCTGTTTGATGGGCCAGGCATGTTCTCCGCCAGGGTCCAACGGTCCCCCCATCGATGGGCCGGGCACCACCGTGGACCCCGACAAGGAGCTGGCGGAGGCACTGGGCGGCAGCCTCTCCGATGTGACGGAGGCCGAAGAAGCCGAAGCCGAGGCCGACTTGGCCGACTTGGCCGAGGCGGACGAAGACTTGCAGTCCCTGCTGGCGAGTATGGGCGACGAGGAGGCAGCCAAAGCGGAGATGGTCAGCCGGCTGAACAGCGACCCTGCCGTGGAATGGGCCGAGGCGACCAGTTTCGGCATCGCCATCCGGTACATCGACGGAACCGAAACGGGGATCGTGCTCGATTGGGAGGACGGCGAGCCGCCTGGGATGGTGGACGGCGGAGGTGACGCCGTTGACGGATCCGAATTCATGCCGGCCAAGACCTCGCGGAGGACGAAATCGCCCGACCTCGTCGAGTCCAAAAAGACGATCCTGCTCAATCCGCACTACTGGGAAAGGCAGGAGCACACCGACAGTCTGATGGCCACCGCTAATACGCGGTTCCGGGAATGCGGGTTCAATGAGTTTGTCGTCTACAAAGACAAGCAATGCAGCATCCCCAGGTTCATGCAGTTGAGCGACTATGGCGTCGTGCACATCTACTCGCACGGGGTGACTTGGCCCAACAAGTACAATATCCAGCGGGTCTACGTCATGACCGGGCACATCGCAACCAAGAGAAGCCTGGCTTTCCTGCGAGGACGGAACCTCGTGCCGCAAAAAGTTGCTTACATGCGGACGAACTTCCTCGACGAGGGGCCTCGCAAGCCCGTCTATCTGCTCAGCGCCGACTTCCTTACCCAATACAATGACTTCAGTCAGAGTAAGAGCCTGGTGTATCTGGGCTTCTGTTACAGCTATCATGGCGATTTCCAGACCAAGATCGTTGAGCAGGCACACGCTCAAGCCGCACTGAGCATGAGCTGGAGGGTGTGGACGGAGAAGAGCGCTGCCTGGGCCGAGGAGATGTACAACGCGATGGGCAACACCTCACTCGACGAGCCTGTCAACCTGCGCGCCTGGTACAACTCCGGTCCACATCAATACGCGGCGCAGGATGCAGACGGGAGCGGCAATCCCACGACGGTGACCGTGCGCCTCCGCGCCAAGGGCAACGGAGACCTGATTCTCTGGGAGAAACCGGAGGAACCGCCGCCATGCGACACCGCCGAGGTCGTGGTGGTCAACGGCACGGACGCGGAGGCGGTCTACATCACGGCCTACAAGCCCGACGGTGCTTCACTAGGCGGGATGATCCACCAGGCATACGGCGAAACCACACTGTACCTGCCGCCCGGGCAATGGACGCTGGAGGCGGAGGGGCTGCCGTGGTACCCCAGGACGTGGGAGCTGGAACTGAACGTGACCTGCGCGGGCCACCGGTGGTTCCTCGACCCTGTCAGCCAGTGACGCGGGCGCATCGACCGGGTTCACTCACTTCCAACTCGACGTAGGTGCAGGCCGGGCGGGTTCCGAGCGATGGCACTTGGCCCAGCGGCCGCTGGCATCCGCGGACCAGGCCCCAAGGCTGGCGACGGTCCCATCCGCCTTGGTGCAACCGCTGGCTTCTCAAAGATCTCAGGCAGAGTGCGCGAAGATGGTTTCGACGATGGCTGGCTCGGCTCGGACGAGTTGGTCTGTGCCCCCATCTGGCGGTTACACCGTGATCAGCCGATGGTGTTGGACGACCTCGATAAGCTGTACGCCGACAGCAATTGTGTTCGGCTGCTTAAGCCCTTATGCAATACCGAGCGGGTTAAGCGAATCACCTGGCTCACCAACATCACGCTTAATGATCCGGTGGTGCCGACCTCGTTCGTAACGACCAGTAACGTCATTCTGGTTGCGAATGAGCGGCGGACTGCCAATCCGAACGTGGCGGGCATGCTCCGACAGGTCGCCTTCCGCGTTCGCCTGGATGCGCCAGGCGATTCGTTTGACCAGGTAGTCTTTGTGGTGGGCCGGGGTCTCCTCGCCAAAAACCTCGACGTGCTTGGCCCGGAGTTCCTTGACGGTCATCCGCTTCAAGACGGCGATTTCTTTGCCCACGTTCAACGCCATGTTCGATCTCCTCGCATGGTCTCACCTCCGTTAACCAGCGTGGCCATGAGGGCTCGACGGGGCCGAAAGATCAAGGCAATTCTCGACGGATTCTGAGGAATCTTGGCGGGCGTGGGATTCAGCCTAAACCGGATCTGATCGAGCGCGGGTGGACAGACGCAGAATGCCTCTGGCAAGGATGGCGGCAATCTCGTGGCGACGCTGGGCCGGTGTCAGGGTCGCGGGATCGTCAAAACGCAGGCACATGGCAGACCTCCTCGGCGGATGTGTCCGCCTCCGCCACAAGGGCTACGGCGTGACAAGCCCACAACGGCCTTCGCTTGGCGACCAGCTCGCTGTCCGGCGAATTTCGGAAGAAGCGCTCTCGCTACTGTTTACTTACCCGGCGGAAGTTCGAAGTGTCGGTCTGGGGTCGTGCACCAGTATGTGAACGTCGGGGGGCATTGGGGCGGGCACGGGTCGATCGCGGTGGCGGGCGTGGTCCTGGGCATGTTATTCCTTCCCGAGTCGCCTGCCCGATCGGCGAACAGCCGAATCAGGTGGATCCTTGTCTTGGCCTCGGTCTGCTGGCGGGGGGTTTTCTGCTTCAGCTGCTTCACGGCATCTCCAAGGTCCAGGCGACGCCCGCATGGTGCCTGTACAGCGCGGGGATCTGCTGTTTCACGTTTGCCTTTCTGTATTGGCTGGTGGATGTGAAGTGCATCTGTCGCTGGTCATTCTTCTTACGTCCAGCCGGCGCCGACCCTTTACTGGCCTATATTCTGCCGAGCATCGTGCACGCAGGGCTGGGGGTTCTTGGTGTCCAGTACTTGAACACGCATTTCAACGACGGGATGCAGGGCATCATCCGATCGATTGTGTTCGCGATGGCCATGGTCGCCATCACCGACATCTTGTACCGTCTCCGCATCAGGCTCCGCCTCTGAGCGGATGTTCCACAGCACACTTCATGCAGTGGCGAAGAGGTCGTCGTCGATCTGGAGGTCGGGTGGCCGGATGGCCCGGGATGATTGCTCTTCCAGGGCCGTCCGGTTCCCCGTTGATGGGCTTTGAGCGGCCGTCTCTGGCGTATCGCGAGGCTCGTCCGGAGTAGTGGGGCTACTTTCTCTTGTCGTGCGACACAGTGACGGCCACCGTCTGAGAGGCAATGTTGCCTGCTGTATCACTGCATTCGACGATGATCTCATAGGTCCGGCCGGTCCCGGTGCCCAGTCTGGTTGCCCGGAGATCCACGGTCAGATCGCCCGTGATAACGAAATCAGGCTCAGACTTCGGAGTCTCGTTGCTGGTTACCGAGATGACCCGACACGCGGGCAATGGGTCGCAGTTGTCGGTCACCGTCGGCTGCAGTGTGACCGGCACCATCTTGTTGTTGGGCGGCCAGAGAACAGCAGGATCGGCGACAACCGATTCGATGACGGGTCCGGTGATGTCCGAAATCGTCACCATAGTCGTCGCACTGTCGTGGTCGACGCCGTCACTGACCGTCACTGTTACTTGGCAGACTCTGGGGATGTCGCACGCACACGGCATCGTCAGCATGGGCGTGGGGCTGGTGCCATCGTCAAGAACAGCTCCCGGGCAGTCGGTTGTCCATGCGTAGAGCAACGCGTCACCATCGGGATCGGTCGAGGCGCTGGCATCCAGAGCAACCTGGGATTGTAAGGCCATGCAGTCGCCATGATACGGCCTTCCAACCTCCGCCACGGGTGGATTGTTGGGCGGCTGCCCTGGCGCCACGGTGAAGGTGATCGTGTCGTCGGTTGATGCATAGTCCGCCGCGATCGCAAAAACTTCGGCATAGGACGTAGCCTCATTGCGAAGTACGTTTATGCCGCCGCCCGGTACGACCCGCAGGATGTACGTAACACCTTCCTGCAGGCCCGCAATCTGGCCTTCGCACGCCGGGCCATAGCCCAGCCAACCCCACACCGAGTCGCCCGAGAGTTTCGCTTCTTCGGTGTCAACATAGCCGTTGGTGCTGGGGAAGTCGCCGCGGCCGAGGCCTCCTGTGCTGTATTCGCTGATTACCGTCTTGTTCCATCGCGAATAGCCGGCACCCATACCTAGCAGCTTGCCGCTGCCGGCCACCGTTTTGGGGTAGCAGCGGACGTCCATTCGCAGGCCGCCGGCCTTGTGACCGGCTGGGTCCGCCGCCCACCAGTCAATCGCTCGAGCGGGACCTGCGCTGTTCATGTTGAACACATATGCAAAGGCGGCATTGCTGAGGTAGGTTGCCGCAGCCGGAGAGTTGGTCCAGTTCTGTTCGATGCCGCAATCCGTCGTCACTTCATTCGCGGTGCTCATGAAAGTGGCCGTGGTGACCAGATTGGCCGGATCGACGGAGTCGTGATACAGCTCCAGGTCAAACACGAAATTGGCAACGCCGCGTATGTTCACTTCCTGTTGCGACGCATTCAGATGCGTCCCCGACGCGTGGAGGCGAAGGGCCCAGGTCAGGCGGTTGTTTGCATCGAGCGCATACTCTCCATCTGCCGTTGACCCGGGCGTAAAGTAGATCGGGGTGGCGCAAGTGGCGCCGTTGTTGCTGCCCCCAAGCTCTAACTCCATCGTGACCGTGCTCGTCCCCATTGTCTGGCCGACGATGAACAACACGACCGTGCTCGCCAACATGAACTTGTGCATCCTGACCTCCCGATTTGACTGCAGTCATGTGCGCCCTTGTCGCAGGCACAGCAAAACGCCCAAACCACACTCATCCAGCATCGAGAACCGTCTGCCAAGCCTCGCCGGGCGTCTCTTTCTCTGTGCACGAACACCGACGAGACGCACGTCATAGTCTGTAGACTTGCGAGAGGCCACAGGAACAGGCTTCGCCCAACCCCTCGCGGGTCGTACCCCCTCTTCTCAGCACATTCTACCAGGCCTGCCGCACCTACGACAAGATCAGAAACCCGGCCTTTGGCGGTGTTCAATGGAATTCTTGGTTCACTTAAAGCCACCTGCAGGGATCTGCTGTTTCGCGTTCACCTTTCTGTAAACCCCCCACCCCCGGGGCCACGCCGCCGCCCCTCGCGAAATCAAATTTCCTATCAGTTCAGTAGTACCTGATGCGGCGGCACGTGTGGCTCGCGTGGAAGCCGGACGGAACCAAGGGGCGGCTGCCGATCAGCATCGTCTTCGGCGACCTGGAACCGTTCCCGCCGGAGTCCGAGTACCGCAAGCCGGTGCCCATCACTCAGCCCATGATCGGCTGGCTGATGGGCCGGTGCCACACCGCAATCGGCAGGGCGTTGCTCAAGCCGCTGCCCGCCGGCTGGCTGGAGGCGGCCGAGGCGTATCTGGCCGAGGTCTACGGGCCCGGCCGGACCATCGTTGAGGCGACGTTTCGGGAGAGACGCAGGATTCGAGATTGGTAGTAGGGGCTCCGCCCCTACGACCCCGGAGGAAGGCGGAGGAAGGGGACACGATGGAGGCTGAAGAGAAGGTCAATCTGTACGCCGTCGCGGGGCCTGTCGGATGAACCCCATCCCCGACATGCTGACCGTCGCCGAAACGGCCCGCCGCCTGCGCCGATCGCCGGCGTCGGTGCGCCGGCTGATTCACTCGGGCCGACTCCGGGCGGTCAGGCTGTCCGAGCGCGGGCACCTGCTGGTTTACGCGGATTCACTCTGCGCCCTGCTGGGGGTCCGGCGGGAGCGCCAGCACTCGCGCGAATATCACCTCAAGCGAGACGACGAGATTCTGGCGAGGAGGGGGCTGCTGTAGCAATCAGCTTTCGGCTCTTAGCTGTTAGCTCTTGGCGGCCGCCGCATCACCGCCAGGCCGCCGAGGGCCGGGCGCAGGGGCGTGGCGGGCCGAACCGGAGAGGATACCCCTGACGGTCTCCGTCTCAGCCCCTGAAGATTCCTTCTGCCCCGATTCTCCGCTGGACAATTGTCCACCATCAGGTATTCTGATGCCCATGATACTTGCTGCTTAGCCATGGGTTGAGGCCTTTGCCGTCGGCCTGAACCGATTTGAGGAGGTCGTTATCGACGGTGGACATCGGCGTTGCGGCAATCGTCGAACAGGCATACAACGGCGAGCCGGTGGATTGATTTGGGCCCGCCCAGGAGGACGCTCGCATGTTTCGGAGACTTCTTCTGGTCCTGGACATAGTGGTGATGGCGGCATTCATCGGCGTGACGGTAAAGTACACCCTAATCCTGCTAGGGTTGCCATCTTGGACCTATTACATTGCCTTGGTCTTGCTTGCTGCGGCGTTGTATTGCGCGAGTTGCTTTCTTCTTAGCTATTTCATCGCCAAGAATGCTCCAGAGTTCGCCAGCAAGGAAGAGGTACTGCCGGGCGTACAGCTATGGGAGTTGAGCGCTGGACTGCGAATCGTTCCAAAGTGGGTCTCGTTAATAGGAATAGCTCCCATATCCTGCTTGCTGGCTCTTCTCCTGCCGGTAATTGCACCCATGTTTCGGTAGAATCCAACCAACGGAGAGGCCACGCTCTTGCGGCCAATGTTATGAGTGGTAAAATAGATTAAAGTGTGTCCTTTGTTCGGCTCCGGCGGATGTCGGCACCGGGAACAGTCATGAGACGAGGCGAGGAAACCTTCTCTGCCATTGTGTTGTGCCTCTACCTTCTGTGGCTGGTACTCACGAACCTTCCAAAATCTTTGCTCTACGTTGCCGGTGTCGGTGCGTTGTTCGTGCTCCTGAAGCTTGCGATCAAGCTTTATCAACACTACCGCTTCTGGTCTCACAAATGCGAGCACGGCGTCCTTGTCAATCGACCTTCCATCGGCCCGTGTCCTCGATGTGATGCCCAGCGCGTCGCCACGGAGAGGCGAATCGCCGCTGAACGGGCTGAGCAGGAAAGGCAGCGGACTGAACAGGAAAGGCAGCGGGCTGAACAGGAAAGACAGAAGCAAGAAAGACTGCGGCGACTCAGACAAGAAGCCCTTGATCGCGTGCATCAGCTGGAGCACCTGAAGAAGATGCCCCACTATAGCTTCGAGCTTTTCATGTGCGAGGTGTACAGTCGCGTGGGTTGGGTGGCTTCACCTACGCCCCCGGCTGGGGACACCCGAATCGATGGCAACTTGAAGCGACCCGGGGTTAAGGCGATCCTTCAGTGTAAGAGGTATTCAAAAGGGCCCGTGGGAGAGCCTGCACTCCGGGATTTGTTAGGTGCTGTGGCGAAGGAGAAGGCGAATCTCGGTATTCTGGTCACAACCAGCACGTTCACGACACAGGCGATCGAGTGGCAAAAAGGAACCAAGAAGATCTGCCTGGTGGATGGCGAGGAACTACTCACGATGGTGAAGGAGGCTTTCAAGGGGGCAACAGAGTTGCGGGCAGTATTTGGATTTACGCAAGAGAGTGAAAACGCAACACCGGTCGACCTATGCCCAAGTTGTGGTAAAGCTATACGGCTGATGAGGAAGGGTTACACTGAATTCTTGGCTTGCACCATCTGTGAGTGGACCGACCCTGAAGGCATGTTGCAGAAAAACACGCGAAGAAAACGGAGGCGACGACGCTATAGGTTCTATTGATGAAGGGCGGATTGCCTGCGACAAGACTGCGGGCCGTTGAGGAGGCAAGAAGAGGGGCGGCTTTCAGACCGCTCTCCGGCCTCTGCCCTCCGCCTTGTGCTTTCCGCCTTTGGCGTTCTGCTTTGCCGGTAGCTCTGTGGGGGTGGTGTCCGCCTTCCCGTCAAGGACTTCTATCGCCTTCACCACCCGGTTTCGTCTTACCTGGGCATAAATCTGCGTCTGCCGCGACCCGGGCTCGTGGCCGAGGGCGGCCCCCACGTCGTCGATGCTCGCCCCGGCGTCGACCAACTGCTGTGCGAACGTGTGGCGTAGCCGATAGCTCCCGCCCAGGTCGTACCCGACCTTCTTGGCGGCCCGGCGGATGATGCTCCGCAGGCCGGCGGGGGTGTACGGCTTGCCCAGCCGGCTCAGGAACACGTAGCCCGTCTTCGTCGGCTGGCTCCGCAGGATCTCCATCGCCCGCTCGGTCATGACGATGTCGCGAGGCTCGCCGGTCCGCTTCCAGGTCTTGCCGCGCTCGAGCTCGGCGATCCGCTCGCCGATCTCTTCGTGCTTCAGCAAACCCCCCACCCCCGGGGCCACGCCGCCGCCCCTCGCGGAATCAAATTTCCTATCAGTGACAGTGGAACGCGATCGCGCTTGGGAAAATCGCCCCTTCGCCCACCAAGTAGACCGCTACTTCGAAGTCGGTTCCGGCCTTTGATAGCCAGTCTGCCAGAAGTTTGCGTCTATCCTGTTCAGGCTGCTTCATAGACGACCTTGCCATACTTGTTGGCCGGATAGGCGATGCCACCGATCAGGTTCTTGGTATCCTCAAACCACTTCGTGGAAATCAAGATGATATCAAAGGGGTAGCCCATGCCACGGAACAGAAAAGGTGTCAGGATGAATGTCCTGGATAATGATCCTTGCACTTGTGCGCTCCCCCGAACTGCTTTCTCGATACCCATTACTTCTGTTCTTGTTTGTCGATCTGTGCGAACGATGCAGGGAATGTACACCACACGTTATCAGGTGTCAAGCCGTTTTTTTTGAATGGGCCCAGCAGGGTCCATGACACGCTAGGCGGCCCTGATATGGGCAGGGCGGCTCTGCCAGTAGCGATCCCATCGTCCATCTTGGGACAGCCACAGGGCCCGTAGCGACAGGATGGACTCGGCTCCCGGCACGCTCCAGAACTGCTCGGTCCCTTTCACCCGCTTGTTGAACAGCTTCACCGCGGACTCAGTGACTCCCGAGCCGATCGGCCAGCCCTTGGCCCGATACTTTGGATAATCCATGTGGTGGCGGTGGCCCTGGAAGTAACCCACGTTGTCGGCCAGCACCCGGCGCGGATGATCCGGGCCATCAGACTCCTGGGGCGGCCCCGCATGCTCCGCGTGCCCTGCCAGAATCGCGATCACCGCCGCCATAATCCTCGCCCGAGCCTCCTGACGTGTCGTTCTCGCTGCCACCACCTATCCTCCCTGAAGCCACAGGGCTGCCTCCATGGCCGCCCGCACTCCTTATGTATCGAAATAAAGCCCGCCTAATCTGTCATGGACCCCTGGCCCTACCCCATGCTTCCGGCTCCTTGGAGGCACCCACAAGCCGCATAAAATGCGGCTCATGCTTTCCAGATTACACAGCGTCGCCTCAATGGGGATCGAGGCCTCGGGTGGCGAGATCGAGGTGGACTGCGCCGAGCACAGGTCCGAAAAGGCGGCCATCGCCCGCCCTGGCACAAGCTTGCCGGCCCGCCGCTCGTGTGGCGATGCGGCCCTGCCAGAGTCTCGCAGGGTCGCCTGACTCGCATCGCTTGACGCCCGCGTGGGTTACGCCCGACGGCGCAGCAGCACCACGCCCGCCAGCGCGACCAGCGCCACACTGGCCGGCTCGGGCACGACGAAGAACTGCTCGCCGGCGAAGTTGTTCAGGTTGAGCTGGCCGACGGTTCCGTTAAAGCTGCCCATGCCGTCGCCCCCGAGATTGCCCTGCGGGGGCATCAGCCCACCCAGAAACTGGTTCGACAGGTAGTCGTGGTTGCTGCCGTTGATCATCGCCGAGATGCTGAACTCGCCGACCGGGTTACCGATCGCCGCCAGCGGGATCGACAGCTCGATGCCGGTTGTCACGGCCGCCGCCGCAGCCTGACTGGCCGCCTGATCGCCCCCGAGGACGCCACCGGTGTTCGAGCGGTCGTGCGCGACGCCGATGCCGTTGGGCAGGGCGTTGGCGTTCGAGCCGGTCAGCGAGCCGCCAAAGACGCTCGATGCGGCCTGGAACGCGCCGAGGCCGCCGCCGATCGTGGCGAAGTCGATTTCGAATCGGTCGCCGCCGAAGTTGCCGTTCCGCAGGATCAGCATGTAGTCAGCCTGGAAGCCCGTGTCGAACGTGAAGCCGGCGTACTTGGCCGCCCAGCCGTCGTTCTCGGGGTTGTTGCCGCCGTTGTTAGCGTCGTTCTGCAGGACGTTCTGGCCGCCGGCCTGTGAGTCGAAGAAGATGTTGAGCTTGTTGAAGTTATTCTCAAGGTTGCCGGTCAGCATCAGGTACAGCGTGCCGCCCTCGATGTGGGCGTAGGCCGCGTCGAGTTCGCTGCCGCCGTTAGGGTTCGCGTCGCCGAAACCGGTCTGCACGGTCTGCACCGCCTTTGGAGTGCCGTAAGCCGCATCACGAACGCCGTCAAGGGTTGGAGCGGCCAGTGCCGCCGAGGCCAGCGCGCCGCAGGCGGTTGCCCCCATCAGAAACTTGCGCATCACTCTCTCCTGTCTTAGAGACTTGTTAGCCCGTACGAAGCCGACTTGGACCATGACTTAGTGTAGGCCGGCTGCCTGCCCGCGGCCAAGTGAATTTGCCAGGCGCGGTTTGGGTAGGTGCAGCCCGACTGTATCTGCGGGCGGCTCGCGCAAAGAATGACCCCTGCGAGAGCCAACAATGACTGTCAAAGTAGACCCGACGAAGCCACTCTGGGGTCTCAGGCTGTGAAAAGGCAAGAAGCTCTTTTTCTGTGGCGGCATACGGAGCCTCCAATCACGGATGACGGTTCGCTCCGGCTGTTGGGCCGCTGGAACAGAAACGGGACTGTTGTGACGATCACTGTTGTCAACGAATCTGGCACCGATCCCGGAATCGCTGCTGCATGAGGCTCGCGTCGAGACCGACTTCACGGCATTACCACATCGGAGACCTCAAGCCACGTCGTCGGTGCGACGGGTCCAGACGGGGCATCAGTCAACTGAGCCCGCCACCGGGGTCCGTGACAGGTCAAGCGGTTCTCTGGCAACCTCGAGCGTCCTCGATCCTGAGGCCTCGGACCGAAGGGCAAGCGAGGGGCCAGGCCGCGAACCAGCCGCGCCAGAGGCCGCGCCCTCACAGTCGCGGTTCAGAAAGAACACTGGCAGACAAGCTGCCACAGCGGCATCCCACATGAGGCGGGCCGCCCTGGGCCGGTGTCCGGCTGTGTCTTAAAAGGGCTTGAGGACCAGGCAACATGTACCGTCGGCGGGCGCATTCGCGGGTCGCACGGGCTATCTCCAGGATGGATCTAAACACGCCATTTTCCGAACAACTCTGCGCAGATTCGTGGCGACAGACCTAGAGTTACCTCATAACGTTGTTTCGGCTCGGCCGCGTCGGCCGGACAGGATGACAGGAGTCCAATGGAGAGAGAGACCATGAAAACAAGCTTCTGCGCGCTCATGCCGCTTGTTGCGGCGATCTCAACGACACAACCGGCCTTTGGAGCCGCATCCGCGACCTACCCAGACTACGCTTCATGGCTGGCCGCGGCGGGAGGCTCGGCCGTCCTGCAAGACTTCGACGCCTACGCAGACCAGACGAACATCAACGGAGTAGCCTTCACGCCGGGCGTCAATGTGACGTCCAACATGCAAAATGTCGTAGTGTGGAACGTTGCTGGAGACGGCCGGGTCTTCGGTTTCGACGACACCACTCGAGTGTCTGGGCTGGCTTTCTACGACGTCAACCTGACCCTGCCCTATCTTGCCGTCTCATTCGACGTGGACGCGTGGAACCCGGCTGCCCCCGGACCGGCGACCGTGGAGGTATTCTTCGGCGACTTGACCAGCCGGATACTGAATTACTCCCAGACCGGTCCGGATGAGAGCTCGCCTGTCTTCTTTGGTATCGCCTCGGACACGCCGATCTCCAGGATCCGCTGGCACGAAGGGCCGGAGTTCAATGGTTCGGGCAATGAAGAGGTCAGTCTGGACAACATCGCGGTGAGCCGAGTCCCGGAACCCGCCTTGATGTCTCTCGGCGTGGCAGCGCTGTTAGCCCTCCGACGCAGACGCGGCCTGTAAGCAGGGTGCCTATCAAACAGAAGGAGAGAGTGACTGATGAGAAACACTCTGATCTTTTCCGCACTCGGGGCCGTTTTGGCTTTCACGTTACGCCCGGCCCACGCGAACCTCTTGGCCAATGGCAATCTCGATCGGACTCACGCGGTTGAAATTGTTCCCGGGTTCTTCCTGCCGAAGCCGGATCATTGGGTGAACGAGGGATTCAGGGCGCTGACTGGGCCCTACGAGGACGAGATGTCATCCGAGCCGTGGGCGGGCCCCGCGCCGACTCCGGTGACGACAGACGGCCTGCTGAATCCTCCATTTCCCGACGGTTTTAACGGTCCCGACGGCGGTGTGTTCTTCAAGGCCTTCTCGGGAAGCGCCGCCAATGGCGCCGCTACCGGGCACCTGTACCAGGACGTCCCTGCCACGCCTG
>JAUCQB010000253.1 GCA_030372985.1 Phycisphaerae bacterium
GTATTAATGGTGAGCTTCGCCTGCGGGCGAAGCGCGGTTTTTTGATTACTCCGGTGTAGCTCAGTGGTAGAGCAGCTGACTGTTAATCAGCGGGCCGCTGGTTCGAGTCCAGCCACCGGAGCCAAAAATCAATCCGCTGATTTCAGCGGTGCTTAGTTAACGCAAGACCCCGTGGGTTCATCCCCTCGGGGTCTCGTCGTTTCAGGCGTGCTCACGCCCACTTACGCCACCCTTCACATCCTTCCCGATTCTCCGTTTCGAAGCCCGCCGTCCGGGGTTCAGGTGCAACCCTGGGGGTTGCGGGCGCTCACCGAAAATGTCCTTTCCGAATTCTCCCGTTCTCCGTTTTTCGAGTCGCCTTGTTTAACAGCCCGGTTGCATCCGGGCACCCGTTTCGACATTTCGAACTCCCCTCCGGTAGGTATCTGCCGAAAGCCGGACCAGGGGGTTCGGCGAAGACGGATTACCAGACAGCGGAAACGGCCGTGAGAACGGAGACCGTTGTGGGTGCCGACGGACATCGCCTTCGGGTGGTGTCGGACGGGCTCCAACGGCCTTTTCAATGAGCGGCCTATCCCAGCCCCGCGGCATCCACGGCGGACCCTTCCGCGGCCTCCCGCAAAAGGAGGACCGGATGCCGGCCAACGAACACGTCCCCGCCTCACTTGAAGAGGTGATATCGGAAATCGCCACGATCCTGGCCCGGGGCTACATGCGCCACCGCAAAGGCCGCCATCTCGCCTTTGATTCGGATGGTGGAGCGGCACATGTGGCGCAAGTCGAAGAATCTGAGGCGTTTACAGAGAAACGCCTTGATGTTTCGGGCCACCGAAGCCTTCATTCATTCACGAGTTAACGCCCTGAGATTGCGGTGCGGACGGACTGCCCGCCGGGGCGAAGCCCATGAACCAAGGAGGTTTCGGATGGAAGCAACAACGTATCAAGAGGTCCAGGGGCTCTCCCGGATGACCGTGGGAGAGCTCCGAGATAAGTACATCGAGGTCTTCGGAGAAGAGACCCGCTCCTACCACAGGGAGTTCCTGCGCAAGCGAATCGCCTGGCGCATCCAGGCACAGGCAGAGGGCGACCTTTCGGAGCGGGCTCGGCGCAGAGCCGAGGAACTGGCCAATGACGCCGACCTGAGAACGCGGGCTCCGCGTGATCCGGTCGCATCGGGTTCCGCCGAGGTCAAAGCGAGAACGGCAACCGGACGCATATCCCCATCGCGTGACCCGAGGCTGCCGCTGCCCGGCACTTTGCTTACCCGCGAGTTTCAGGGACGCGATGTCGTGGTCAAGGTTCTCGACAAGGGCTTCGAGTTCGACGGCCGACGGTACAAGTCACTCTCCGCCATTGCCCAGGAGGTCACCGGGAGCAAGTGGAACGGGTTCCTCTTCTTCGGTATCGCCGATGGCGCGGCCAAGGGCGGAAGCCGAAAATCCGAGAGGAGAAAAGAATGAGCAGAAACAATAACCGTGGCCGGGGAGAAGCCCGGGAGTCGGCATCAAGAACCAACGGGACGATTCGCTGCGCGATCTACACCCGCAAATCCACCGACGAGGGGCTGGAGCAGGAGTTCAACAGCCTCGACGCCCAGCGGGAATCCGCGGAAGCCTATATCGCGAGCCAACGGCACGAGGGCTGGGTGTGCATCCCCGACCGATTTGACGACGGCGGATTCACCGGCGGCAACATGGAACGGCCCGCCCTCAAGCGGCTCTTCGCCGTCATCGAGTCGGGCGACATCGACTGCGTGGTGGTCTACAAAGTCGACAGACTCAGCCGGTCCCTCCTGGATTTCGCCCGCATGATGGAAGTCTTCGACAAACACTCTGTGAGCTTCGTCTCGGTCACCCAGCAGTTCAACACGACCAGTTCCATGGGGCGGCTTACCCTAAACATCCTGCTTTCCTTTGCCCAGTTCGAGCGGGAGATCATCTCGGAGCGCACACGGGACAAGATGTCCGCCGCGCGCCGCAAGGGCAAGTGGGTCGGTGGAATGCCGGTCCTTGGATATGACGTAGACCCGAAAGGCGGCAAGTTGATCGTCAACGAGGACGAAGCTGCGCAGGTCCAGGCGATATACCAGCTCTACCTGGAGCACAAGGCCATGATCCCTGTCGTCCAGGAGATCGACCTCCGCGGCTGGCAGACCAAGCGGTGGACCACCAAGAAGAGCCAGGAGCGCGGCGGAAAGCCATTCACCAAGAACGGTCTCTTCCGGCTCCTGACCAACGTGATCTACACCGGCAAGGTCGACTACAAGGGAACCATCTACAACGGCGAACACAGCGGTATCGTAGACATCGACCTTTGGCAGCAGGTGCAGGATGCACTCCGGCGGAACGGCAGCACCGGAGGAAAAGAGGTGCGCAACAAGTACGGAGCGCTCTTGAAGGGGCTGCTCTACTGCGTTCCCTGCGGCACCGGCATGGTGCATACCTACACCGCCAAGGACAACGGCAAACGCTATCGCTACTACGTCTGCCTGAGCGCCCAGCAACGAGGATGGGCGTCCTGTCCGACCAAGTCGCTCAATGCGCACGAGATCGAAACCGCGGTGGTCGAACACATCCGAAGCATCGGCAGGAATGAGGAAATCATCGCAGCCACGGCTGCAAAGGTTCGGCAAGAGAGCGGCAAACGCA
>JAUCQB010000254.1 GCA_030372985.1 Phycisphaerae bacterium
GGCCGGTGCGGTCGCGGGCGTCTGACCGGCGGGTCGGCTCGCCTGGCGGCCCATGCCGCGGCGCTGCGACTGATTGAAGTCGACCAGAAGCTGCAGCGTATCTGCATTCGTCAGGTCGCCGACGCGCCGACCATTTTCCTTTTGTGCCGCCGCCACCTGGTCGCGAAAGACGAGCCGATACGTCTCGATTCGCGGTGGGGCGGCCCGTTCGCGCCCATTACCCAGCTCGATATACGGCAGCCCGCCGGGCTTGTCCGGCGGCATGATGCGGGCGACCGCCGGCGCTGACGCGGCGGCCGGAGTCACCGGTTCGGTCGGTTTCTTCAAGGAAGCGTCGTCGGCCGCGGAAGCCGTTGCCGCCTTGGACTCCTTTGATCGCAAGGATGACATCCCGGGGCCCTCAGAACCCCGCAGCACCGCCCGCCTTCCCTCGGCAATCGTCAACTGCTGGATCCGCCGGTCGCGCTCGTTCCAGTTGATCTTCAGGCCCTTGCCCTCGATATCGCCGAGCGCGCTCTGGAGCAGAATCGGCCCGTCGCTCTCCAGCAAGCTCAGATCAAGATCGAATCGCACATGGTCGAGCCACAGCTTGACCACCGATTCGGGATGTTGATCCAGGTCGGCCTGAGCGGGGTGATCCTCGCGCCACGACTCATCAGTCAGATCGATGAACAGGCGGACATTGCCCTGCAACCGCCCGCGTTTGGCCACCGGATTATTGTCCTTGCCCTGCAGCACGGTGATGCGCCCCTCGTCAGCCCAGATGTAGGCCAACTGGCCGCCCGGCAGGGTCAGGCGCACGGTCGCCTCAAGCAGGTCAAATTCGCTGTCGCTGATCGGGTTCCAGTGCGTCGCCCGGAAGACGATCCTCGCGTTGCCCTGCTTGTCATAAATGCGCAGGAGCGGAGCGTCGCCGGCGGTGATCCAGTTCGGGCCGATGGGAATCGCCGGCGGCCGAGCACCATCGGCCTGCATCGTGGTCGGCAAGGCGGGCCGAGGCAATGGGGCCAGTTCGGGAGGTGCAACAACCGGCACGGCCTCACCCTGCCACTGATAAATGACATAGGCGACGGCGATGACCGCCATGCTGGCCACCACGAGCATGAATTTCTTGAACACTGCGGGTTCTCCGGGCCGACACGTCGGCCTCGTCAGCGGTCGGCCCCAATGGCCTTGAGCGCCGCCCACCACTGCCCGTCACGCTTGAGCAGGTGCTCGATCACCTCCCGCACCGCCCCTTCGCCGCCGTTCCGGGAGGTCACGTAGGCGGCGATCTCTTTCACTTCCTCAACGGCGTTGGCCACGGCGATCGGATATCCGACGCGCCGCATGACCGCCACATCAAGTAGATCATCGCCGGTGTACGCCGTTTCATCCAGTGACACACCCGCCCTGGACACCAGCCTGTCGAGCCCGGGCAGCTTGTCCTCCGCGCCCTGCTCGATGAAGTCGATGCCCAGCATCCGGGCCCGGGCCTCCACCGCCCCTGAGCGCTTGGAGGTCAGAATCGCCACCTGTCGCCCGACCGACCGCCACAGAGTCACGCCCAATCCGTCCTGGATGTGAAAACAACGACTCTGGCGGCCGTCATCGTCGATCAGTATCGTTCCGTTCGTCAGAACACCATCCACATCCAGCACCAGAAGACGGATCTCGTTGTTCGCCACAACTGAATACTCACAGGCCCTTGACCGAACCCCCAAAGCTGGCCAAGGGCAGTCACACAGACAAGTGCGCGCTGCCAGGCTTGCCGCCGCTGCGCGATCGAATAGTATCCCCCCCGGCCACCGGAAGTTCAAGCCGGGGACGGCTGTCCGTCAAGGGGAGGGATGAATGAGCGAGCGGCGAAGGCCCGGGATCAGGCGCGGGGCAACGCTGACCGTGCGGATGCCGATTTCCCGCAGCCTCGGCAGGTAGCGCGAATCGCCGGCAAGTTCACCGCAGACCGACAACGGCCTGCCGGTCTGTTCCGCCGCCTCGACAATCCGGCGGATCAGCGACCAGAACACCGGGCGGTCGGGCGAGCAGTCGTACGCGACCTGCTCGTTGTTGCGATCGACGGCGAAGAGATACTGGATCAGGTCGTTGGTCCCGATGCTTCCGAAATCCGCCACTTCAAGCATTTCGCGGGCCTGAAGGCAGGCCGCAGGCACCTCGAACATCACACCGTGAAAGATCGGGCCGGCGGGAATATCGGCGATCGCCTCCGTGAACAGGCGACGCAGCCTGACAAACTGCTCGACCTCGACAATCATCGGGTAAATCACGTGCACGGGCCCGTGAACCGACGCCCTGGCAAGGGCCCGAGCCTGCGGCCCCAGCAGATCGGGCCTGCTGAGCAACAGACGACTGCCGCGGAAACCCAGGTACGGATTGTCCTCCTTCGGGAGGTCGAAAAACGGGGCCTCCTTATCACCTCCGATATCCAGCAATCGAAAGTGCACGGGCCGGCCGTCCATGGCTCGGACAACCGAGGCATAGTGGGCTACCTGCTCTTCTTCGTCGAGCAGGCGCTCGGCCGCGAGAAACTCGAACTCCGTGCGGTACAGACCGATGCCCTCGGCCTGCATGCTGAGAGCATCGACCACCTCGGCGGCCCGACTGATGTTGGCCATGACCGTCACGCCTGCAACGGGGGCGACGGCCTGGGGCGGAACCGGCCGTCTGTTCTGCACACAGTGGCGCCGGGACAGCGTCTGATCGTCCGGCCAGATGATCACTTCGCCGGTGTCTCCATCGAGCAACAGCTCCGTACCGCAAGCAAGCAGTTCGCGAATGCCTTTCACTCCGCTGACCGCCGGGATACCCAGCGCCCGAGCTAGAATCGCCGCATGAGAAGTCGGACCACCCCGCTCGCTCACGAAGCCCATGATGTGCTCGGTGTCCAATTCGACCGTCAGGCTGGGCGTCAGTTCCTCAGCCACGATGATCCGGTTGGTGCCTCGCAGGCAGCGTATCTGCGTCCAGCAGTGCAGCGACGAACCCATGTTGCCCAGGGTGTCGAGCAGTCGGCGACGAATCTCGCCGATGTCGGTGGCCCGCTCCCTGAGGTGGGTATCGTCCAACTCGCGCAAGCGGGTCTCATAGGAATCGAGCGTGCGCGCGACTGCCGCCTCGGCATTCAGTCGATGGTTCGCGATCATCGCGTCGATTTCGCGCGACAGACCCTCATCGGACAGAATCGTCCGCTGGGCATCGAAGATGGCTGCTTCGGGGGCACCGATCCGCTCGGCCACCCGGGCGGATAGATCACGCAAGCGCTGGCCTGCGAGTTCGATCGCCCTGCGCAAGCGGGCTTGCTCGTACCGAACGCTTTCGGCGGCAATTCGGTAGACCCTCAGGCCTTCACGCCGGTGGTCGTTGAACAGACATACCTGTGAAAGCGCCAGCCCCGGACTGATCGGAAGACCGACAAAACGAGTCTCTGAATTGACCTTCACCTGCTCCATCCGACGCCACCGTCCCACCGCAACGCCTTGCGAAGGCGGCGGTGTCGCGGGGATCCGATCACCGCTACAAATGACCCGCCGGCGAGCGCAAGGATTCGTGCGCAGGGTTAGCTGGACAGCCCATATCTTTGGTATAGGCCCGGCTATCGCGCAAATCCAGAAACCGCGGTGGAAAGTCCTGCTGCTTGTTCGTGGGCGGCGTTCTTCCGAAGCGCATTGCCAAATTCAGCCGCGATTGTCGGCGCGCGCCAATAAACTGAGCGCTCGGAAAAGCGATTTCTCCTGCGCTTCCATCTTGACCGCGCCGTTGAGAAGCAAAGCGGTGCCAACGGCCGCTCCGCAGAGGATCCTCGTTCACCAGTTCTCGGCCAGGACCTCGAAGTGGGCCTGGGGGTGCGCACACGCCGGGCAGGCCGCAGGGGCCTCCTCGCCCTCATGAATGTACCCGCAGTTCCGGCACCGCCAGACGACCTTCTTGCTCTTCTTGAAAACCGTGCCGGCCTCGACGTTGGCCAGCAGGCCGCGGTAGCGTTTTTCGTGCTGTTTCTCGGCAACCGCGATGGCTTCGAACACCTTGGCGACGGCCTCAAAGCCCTCCTCGCGGGCGGTCTTCGCGAAACCGGGGTACATGCTGCCCCATTCACAGAGTTCGCCGTCGGCGGCGTGCTTGAGGTTCTCGGCCGTGGTGCCGATCACCCCGGCCGGAAAAGACGCCTTGATTTCCGCCTCTCCGCCTTCAAGCAGCTTGAAGAAACGCTTGGCATGCTCGCGTTCCTGGTCAGCCGTCTCGGCGAAAGCGTCCGCGATCTGCACGTAACCTTCCTTGCGGGCCTGAGACGCCGCGTAGGTGTAGCGATTGCGAGCCTGAGACTCGCCGGCGAATGCTGTCAAGATGTTCTTTTCGGTCTGGGTGCCTTTCAAACTGGCCATTGCACAACTCCTTCCGTCTGCATCTTCTTGCGAATCATGTCGGCCGCCGATGACTCCGGGCGACGCGGCGGGATTGTAACGCAAAGCAAACCCGGGAAGGAAGGGTCGCGGCTGGGACCCTGAAGACCGGGGGCATGGCGGAATCGGTTCCTGGCGGCAATGAGGACCGGCTTACCCCGCTTCGATAGCACGGAGACCGTTCCACATCTGGGACACCTGGAGGAGGCGGATCGCTGGATGCCTCCGTCCTCGCACGAACTTCAGGATGAAGGGCGCGTGCCGGGGACCTCCTTGGGGTTCACGTTTAGCACCCACTTGTCCTTGGCCGTCACCGTGACTTCGTCAGTGATGGTGCACAGACGCTTGTTGTTGCGCAATCGGGGCAACACCGCCTTCAACTGCTCCTCCGGGGACAAGCCCTGGACCTTCACGGTGGCCTGCAGGTCGAGAGGACCATACCAGTCAATCTCCAGTCGCGCGTGAATGGACTCCCTGGGGGTCAGCGGAAACGGCAGCCGGTGATAACAGGCGTTCGAGGCCGTGGTGAGCTTCTCGACGCCAAGTCCCTGCACCGGCTGCCCGTCGACGGACAGAACCTTGAGCTTATAGTGCCCGACAAAGTCATCGAACGGCATCCGAGTAGGCAGCGGCCTGCGTCGGAAAAACGCGAGTTGTCCTTCGGCGTACACCACCTGCGGGATACAAGTGCAGCGGAAGAACATGAACGTCTGCTCGTGCGTCAGATGATCGCCCAGCAGGAAGTGGGCAAGGCCCTCGACAATTTCCGACGGAGGCTGGCTGGTGACCGGGAGCTGAACCAGTTGAGCCATCAGGTACTCCACGACGGATTTGGCTTGCTCGTCGGAGAGCGTGCCGGCCCGGCAACGACGCACGAGTTCGTCGACCGCCTGCGGCCGGAACGGCCCTCGCATGTCTCGAATCACCAGAGCCGTCGGCCACCGCGAGTAATACTTGTAGCGCAGATCGTGACGAGTCTCGACCCAGGCTCCGTAGACGAACACGGTCGCGAGCACCAGCCCGATGAGCCCCACGGCAAGAAACACCGGACGCCGCTTGAACCGCCCGATGACCGGGCCGCTCTCGGAGAAATCGAACCCGCACTCCGCACATCGCGGCAAGGGGGCACCGGTGAGGTTGTAGTCACACTTCGGACAATGCGGGTCGGTGCCCACACGCTTGCCTCGCCGGCCGATCCAGACACACACCCAGCCGACGATTGCCGAGCACAGGACGAAGAGAAGAACCTTCACGCGAACCCTCCTACTCCGCGCGCACCAATTCGCAACCGTCGTAGGTCACGTGGCCCTGGTCGTACGGGCAGGCGATCACTGTGTCGAGGATGAACCGGACGGTCCTGGTTCTCTTGTCGGTGGTGAAGGTGAACGACACCTTCTGAAAATCACCCGGCTTGGTGATTACCTGTTTGGGGTGGCTGGTCACCTTGCCCTTCTTGTCGATCTCCTGAATGATCAGTCCGGCCGAATCGCTTGGGTCTTTACCGAACCCCGCGCCGTGCAGGTCGTCGGTGCGAACCCACACCGAAGCCGTGTACTTGCGCTGCGCGACAACGCTGACGTCCTGATAGACCACCGTGTGGCCATGGCCTTCGGTGTGTGTCCGCAGAGCCTCCTTGCCGGAGTGGAACTTCGGCAGTCCCCACTCCGGATGGATGCTGTATGCCGACTCGGGGTAGATGAAGGAAACCGTCGGCCCGGCAAAAACGTACTTCCATCCGTGGCCGCCGCCGCTCTTGCCCATGCTGCCGAGATCCCCTGCGGCTCCTTCCTCGAAGCCGCCGTTGAGCAGAAGACCACCGGTTCGGTCGGCTGGCGCGGGCTGTGACTCCGGTGGCAACGACACCGGTTCAGCCCCCCTGCCGCCGTCGCCCGGACCGACTTCGATTGCCTGCACGATCGCCTCGCCGCCATGGTCGTTCCGCAGGCGAATGGAGATGACGCCGTTTCTCGGCTGGATATCGTTGAGAACCAGATCCACGGCATGGTTGATGCCCGCAGGCTGAACAAACGGCTTGCTGCTGGGATGTGCGAGTGTTCTGGCCGCGCCATCGCGGCCGGCCGTCGCGGCAATGTCCAGACTCGCCACCTTCTGCTCGCCGTTGATCAGAATGGTGACCGCCCGAAGCTTCGGATCAATCCGCCGCGTTTCGCAGAACTTCAGGCGGGCGTGATACGTACCTGGTCCGACGGTGAAGTCCGCCCAGAAGTCCTTGCCGTGCGCGCCGTAGCGGTACAGCTCGGGATCGTTCGTGCCGTCGATCTGAATCTGCCTGCGATCCGTCCACCATGCGGCCTTGACCGAATCGACGCCGTCTCCGGACCGAATGACGAACTCCGTCGCCGGCCGCCATGCGTTGCCGGCCGAATCGATGTAATCCTCACGACCGGTGTAGCCAAAGATCCATCGCTGGGCGTCCTTGGGGCCGCCGCCTTCGCCGAAGAAGCCGTGGGCGTCGGCTGCGGAGTACTGGAGTTCGAACGGCACCACCATGCTCCCAATGGAGCGCGGGTTACCTTTTCCCCGAACGACGATCTTGAGCGTATGGCTGCCGTTCGACAAACCGGAACGATGATAGAGAACGCCCCATGTGGACTGGGGGCACCAGCAGTCCAGATCGAGGAGTTGCCGTTCGTTGTCCAGGTAGACATCCGCGAGCCCGCCATCAGGACCTGCCGCTCCAATGAGTCGAAATTGGCTGCCCTTGAAACTGCAGGTGGCGGTGGCTCCTGCCGCGGATGAATAACGGTCGACCCGGAAGGTGCGCCCCGTCCGGTCTATGCCTTCCACTCTGGTCCAGTCGCCTGTAAACGAGAACGCCTCTTTGCCAATGGTTTCCTGCGGATCATCGCCATCGATGACGACTCGCTTTGCGCCGTCGTGGCGAACGTGCACGAGCCACTCGCCTTCGGGTAGTTCCTTCAGTTCGACGGCATTGCCGCGAGATGGGTCGCCCTCCTTCACTGGTTCATCATCGGCTTCGATACGTGTGGGGCGAAACGCCAGGCGGAGCACCTCGACTGTATTGGCCGGCGCATCATGAGTTGTGTAGGAGACCCGGCCATCAGAGTAGGCCACGGATGCAATCACCGAGGTGCTCCTCACAATATGGTTCTCCCGCGGCGGGGCGAAGATCTCGGGCATCCAGGCGATGACCGCGAGGCAGTGCTTGAGAGCCATCGGGTGGGCGATCTTGAACCAGTCACCGGCGACGATCTGCCCGCCGTCGATGTTGTCCTCGACCACGCCGGTCTCGTGGACGTCGTACGTCGAGAGGATGATCTTTCGCCGGGCGATCTCGCGGGCCCATTCGCTGTCGGCCAGCACGCCATACTGGGCCCAGACGTTGGCCAGTTCCATCGGGCCGTACCACAGCGACCGCCCACAACAGCCCGACGACTCGGGATACGCCCACGCTCCGCTGAACACGTCGCCGCTGGAACCCGGTGCCACGGACGTGCGGTTGAGGAACAACGACATGATGTTGCGAGCGTCGCTGCGCCAGTTGGGAAATTCGTCCGGATGGTTCATCAGATAGCAAACAGCGAACTCGGTGACGTTCTCCACCTGCACGTTGCAGCGCCAGTCCCAGTAGTTGCGCCCCCAGACGTCGCCGCCCGTCCAGTCGGGCAGCAGCACATCGCGCAGGTAAGCCACACCGGCATTGCGGGCCTCGACGATGGCGTTGTCCTTGCCGCTGTAACCCGCGCGGATCAGTTCGTCGAAGAAATCGAGCATGAATACGACGCCGCCGGTGGCGATGTCTTCCCAGGGCGCATCTTCGGCGTTGGCGTAACGACCCCACGGCGGCACGCCTGAGCGACGGTCGCGTTTCTCGGCCAGCAGATCACCCCAATGCTTGGCCGCATCGAACCATCGCTGGTTGCCGGTCATCTGCGCCGCGCGGATCAGCGGGGCTCCTACCTCCGCCACGATATCCAGTTGAATGAAGCCGTGCGGATCGGTTCGGCCATAAGGCTTGCCCTTGGTCGGCACGCTCACCAAGAAGCGAGGCCACGGATGGTCATCCGGCGTCAGGCAGTAATCGAGCAAGTAGTCGGCCTGCAGCGTGATGTGGGCGATGGCCGCCGGGTCGCCGCTGTAACGGTAGTAATCGATCAGCCCGCTGAGAACATACGCCGCCCGTTGACCCAGGTCGCCGTTGGCCCAGTCGCTGAGCGGCGGAATCGTGATCGTTCCGTCGGGCGCGATCTTCCACGCTCCGCTGCAGATGTACTCGGGTACCTGTACGGGCGCCTTGCCTGGCTCCGTCCATGGATACCGCTTGAGCGTCTCGGCCGCGATGCGAACGCGCAGATCCAACTGGCCGTTCTGCCCCCGGTACCACGGCGCGATCACACCGTGACGGTCTTCAACCGCGTCGCGAGCGTAATAATGCTTCTGACTGGTGGCGGCCGCGGAAACCCCGGCCGCGACCCCCATTGCCATCACGCAGAGAATCATCGCCGAACGTCGCATGTTGGTCTCCTCATTTCGAGCGCCCAGATGAGCTTGCCGACACGCGCATATAACGCATACTGCTTCTCTCGTGAAGGACCGCCCCGCCGTGTCCCCGAGAATGGTTGACAGTCTCGTTTATTACGGTTAGTCTTATCGTAATATCCGCCAGGCAGCGGTCATGGCTTGCAGAAGACGCAGGGCAGGTTCCGTCTTGTGCAAGAGAATCCTGTTCCCGATCAATGGGTGGGGGGCCGTTGCTCAGCCACACGGGCGAACCTGCACGCAGTGGGCGTCGCCGGTGTGCTTCGCGAGGAGATTGCGGCAAAGGCCTTCTCGCAGTGATTGCTGGAGACGCCCAGCCGTCGCATCGCACCCATGTTGCTGTGGTGTCGATCCTGGACCGGGGACCCCTGCTGAATGGGAGACCTTCAATGAGAATGCAAATCGCCGGTGGGACCGTCCTGGCATGGCTGCTCATGGCCTGCTCACTACACGCCCAAACCCCGGCCTCACAACCCGCTCAACAGGCTGTCGGTGAGAGGGCACGTACCGAAAGGCTCTTTGATGCCCTGAACAACACACAGCTGACCGGCGACTGGGGAGGCGCCCGTAACTGGCTTGCAGACAAAGGGATAGAGTTTGGCTTGTCGATGACGGCGACCTATCAGCACAACACTTACGGCGGTTTGGATACCCACAACGGGCACGACATCATCGGGAGTGTGGATACCCAACTGACGTTGGACTTCGAGAAGATGGGCCTCTGGAAAGGCGGAATCCTCTATCTCTTGGCCGAGAGCAGTTGGAACACCGACATCGGCCTCGACAAGGTCGGTACTCTCCATGCGGTGAACGGCGACGCCTACGGGGGAGATGAGCCCATCCAGGTCAGCGAGCTATGGTATCAGCAGACCTTTCTGGACGAGAAGATCCGGGTGAAGGTCGGCAAGATGGATCTGATGATCGATTTCGACCTCAACGCCTATGCCAACGATGAGACGTCTCAGTTCCTCAACACCACACTCGTGAACATCCAAAACATCCCCTGGCCCGACTACTGCCAAGGAGTCGTGGTCGCGGTGCAGCCCGTGGACTGGACGTACTTTCAGGGCGCGGTCGCCGATGCCCAGGCCAGCGGACGCGAAACGGGATTCAACACCTTCTACCACGACGAGAGCTACACGTTCTCGGTCTTTGAAACCGGTTTCACGCCGGTTTGGAGCACCGCATGGGGCAAGCTCCCCGGCGGCTATCGCTTCATGCTCTGGTACGACCCGAGACCCAAACCGGTATTCCTGACCACCGAAAACGTCTTTCGCAACAGAACCGACGATATCGGTTTCGCCTTCAACATGGATCAGATGCTCTTCAGAGAGAATCCCGGTGATGATGAGGATACACAGGGGCTGGGCGTATTCTTCCGCTGCGCCTATGCCCACGACGACATCAACCTGACCGAGCATTTCTGGAGTGTCGGCGGGCAGTACCAGGGCCTCCTTCCGGCCCGTGACGATGACGTCTTGGGCTTCGGCTTTGTCCAGAGCATCATCGGTGATCGGGCCCGGACACTCGACCTCGGCGATCGCGAGTCCATCTACGAGTTGTATTACAACATCGCCCTGCTGCCGTGGCTCAATGTGACACCGGATTTCCAATGGATTCACCAGCCGCACGGCACCGAGGCGATCCGCGACTCCTTTGTGGTCGGCGTCCGCATGCAGATGACCTTCTGATCTCGCCTCTTGTCGGTTCACCCCGATCGCCGGTTCAGCGACAGCCAACACCCCGGGCGGACCGACGGTCGGCCGCGATTCGGCGTTGGGCCAACTACCAGCCACATGTTGTGGCACCCTCCTACAAGCACCATAAGGTGCACCCGCCGCCCCCGCCCGCGCGATCCCGGCGTCCGACCGGCCCGAAGGCGCGAAAACCTGCAATCGGGCATGCTGGCATATACTGGTTTCTGCTGGCCTGCCAGCATTAGCCTGTCACAGCCCCTGTTCCACGTGGAACGAAGTCTGGCCAGTCAGGGGTGACCAGACCCCGTTCCACGTGAAACAGGCCTGCCCGCCGCGCAACCCGCCCTATCCCCCTCTGGCAGCGGCTCCGGACCACATCCTTGAAAAACCACCACAACCACTTGCGGCCCGAATGACATCGCAATACTATAGCCTGTGTTCAATAGGCCAATAGGGCCCTTGGAAGCCGCGATTCCCGACTTGTCGGAGGTGAATACGATGAAGAACCCGCCCAAGCGACTGGGGCGAGGCCTCAGCTCCCTGATGTCTCTCAATCCCTTTGATCCCCCTGCTGCGTCAGCGACCTCGGAAGCACTCCGCAGCCAGGAAGCTCCCACGAGTCCCGCAGCCGCCATCCGCGTCGGACAGATCCGGCCCAACCCGTTTCAGCCCAGAAAGGATATCTCGCCCGACGAACTCAGGAGCCTGGCCTCGTCGATCTCCGCCACCGGGGTCATCCAACCGGTTCTTGTTCGCACCAAGGACAAGAAGGTGTACGAATTGATTGCCGGGGAACGCCGTTGGCGGGCAGCACAAATGGCTGGTCTTTCCGAGATCCCGGCCATTGTCCGCCAGGCCACCGACGCCGAAATGCTCGAAATAGCCCTCACCGAGAACATCTTCCGTGAGGACCTCAACGCGATCGATCGTGCCGCTGCCTACAAACGATACTGCGATGAATTCGGCCTTACTCCCGAACAGTTGGCCTCGAAAATCGGCGAGGACCGCTCCACGGTCACCAATTATGTCCGGCTTCTTGACCTGCCGCAGGAAGTCAAGGACTGGGTGGCTGCAGGCCAGTTATCGATGGGGCACGCCCGTTGCCTGCTGGCCATTCGCTCGCCCTCCGACTTGATTCGCACGGCCAAACAGGCCATCAACCTTGGCTTCTCCGTCCGAGCGTTAGAGAAGCTGGTCCGCGACCGCGTGAATGCCCGCGAGTCCGCCAGCAAACCGGCCGAAGACAAAAACGCGAAACGAGCCCAGATAAGGGCTCTTGAGGAAGCCTTCACCCGCCAACTCGCGACCAAGGTTGAGATCGAGGAGTCCAGCCGAAAAGGCAACGGGCGGCTCATCATCCACTACTACAGCCTCGATGATTTTGATCGCATCGCACAACGGCTGGGCATACAGATGGAGATCTAAATAGAGTCAAAAAGTTCTAACGGCGTTCGGCGGTTGACGGCAGGGGCGTTCGCGGGGGCAGCTTTTTCGTCGCGACGTCGAATCGCCGGTGTCGTGTCCAGGCTCAAAAGGGGGTAGACGTGAGACACGCCGGTGGCAGCGAGCCGCCGACGGTGACGACCCCCAGGCACCGCCCCTGTCGTCACCACAAGTCGGCCCCGTGGACCGGCGGCATGGTCGTTAGGAGTATTGTAGAACTTTTATGTGGGCATTTGACGTTCTCCCGCACCGCGCGTTAACCTGACACCGATGGCTCAAACGAAAACCGAGATCCGTGCGATGCTGGAAGCGGCAGGCTTACGGCCGCTGCGGCAGCACGGGCAGCATTTCCTCATTGACGGGAACCTGCTGCGCAAACTGGTTGACGCCTCCGGCGTTACTCATCGCGACGTCGTCCTGGAGGTGGGACCGGGCACCGGGACGCTGACCGACTACCTCGTCGAGCAGGCCGGCCACGCGGTCGCGGTCGAGATCGATCGCGGCCTTCACGAGATCTGCCGGAACCGCTTCGCCGCCGCAGATAACATCACGCTCATTCACGCCGACGTGCTGGCCGACAAGTCGACGATCGATCCCGGCGTCCTCGACGCGTTGACCAGGTGCCAAGCCGAACTCCACGGCCGAATCATGCTCGTGGCCAACCTGCCCTACCAAGTGGCCACGCCGCTGCTGGTCGATCTGCTGATGGGCGAACTGACCGTCTCGCCGATGTGTTTCACCGTTCAGGCCGAGGTGGCCGACCGGCTGACGGCCTCGCCGGGCAACAAGGACTACGGACCCGTCAGCGTGTACGTGCAGGCCATGGCCCGCACCGAGCGAATCGCCCGCGTGCCACCGAGCGCGTTCTGGCCGGAGCCGCAAGTGGACTCGGCGATGCTGCGAATCGACTTGCGCGAAGGGGGCAAGTTAGCTCCGCTTGTTCGAGAACAACTCAGTACCATTGTACATCAGTGCTTCAACCACCGCCGCAAGATGCTTAGCTGGACACTCAACCGCGTTCTGCCCGACGAGCATTTCCACCTCGTCGAGTCCGACGGCCGGTGGGACCTCTCCCAACGCCCCGAACAACTCAGCGTCGAGCAATGGGTGCAGATGGCGGAGATGATCGCGATCGAGAATGATGAATGAGGCGACCAGCCCCAACGCCTTGCTTTGCAGAAGGGCCCGGAAAGGATTTCGGGCCGAGCGGAAGGGAGAATGGTGGATGAGCATCGCATGCCCACGCGAAACCGTGGGCATGGCACCCGAGATCAGCGTGCGATCCTACGCCCCTTCGGCGATCTTGCGAAGGAAGGCGGCTTCCTTGATGAGGATCTCTCTGCGCTGCTCCTTGGGGAAGCGGCCGAGCGACTCGTTCTCGATGCACAAGTCGCCCTTGTAGTCGGCCTTGCGCAGGATGGCGGCAAGCTTCTTGAAATCGATATCGCCCTCATAAACGGGGCAGCAGTACTTGCCGTACTCCCAGCCCATCTTTCGTTGCTTCTCGCGCTCGCTTTCGGGGTAGTTGATGCTCTTGCAGTGGGTGTGGCAGATGTACGGAGCCAACTCCTCCCAATAGCCGTACAACTTCGCCAGCGGATGGCCGAACCAGTAGAAATTGGCCGTGTCCAGCGTCAGGCCGAAGCGCTTGGTTCCCACACCCTCGAACATGGCCTTGAGAAACTCAGGCTTGTTGGTCGTGCCGCCGTGATTCTCCACCCCAAAGCGGACGTCCGTGTCTTTGGATACTTCGACGACCTGCTTGCCGGTCTTGATTGCGAATTCCAGGAACTCCTTCTCATCCTTGATCTTCCGCGGCACAATATCCAGCCGTACGGCCGGCACACCCAGTTCCTTGGCCGCGCGAGCAGTCATCTTCACGCACTCAAGCTCTCCTTCGAGGTTCTCATCGAAGTGATTGTGCAGACAGAACGCCGAGATCTTCAGGTCGTGCTTCTTGAGATCGTCGGCCAGAACCTTGAGATCGTCAGGCTTGGCGATGGAGTAGGGTTTCTCGCGCCCGTGCAGGTGCCCGCACTTGCCGGCCAGGTCAACCGACACCTCGACCCCCTCGACTTTCATGACCTTCATCGCCGACCAGGCACCCGGCTCACCGGTCTCGGGCAGGTGAGCGTCCCGGCAGGCTATGATCCATCGCGGCTTGGCCGCCTTCTCGGCTGCTCTCAATTCGTTCATGCTCATGACGCTCATCGCCGCCGCGGCCGCCAGGGAGTCCTTCAGAAAACCACGTCGTGTCTGCTGGTTCGCGAACTGCATAATGGCTGTTGCTCCTTTGCCTGATCTACGGGCTCACACACTTATAAGGCAACTCAGGGTGGACGGCAAATAGGGAAGACCCGCCTCGCCGGATGTCTCGCTCAGACGGGTTCACAGGCCTCGGCCGGCAGCCAGCAGCGCACGCCCGAGGGCATCTCGACCCGCACCCAGTCCGACCGCCTTTCGATGATGCGCACCTCCTGGCCCATACGGACCGACGGGACCACCACCGAATACGCCGGACCGTTGCCGGAGCGCCCTTCGCCCGGTTCCAGAACAACTGCCCATGGCGCCGGAGGGGCGGTCGCGGTCACGAGGTCGGAAACACCCATGACGCCGCCAATCAACATGAAGGCGACAGCCAGGCGCAGCAGCACACGGCGACGACGAATCATCAGCCCGGCCAGCAGCAAACCGCAGCCAAGAGGATAAGTCACCAGCATAAAGACCTGCTTGGTCCAGCGAGACAGGTCGTAGTGCCAGAACATCAGCACCCGGCCGATGGACGTCCGCTCCGGAGGTCTCGGCTCGGCGTTGATGATTCTGCGGAGCGTTGCCAGCCCGGAGCGCACTTCGGGCGTGTTGGCCAGCTTTTCCGCCCGCAGGTACCAGAGCAGCGCCCGGGCATTGTCGCCGGCGAAGTGATACGCATTTGCGGTATTCACGAACAGGTTGACGCTGGCCACGCCGTCCGCGGCGATTGCGGCAAATCGGCCGGCCGCTTCGTGAAACATCCGCTGGGCTTCGACCGGGTCAGCCTTCTCTTCTGCCACGCGCTTCTGAGCAGCCTCGAACAGTGCCTGCGCTTCGGCGAATCGCTCCTCCGGCGACACGCCCCATGCGCGCGCACCACCACATACCGCCACCAAGGCGACGAACAACACGAAAGATGATCGGGAGATCCATATCATCAAATCGAGCCTTCTCCACTGCTCACGGAACAGTGGCACACGGGCGGCTGCTCCTCCGCCGCTGACGGAGCAGCGGCACACAAGAGGGCACTTTCTCACTGTTCACGGAACAGTGGCACACGGGCGGCTGCATTCGCAATTCTCAACTCCTCGCTCTCAATTCCTCGCCAACTGCTCGGCTCTCGTCAGCACCGCGCGGGCCTGGCGAATCAACCGCTCCTTCTCGCCCTGCTCCACCGCTCCGACCGCAAACCGGCCGGCGTCACAGTCAGCCAGCAAATGCATCGCTGCCGTTCGCAGATCGCTCTCCGCCCGCCGCTCGTCAAGCAGCCGCCCCAGGTCATCGGCGGAAATCTCGCCCGGCGGAAGACCAAACGTCAGCCGCAAAAAGGCCTGCACAATCTCGGCCAGCTCAAAATGAAACCGTTCCTCGCCACCCAGGCGATCCAGCGAAGCCAGAAGCCTTGCCCGCTCGCGGCGAACCTCGCTCATCGGGCGCCGTCGTTGAAAGATCACGTAGCCCGCGCGGGCCAGCGGCACGACCGTCGGCCCGCCAACCAACACCAGCAGCAAGCCGGTCAGCCCCAGGGGTTCGGTGCGAGCGAGATTGCCGAGCGAGTCGAAATTCGCACTCAGCGCCGCCACCGGCTGATCCTGCCGCGTCGGGTCATTTGGACGGTTGACCTCGGGTGCCGGTTGCGAGCCGGCGCTGACCTGCATGGCCTGCGCACCGACGATTGAACCGGCACGGACTTCGATGGGAATCGGCAGACTGTAGGCCGTTTCGTACTGCTGCTTCTGATAGTTGTAGAAGACCAGCGGCAGGGCGGGCAGTTCGCTCACCCGTTCGCTCCGCGGGCGAACGATCTGTGTGAAGGTGATGGTGTTGCCTTCCACCTCCCCGCCGGAAACAGTCGACGACACCTCGAAATCGCGAGTCAACTCGGCCACGTCGGTCAGGGCTGGCGGCTGAAACTGTGGACCTACGCTCTCACCGGTGATTCTCATCGTCAGTGTCAGGGGTGACATCGCCGCGGCCGTGGTACGGTCCAGCGAGGTAACGAATGTAAAGTTCGCACCGACCGCGCCGCGATAACCAGCCGGGGCCGTCTTGCCACGGGGATCGACCACGCGGTGAGGCGGCAAGTCCGCCACGCGATCATAATCGTTTGTCGTGTCGCTCCGGAAAACAAAGCCGACATCCTGCCTGCGGATACTCACCTGCAAGCGCAGAATCACCCGCACCCCGGTCAACTGTACTTCGCCGGCAGCCAGCGGTGTGATCTTCAGGGCAAAGCGCATCCGCTGTTCCTTCCGGCCTTCGTAGTCGCCGCTGCCGACCAGCACGGTCAGCTTGCCCTCGGGAGCCAACTCCGTCTGCATCGGCCGCCCCTTCCAGTCGGGATAGGCCAAGTCGTCGATCGGCTCAACCTTGATGTACGGCTTGTCCGCAAACCCTGCTTTCGACAGGTCCAGCGCCGACGCAAGCAGGTTGCCCCGATAGAACACGTCGTAATCGACGATAAACGGCTCGCCGAGAGCACTCTCGCCGCTGCGGACCTTGCCGCTGAAGGCCAGGATGCCGCCGTCGCCGCTTTGCCGCACCGAGAACGAGACCGGCTGTTTGAGCGACACCTGCCGGCCGTCACCGAGCTTCAGCGTGGCGATCGCGGGGCTGCCGGGCTCAAGCGCACGGACAACAAAACTGAAGACCGTTGTGCCCGTCGGATCTTCGTCGGGCGGTCCTGAAGACCTGATCTCAAGGCCCGGCGGTGCCACCAGCGTCAGCCCTGCGTCGGCTTTCAGGCCGAGGGTATGCAACTGAAGAGTTGCCTCCTCGCCGACCACCAACGACTGGGTTGAGGCACGCGTCCCGACAATCACAAACGGCGAAACGGTCAGCGTGACCTCGTCGGCAGGCACACTCGCAAAGGTGATTCCCTTGATCCGGAACGTCCCCAGCTTCGACGGCGTCACACGGCAGCGGAACACCCGGAACGGAATACCCTGCTCGTCCTGTTGGACCTGCGGCTGGCCTGGCGACGTGATGGTCAGTCCGTCGATGCTCGGCAGCACTGGCTGAGCACCGGGGCGATGGCCCTGGAAACCGAACAAGAGCGTCACCGGACGGCCGACAAGCGTTTCTCCAGGGTCCAGCTTGGCGCCGATGCACTTGACCGCTGCTTCCTTGACCTGCAGGGTAAACGGCCCGCGGGTGATGGTCTCATCGCCGACCTTCACCGTTACCGCGGGAATCCGGAACGTGCCTGCTCGCTCAGGGGTCACCAAGAAATCATAGGAGTGCGACCGCCTTACTGTTCCGGCGAATAGCTGGTGCACCATTCTCGGCGAACCGTGGCGGCTGATTCTGACGCCGTCCACGCCCGCAGCCGTCGGCCACTGGCCGTCGCCGTCCTGCACGTCGACTACCAGATGCGTCTGCGTGCCGAGGTAGATGGTATCCGGATGCAAACGCGCGCTGACCTCCGCCGCCCATCCGATGCCCGGGGCGCACAGCAGCAATGCCCCGGCAACAATGAGAAGGCTCGCTCTTCTGCGGTCGGTGGCCATGATTGTCACCAATCCTTGATCACCGTTCGCGGGCGGCGCTGGTGAAGCTGGCGCTCGACCTCCTGGCGCTGCCGCTCGGCCTGTTCGATCTCCCGCTGGATCTCCTGCCGATCGCGCTGCTGTTCCTGTTGCTGCCGATCCTGCTGGTCCTGCTCTTCGTCCTGCGGCTGCGACTGCGGCGGTTGCAGGGCCATCAGGGCCTTGACCAGTTCCTCAAGGGCCTTGGCCTGGGGCACCTGGACCGGCCCGCCGGACTTCAGCGGCTTCCGCGAGTTCTCGACCGACGCCTTGTTGAGCCCTTCAATCGCCTGCGTCATCTGCTCGTCAGCGGCGGCCACATGCTTGCCGGCCTCGATCAGGGCCTGTACGCGCGACGGCTGTGACGTCGGCGGCGCACCGGCCGGCTGCGAGGCCGCCTCGGACGGGATCTCTTCGCGGATTTGCGCCGCAGCCTTGCCGCCATCCTTCTGGATCTTCTCCTGACGCTCGCGGAAACCGTCGGCGACCTTCGACGCTCTTGGGGCCAACAGCCTCGTCTTCAACTCGGCAGCCCACTTGCGAATCTCATCCAACGGAGAGGGCTTCGTCGATTCATCGGCCGATTCATCGCCCGACTCGGCCTTGACCTGAGAGTTCAACTCCGCCTGCTTGACAACCAATTCCTGCAGTCGCTGTTCGATGGTTCGCGGCAACAGCTCCATCGCCTCATCGATCATCTTGAGCAACTCATCCTGACCGGCCAGCGTGTCCTTGCGGTTGCGGTCCATCATCGCTTTCAGACACCGCTGACTGGTCTCGGGTGCGGGCTCCATGATCTTCGACAGCTTCGCGTTCAGCTCGCGATCGAGCATCGGGTTCTCTTGCTGTTCCTGCGGCGCCTGTTGCTCATCCGCAGGCCGCGTCGACAGAATCCGAAACTGGTTCTGAAGCATCGCCAGCGTGCCGCCCACAACGGCCTGCTGAACGAAGATGCTGGTCTTGTCGGCGTCCCACTTGGCATCCTTCGGCCACTCGACGTCTCCCAGCAGCGGATCGCTGAGCCAGTCCGCTTCCTTCGTCACTTCGGCGACCAGCTCTCGCAACATCTGTTGAACCGCCTTGGCCTTGGCAAGCGCCGGCGCCGGTTCGAGCGGGTAGAGGAACAAGGCCCCGTACATCTGTTCGAGAGCAGCGAACTGCTTGTCCCAACCGGGCTTGATCTCGCCGTCGAGCAGAAACGCGCACGCGTCTTTCTGCGAGTCGACAGCCTTTCTCAACTGTGCCGAGGCCGCGCGGTAGGCCTTCTCCAGCGGCGTCTGCTCCGCCGGTTGCGTCGAAGGCTGCGACGCCGACGAGGCAGGGGCGTCGGCCTGTTGCTGGCGGTACTGGGCCAACTGGTCGGCCAGTTCGCCGGTTCGCTCCATGAGCTTGCGCTGGCCGCGGATGGCGGTGCGCCGCGCGTGCCGAACCGCGGCCGGGTCGTCCGGGGGTCTGATCACCAGGTACCGCGTCAGGCTCACCTGCTGATCCTGTTCGGCGATCAGCGACTCCAGATAAGCACGCGGATCCTTGAGGATATCTTCCTTCTCCTTGGCCTCCGCGGCTCGCTGGAGCAGACCCAGCACGTTGCGGCGGATGATCCGAGCGGCCCGGATGTTGTGCTCCGTGTCGTCGTCGGGACCGACGTCGCGGGCTTGGCGAAAAGCGGCGATGGCCAGCAGGAACTCGTCGGCGATCTTCTTGAGATTCTCGATGTTCGCCGGATCATCGGGGGCGGGCTTGCGATCCGTCGGCTGGGTGGCCGGAGCCATCAGGTCATTCAGCTTCTGACGGGCACTCGCGGCCCGCGCCAGGCCGATGTTGTAGAAGGCGTCCTGCTTGAGGTAGGCCGGCACGCCCGACTGGCTGGCCGCTTTCTCGAACTGTTGAATCGCCTTGTCGCCGTCGCCCAGTTCCATGTGGCATAGGCCCATGTTGTACCAGACGGCCGGATGGTCGGGCTCCGCCTCGTCGGCCTGCTTGTAAAGCTTGAGCGCCTGCTCGAACCGGTTCTGCTCGAACTGCTCCTCGGCATCCAGCAGCAAGGGGCGAATGTCGGCTCGCGCGGATGCGAGCGGCATGGCGAGCAGCCAGGAGATCAGCAGGAGCCGCTGGCCCCAGAATCCTTTCTGGGGCCGTCTGCCTGGAGGATTCTCATCCTCATGGTTGCGGAATGCGGAACGGATTCCGCCGTGCGAGGCGGCCCGGAAGGGATTCCGGGCCGAGCGGTCCGCGATGATCACCTGCATGGGCCGACGGGAGATCATCGCACACCTCCTGCCCGCGGCACCGGCCGCTGCTCGCTGATCAAGGTCGAGAGCACCACCAGCACGACGCCGATGCCCACGAACAACTGGTACTTCTCCTGCCACACGGTGACCCGCACATCCTTGGTCTGCATGCCCTGTTTGGCGATGACGTTCTTGTAGACGTCGACGAGGTCCACGTTCGACGCGCCGGCCGCCAGGTAGCCGCTGCGATCGGGCAGATCGGCCACGATGCTTCGCAGCGAGGCGTCGTCGAACTTGGTGATGACCTCCTGGTCCTTGAACTTGAGCGTGGTTATCTTCCCGTCGATTTCAATCGGGATCGGCGCGCCGGCCGCTGTGCCCAGACCGATGATGTAAACGCCCACGCCGAGCCGGTGAGCCAGCGCCGCCATCTCCCTGGCATCGCCCTCGTGGCTTTCACCATCCGTCAACACCACGAGGACGTTGGCGTTCCGGTGACCGTCGGGCTGCTCGGCCTTCAACTCGGTCGACGGCTGGGTGGCGGCCTTCTTCTTGTCTTCAGCGGCCTGGCTCGGCTCCAGTCCGAAGACGTTGCGCATGGCCGAGTGGATCGCATCGCCCAGGTTTGTACCGCCTTGATCGACGCTGTTGAAGGTGACATCGGGCAACACCGAGAGGAAGTGTGAGTAGTTGGGCGTCAGCGGGCATTTCAACTCGGCGCTGCCGGCGTAGGCCATCAGTCCCACCTGGTTGCCCGCCGGCAGGTGCGTGACCAACGAGCGAATCGCCGCCTTGGCCGCCTCCAGGCGCGAAGGGTCAACGTCGCGCGCCCGCATGCTGTTGGACACGTCGAGGCAGAAGAGCAGGTTCTGGCCCTGCTGCTGCATCTCGATCTGCCTGGGGTCCCATCGCGGCTGGGCCGCGGCCAGGATCAGGCTCGCCAACCCCATGCACAGAATCACAAACCGCACGATCGGCCGGCCGATCGAACGACGCGGGCAGACGTCATCCAGCAGCGACTTCGATACGAACAAAGCCACGGCTTTCTGTCGCCGGCGCAGATCGAGCCCGAATAGCAGAGCGAGCGGCACCAGAGCCCACAGCCACTGCAGAAAGGCGGGATGATTCAGGTTGAAGAATTGCGCATCCATTACGGCAACCTCCTCAGCCAAGTCAGCCCGAGCAGCACCTCGGCAGCCAGCAACACCAGTGCCGCCAACAGGTACGGCCGGTATCGTTCCTCGTGCGAGAAGATCGTTCGCCCGCCGACATCCGACCTTTCCAGAGCGTCGATCCGCTCGTAGATCTGCGCGAGCTGATCGCCGCTGGTCGCCAGGAAGTGCTCGCCGCCGGTCCGCCTGGCCAGCTTGCGGGCTTCGTCGACGGCCTTGTTGACCGCCGCTGCCTCGCGCGGATCGACGAAGGAACCGAACAAGCCGCCGCCGCCCGGAACGATGACCTCGATCGTGCCGTCCGGGCGCTCGCGATAACGCTGATGCGCCAGAATCTGCACGAAATAGGCTCGAATGCCCGCGTCGACGAGCTTCTTCATCGTCTCCTCGTCGGGGTACTCTGCATCGCGCCGCCCGTCGCTCACCGTGGGCTCGCCGTCGGTCAGCAACAGCAGCACCTTGCTTTTGACCTCGTACTTGCGACGACCGGCGTTGGGCCTGGCAAGGTCCTCATCGAGAACGATCAGCTTGTTGGCGGCATATTCGATGGCTGCCTTCAAGTCGGTTAACTGCATCGGGTTTGTCTTCACGGCGGGCCGCCCCCAGCCATCGCGAAGCACGCGACCGCGCTCATCGGTTTGCAGGGCGGCCTTGCGTATGTCATCCGTCGGCTGGCCGTACTCGTCGATGAAAGGCTTCTCGAACGAGAGCTGCTTGACCATGTTGGCGATGGACTCGTGGTCGAGGCTGAAGGGGTGATCGGTTCGCGGATAGGTCGCAAAGCTGAAGAGGCCGATCAGATCGCTGGGGCGGCCCTGCAGGTCGCCCCGCCCGCCTTTGACGAAGGCCTCAAACAGGTCCTGCGCGATCTTGAACCGCAACTCCAGCTTCTTCTCATACATCAGCCGCCCGTTCGGGTCACCCATGCTGCCCGACCGGTCCAGCAGCATTGCGATCGCCAGGCCCTGGCTGGGAAGCTCCTGCGTCTCCAGCCTGCGAATCGGCCGAGCCAGAGCGACGATCAGCAGCAGAACCGCCAGCGTCCGCAGAACAGGCAGCAGAATGCGGCATCGCTGTCGCAAGCTCTTGGGCAGCCGCCTGAGGTTGCGGACCGACGGGTATCGTAGGGCCGCCGTCACCCGCCGTCGTCGCAGCAACACCAGGTACAACGGCACCAGCAGCACCAGCCAGAGAGCATGCGGGTTGGCGAATTCGATGAACGTCATCGCTCGCTTCCCTCCGTCCGGCTGGTTTGACGCACGAATCGCTCGGCCGTCTCAAACGCCCGCCGCATCGCCGTCTCGTCCGCATCGAAGCGCGCGAACTTCACCTCATCGGCGGCCGTCAGGAACGGTTGAAGCACCTCGCGATGGCGGGCCACCTCGCCCGCGGTCGCCAAGCCGGCCAGGAACTCTTCCGTGGTCTGCTCCGGAGCTCGCAGTCCGAAAGCACCCTCGATGTAATCGCGCACAATCTCCGTCACCGCCACGAAGAACGGCTCGACCTTGCGCCGCCCGATCAGGTCACTGCGATCCAGCTCGCGCAGGCGCTTCAGAGCGATCTCATGAGCCGGCGGAGGCGGCGGCTCGACCTTGGGCCGGCGCGCCCACCAGACCACCACCACAACCAGTGCGGCCGCGATCGCCACCGCACCCAACACCTTCGGCCAGATGCGCCGCTGCATCGCTTCGATACGATCGGTCTCGATCAGCCCGCGGGCGGGCCGGAAGGCAATCGCGTCACCGCCCAACTCGGTCGCCGTCACCGTTACCTCGACCGGCTCGATCTCCAAACGGTCTTCCTTCACATCGGCGGCCTTGCGGTAATAGACCTCCATCGCCGGAAACTCGATCGTGCCCTCGAATTCCGGTTCGATCTCGTACTCGCGGATCTGCAGCCGCCGGTCGCCTTCTTTCTTCTCATGCTCGTCAAACCGCGTCAGAATCGTCCCCGGCACATCGTCGGGGAACGCGAGATCCGGGAACTCGGCCTCGTAACCTTCGGCCAGGTCCATCGTCATCCGGCAAACGAACGAGTCCGCGGTACTGATCGACTTGGCCGACACCTCAAGCGTGAACTTCACCGCGCCGGAACCGTAGGACTTCGATATCTCGAAACCCTCTCCGCGCGCGGCGTCACCGCCGTTCGTCGCCTGCTCCTTGCTGCATGAGATCAGCGCCGGTGGCATCGATGCGATCAACAGAACCAATAGAACAAGACGAGGCATATGAACCGATTGCCATTCCCTTCAGGCTGAGAGCTGAAAGCTGATCGCTGACAGCTCCTTCTCAATGCTTCATTCTTCGCTCGCGGCGGCGGAAGAAGGCCATCACATCCTTCATGTACGGCCGGTCGGTCGAGATCTCGAGCGAGTCGGCCCCGATCGACCGCAGCAGGCCGGTCAACGACTGTTGCTCCTGGCGCCCGGCCTCCGAGAACAAGTCTCGCACCCGGCTCCGCCGCGTGTCCACAACCACCCGCTCGCCGGTCTCGGCGTCCTCGAGCTCGATCAACCCCACATCGGGCAGCGACGTCTCGCGCGGATCGGAGATCCGAACCGGAATGAGGTCGTGCCGTGTGCGCGTCAAGGCCAGGTCTCGCTCGAAGTCCTCGTCGATGAAGTCGGACACCAGGAACACGACCGCCTTGCGCTTGAGCACCTTGTTGAGGAATTCGAGCGCCCCGGCCACATCGGTTCCCCCGGCTTGCGGCTCAAAGCTGAGCAGCTCGCGGATCACCCGAAGCACGTGACGCTTGCCCTTCTTGGCCGGAATGAACTTCTCGACGCGGTCGGTAAAGATCAGCAGGCCGATCTTGTCGTTGCTCTTGATCGCCGAGAACGCCAGCACCGCGCTGATCTCGGTCGCCAGGTCGATCTTGAGCAACTCGGAACTCCCGAACCGGCCCGACAGACTCACATCCACCAGCAGCACGGCGGTCATCTCACGCTCTTCGACGTATCGCTTCACGTGAGCCCAGCCGGTGCGGGCGGTGACGTTCCAGTCGATCGCACGAATGTCGTCGCCGGGGATGTATTCGCGAACCTCGTCGAACTCCATCCCGCGACCCTTGAACACCGAGCGGTACTCGCCCACGATCACGTCGTTAACCAGCTTGTCCGCGCGCACCTGGATCCGCCGCACTTTCTTGAGCAGCTCGCGGGTCTTTTCGGCAGTGTCAGGCTTGGTCGGCATGCATCAGGCCTTATCGGGTTCCCCTAGGGAATAACGAAGGAGCGCGAGAGCAGACCTTCGGGCTTCGGTCTTCTGATTTCTTTCGTCATTCTGGTTTCGTCATTCGGATTTCATGCTCACGGCACGCGAATCGAATCAAACACCTTCTTGAGGACATCCTCCGGGCCCATCTCCTCGGCCTCAGCCTCGTAGGAGAGAATCACGCGGTGGCGCAAGACGTCCATGCCGATGGCCTTCACGTCCTGCGGCGTGACATACCCGCGGCCCTGCATAAAGGCATGGGCCTTGGCCGCCAGCGTCAGTGCGATCGAGGCCCTCGGCGAAGCTCCATACTCGATGAGATTCGTGAGGTCTCCCAGCTTGGCCGCCGCCGGATCGCGCGTGGCGAACACGATGTCGATGATGTAGTCGCGGATCTTCTCGTCGACGTAGATCTCGTCCACGATTCCGCGGAGGCGGAGGATGTCTTCCGGTCGTATGACCGCGTTGACCTGGCCGTCGGGCTTGGTGAAGGACATCCGGTCGACGATCTGCCGCTCCTCGCTGCGCGACGGGTAGTCAATCCTGAGCTTGAGCAGAAAACGGTCCACCTGGGCCTCCGGAAGCGGATAGGTCCCTTCCTGTTCGAGAGGGTTCTGCGTGGCCAGGACCAGGAACGGCTCATCGAGCTTGAAGGTGTTCTCGCCGATCGATACCTGGCGCTCCTGCATGGCCTCAAGCAGCGCCGACTGCACCTTGGCCGGCGCCCGGTTGATCTCGTCGGCCAGAATGATGTTGGCGAAGATCGGCCCCTTGCGAACGGTGAACTCGCCCGTCCGCTGGTTGTAGATCTGGGTCCCGATCAGGTCCGCCGGCAACAGGTCGGGCGTGAACTGGATCCGCTGGGCCTTGGCCTGGATGGCCCGACCCATGGTCGTCACCGTCAGGCTCTTGGCCAGTCCCGGGACCCCTTCCAGCAGCACGTGCCCGTTGGACAACAAACCGATGACCAGCCGCTCGATCATGTACCGCTGGCCAACGATCACCTTGCCGATCTCGTCGATCAGCGTCCGCACCGGGGCACTCTCGGCCGTCACCAGTTCTCCAATTCTTTTCACATCTGTCGTCATAATCCCAATCCTCAGCGATTCCACCCTCTCCGGGGTGCGTAAGTCGTTTAGCCGCAAGGGGTACCAATGTACTTCCGGCGGTGTAGGTTTTTCAAGTTGTTACGGGCGCTGCCCCGGCAAGGTTCAGGTCTTGGCGTGCAACCTCTCCCACTTTTCCTCCGGGTCAGGACGGCGAACATAGCAGGGAAGCAGGTCGCCGCCGGGTGTGTATTGGCCTGCCTCAGCCAAGCGCCGTCCAACCCGCACCACATTCTCGGCCCTTGCAGCCCACAGGCTGGAATCCACAATCGCCCCCCCGCAATCCAGGATCGCTTGCCGGTGATTGGGGATCCCCTCCCCAAGGACGGCCAGCGGCCGAGGACACCGAGCCAGAAAAGCCTGTGGCACATCCATCCGAGCGTCGCCGGTCGGCACATACCGACCATCCAAAAACTCGAACGCGCCGCAAAAGACGCGCCCGCCCTTGGCGTCCAGAATGACCGCCAAGTTCGACGGCGGCGGCGTGAGTGACAGGGCGTTGCATGCCAGGCATTCCAGTGTCGGCACGGCCACGATCTTAGCCCCGATCGCCCAGGAAAGCGTACGGGCCACGGATACGCCGATCCGCAGGCCCGTGAAACTGCCCGGACCTGTAGACACGAAAACCTCGGTCAGCGAGTCGGCCGGCCAACCGGCGTCCGCAAGCATCCGCTCAACCGCCGGCATCAACTCTGATGCGTGGGCGTGAACACCCAACGGACCTGCGGCAGCAATGATCTGGCCGCCGGCTGTTGCCAGCGCCACGCTACCCGTCCTCCCCGAGGTTTCGATGGCGAGAATACGACACGGCACGGCATCCATGGCCGGCATTCTAGCCGCACCGGACGCCAGCCGCGAAGGAAGCCCTTCAGACCTGCCCAGCCTTAGCCTCCCCCGGCAGAGCCCCCATTCGGAGCCCACGCTTTCATCCGGACTCAGCCGGCCAACCGACCACTACCTTCCCCGCGCCCAAGTCATCCAACCTCCTCCGCCCGACAGCCACCGCTTCCCCGCCCGTTTGCCGGAAGGTCCGATCATGAAAGCCCTGACCGGGCAACGAAAAAAACAGAAAAAAGTCCTTCCATCGCCATGCTACGCCCAATCCAAAATGGTTTTGCATCGCCCGATGTCTACATCTAACTTCCTAAGATCATGCGATAAAGCAAGTTAAGGAAATCGCATGGTTATCGGACATTCGATTTGACCCATAACAATCGCCGGCTAATATTTTCGCGAGGGGATCAGTATTTTCCCTTGCATTGGGACTGATTTGGTGCTATATTTAACAGCACGTAATCAGTGCTAATCGTTGCAATCCGTTCGCTCCGAGAGCTTGAAAGGGAAACGACGATGAGATCCCCATCAGTACACAAGCCTGCAAGTGGCGGGTCGACAGGAAGAACGCTTTGGTACGTGCCTGACGCAAGGATTCGCAGCAAGTCAGCGGCTCGGGATGCGATGGCTCTGGCGGACTTGATCCGCTCCCGAAGCGGCCCGACCGACAAGCCCAGCGATCAGCAGCTCTTCGTTGCGCTGCATACCTGTGCGTACTTCGCCAACAAAACAATGCGCGACCAGAGCAACGAGAACCCCTCCTGGGCCAACCGCTGGTCTGTCATCCGCGAACACATCGTTGAGCAGAACCTTGGGCTGGCTTACTCGATGATGAGCCGCTTCAACACGCGCCTGATCGACGAGGACGATCTGCTGAGCGATGCGATGCTGGGGCTGACCCGGGCGGTGGATCGCTTCAACCCATGGCGCGGCTATCGCTTTAGTACCTACGCGTGCAACGTGATCGTCAGAGCGCTGATGCGGCGCGGTAAGCGGGAGCGGAACCGCCGACGGCTGTTCCCGGTCCAGTACGAAGTCTCCCTCGAGCGGCCTGAGAGCCTGCCCGACAGCGAACGAGAGCTGTACGTCGAACGCTTGAGCCAGGTGCTGCAAGACAACTCCGGCCAATTGACCGACCTGGAAACCCGTGTCCTGACCCAGCGTTTCAGCGGCGAGAGGCGCGACCGCCTGACATTCCAGGAAATCGGCAATACCGTCGGGCTGAGCAAGGAACGCGTTCGTCAGATACAGAACATCGCGATCAGAAAACTGCGCCGGGCACTGGCAGCCGATCCGGTTCTTCAGTAAACCGCGCAACCACGGTCGGTATCCGGGATCACACGAGTCGTATCTGCCGCCTGCGGCAGAACCTGAAAAGGGGGGCGACTCGTGCCAACACCCGGCTTGTCGCCTCGTCGGGGTCAAGCCCCGACAAGAACGCCCCGTGCGACGGGCATCAACGGATCGGACCGCTTTCAGCGCGAGCCGATCCGCTGCCCTTCCTGAGGCGCCCTGGCCATCGCGCCGGATCGCGAGAGTCAGCACGCGGCTCTCATCACTCATGACTCAAAGTTCGCGATCAGCGGCACAGTTCCCGGAACCGATAAGCCCCTGTCATGAAAAAACTTGATGACTATCTGCGTTTTCGCTGGTCAACGAGCTCGATCAGTACTAGTAATTAATACTGTTTAGGGTCCAAGCGATGACGAAGATGAGGCAGACCAGGCAGCGGGCGGCGATTCTCGAACTCCTGAGGTCCCTCAAGAGTCACCCAACGGCGGCCGAGCTGCATGCCCTGGTCCGCAAGCGGTTGCCGCGGATCAGCCTGGGAACGGTCTACCGCAATCTCGACGCTCTGGCTCGCCAGGGGCGCATCCGAAAGCTCGTCAGTGGTCGAGCCGAGGCACGCTTCGACGGCGACCTCCGTGGACACTACCACGTGCGTTGTACCGACTGCGGGCGCGTCGGCGACGTGTTCGGGCTGGAGCTGCCAAACGTCGATTCCGCCGAGCCCGGCCGCGCGAGCGGGTTTGAAATCCTTGGCTGCCGTCTGGAATTCATCGGCGTGTGTCCGGAGTGCCGACGACGCCGCACCTCGCCTCATGACCCGGCAAGCGGCACTGAAACCGACGCGCGGGTTCCGGGGGGCCTCAAACCCTGAGAAAGACACGGGCCGCGACGGCCTGACAAACACTTTTTCAACCAAGGAGTACGCAAAATGAACAAGAAGATCGAGAACGCGTTCAACAAGCAGATCAATGCAGAACTCTACTCCTCGTACCTCTACCTGGCCATGTCGGCCTGGCTGGAGTCGAAGAACTTCAAGGGCATGGCCCACTGGATGCGCGCCCAGGCGGGCGAGGAGCAAAACCACGCGCGCAAATTCTACGACTTCATCCACGACCGGGGCGGGCGGGTGAAGCTCGCGGCCATCGACGCGCCGCCGACCGACTGGACATCGCCCGCAGCGGCCTTCAAAGAGGCCTATAAGCACGAATGCAAGATCTCCGCCATGATCCACGGCCTGGTTGATCTGGCGGTCAAGGAGAAGGACCACCCCGCGTCCAACTTCCTGCAATGGTTTGTCAGCGAGCAGGTGGAAGAGGAGGCCCACGCCTCCGAGATCGCCGAGAAGCTGAGCTTGATCGGCGACAGCAGGGGCCCGATCTTCATGATCGATGCCGAATTGGGTAAACGCGGCGGGTGAGACCCGGACGTTCACTCCCGCCGGGCTTCCGGCGTCATGACCGCCGGCCCGGGTGCGAGCGCTGTTTATGATGCAGAATTGACGGATTGAGGACTCATGCTCTTGTGAGCTGGAGCGGGCGAGATCTGCTCGCTGCGGAAAGGAAAAACCTAAATGTGCACACTGGTCACCAAGCAAGCCCCCGATTTCACCGCCCAAGCGGTCATGCCCGACGATTCCTTCAATGAGTTGAAGCTCTCGTCGTACAAAGGCAAATACGTACTGCTGTTTTTCTACCCGCTCGATTTCACGTTCGTCTGCCCTTCGGAGATCCTGGCGTTCAACGCCCAGTTGCCCAGGTTCAAGGAAAAGAACTGCGAGGTCATCGGCGTCTCGGTGGATTCGCAGTACACGCACTTCGCCTGGCGGCAGGTGCCCATCGAAAAGGGCGGCATCGGGCAGATCGAACTGCCGCTGGTTGCCGATCTGAACAAGACCATCGCAAGGGATTACGGCGTCCTGCTGGACGACCAGGTGGCTTTGCGCGGGCAATTCCTGATCGACAGGGAAGGGGTTGTGCGCCACGCGTTGATCAACGACCTGCCCCTGGGGCGCAACGTTGAAGAGGCCCTGCGTCTGCTCGATGCCCTCCAGTTCACCGAGAAACACGGCGAGGTCTGCCCGGCCAACTGGAAACACGGTCAGTCCGGCATCAAGCCTACGGCCGACGGCGTCGCCGAGTACCTCGCCATGCATGCGGCAAAGTGACGTACCACGCGGATGCTGGGCAAGAGGCCGACGCGGAGTCCGACCGCCCACTTTCCTTCTGCCCCGCCGCGTCTGATACACCACTTTTGTCGCTGACCGCAGCCGCTTCCACGACAGAAATGACCTGCTGAAAGCGGCGCCGGACTTCGAGCCAGGATGTGTCTGACATCAGCAGCCCGAAGCTTCCTTTGTCGGAGAATCGTCAGGCCTGCTTGAGAATCCCCAGTGCCTCAGCGGCCGCAGCCAGCGTCTGGTCAATCTGCTCTTGCGTATGGGCCGTTGAAACGAAGAAGGTTTCAAACTGTGACGGCGGCAGGTAAACGCCGCGTTCGAGCATGGCGTGCACGAACTGGGCATACACCTTCGTGTCGCTGCGGGCTGCGGTGACATAATCCGTGACCGGGCCAAGCTGGAAGAACGCGGTACACATGCTGCCCACGCGTGTGACGAAGGCCGGAATACCGGCTGCGGCCGCAGCGTCTCTCAGGCCGTCCGCCAGGCGCACCGCCAGAGCGTCCAACTTCTCGTAAGTTCCGGGCTCGTGGAGCGCCTCGAGGGTGGCCAGCCCGGCAGCCATCGCCAGGGGGTTCCCCGAAAGCGTGCCTGCCTGGTAGACAGGACCGACGGGGCTCAGTCTCTCCATAATGTCCGCACGGCCGCCGTACGCCCCGACGGGCATTCCACCCCCGATGATTTTGCCCAGGCAGGTCAGGTCCGGCCGGACACTGAACACCTCCTGAGCACCTCCCAGGGCCAGGCGGTACCCGGTGATAACCTCGTCAAAGATGAGCAGGGCGCCGGCCTCGTCGCACAGCGCCCTCAGCGCCGCCAAATATCCGTCCATGGGCGGCACACAGCCCATGTTGCCCGCGACCGGCTCGACCAGAAAGGCGGCTATTTGCGGACCATGCGTCTCGAATGCCTGGCGGGCGGCCGCGATGTCGTTGTATGGCACAACGAGCGTGTTTGCGGCCATCGCTGCCGGCACTCCCGCGGAGGATGGCGTACCAAAGGTCGCCAAACCGGAGCCCGCCTTCACCAACAGCGCGTCCACATGCCCGTGGTAGCAGCCCTCACATTTAACGACGATGTCCCGACCCGTAAAACCGCGTGCCAACCGCACAGCACTCATCGCCGCTTCCGTGCCGGAGCTGACAAAGCGCAGCCGCTCAATAGACGGAAAATCCTCCGTGATGCGCTCGGCCAGGCGCGTTTCGGCCTCCGTGGGGGCACCATACGACCAGCCTTTACCCAGAACCTTGCTGGCCGCCGCGGCCACCCGTTCATCGACGTGACCAAGGATCAACGGCCCCCAGGAACAGACATAGTCGATGTAGTCGTTGCCATCGAGGTCGGTCAGGAGGGCACCTTTTGCCTTGGCGATGAATCGGGGAACGCCGCCAATCGCGCCAAATGCTCTGACAGGGGAGTTCACACCGCCAGCGAGGACTTTCAGGGCCGCAGTGAATGCGGCTTGCGATTTAGCGTTCTTCGGTGTGTCTTTTGTTGATTTCCTACCCATGATCGTGGAGATCATACCGGCTAAGCCAAGCGGTCGCGAGTGGGCTGCATATAGCCATTCCCCGCGGTCGCGCCCCACATTTTGTGGCTGGCTTTTTGGCTCGGCCACGGTATAATCGCGCTCGCCCTGGACGACGAACTTTCGGCTTGTAAGTGGTTGTTTTGTAAGAGTTAACGTTTCCTGCCTCGCCCTCGGCAGAATGTCCGACCCGGGCGAGACAATCGCAAGTATCTCACAGCCGATGACGACCATCAGCGAACGCGCCTGGAGTGACATTCCTGCCTCAGTGAAGGCTGCTCACCCCGAGCTGGCCCGCCCATGGTTTGCGGCTCTTCGGCCGCTGGACATGCAGCGCGGCATCATTCGCGTCAACACGCCGACTCCGGAGCAATGCCACTATCTGGTGCACGACTGTCAAGCGGCCTTTAACGTCGCCGCCCAGTCGGTCACCGGCCACCTGGTGACGGTACATTTCTTGCTTCCCACCGCGCCGCTCCAGGATTCCGAGCCCCTGGCATTCGAACGCGAGACCGAGAACATTGTCCTCAACGACAATTACACCTTTGAAAATTTTGTGGCCGGCCCGTGTAACCGCCTTGCCCACGCGGCCTCCGTGGCCGTTGCTGAAAAACCTGGGCGCGTGTACAACCCCCTCTTTGTGCATGGTTCGGTGGGCCTAGGCAAGACTCATCTCCTCCAGGCGATCTGCCATCACATTCGCTCGCATACACCGCTTACCAAGATTCTCTATCTCTCCTGCGAGACGTTTACCAATCATTTTGTTGAGGCCATTGAGCGTGGTGCACTGCACCAGTTTCGCTACCGCTACCGTCACGTTGACGTCCTGGTGATCGACGACATCCAGTTTCTCGGCGCCCGCGAGCGCAGCCGCGAGGAGTTCTTCCACACTTTCAACACGCTGTTTCAGTGCCAGAAGCAAATCATCCTCTCGGCCGATGAGTCGCCCCAGGATATTCCCAGCCTGGAAGACCGCTTGGTCAGCCGCTTCAACTGCGGGCTGGTCACCCGAATCGAGGCCCCCTGTCTCGAAACCCGTATGGCTATCGTCACTCGAAAGGCTAAACTACGGTGCGCCGACATCCCCGAGGATGTCGTCCACTTCATCGCCGCATCCGTTGATTCAAGTATTCGTGAACTGGAGGGGGCGCTGACCCGTGTCCTCGCTGTAGCCCAACAGTACGGTGGCACGGTTAATCTGGCCGTCGCCAAGGAGGCTCTCGCCCAGAGCCAACCGACCCGCAACCGCCGGGTAACCATCTCAGACATCCTCCAGACGGTGACGGAACGATTTGACGTCAGGCTCAGCGATCTGCAAGGCAAGCGCCGACACCGCTCCCTGGCCTTTCCGCGACAGGTCTGTATGTACCTGGCCCGTGAACTGACCCCTCTCAGCCTTGAGGAAATCGGCGGGCACTTTGGCGGCCGCGACCACACGACCGTCCTGCACGCCATTCGTACGATCAGTGAGCAACGCTCCATCGACAAGGAGTTGGAAGCGAACATTCGTCAGATAACAGACTTACTGCGAAAGCAAAGCGCATGAACTGCCGGATGACCCTCGCAACTGTGGGACCCAGAAACGGCTCGACATCGATCTCTGGGCCTCCTCCGCCAGCCCTACCGCTTTCAGCAGGCAGAAGTCACAAGTCGGCACCCCTGCCGGTGGATATGTTGTCGCGTTTCCGCTATCTTATCACCGGCTTGCCAGCCCCCGGGGCCGGCCAAACCTGCCAGCCCACCAGGTCACGGTAGCTGGAGAGGCCTTGCTGACAGCTTATCCACCAACGGCGGACCTGGTGAGAAGGCGGTAAACTTTTGTGGGCGATGTACTTCGCGGATTGCGGTCCGCGGTGTGCACGCAATTCACAAGACAGACGAAGATGATTAAATTGCTTAACTGATACCTAGTAGTCCGTCGGCAAGCCTGGGCGCCAAAGCCCGGCATGGAAGGAGCGAGTTGACCATGCAAGTAGTTGTCAACCGCAGTGCGCTCGTTGAAGTTTTGAACATGGCCTGTTCAGTTGCTGCGAGTCGAACGCCGCGCGAGTTACTGAAGTGTGTGCGACTGACGACGGTTGACGGATCCCTGTTGGTGGGGGCAACCGACCTTGAGGTGGCATTGCGCGGGGAGGTGCGTCAGGTTGAGGTGAAAGCACCGGGAGGCTTGCTGGTCCCGGCCGACAAACTGTTGCAGATTGCGCGTGAGAGCGCAGACGAGACGTTGGTGATCGAGAGCGAGGATCTCGCATGTCATATCCGGGGCGCTGATAGTCACTTCGAGATCTATGGGCAGGATCCGAAGGATTTTCCGCCGGTTCCAGAGTTGGAGGGCGCGCCGGATGTGGAAGTACAGGGTTCGGTGTTGACCTTGCTGATTGAGCGGACGTTGTTTGCCGTCGCCAAGGAGAATACGCGATATGCAATCAATGGCGTCCTGTGGGAAACCGAGGGTAAGCGCCTGTGTCTGGTGGCGACGGATGGGCGTCGCTTGGCAGAGGCAAACGGGCAAGTCGCGCGAGCCGCGGCGGAAGAGCAGCACATGATCGTGCCGGCCAAGACCATGCAGGTGCTGCAGCGACTTCTGCCGCATGTTCCGGAAGATGCAACGGTTGGTATTCGCTTTTCGAGCAATCAGGTTGTAGTTCAGGCAGGTTTGTACGTCGTCAGCTCCCCGCTTGTGGAAGGACACTTCCCGAAGTATGAAGACGTGATTCCCCGGGACAGTGACAAGAAAATAACGCTGGCAACTCAGGAGTTTCACAGCGCTGTGCGGCGCGCAGCACTGTTGGCCAGCGATCAGTCCAAGGGCATTCGCCTGGCATTCGAAGGAAGTACGCTTGTCTTGTCGAGTCGCACACCAGAACAAGGGGAGGCAACCGTGTCCATGCGGACGGATTATGGCGGGGAGCCGCTGCAGATCGGTTTCAACCCTGCCTTTCTGGTTGATGCCCTCCGGGTAGTCTCAGGCCCAACAGTACAACTGGAGTTAAAAGAGGGTAATCGCCCAGGGCTGCTGAGGGTCGGTAGTGATTTCTTGTACGTGATTATGCCAGTGAGCCTGTAGACAGGCAACGGGCAGGGGAGTGCAGGTGGGCGACGACCGTCTAGGATGGATTCACTATAATCATGGGGAAGCCAGCGCGCGCCCGCGCCCCCCAGTAGAGAGTGCCCAAACACGCAGGCGGGAGGAGTGGGAGGCAGCCAGACGGGGCACAACAACTGCCGTGGGGCAAGTGGTAAGAAGCCTTTTGGAGAGCCGATCCAGGTTGTCAGCATTGCAGCAGGACATACTGCAAGTGTTGAGCGAGGAGGGGGGAGCAAAGCTGTTAGATCAGGTGACGACGATACGTATCAAGCGGGGTGTTCTACAGATAGAGACGGGCGACGCCGTCGCCTTGTACGACTTGCGGCTCCGCTGGGAGCAGCGGATTCTGCGGGCCGTCAAGGAACAGCTGCCTGGAATTGGCGTCCAGGCGATACGTTTTGCGCTGGCCGGAAAAGGCGGCAGGGCAGTATCCGAGAAGTAGACGTGTATCATGACTGAAGTCGACAATGGAACCCTGGGCAGCTCCGGCGAACAGCGGGCTGATGAGCCAAGCAGTTCGGCGGCTACCAAGTACGATGAGTCTAGTATTCGTGTCATGGAGGGCCTCGAGGCGGTCCGCAAAAGACCGGCGATGTACATCGGGGATACGGGGACCACCGGGCTACACCACCTGATCTATGAGGCTGTCGACAACGCGATCGATGAGGCCATGGCCGGCTACTGCACCGAGATCGCGGTGACCCTGGGAGCGGACGGCAGTTGTACGGTCCGGGATAACGGGCGAGGTATTCCTACCGGGCCGATGACGCATCCGGACCCGAAGATCAACGGCAAGCCTGCGGTTGAGGTCTGCATGACCATTTTGCACGCAGGCGGCAAGTTCGACCGGCGCAGCTATAAGGTCTCCGGGGGCCTCCACGGCGTTGGTATCAGCGTCGTCAATGCGCTATCGGAGTGGCTGCGCATCCAGGTCAGGCAGGGAGGCGAGGTCTACGAAATGGGCTTTGAGCGCGGGGTGACAACCGCGCGGCTCAAGGTGATCGGGCATGCTCAGGACACGGGAACCGTCGTCAAGTTCAAGCCGGACGCCCAGATTTTCCCTGACTGTGATTTCCGCTACGAGACCCTGCGCTCCCGGCTACGAGAGCTGGCTTATCTGAATGACGCCGTGAAGATCACACTGACGGACGAGCGCACCGGTAAATCGGAGGTCTATCATTTCTCGGATGGCCTGCGCGAGTTCGTGGCCCACCTCAACGAAGGCAAACAGGCCGTTCACAAGGACATCATCCTGATGCGGGCCCAGGATGAAGAGCAGCGCCTGGTGGTCGAGATCGCCATGCAGTGGAACGACGGCTATAACGAAAACGTTTCCTGCTTCGCGAACAACATCCGCAACATCGACGGGGGAACGCATTTGTCCGGGTTTCGCTCAGCGCTGACGCGGACGCTGAACTACTACGCGAAGAAAGAGAACCTCCTGAAGGGCGACCTGACGGCGAGCGGCGAGGACTTCCGCGAGGGGCTGACCGCAATCGTTGCCGTCAAGGTGCCGGAACCGCAGTTCGAGGCCCAGACCAAGGTGCGGCTGATGAACCCGGAGGTCGAGACTTTCGTTACCCAGGTCGTTAACTCACAGCTCTCGACGTTCCTTGAGGAAAACCCCGCCGACGCCAAGCGAATCGTGCTCAAAGGCATTCAGGCAGCTCAGGCTCGGGAGGCGGCCCGGAAAGCCCGCGAGCTCACGCGAAAAAGCGCCTTGAGCAGCGGCGGGCTTCCAAGCAAGCTCTGGGACTGCCGGGTGAAAGATGCCGACATGGCCGAGTTGTTCATCGTCGAGGGCCAGAGCGCCGGCGGCAGTGCCAAGACTGGTCGTGACAGCGAGTTCCAGGCGATTCTGCCGCTGAAGGGCAAGATCCTCAATGTTGAGAAGGCCCGGATTGACAAGATGCTCAGCCATGAGGAGATCAAGACCCTGATCCTGGCCCTCGGCTGCGGCATCGGCGAAGACGAGTTCGACATCAGCAAGCGTCGCTACGGAAAAGTAGTCCTGATGTGCGACGCCGATGTTGATGGAAGCCACATTCGTACCCTGCTTCTCACCTTTCTCTTCCGACATATGCGTCCGCTGGTGGAGGGTGGCTACGTCTACGTTGCCCAGCCGCCGCTGTTTCTGCTGAAGAAGGGCAGGAAGAGCGAGTACGTTCTGAACGACGCCGTACTCAGCCGCAAACTGAAGGAGTGGGGAACGGAAGACACATCCCTCGTGGTTCGCAGCGAGAGCAGCAGGGAACGCGAAATCGCCGGTCCTGAGCTGGCCGACCTTTATACGCTGCTCGAGCGGATCGACGCCCAGCGGCGCATCCTGGAACGCCGCGGAATCGATCAGCGCGAGTTGATCACCCGACACACCGACGAGCGCGGACGACTGCCCACCTACCGGGCCCTGGTCTACAGACCCACCGAACAGGAGCCGGCGACGTACTTCGGCTATAGCGACGAGGAGTTTCAGGCCTTCTGTGAGCAAGAGCGGCAGCAGCTCGGCGAGGTCGAGGTGGTCGAGGCTGCGACGGGGATGCTGCCGACAAGGACCAATGGAACCACGGATCACCGAATCGTTCGGTCCGATCTCAGCGAGTGTGCCGTGCTGGAGGAAGCGATTCAGAAGCTCAAGGCGACCGGCCTGAGCATGGATGACTACTACGCCGAGCGCCTCGAGCACGTCGACGGCACCGTAGAGCCCGCGCGCTTCGTGCTCAAGCACGGCGGTCAGGTCGTTCGCGAGGTGGACGGCCTGCGGCACCTGGTTGAGGCGGTACGCCAGGTGGGAAGCGCGGGCGTTGAGGTCAAGCGATTCAAGGGCCTGGGCGAAATGAACGGCGAGGAACTCTGGGAAACAACCATGGACCCCGATCACCGCAGCATGCTGAAGGTAGTGATCTCAGACGAGCCGGACGACGCGGAACAACTGGCCCTTGACGCCCGCGAGGCGGACCGCATGTTCTCCATCCTCATGGGCGACAATGTCGAGCTGCGCCGGCAGTACATCGAGGCGAACGCCGCCCACGTGAAGAACCTGGATATCTAACGCGATCTAACAAGACTTGAGGGATCAGCCTCCAGCTCGCCGTTGACCGGCAAGATGCCGGTTCCGCGCGAGGACGGGTTCTGCGTTTTCACTTGGCAGGATATGGCAGGTCTGGGTCGGCATGGCGGCGGCGCCCCAGGGAGCGCGCCGGTGGCTGGCACAAGCCGGCGCCCCGGCCTACAATCCGGGCATGAGCAGACAAACAATCGCTTACCTGACGGCAACGTTTCCTTTATTCGCAGGAAGTCTGACGATGGCATCATCACCGGGCCGATGGGCCTACCAGGAGGGCCGGCTGGACAATGGTCTGCGGGTCCTGACGCTCGAGGATCATCGTTCACCGCTGATCAGCGTCCAGGTCTGGTTCCATGTGGGCAGCAAGGACGAGGACCCGCAACGGCAGGGTTTCGCCCACATGTTCGAGCACATGATGTTCCGCGGCACCGACCGTATCGGGCCGCAGGATCATTTCCGCTATCTCAACCGCTTCGGCGCCCGGGTCAACGGGTACACCAGCTTCGATGAGACGGTGTACTGGGAGGTGCTGCCGGCGTCACAGTTGGACCTCGCCCTGTGGCTGGAGGCCGAGCGCATGGGCCGGCTGAAAATCAACGAGGAGTATTTCGCCGCCGAACGGAACGTGGTGAAGGAAGAGCGTCGGATGCGCTACCTCAACCGCCCATACGGCCGATTGTATGAAACGCTTTTCGACGCAGCCTTCAAGGTGCACCCCTACCGCTGGACGCCGATCGGCAACATTCCTCATCTCAACGCCGCGACCGCTGAGGAGCTTCGGGCGTTCTTTGAGAAGTTCTATGTGCCCAACAACGCCACGCTGGTCGTCGTCGGCGATGTCCGCCATGACGACGTCATATCCAAGGCCAGACAGTTCTTCGGCAGCATTCCGAGACGGCCGGACCCGCCGCGGGTCAGCGTCGTCGAGCCTCCGGTCACCGAGGCGCGCCGGGTTGAGATTGCCGACCGCGCCCCCTCGCCCCGCGTGGTGATTTCCTATCATGCGCCGGGGGCCCGCGACCCCGACAGTCTGGCCCTCGAGATCCTGTCGAAGATCCTCTCGTCGGGCCAGAGCAGCCGCTTGTATCGGCAGCTTGTCCAGGGCAAGGAGATCGCCGTCAGCGTGTTTGGATCGGCGTACACGCTGGAGCAGGCAGGCCTGTTCACGCTCTCGGCGATACTCAAGCCGGAGGTGTCGATCGAGGTCGGCGAAGAGTCACTCCTGGAAGAGATTCGGGGCCTGCTGGAGAAGGGAATTGACCCGGCCGAATTGGAGAAAGCCCGCAACCAGACCCTGGCCGAGTATGTGCAGCGGGGCGAGACCGTGCAGGGCCGGGCCGATCTGCTGGGCTACGCGGCGGTGATCCTGGGCGACCCGGACCGGGCCAACACCGATCTCGAGCGGACGCGGGCCCTGACCGCCGAGCAGGTCATGGCGGTGGCCCGGAGAGTGTTCGGCGAACAGGGCCGGGTGACAGTCGTGATTCGACCGGATCCGAACCCGCCGGTGGACGACGAAGCCGATACCAAGTCGCCCGTCGAGAAACCCATTCCGGACTTGCCGCCGCCACCTGAGATGCCCCAGGGCAAGTCGCCGCAGCCGGTCAAGCTGGCGTCGCCGGTCGTCAAGAGGCTCGATAACGGTCTGCAGGTGGCCGTGTTTGCCGATCATTCCTCGCTGGCGGTAACAATGGGGCTCAATATGCTCGTCGGGGCCGCAAGCGACCCGCCGGAAGCGGCCGGCCTGGCCTATGTCACCGCGAACACCCTGCGTCGCGGGACGGCCCGACACAGCGGCGACGAGCTTGCCGAGATCATCGATTCGCACGGCATGGCACTGAGCGAATCCGTCGACCACCATGAGAGCCGCATGCAGATGTGGACGCTATCGGAGCACGTCGATCTGGCCTGCCGGACGCTCGCTGAGGTCGTGCGGGAGCCGTCATTCCCGCGGCGGGAGGTTGACAACTTCGTCGCGCGGGCCGTCGCCCGGGAGAAAATCGAAGACCAGAACCCCGCCACGATTGCTGCTCGGGCTATCGACGGGGCACTCTTCGGCGACAACCCGCTCGCCCGGCCGGAAGGCGGGACATCGACATCACTGAAGGGAATCACGCGCGATCAGGTCGCAGCGTTTCACCAGGAGTTCTTTGCCCCGAATGTCGCGACACTGGTTTTCGCGGGGGACATCACCGCTGAGCGGGCGGTCGCGCTGGCGGAGGAGTGCTTCGGGAACTGGCGCGGGCAGGCGAGCTTGAGGACGCCGCCGGCGCCGCCACCGCGGGGCGGGTTGAAGGTGCTGCTGGTGAATCGACCGTCGGCTTCGCAGAGCGAGATTCGAATCGGCCAGGTCGTACCGGTGTCGCGGCGTGATCCGGACTACGCCGCCGTGCGACTGCTGAGCATGGTTTTTGGTGAGTCGTTCAGCGCCCGGATCGGGCGCGTGCTGCGCATCGAGAAAGGCCTGACGTACGGGGCACGCGGGTATTATGACGTCGAGGGAAACGCGGCGGCGTTTCGCATCAGCACTTTCACGCGGACGGAGAAAACCGCCGAGGCTATCGAAGCGGCGCTCGCCGAGGTGAACAAGCTCGTCACCGGCGATGTCAGTCCGGAGGAGCTGGCCTTGGCCCGAGACCAGTTGATCGGCGGTTTCCAGGTCGGCCTGGAGACCGCGTGGCAGATCGCTGGCAGATGGTGGGACCTGAAGGTCTGGGGCCTGCCGGAGGGCTGGTATGACGGGTACCAGGCGGCGATCGTGGGCGTGAACGACCCCGCGGCCCTGCGGCAGGCGGCGGCGCGAACGATCGACCCCCAGAAGTTGACCATCGTGGTTGTCGGCAACGGAGAGGGCGTCCGCGAGGACCTGTCGCGCATCGGGCCGGTAGAGTCGGCCCCGGCTCCCTGAGTTGCGGGCCAGCCCGGGCCCGTGATAGGGTGGAGGTCTCGTCGTGAACGAACAGCAAGCGGGCGGGCGAACGAGGGGCGGCGCCGTTTTCGGCATGCTGTTTGGCGTCAACGTCGTGGCGCTGGTGTTGTTAGGTGTCGTGCTGCTGGTGCTGCTTCCGAAAATGGCCGCGGTCTACGCCGATTTCGGGACGCGATTGCCCGCCGTGACGGCCACGATGGTGCAGGTGTCGCAGGCGCCGGCCGCCGTTGTGATGGGGCTTGGTCTCCTGCTTGCGGGGCAAATGGCGCTGGCCCGGCTTGCTGGCCGCGGTCGCCACCTCGTACTGTTCGCAGGCACACTGCTGGAAGTCGCCCTGATCGTTGTCGTCGCCTTCGCCGTGTTTCTTCCGTACGTGGAGTTGATCAACAGCATTTCGGGCTCGAACGCCTCGGGCGGGTGAACACCTCGCGCGGGCCGTAGTGCCCGATGACTCATAAAGCAAGGAGTTGAATCATGCGAGTGGCCGTGACCGGCGCCACCGGCTTCCTCGGTCGCTACATCGTGAATCATCTGCTCGAAAGCGGGCATCGTTGTCGCTGCTGGTCTCGGCCGGACAGCGATCGCGGCGGGTTGATTGAATCAGGCGGCCCGAAGATGGAGTGGCTGCCGGGCGAGCTGGGCGACCCCAAGGCCGCACAGTTGCTGGTTGAGAATGTCGATGCGGTCGTGCATTCGGCGCTGCAGCACGGCGGCGGGCGGTTCCGGGCCACTGGCGACGATCTCATGAGCTTTGTTGAGGCGAACGTGCTGGGCACGCTACGGCTGATCCAGGCGGCGCGCCGAGCGAACGTCAGGCGGTTCATCTTCATCTCGACCTGTGCCGTCCACGACGTCATCCTGCAGGATCGGCCGCTCGATGAGACTCATCCCCTCTGGCCGAAGAGCCATTATGGGGCACACAAGGCGGCGATCGAGAAGTTCGTTCACAGCTTTGGCTTGGGAGAGGGATACGACATCTGCGCGTTGCGGCCGACGGGCATCTACGGCCTGGCCCGTCCGGTGTCGAGCAGCAAGTGGTATGGTCTGGTTCACGCGGTGAAGGCCGGCCGACCGGTCGAGAGCTCCGCCGGGGGCAAGGAGGTGCACGCTGCCGACGTTGCCAAAGCTGTGGGCATTCTCCTGACCGCCTCGGGCATCGCCGGCCAGGCCTACAACTGCTACGACATGTACATTTCCGACGAAATGGTCGCCCGAACTGCGGCCTGCCTGACGGGCAGCGACAGCCGCATCTCCAACCTCAACACCGGCCCGAAAAACCAGATCGACACGGGCAAACTGCGAGCCCTGGGCATGACTTTCGGCGGCCAGGAGCTGCTTGAACAGACGGTCAGGGATCTGCTCGCTGGCTGACTGAACTGCTTTTCTGTTGCCAGGGGACATTTCACGTGATAGAATTATTTGTGCGATGAAAGGGCTTTCGCGTCCGGCCTCGGTGGCGCCGCTGGCGTGTGGACCGGCATCCCAACATTTCGGTCCTTGAAGGGAACAGATATGCCTAGTTTTGAGCAAGCCCAGCAACTACAAGAGTTTGCGCAAGAGCTGTTCGAGATGTCCAAGGACATCTGGGCAACGCAGAACAGATCAAAGACCAAAGACCAGACGGAGTTGACAGAGACGGAGTTTCTCACCCTTGATCTGCTGACCAACAACCAGCCGCAGACCGTGGGGGATCTGCAGAAGCAGATTGGCGTGCTTCCTGCCCAGATGTCGCGGGTGATCCGTTCCCTGGAGAACAAGGGTGAAGGCCCGCTGATCGGTTGCCAGATCAACCAGCAGGACAAGCGGAAAGTGGATGTGGAGCTGACCGAAGCCGGCCGCCGGGCCTGCCAGGCCTACCGGCAGTTCAAGCTCGGCAGCATCCGGCAGCTACTCATGGGGTTGAGTGAGCAAGACCGCTCAGAGCTGATACGGATCACGCGACTGGTCCGCGAGAAAGCTCATAAAAACCTTGAAGATAAGTAGTTATGCACATCCTCACCTCCCCCCGGGGGGCGGCTTTTCACAAATTACTACGGTCCGGCAAACTTTTTCGGGGTGAGCACTGTCTAACTGACTGAACGGACGGTCAGAGAGGGATGGGACGCAGCCGGCAAGATGGCCGGCCCGAAACCCGGTAGCCAAGGAGGTTCTGCCATGCCAGCCAGAAAGAACTCGATGTTGCTGATCGCGGCGATGCTCGCGACTCTGGCCCTCGGGGCGATGGCTCAGCGGGCCAATGCTCAGGTCTATTACTACGCTCCGGCGCCAGTCTATGTGGCGCCCGCACCAGTGGTCTACACTGCCCCGGTATACGCGGCCCCAGTGGTCTACAGCGCTCCGGTGTACTACTCGTACCCGGCCTACTGCTATCGTCCGTCGGGGTTTGGTTTCTCCTTTGGGTACTACGGTGGGCATCGTTACTACGGCCACCACGGTCGTGGCTTCGGCTTCAGTTTCGGATATCGCGGCTGTCACTGAGCGGTGCAGCGGTAGAGAGAGACAACTTTAGGGGTTTAACGTAGGCGGTGGAGTCTACGCGGCACCAGGCCGGGTGTGTTGCTCGGCCTGGTATTTTTTGCGCCGCAAGAAAAGAAGAGGGACGCCGCTGCTTGTCCCTCGCCAACCGGCGAGGTTCTCTTTTTGTGGTCTGTTTACTTCTCGGTCGGGCCGCCCTCTGGCGGCATCTCGACCCGCCGCCTCCGCTCGGCTATAATGCTGGTATGAGCGTACAGGATACCATCCGCGAGATGCTCCGCCGTGAACCTTTTGAGTCTTTCCGGCTGGTCACGTCCAGTGGAGAGTCCTCCGTGGTCCACAGCCCCGACCTTCTGGCCTTGCTCAAGTCGGAGGTGTTCATCGCTCAGCCCAATTCGGACAAACGCACCTTCATCCCCCTGCTCCACGTGACTGCCGTTGAGACCATGCACAACGGACGCAGCCGTTCGCGCCGAAAGTAGCAGGAACTCGCGGCAGAAGAAGTGGAAGGTGGATACGCTGACTATGCGGAAGGGGGGTCCTGGACTGGTTCCGCGCAGGCCGCGTGTTCCGTGGTTTGATGAAAACGAGGCCAGCACGGGAGGGGTCTTCGTTTTTCCGACGAAGCAGAGGTCCAATTTCGTCAGCGCCTGATCGTGGGCATGGAGCAGGTGGAAGAATAGCCGCTTTCAGCACAGCGCCCGCAGATGAGGACGGCGTGCAGAGCACGCCCTACCGAGGAGAACCGATGAGGCGACGCGAATTGTTGAAACGATCGTTAGGTTCGGCGCTGGCCGGCGGTGGAATGGCGGGTTGGCTGTCGGCTCGACAGGCAAGGGCGGAGGCGGCGACTGCACCGGCGAGCGGGCCGGCGTTTCCAGAGGCGAGGGCGGTCACCCGCGGGCCGAAGAACCACTTCTTCGGCTACTACGACAAGAGCCCGTGGGACGCGACCGGCCGATACCTGCTGGCGATGGAGATTGACTTCATCGGCCGCGATCCGCAGAAGGGCGAGTCGCTGACCGTCGGCATGGTCGATCTGCGGCAGGACAACCGCTTCATCCCGCTCGACACCACGCAGGCCTGGGGCTGGCAGCAGGGCACGATGCTGCAGTGGCTGGGTTCGGCCCCGGACCGCGAGGTGATCTACAACAGCGTCGACGGCGATCGCTACGTTTCGATCATCCGCGACGTGCACAGCGGCAAGACGCGCACGCTGCCGCGGCCGGTGTACGACGTCAGCCTGGACGGCCGTCAGGCGGTGACGCTTGATTTCGAGCGGGTCAACCGGCTGCGGCCCGGCTACGGGTACGTCGCGCTGCCTGAACGGACCGAGCATGACGCAGCCCCCAAAGACGCGGGCATCTACTGGATGGACTTGGCCACCGGCCGTAATAAGCAGATTCTCGGGCTCGACTGGGCGGCAAATAACGAGGCGCTCCCTGAGTTCGCCGGTGCCCACCACTGGTTCAACCACCTGAAGCTCAACCCGTCGGGCACGCGGCTACTGTTCCTGCACCGCTGGCGGCCGGTGTCGACCATGCGGTTCAGCACCCGGATGTACACCGCCCGCACCGACGGCAGCGACGTGCGGTTCTTGTCGCGGAGCACCCTGTTCTCGCATTTCGACTGGCGCGACGACGAGACGATCCTGGCCTGGACCAGCACCAAGGAGCAGGGGAACCACTTCTACCTGATCGACGACCGCACGGGTCGACACGAGGTCTTCGCCGGCGGCGTGCTGACGCGGGACGGCCACTGCTCCTATTCGCCCGACCGCAAATGGGTGCTCGTTGACACCTATCCTGACAAAGAGCGTCGGCAGCACCTGATGCTCTATCGGCCCGCGGACAACCGGCTGATCGAAATCGGCGCTTACCCGGCCAATCCCGCGCTGTCCGGGGCGTCCCGCTGCGACCTGCACCCGCGCTGGAACCGGGACGGGACGCAGGTCTGCTTCGACGGCAGCCACGAACCGACACGCCAGATGTATGTGGTCGACGTGGGACACGTCACGCAGGCGTGAGTGTGGTGGCCAAGGGCGGGCTCTGGTCGCTTTCGGAGGTTCCCTCTCATCATGAGGCCGGCAGGAGGAACACGCTACTTGGGTAAGGCGTCCATGCGAAACCTGTCGTGGCCCACGCGTGCTGTTCTGGTCGCTGGAGGGGTGATCATGCTGGCCTGGCCGGCGATTTTCCCGGATCTGTTCACCAGCGCCGATTTCCTCGTTCCCTTGAGCCACGCCGCTGTTCTGCTCTGCTGCATCCTGGCGATTCTCGGCGGCTGGTGCCGCTTCAGGGAAAGGTTGTCGAAGCCCGTGCGAATCGTCCTGATCGTCGGGCTCGGAGCTCTTACGATATGGTTGTGGGTGAATTCGGTCCTGATGCGGACGGACGATTTCCTCGTTAACTCCGGGGGCGATCTTCTCGTTTCCACCAGCTACCTCACCGTCTGCTTCTCTTGTTCTCTGGCCGTCCTGGGTCTCGGGTGCCGACTTGGGCTGCCGCTGGCAAGCTGCCGCCGCAGAATCCGCGGCGCCACTGCTGCGTTGTTTCTGGCACTTGCGATCCAGATCCTGGGGATCGGAACGATCCTGGAATTCAGCCCTCTCACCGGGTTGGGTTTCATCGCACCTCCCTACGCTCACGAGACCCGTCCCCGCTTTGGTGCCTGGTTTTTCGGCAACAGCGAGAGTCTGCCGGCCCTGACGTACCGCTTCGAGTTCAGTGAGTTTCAAATCACATACCTCTTCTTCGAGGTGCCGGGCCGTCCAGATGAATGGCTGGGCTGGTATCTGTACTTCGTCCCTCACAGGGAGGAATGGCCAATCCAGACCCTGTGGGATTCGCCGACGAGCGAAGAACACCTACCGCGGGACAGCACCGTGTTGTTGTATTGGCTGAGCGCAGCGTCGAGGTACGGCCAGCCGGGCGAGCGCTACATCCAGGTCGCGGTTCACTTCACGATTCCCGGAATTTTGCTGTCCATCTATCCGTTGCTCGTGTTTCGCCAATGGCTGCGGCAGTACCGCCGAAATCAGCGTCACAAGAAAGGCCTTTGCGTCACTTGCGGCTACAACCTGACCGGAAACATCAGCGGCTTGTGCCCCGAGTGCGGATCGCCGATTGAACGGGCCGGCTCACCCGCATCTTCTGCCGAAAGACCTTCAGCCACTGCACCGAGTTGACCATCGTGCGCCGCTCGACCATCTCGGCGACTACACGCCCGGCCAAGGCATTAGACGACACTTACCGCTACCCGGTTGCAGAATCTCAATCTGGCGTACGCGCTTCACGTGTCGTCGACGACTCAATTCCACCAGTGGTCGCCAGACCCGGCCGGTCAGTCGATGCCGGATCACCCACGGCCACAGCCAATTGGCGCGCTTGTACAGATAGGACATCGCGAAGTAGGCCGCGGCCTGACCGACTCCATGGGGGCGGCGCCGCCAGATCGATTGATGCGAGAAGAGGCGGCGATAGCACCAGGAGTAACCGGCCTCCAGTTCCTCCGGCGTCATATGCCAAGGTCGGAACACCGCGTGGGCCGTATCGTACAGGCTCCAGTCCTTGTGCAGCAGCCGCCCCTCGGCCTCGTACTGCCGGAATTGCGGTGTTCCTGGATAGGGTGTCAGAATATGGAGAGTGGCGCACTCCAGGCGATTCTCCTCGATCCACGCGACCGTTTTCTCGAACACGTCCGGTTGGTCATGATCGAAACCCAGCACGAAGCTGCCGTTCACCTGGATCCCGCAATCGTGGAAGATACGCACTCGCCGGGGATAGTCTTCGACCGCGGGCGATTTCTTGCCTGCGGCAGCGATGTTCTCGCTATTCAGCGTTTCCAGGCCGACAAACACGCCGGTGCAACCGGCCAGGGCCATATCCCGCACCAGGGTCGGATCGTCACTGACGTCGAGCGTGACGGCTGCGCTCCAGATGATCTCCAGTGGCCGCAAGGCCCTGCACAGTCGTCGGAGATGCTCGGGTCTGGAACCGAGGTTGTTATCGGTGAACACGGCGTAAGGCTGACCGTCGGCACGGATTTCCTCCACGACTTGCTCCACGTCTCTTGTCTGGAAAGGCATGTGCAAGCCGCCGGTTGCGAGGTAGCAGAAACCGCAGCGATTGTGACAGCCGCGAGTCGCGATGATGCTGGTGGTGGTCAAGAAGCATTCGTGGGGCAACAAATCCCGGCGAGGCGGCCGATCTTCGCGGTAAGGGCGGCGGTAGCTGCCCGCGTATCGTGGCCGCAGGGCGCCCGCTTCGACATCCCGCAGAATCTGCGGCCAGGTCTGCATTCCGTCTCCCAGCGAGATGACGTCGGCGTGTCTGGCCGCCTCATCCGGGCAGGACATGACGTGCAGTCCCCCGAGAACCACCGTCGATCCCAGTCCTCGGTAGTACCTGGCCAGCTCATAGGCCCGCCGTGCGAAGGTCAGGTGCACGGTGATGCCCACCACCTGAGGCGCCGGATCCGTCGGCGGCGAACCTTGCAGCAGGTTCTCATCCCAGTACCGCACCGTCCAATCGGCAGGCGTGGCCGCGGCGATGCTGGTCAGCGCCAACGTCGGCGTGAGTACGTGCTTCCCGAAACTGGCATGCGGATCTTTCCGGTAAAACGGGTTGATCAGCAGGGCGTGTCGCGGCCGAATCGGGCCCAAGTGCGGACAGGGATCAAGCGGCGGCGGGGAGAACATTTCCCGCCGTGCGCGGGCAGACAGCGGCATGCCAGGTTACCTCGGCAAAGCGGGTCATTCGGGCTTCCCCCATCTCAATGCGTCACCAAGCCGACTCCCCGCCAGCCTCATTCAAAGGAATTGAGATGGGTTCTCTTTCAGTTACGCCCGACGGTCGAGGCCGGTTCGCGGGTCTCACTGAATTCTTCTCCGCTGCCAGGCTGGAGTCAACCGGAATCGACTGATAACAGGGATTGGGAGGTTGATGGATCACCGGTCGATCGTCGCTCCCCCACCTCGCGGACGAGGTGGGGCACCCTTGGGGGTGCGCGGATGCTTTGTGCCCGACGGGCAAGTGCCTATGATGGGTCGTCATGAGCGAGTCGCTTAGTGGTGTACAACATGGCGTGGTAGCGGTCATCGAGCGTGACGGCCGGTGGCTGATGATCCGGCGGGGCGAGGGGGTCATTGCGCCAGGGTACTGGTGTTTTCCGGGCGGGGGCATCGAGGCGGGCGAAACGGCCGAGCAAGCGCTCATCCGCGAGATCCGTGAAGAGATCGGGCTCGACGTGCGGCCGGAGCGGGTGATCTTCCGCTGGCAGCGCTCGGACGGCAAGCTGATGCTGCAATGGTGGCGGGCGTCACTCTCCGACGAGCAGCAGGAGCCGCAACCGTCACCGCACGAGGTGGCCGAGATCCGCTGGGTCACACTGACGGAACTGAAGACTCTGCGCCCGGCGCTGGAGAGCAATCGCATCTTTCTTGAGCACTTCGAGAAGGTAGAAGAAAGCTTTTAGCTCTTAGCTGTTAGCTTTTAGCCGGGCGGTTGCGGGGGGCTGGACAGAGTTGGATCGCGCCTTCCTGACGAGCCGAGGGGTTTCCTGGCCTGAGCCTGTCGAAGGCATCCCCTCGGTCTTCGGGGAACGCGCCGTCAGAACCAGCGGCACAGAGTGCGTCCGTGACAAAATCCGCGGTCATCGTCGTGATTCTCCAGGGCAGCGGGAGACGCGAGCCGAGAACAGGCATTCGACGGGTGACAGGTTTACCTGAACGCGATCCGGCGGCCGACGCGAGGCGAAAACAGGCCGCTTCAGCGGCCTTTCCCGGCGGGCCAGTGGGCCAGCCGTTTGACGGCTGGTTCGCGGTCGGGCACTCGTTCTTCTTTCACTGTCTCCTCACGGTGAGCCCGTTTCAACGGGCTTTTCTGCAAGCCCGTTGAAACGGGCTGGAATTGTGAAAAGGGAAAACGGGTGTGAGCCGCGAACCACCGGCCGTACAACGGCCGGCCTATCAGCCCGCCTTCGGCGGGAAAACCCCCTGAAGGGGGTTGATTGCTCCCTCTCGTCTGTCTGCCACAACCCGCCGAGTATGTCACGGACCCGCATGCAGTTGCCGGCTCGTCAAACTGTTGACGGTTCACGGACGGGGCGGCGATTACGAATCCAATGACAGCAGCGGCAGCAGTTCGCTCAGCCGGTGGATGACGTGGTCGGCCTGGTCGGCGAAGTCGGGCGATTGGCCGTTGCCGTCCATGAGCACGGTGGTCGCGCCCGCGGCGTTGCCCGACATCAGGTCGAAGAGGTAGTCGCCGACCACCCAGGTTGCGGCCGGGTCGACCGCCAGCTTGCGGCAGATGGACAGAACAGGCTCCGGCGAGGGCTTGATCGGGCCGTCCTCGCGAGTATGGATGCAGCCGAAGCGGATGCCGTGCTTGGCCAGCACGATATCCACCGATCGGCGGCTGTTGCGGGTCAGCACGCCGAGCGGAATGCCCGCGCTGCGGATCGCATCGAGCACCGCCCGCGTGTCGTCCCAAAGCTCGCTTTCGTGGGCGGCCTTCTCCTCATGTTTGATCAGAATAGCCTCGCATCGGTCGCGCTGTTCGGGAGTCATTGTCTCCATGGCCTCCAGGATGGGCGTGCGAGGCTGCGTCGGCAGGCCGATTTCCCGTCGGATGGCGTCGAAATCGAAATACGGCACGGTGAGCGTGCCGTCGAGATCAAAGATGACGGCGGCCACGCGAGCGTTGGCGGTGTTCTGGGGTTTGGAGGCCTTCATACAGGTGGTTTAGCTGGCAAACCGGCGGGGGTCAAGCCGGCAGGCCTTGGACAGCAAGTGGATCTCCTGGCCAGGGACGGGCCTTATCCGTGTGCCACTGCTCTGTGAGCAGTGTTGAGGGTTTGACGCTGCTGATATAGCAGTGGCACGCGACGGCTCTTTCAGAACCGCGAGCGTAAGCGAGGGGCTAAGCAGTGAAGCGGCCGAGGACACGAGGGGGCCGCTCCCTGACGGTCGCGGTTCTGAATAGGGCTACCGCTCCCTCGCGGTCGCGGTTTCTGAAAGAGGCTCCCTGAGGAGATGGTCTTGGCTGGACCGCCGATTGCAGTTATCTTTCGCCCGGAAATCGGCTGACGACATCGGGACACAGACATGGCTGTCACCAATGGCGACTTGATGCTCCAGACCATGGTTGCCGCCTTCGCGGCCGGCATCATGCTGATCGTCGTTTCACGTCGCTTTCAGTTGCCCGCGATAGTCTTGCTGCTATTGGGCGGATATGCGTGCGGCCCGCAGATACTGGGCATTGTACGGCCGGACTCGCTCGGAGGCGGCCTGGTCGTCATCGTCGAGCTGGCCGTGGGCCTGATCCTGTTCGACGGCGGCCTGACGCTCGACGTTCAGGGATACCGGCTGGCTTCCGGGCCGATCCGGCGTCTGCTGACGGCTGGCGTCGTTGTCACCTGGCTGGGAACAGCGGTGGCCATCGGTGTCATCTTCCCCGACGTGCCGATCTCAATCGCTCTGCTGGCAGGCAGCCTGGTGATTGTCACCGGTCCGACGGTGATCGGGCCGCTGCTCAAGCGAACCAAGGTCAACGCCCGGCTTCATCATATTCTTCATTGGGAAAGCGTGCTGATCGATCCCATCGGCGTATTCGTGGCCATTCTATGTTTCGAGTGGATCGGCGGTTTAGAGGGTGGTACTGCCGTCGCGCATTTCGCCATGCGTGTGTTCTGGGGATTGGTCGTGGGCATCGGCGGAGGACTGCTGGTACACCGGCTCCTTCATGGCGCGTTTGTCCCCGAGGAGCTGATCAACATCTCGGTTCTGGCGATGGCCGTCCTGATCTTCGGCCTTGGCGAGGTGGTCTTGTCCAAGTCGGGTTTGTTGTCGGTGACGGTTGCCGGTTTTGTGATCGGGTTCAAGAACCCGCCCGAGCTGAAGCGGATCCGCCGGTTCAAAGCCGAGATCGCGGACCTGGCCATCGGGATCTTGTTCATCCTTCTGGCCGCTCGGCTCAGGGGCGAGCAGTTCCTTGCCTTCGGGGCCGGCGGCGCGCTGGCAGTGGCGATCGTTATGTTCGTCATTCGCCCGCTGAATGTGATGGTTTCGACCATCGGGCACGACGTATCGTGGAAGGAACAACTCTTCTTGTCGTGGATCGCCCCGCGTGGCATCGTGGCGGCGTCGATGGCGTCGCTCTTCTCGCTGCAGCTCGCGGACGCATTCGCGGACTCCGCGGCGTTCATCGAGACGTTCGTCTACTCGGTGATCGTGGGTATGGTGGTTCTGCAGGGCCTCACCGCCGGGCCGGTGGCCGGCCTGCTCAACGTCAAAGCCCCCGCTCCGATCGGCTGGATCATCGTCGGGGCCCATCGTCTGGGCCAAGAGGTGGCTCGCTTCGTCAGCGAGACCGCCCGTGCACGCGCGATCCTGGTGGATACTAACGCCAAGATGGTCTCGGAGGCCCGGCAAGAGGGCTTGCAGGCGATCGTCGCGGATGCTCGCGATCTGGATCTCATCGAGCGTGACGAGTTTCAGGGAATCGGCAATCTGCTGGCCCTCACCGACAACGAAGACCTCAACATGCTGCTCTGCCAGCGGTGGTCGGACGCATTCGGGCGGGCTCGCGTCTTCTTCTGGTCGCCGAGCGCGAACCGTCGCCCCGGCGAACGGCCGGGACAGGCGGTGTGGTCGCGATTGCCCAAGCCGTCCATCCTGAGTGCGGAGCTGGCCCGAAACGAGGCCGCGGCGGTGTTGGACACGTCTGCGGCCCCCGGCCGTCCTTCGCAAGGAACGCCCATCGCGGCGTTCTACAAAAACCAGGTGAGCCTAACGCCGGCGGACTCGGCCCCCGCGGGCGCTGCGGAGGCCTACCCTCTGCTTGTGTTGCGGCGGGAGGCGGATTATCTGCGCAGGGGCTTGCGGCCTGAACTGGCGGTTCGATTGGACATTTCGGACCAAGAGGCGCTGTTCGAGGAACTGGTCTCGCGAATCGTCGAGGTCGAGCCGAAGGTGCCGCGCGACGCCGTGTTGAAGGAACTGATCGATCGCGAGCAGGCTTGGCCGACGGCTCTGGGACACGGCATTGCCGTTCCGCACTCTTATTGCCGGGCGCTGACGAGTCGCATCTGCGCGGTGGCTCAGATTCCGGAGGGCGTCGATTTCAAGGCGCCGGACGGCGAGAAGGTGCGTCTGGTCTTCTTGCTGCTGAGTCCGCAGGGTGATCCCGAAGGGCACCTGGCCACGATGGCTGAGATCGCTCGATTGGTCGGCGATCCTGAGGTGCGGGACTCGCTCCTGTCGGCCTCAAGCCCCGAGGATCTGCTGGCAAGGCTGCGAACGGCGGCGCCGGCGTGAAGAGAGGATCGCACATGATGGCAAGAGGTGGCAAGCGCGTGACGGTGGGAGCCGTGACGGCGGCGATGGATCGGATCGCGCCGCCGGAGCTCGCGCAGTCGTGGGACAACGTCGGGCTGCTGGCAGGTGATCGGAGCGCGGCGTGCACACGCGTGTTGTTGTGCATCGACCTGACGCCGGCGGTGCTGGCCGAAGCGGTCGCGTCGCGGTGCGAGATGATCGTGAGTTATCACCCGCCGCTGTTCAAGCCGGTCAAACGAATTGTGGCGGACAGCGACGGGACGGAAGCGATCGTACACGAAGCGATCAGCCGCGGGATTGCGATCTACTCGCCGCACACAGCCTTGGATGCCGCCGAGGGCGGAGTCAACGATGTGCTCGCAGGTCTGTGTGGGCTGAAGGATGTCGGGCCGTTCGAGTACGTGTCCGTCGGGCGGCGCGAGTACAAGGTGGTGACGTTTGTGCCGCTCGCCCAGCTCGAAAAGGTCGCGTCCGCGATGTTCGCGGCCGGCGCCGGGCGGATCGGCGACTACGAGCAGTGCAGCTATCGCCTGCGCGGCGAGGGGACCTTCTTCGGCACCGAGAGCACCAACCCGCGGGTTGGCCGTAAGGGTCAATTGGAGCGCGTGGCCGAGACGCGGATCGAAATGGTCTGTGCGGAAAGGTGCCTGCCCGAAGTGATCGCCGCGTTGAAACGATCTCACCCTTATGAAGAGCCGGCGTTCGACATCTACCCGCTGACGCCGGAGCCGGAAATGGGGATTGGCCGCGTCGGAGTCCTTCCCCAAGGGACCACCTTGGGGAGCCTGGCGAAGCTGCTCAAGCGGGCGACGAAATCGCAGGTAATGATGACCGTCGGCGCCGCAAACACGAAGCTCCGCCGGGCCGCGGTGTGCGGCGGCTCGGCCGGGCGATTGCCGCTGGAGATGCCGCGAGCGGCCGCGTGCGACGTCATCGTCACCGGCGAGATCCGGCATCACGATGCGCTGTCAATTCTCCGCGCTGGCAAGACGGCCATCGCTCTGGGTCACTGGGAAAGCGAACGCCCCGCCCTGGTCCCGCTGGCGCACCGGTTGAGGAGGACCGTCGGATCGATCGCCGTGGTGGTAAGCCGCAAGGACACGCCGCCGTTCCAATCTGGAAGCTTTTAGCTCTTAGCGACCGCTGTACGGGACAACGGCTGCGATACCGGCGTTGACTCGTTGGCCAAAGAAGGGTTCCAGACGTACGGTCCGCGCTCGCGGACCATTTTGCTTGACGAGCCGGTGGCTTTCTTGGACTGAGCTTGCCGAAGCCATGCCACCGGTCCTTCTGAGCCTGCGGACCTCGATCTGCAATCTCAAATCTCCAATTTCAAATCCCATGGTCCGCCGGGGCGGACCCTGCCGAGCTCATTTCTTCCAGTTGGCGATATCGTCGTCGGTGCCGTCGTTGCCGTCGGCTCCGATGCTCCAGAGATCGTAGGTGTCGCGGTTGTGTTCGCCCGGTGAGAGGTACATCAAACGATGACCCCAAGGGTCCTTGAGCGTGTCGGCGCTGGTGACGTACGGCCCTCTCCACTTCTCGGCGTCGGCTTCGTTCTCGGGCTGCTCGACGAGCTCATCCAGCTTGCCGGGGTACCGCCCGACGTGCATCTTGAACAGTTCCAACGCCGCGGCCAGGGTTCCCTCGCGATTGACCGCCCGGCGTGCGGCCGCGGCTTTCTGGTCCGATGTTGTCTCCGCCGCCTCCTCGCCGGGCTCCTCCATCTCGCGGCCGAGTCGGCGGTAAGTATCCTCAAGGGCCTTGCGAAAACTGCTCATGCTCATGAACTCGACATGGCTGTCGGCGAAGAGGACGTTGGTCCCTTCGTTATCGTGGTTCTCGGGGTTTTCGTAGGCAATGACGTTGCGCTGGTCAACCTCCGTCGACTGGCCGGAGATGTAGATATACGAGCTGGTCGCGTCAGATTCGTCCAGCGGCGAGCGAAGCGTTTGTTCGCTGATGGCACCGCTGTCAACCAGCGTCTGCAGATCGGGCGGGAACTTGTCGTCGTTCTCCGTCGCGTAGGTGTAGAGGGCCACGCCGATGCTGCGGAGATTGGCGGCGCTGACCGTGCGTTTGGCCATTCCACGGGCCCTGGCCAGCGACGGCAACAGGATGGCCGCGCCCAGCGGAATCGCGAAGCCGCCTTCACCAATGGCCGGCACCGGAACCGGCAGCGCCCCGTGCGAGACGGTCAGCGCGCCGTCCGCGCTGACCGTGGAGACGGACACGTTGCCGAACATGTGGCGGGTGACGGTGTGGGCCGACGGCAACATGCCGATCTCGAGAGGGATGTCTTCCTTCTGCAGCATGGCGGCGGCCACCTGCCAGATCGGCAGCGCGAATGAGTACAACTGGAGCATACCGGACTTGGTGTCCACATAGTTGACCGAGTAGGCCTCCTTGGGCAGCAGGCTGCGGCCGCGCTGATAATCCGGGTTGTCCAGCAGCGACGCCCCGCGATTCATCAGGTGGTCCAGCTCCATCCGCACCATCTGCGGGTAGAGAGCCATGATCCAGCGGCCCTGACACTCCGCCCAGGCCGGGGCGATCGGCAAGGGCACGCCGCTGATGTCGAAGTATTCGATGGTCTGCCCGCGATATGTCTCGGTGGTCACCTTCGCCGAGCCGCCGCCGCCCATCTCTTCGGCAATAACTGCCGTGATGTTGCGCATCGCTTTGCGAAGCTCGTTATTCGGTTTGACCTTGGCCACCACTACCATGCCGCTGATCCAGATCCCGCCGAACTCGGGAGAATCGAAGATCGCCCAGTTGTCCTCGAACGCGCCGAGAATATCTTTCTCAATGCTCAGCCCGAGGCGTCTCTCCGCCTGTTCCACCGCATCGAGGATCTCTTCTTCGCCGTTCGGAACGACGGACGTCAGGACACCCATGAGCGACCGGTAGGTCGCGGCGGCGTCCCAGTTGGTCACCGTGGCCCAGCGGACGTTCTTCGGAACTACCCCGATGTCATCCTTGATCAGAGCCTTTCGGCTGATCAGCGGATTGCTGCTGGCGGCGGCACCGGGCAGGTGGACAAACATCGTGGTCTTGAAGCCGCCGGCCTCGGGCGCGATGGTGATGGACAGTGACTCACAGGCGTCGGCGCCCACCTGTTGAAGGAAGCGATCGACGGCGCCCGGCTCGGTGAAGAACGGCAGGCCGGTGGCCGCGAGCATCGGCTGGAAGTCCTTGACGACCTGAACGGCACCCTTGAGGTCGAGGAAGAAGAACGGCGACTCCTGACTGCTGCCTGCGTGCTTCAGGGCGGCGGCGAATCGCGGACTGCGGGTCAGCGAGTTCTCCAGCGTGCCCAGGGCCAGGTGTTCCGTGGCTTTGGCGCCCACCGAGATGATGAAGAATTCCCGCGCCGTGCCCCAGCGCAGCGGGATCGGGAACCCGGCGACGGTCTTGAACTTCATCTCGCCGACCGCGACCTCTTCCGCCGAGTCGGGACCTATCCCGGCCAAGGTCAGGAGTCTTTCGGTCATGTCGACCAATTTGGTCGAGTCCTTGCCGGCGCGAACGATGACGGCCGCGTCGAATTGCGGTCCGGCCTCGCCCACACCGGCGCCGACCAGGGCCACCGCCGTCGGATGGCGCCAGACCATGGCCAGCAGGGCCTTCACCGGCTCGAAGATCTGCTCGGCCTTCTCGTCGCCGATCTCGGCGGTGATCTGGTCTTCGATGGCCGGCCAGATGTCCTTCCACCAGGTGGCTCTCAACTGCTGCCATTCGGGTTCCTTGAGCAGTTTGGCCAGTTCGGTGTCCCCGGCGGCCTTCGCGAAAACGTCGATGCCCGGCCAGCCCTTGTACAGCAGCGTTCCGGCCGGCAGCAGGTCGGACAGTGCCGAGCCGCTGATCGCCGGCGTGCCCTGCGCGGTCGGCGCGGAGGTGGTACTCGTCTCCTCGGCCGACCAGGCGGGCAGGAAGGTCAGTAACATGATTGTCAGCATCCAGCGAGATGTTTTCGAAGTCATCATCGATCGTCCTTTCCGCGGATTCCCGTTCCGCCTCGCATGATCCGTTCAGCCGTGAATGCGACGGCTCGCTTCGTCGGCCTCCCCTGGGTTTTCGTGCGGCAGCGCCAGCATCATAATGCCCCTTTGTGTTAGAGTCCGCAAGTATGCGAGCATGGCCGCTTCCGCCTGCCGCTGCTGCATGCCGTGAGTGGATGCGAGACGCTCGATCATCGTCATGATCGTCGTCTGCCCGTCTATCATCCGCCAAGTTTCGACACCGACCGCGTCGAGTTGGTACCGCCGGACGATCGGGTCGTTGCGGCCGCCGCTCAGCCAGCGAAACAGGCGGCTCCTGGGCAGCGACACGGTCAATTCGAGCCCGCCTCCGTCGATTTCCTTCTCGGTGATGTTGGGGTTTCGCAGCGGCCGGGCGGCCAGAAGCATCTCCCTGCTTGGCCCAGGGTCTTTTTTCCGCCGCCGGCCCATCACCGTCTAGCCTCCGCCCATGGCCGCGACGATTCGCTCCGTCACGCGACGCCGGGCTTCTTCCAGGGTTCCGGCCAGTCGCGCTCCGGCCGCCCGGCGGTGCCCGCCCCCGCCGAAATGCTCGGCGATCGCCGCCACATCGATGTCACGCCCGCATACCTCGGGCGACTTGCTTCGAAAACTCGCTCGGATCTCGCCCGTGCCCGCATCGACCAGCAGCACGGAGACAATAACCCGCTCGGCCGACATCGGCTCGTTGACCAGGTCTTCCGTCTCTGCCTTGGACGCGCCGGACCGACCGAACATTTCAGGAGTAATGTGCGTGATCGCCGCCGTATCGCCGGCATGCAAGGTAAGCGTGGCCAGCATCTCGGTCATCAGTCGGACGCGCGACAGGGGAAAGGACCCGTACAGCCTGCTGTAGAGGACGTCCGGCTTGACACCCAGGTCGATCAGATCGGCCGCTGTCTGCATGGCTCGGGCGTCAGTATTCGAGTGCCGGAACCAGCCGGTGTCGGTCGAAAGACCAGTGAACAAGGCCTCGGCCGACGCGGGATCCAGCGCCCAGCCCATCGCGTCGCACCAGGCGTGCAGAATCTGGCACGTGGCGGGCGCCGAAGGGTCGATCAGGTCGAGGTCGTCACGGCGGCCTTGAGAAAGACCATCGGCTGCGGCATGGTGGTCGACCACAATCCGGGGCAGCGTACTGGCCCGCAGGTAATCGGCCACCGGTTTGAGCTGAGCCCAGCTATTGGTGTCGAGGATCAGGATCCCGTCGAAGCCGGCATCAATCGCTCCAGGATCGTCGTCTTGCCAGCGACGGAAGACTGTTTGTGCATCGAGCTGGGTGCCATGCCCACGGCTTTGCGTGGGCATGTGATCGAGGAACGCGTACCGACTGGGCAACTCGTCGTAGACGAATGCTATCGCCTCACGGCCGGCGGCTTCGATCACCCGTTTGATGGCCGCCATCGCCCCAAGGGCGTCACCGTCCGGCCGGTCGTGGGCCAGGATCATCGTCCGCTTCCAGCCCGCCAGACGACGTCCGGCCTCCTCGAATCCTTCTCGGTTGATCATCACTCACCTGGAGCGGTCATCGCAATGACCGTTTTCCCGGTCCCGGGGGACCGAAGGGAGCCGTTGTCTCCTCACAAAGACCAGCGCCGCGATTCGGTCAATCGGGCCAATTCTGCCGCTTCCGACGACACCTCATATAGGAGATAATACCACGGCCAGCCTTTTCGGCTCAGTCCGTCATGCAAACGAGGTCTTTCGGATGCCCGAACCCTACACGGTGCTGTTTCTTTGTACCGGCAATAGCTGCCGGTCCCAGATGGCAGAGGCCTTGCTCCGCCATTTGGGCGGGGACAGGTTCCGGGTTATCAGCGCCGGCAGCCACCCGGCCGGTTTCGTCCATGGTCTGGCCCTCGAAACCCTGCAGCACATGGGCGTCTCAGCCATTGGCCTCTATTCCAAGAGCTGGGACGAGTTTGCCGCAACTCCGATCGACATTGTCCTGACGCTCTGCGACCATGCCGCCGGTCAGACCTGTCCGGCCTTCCCCGGGCCGGCCGTCCGGGCTCACTGGTCCTTGCCCGACCCTGCCTTTGTCGAGGGCACCGACGAACAGCGCTTGGCGTTCGCCCTGCAGGTCGCCGGCCGGCTCCGGGGCTGGATCGAAAAGCTCATCGGCCTGCCGATCGACAGATTCTCACCTCAGCAGTTGCGGGCCGAACTCGAACGAATTCCTAGGCCCTGACGGTTCCGCGTCACACGTCTGGTCCCATTGCTGGAGAGGTTTTAACGTTGTCGGGGTGTCGGAACGCGCGCAAAGAAGGCGGGGTACGGTCGGAGCCACCCAAGGTGGCGGAGACCTGCCGCTCGCGGCTGACGCTCGGGATCCTCTCGGGCACACCGAACAGCACGCTGGCAACAGCCTGAAAAACGGTTACCATGTGCCACGACCGATCAAATCGGCCGGAGGTTAGCGGTAATCCTCGGGCCGGACACGCCGTCTTGTTGACAGTTGAAGGAGAACACGCATGGCGAACGGAACACTTCCTGCTTATCTGGCGTCAGCCAAACCAAATCCAACGACCAACCGAGGGCCGTGGTGGACCAACACCGCCCCGGCGTACTTCGGCATCTTCACGTGGATCGCTTTCTACGACAAACTCGGAACCTCCTTCAAATACGGCGGTCTCGATGCCGCTCTGGGCGGGCTGGTTATCGCCGCCGTCATTTGCCACTTCCTATACCACTATGTCTTTGGGCTCCTGGGGATGCGCACGGGCTACCCCCTGTATGTCGTAGGCAGCTCGACTTTTGGCACCAAGGGCGGTTTCCTATTTCCGGGCATCTTCATGGGCCTGCTGCAGATCGGCTGGTACAGCGTGGGAACGTTCTACGCCACCAAGCTCATGCTGGGCGCGTTCAACGTGAAGGCCCTCACCGTGTTGGACCCCGAGGTGGCCAATCGGGGATTCAGTCTGCTGTTCCTCATCGTGGCCATCGCGTGGGGCTATATATTTGCTCTTTTCGGTGCCTTCGGGATCAAGTATGTGGCCAAGATGTCGTCCTACCTCCCCTGGGTGGCCGTGGCCATGTTGGTAATCGCCGCCGTGTGTGGCCTGCCTCAGATCGGGAAGATCCAGGTCGCGAAAGCAGGCCCGGGCTCGCTGGCTGCCGCTTGTCTGGTCATTCAGATGGTGATCGGTTTCTTTGCCACTGCCGGGGCCGCCGGTGTGGATTTCGGCACCAACAGCCGCGATGCCAATGATGTCAACATGGGCGGACTCACGGGCATCACCATGGGGATCGTGCTGACCGGCGGACTGGCCTTGGTCGCCGTGGCCGGCGCCCAGGGGCTTGAGCCCTCGGGCGAACCGACCATGTTTGCCTCCCTTCCCGTGGTCAGCCCCGGTCTGGCCAAGATCATGCTCCTGCTCTTTGCCATCGGTTCGATGGCCCCGTCGTGCTTCTGCTCCAGCATCATCGGCAACAGTCTCTCGACCATGATTCCATCAATAGGCCGCGTGCCGCTGACCCTGGGCGGAGCGACGATCGGTATCATCCTGGCTGCCACCGGTGTCGCGGGTAACCTGGAGTCGTTCTTCGGCCTGATTGGGGCGTCTTTCGGTCCGATCTGCGGAGCAATCCTGGCGGACTACTTCCTGTCCGGCAGGAAGTGGGCCGGCCCGCGTGGGGGCGTGAGCATCGCAGGTTACGCGGCGTGGGTTATCGGCTTCCTGGTCGGCATCTCCAACAACGGGATGGTCACCAAGCTCCTGAACAGGGAGCTTCTGCCCGACTGGCACCCGACTGCGCTCTATTCGCTCATCGTTGGTTTCGTGGTCTACGCGATCCTGGCCAAGGCCGGTTTGCAGGGTAAGACGGTCGCCTACCCGGGCGCCGATACATCCAAGTAATGCCTGGTCGATAGGGTCTTGAGACAACGGGCGTGGGGCATCGTCATGGTGCCTCACACCCGATTCCTTTGGTCACAACCGGCTGCGCGCGCGATCTCGGAGTCCGACCACGATCTGTACGTGTTTAGCGTGCAAGACAGCGGGTCAGGCACTTTTTGCCGTTTTCTTGTCGCCGACGAGTCCCGCCGGACTGAGCCAACCTCTCCAAATTGCATCGCGAACCGCATTTGGGCAAAAAGAGCCAGACCCCAGCACGCTAAACACGTACCACGATCTCATCGTGGTTTTCGGTGCCGGTTCCTTACGCGACTTGTGGGAGCTGTGGTGTAGATGGATACAGATGTTGGCAGGAGATACCGATTCCGTGAGCAGCAGTGCTCCAGAGGTGCAGCCGAATGGGCTTGAACTTCGAATGGGATGCCGCCAAGGCGCGGTCCAACCGCCGAAAACACAAGGTGGCCTTTGAAGAGGCTGCCACGGTGTTTGGTGATCCGAGATCGCTGACGATTTACGATCCTGATCACTCGATCGTTGAAGAGCGTTTTGTTACAATGGGGTTGTCGGCAGCGGGGCGCGTACTTGTGGTTGTTCATACGGACCGCGGCGGGTGCATCCGGTTGATCCGTGCCCGCAAAGCGACACAAAGGGAGCGAAGAGCGTATGAAGCGAAACGTGAAGACCCGTCGATCGGGTGAGATGCGAAGTCAGTACGATTTCACGAACGCCATCCGCGGCAAGTACGCGGCCGAATACGCACAGGGGACGAACCTGGTCGCCTTGTCCGATGAGGTCGCCCGCGTTTTTCCCGATTCCCATGCGGTCAACGAGGCCCTGCGCACGCTGATTCGTCTTGGGACTGCCCGGCGAGCACGCTCCGCCAGAGGTGATCGCTGACTGAGATGGCCGTAACACCTGCGGCTTGACCAACAACGGGCGTGGGGCATCATCGCGGTGTCCCACGCCCGATTTCTTGACGAGCCCGCGCTTTTGCCTCGCCGGTTGGACCTGCACATTACCGAAAGACCGGGGGATGCCTTCGACAGGCTCAGGCCAGGAAACCCCTCGGCTCGTCAGGAATCGCGGTCGAAGACCGCTGCCATTCTGAAACCTGCTTGCCCGCCGAAGCCTTGGCGAAGGCGGGAACCCTGAACCCTATGTCAGCACCCTGTCCAGCCCCGCTTCGATCCACTCCGGTTTGATGTCGTCGTAGAGCGTTGCCCGGCCGATGCAGTCGGCGAGGACGAAGCGCAGCTTGCCGGCGGCGACCTTCTTGTCCGACTGCATCAGGCTGATGATCCTGTCGCGCTGCCCGGCCAGCGGTGCGGTGACCTGCAGCCCCAGGCGGGCGATCAGTGAGGCGATGCGCTCGGCCGATGCCCGATCGAGTCGTTCGGCAACTACGCTCATTTCAGCGGCCGCGACCATGCCGGCGGCCACGGCCTCACCGTGTCTCCACGGATCTGCCTGCCGGGCCATCAGCGACTCGATCGCGTGCCCGATGGTATGCCCGAAGTTCAGTAGCGCCCGCAGGCCGCTCGTCTCGCGCTCGTCCTGCGAGACGATATCCGCCTTGATGCGGACGTTGTGCTCGACCAGGGCTCCCAGTGCGTCGGTGTCGCAGGCGAGGACATGGTCGGCGTTCTCTTCGTGCCAGGTGAAGAAAGCGGCGTCGCGAATGACCGCGTGCTTGATGCTCTCGGCCAGGCCGGCCCTGAAATCGCGTTCACTCAGCGTCCGCAGCGTGGCCGTATCGACGAGCACGAAGAGCGGCTGGTAAAAGGCCCCGATCATGTTCTTGCCGCTGGCGTGATTGACCGCCGTCTTGCCGCCCACGCTGGCGTCAACGCCCGCCTCGATCGTGGTGGCACACTGCACGAACGGCACGCCGCGCAACCAAGTCGCCGCGACAAACCCTGTCAGGTCGCCAACCACCCCACCACCCAGGGCGATCAGCGGCGAGGTTCGGTCGATTCGTGCGTCGGCCAGGGCGTCGTAGATCCGCGAGACCCATTCCAGGCTCTTGGTGCTGTCGCCGGCGGGCACAACGAACGTGGCGGCTTCGAACCCGGCGGCTCGAAGCGAGTCCATCGCCGTCTTGCCGTACAGTGGTCCGACGTTCTCGTCGGTAATCACCATCACCCGGCGGCTCCTGACCCGTTCGGCCAGCCGCGCACCGAGCCCGCCGAGCAAACCCGACCCGATGAACACCGGATAGCACGGCTCAACGTTCACCTGGACAACACGCTCGGCAGATGCGGAACTCATGTGCCAAACCCCGAATTGAGAATGCTGAATTGAGAATTGAGAGTGAAAAGGCGCTGGCAACAGCTCAAGGAAGCGGGTGCATGGCTCGTCTCATTCGCAATTCCCAATTCCTCATTCTCCATTTCTTCCGAGTTCTTCCGCCACCACGTTCAGCCAGTGCCGGGCCTGTTCCTGGCGTTTCTCGTCGGAGAAGTGGGCGAGCGATTGCCGCAGGTGGCCCTCGGCGACCTCGTACTGCCGCAGGTCGCGCGCGTAGATGATGCCCAGCAGCAGCCGGATCTCGTTTGCCTCCGGCGAAGTGGGGTACGCCGACAGCAGCTTCTCGTAGGCCGCGGCCGCCTGGGGAAGCCTGTTGAGCCTGTAAAGCTGGTTAGCCACGTCGAGCTGGCTGCCTTTCGGCAGGACCTGTCGCGGGTCCAGCTCAAGCAGTTTCTCGTACAATCCAGCCGCCGTGTCCCGGTCATTCAGCGCCAAGGCCTCGGCCACTTTCATCCGCAGCTCGGCCACCTGGTCACGCGGCGCGGGTGGCCCGCCGCCGATGCGCACATCCTGCAGCGACACCGGCCGGGCCACTCGCCCATAGCGGGCCCGGGCCTCGGCATTCGGATCGGCAATGGCCGTGCGGAACGCCTGGCGATGAAACCACCGCCTCCAGAGCGCCACGATGTCAAATTGGTCGCGCGGCAGCGCCCGGATGCCCAGCAGCGCGATCGTCGAGAGGAAACCAAAGGCATAACCCGCCAGGTGAGCGTCAAAGGCCACGTTGCTCGCGCCGGCGAAGCTCTGGGCCAGGACGTTGTCCCACAGGATCATCTTGAACACGATCAGAAGCATGCTGGGCAGCTCGAACGTGCCGATGAGGAACCACCAGTACAGAACAGTCACACGGCTTCGCGGAAACAGGGCCAGGTAGGCTGTGGTTACGGCCGCGATGGCCCCGGAGGCCCCGACCATACCGCCGAAATCGGGGTTCATGTACGCGTGGCCGATCGCCGCTGCGATCCCGCCTGCCAGGTAGAACAGCACATAAGGGGCGTGGCCCATCTTGCCATTGACGGCGTTGCCGAAAATCCACAGGAACAGCATGTTGCCGCCGATGTGTGCCCAGTTGGCGTGCATGAACTGGTAGGTGAAGAACTGGTAGAGGTGGATGTCGTCACCCATCAGGGCAAGTTGCTCGCCCAGCGACTGCCTGCCGTCCATCGCGTGCCGATCCGACCCGCCCAGCGCGAGAAAAACGAGCACGTTGAGCCCGATGAGCACGTAATTGGCCCATGGCGTGCGGCGGATCTGCGTGTCTGTCGAAATCGGGATGATCATGAATCACATCGCCCCACGACGGCGTCGCGGACCGGTCATTCCTTTGCCGGCGGAGGCGGAGCAGCCTGCCGGCTCATCGCCTGGTAGATCTCCACGAAGGCCAGCCTGAGCTCTTGCAGCGTCCCGGTGAGCATCCGCTGTTCCTGGTCGTCGAGGTTGTTACGGGTCTTGTTCTGGAGCAGTTCGAGCAGGTCGATGTAGTGTTTGGCGTATTCGAGGTTCGGCGGGATGGCCTGGCCGTTCTGGTCCCGGAAGCCGCCCAGGCCGATCGTCGCTTGCATGGTCACCATCTGGATGATTTCGGCGATGTGCGGGCCGGGCAGAGGTCCCGTTTCGCCGGCCTCTTCGGCCTGGCGAACCTCGCGGTCGGCCTCTTCTTTCTCGCGACGGGCCTGTTCCTTCCAGTCGTCGTCGATGAAGATCTTCGGGGCCTGTTCGTTGTCCTCGGCCATGATGGCCTCCGTTCTGGTTATCAAGTCTGGCTGAATCTGACACTCGTCCCACGCCGGCAACCCGCCCGGCCGGACCTCAAATCATAACATGATGTTCAGTCCGTCGATAGCCGCGCGGGCCACCGCCGTCGCGTCCGTGACAGATTCGGCCGGGAAACGCTACGGTTCTCTTGGGGCTTCTGTCAGAACCGTGACCGTACTCGCCACGCCGAAGCCCGGCGAAGGTGGGAGGGAGCGGCGGACGGCAGGGCGGGCTTTATCCGCTGGCCTGAGTTACCTCGTGCAACTTGCCCGCCATCAGTCATCGCAGAGAGGGTCGGCCTGAACGTTCTCGCCGCTCACGCAACGCTGGAAGATGCCGAAATCGGACTGATCAACGTCGGTGTCACCGTCGAAATCGGCCTGCTCGCAGGTCGAACTGCTGCTGTGTGACACGCCTGGCCCGGAGGCGCAGGCTTCGAACAGTGTGAAGTCGCTGTTGTCGACGTCGCGGTCACCATCGAGATCAGGGGCCACCGGACCGGGCCAGCCGGCCAGACGAGCCATCATCCACCAGAATGCGCGGCCCTTGAGGTTGCAGATCGTCGGCTGCGAATGCTCGCATTCGCAACTCGTGCACAGCGGATGCCCCGGGTGAGCGGCACACCATTGCTGGGGCCAGTTCCCTCCGCTGTAGTTGCCGTAATCGTTGCAGCCCAGGGCGAGGTAGTCATTGCCGTCGGGGTCGTGGCTTTCGATGTCCGCGAAGTCAAACAGCACCATGCTGTTGGCCTGCGCATACGCGCGGATCTGGTTGTTGCGCTGATTCAGCGTGCCGCCAACGCCGCTCCCGTCCGTGTGGCCGGTCATCAGGATGAAACGCATGTCCGGGTATTCATCCTCGAACTGAGCCATCACACTGAGGTAGTTTGCGATCTGCGCCTCAGAGTACGACGAGGCTTGTCCACACCACGACCACATCGAGAAGTCATACAAGCCGGTGCTCGCCACTGCTCGCGTCCTGTCGATACCGGACGAACTCTCCCAGTAGCCGTCGGGAGTGATATATGTCTCGGGGGGGTTGCCGTCGTACATGCGCAGTGCCGGCGGGTTCTCCACCGGCGGCAATCCTTCAGTGCCGCTCGTGCGGATCGCGATGCTGTAGAAGGAGTCGAGCCCTTCGAGCACATTGACGCCCGTGACAACCTGGCTGCCGTGAGATGTGTGAGCGTAGTGGAATGTGAGCAGCTTCGCCTGGTCGATCCAGTAGGCCGGGACCAGGCTCAAGTCGGTACAGGTGTGGTCGATGATGATCGCGCTCTGTCCGTTGGCGGACGGCGCGAAAACCAGGGCTGTCACAAGAATTGCCGGGAACAGACCTGCTGTCATGATGGAGTGCCGTGCGGACATGAACGTTTCCCCTTTCTTGAAGAACAGAGATCACTGACTGCTGAGACCTGGATCGGCTGCAAAGAGATCGCTGCAGCACGCATCGCCTGCCCACATACCACTTGTCGGGCTCGGCCATCACGGCCATTGTACGGCGCCTCCGGCTGTCGTACGCTCGGACGGCAAACATACCCAGGCTATGGCGTCTTGCGGTCAGGCATTCTGTTCCAGTGTGACCCGAAGGATGAGGCAGGATTGCCTGTCCCGCATAGCTCGATTTAATGCCGTGTTGCCTGAAACAAGCCCGGTCGCACTCGGCCACGTACCGGGCGCACCCGGAATCGGACAGAAATGCCGGACAAGGTCGGATGGCACCAAATTGGCCGCGCAGAAAGGGAACAGGCAGGCGGAGAGGTCTTTCTCATTCTGGGGGGTCGTCAAGACCCGCTCGTGCTCCATTGGCTGAGTGCTTTCGGGTGCCAGCCGGTCTTCTGCTCAGCCTCCCCTGCGCAAGGCGTCCGCATGGGGCCGAGCGAGAGCCTGCCCCGGTGCGTGAACACGAAGCACGCATGCGTCAGAGAGCCCGAGCAGTCCGATCCGCCAGCATCTCGAGCCGCTTGCGGGGCTGCAGGGCGTAGAAGTACTCGCGCCCGGCCGCGATCCGGTTGCTTTCGACCTGACGGGCCAGGAGGTCGCGGCGATCGGCCAGATCGCGGGCCACGTCGGGATGTGATTCAGCCAATGTGGCGTTGACCGCCCGGATGGCGTTGAAGACCTCGCGTCTCTCGGATCGACGTCCCCGCGCTTCCCGCAGTTCGTCGGATCTCTGAATGAGCCGCGCACGTTCTCGCAGGCGCGACTCCGGCAGATCCGGACAGTATCGCTGCGGATTGAACCGCCAGTCGCGCACGCGACGCCGGGCGGCGAGCAGATCCTCGATCGTCGCAGGCAGCATCGGCCATGGCGATCTCAGCGTCGCGCTCACACAGACATATGCCGGCGGCTCGCAGCCGTAATAACGGCGAAAGATGCCGTCGGTGATGCGGTCGTACTTGGCCCCGCCGATCCCGTGGACGAACAGATCGCAGGCCAGGAGCCTGGCCCACAAGGTCAGCGTCAAGGCTCGCGGCCGGATGACCCATGGCCGCAGGCTCTCGGCCGCGGCAGGCAAGTCGCGGGTCAGATCCGCTGTGCTCACCTCGCCGATCGCGTTTTCCTCGGCATAGCAGCGAATCGCATCACCCTTGGGTTCAATCCATAACCGCCGACGCCGCTGCAGCGGCTGATAAACCCAGAGTGCGGTCTCGATTCGACCGCTCGCGCGGCCCAGATCCGGCAACGGCCGATCCGGCGAGCGGATCTCCTGATCTTTGCGATACTCGCGCAGTGACTCATTGTACGCGGCGGCGAACCGATCGGCGTTGAGCAACAAGTCGGCGACAAACGGTCCGCCGACAACCGCGCTGACCCTGTGCTCCGGCAGGTCGGCGCCCAGCTCGCGATCGATGCGCAGCCGGCCGGCAAGATGCTGGTCCACGGCATCGCCGGGTCCGACCCACTCGGCCAAGCCGTCCACATAGGCCGGCACCAGCCAATCGTTGAGTTGTTGGTTCAGGGCGACAGTCAGTTCCTGTCTGATTTGCGCGATCCTCGCGGCCGTGAGCGGTGCTCGGCCCTCATAGGCAGCGCCGGCCGGTGCCGTCGTGAACGGGATCTCGCGCACCGCCGGCAATTCGTCATCCCCCGGAGCCGGCACTCGAAGGGCGGTGGACCGGGGAGCGTCGTTGTCCACAACGAAGTCGATGCCTGCGGCACCGGCCGCGTCGGCAGAAGCCCGCACCGCAACGTGCTTGGCCCAGACGCCAGGGTGAACGAACTCTGGCTGGTGGCCGGCCGCGATGATCCTGACATCCCCGGTGACCCCGAGCAACTGCGAACGCACCTCTTGCCGGGCGTCGGATATTGCCATGCCCGCCAGCGTCCCGCCGATTTTCGAGAGCAGCCGGGCGTTCTGCTCCAGGAGGGCGCGCCAATGCTCGGGCGGCGGTTCAAGCAGAATGCCGCCGTCGTCGGGTGGCGTCTGGAGATTGCGAAATCGAAGCATCGCTACTCAACGGCGTGCGCCGGACCGCCTGGCAAGCCACACGTTTGCCCGGCGGCGGCAGCGCTCCTGGGATCGGTCTCGGCCCGCACCGGCCAGTCGATCTGCTCGGACAATGCGTGCACGAGCACATCGTAATAGTACAGCAGCCGGGCGTCCGGATCATCCAGCGAGCCGCCGAAGTAGCGGTTGGGGTCGTTGTAGATCAGCCGGACGGGGGTTTCCTTGATTCGCAGCCCGCGCCTGGCCGCCTGGACCCAGAACTGAATCGGCATGGCGTAGCCCGGGATGGTGATGTTGAGTTTCGCAAGGGCCGAGACGCGGTAGGCCTTGAAACCGCAGAAAGCGTCGGTGATTCCCAGCCCCAGGATCTCGTTGAGCATGTCGGCCATCTTCTGATTGATCGCCCTGCGGTCGGCGGGCGGTCGCGAGTTGCCCGGCAGCGGCCGGAGGTATCGCGAGCCGCTGATGATGTCGGCATCGTCCTGCCGGGTCTCCGCCAGGAAGAGGGGGATCCAGGCCGGCTCGTGCTGCTCATCGCAATCCATGGTGATCAGCCAGTCGTAGTCGTTGTCGATGGCATAGCGATAGGCATCGATAAGGCTCTGTCCGTAGCCCCGGTTGTCGATGTGGCGAATGGTCGAGACGCCTTCCTCGGCCGCCAGAAGCATCGGCGTCTCGTCGGTGGAACCGTCGTCGACTACAAGAATGTCGCCGTCCGGAGCGTATTGCCTCACCTGGCGCAAAACCCCGATCAGGGTCTTTGCCTCGTTGTAGACTGGTATGGCCACCAGGTATCGCATGCCGCACCTCAGAAAGAATCGCCGTTGAAAATCTTAGGCCGGCCGATTCCGAAAGCAAACAGACAACTGGCGGAGGTAAACACCGGGAATGTCGGCTGCCCCACCTCGTTTCAAGATGGGGTGGCGATGGTCGAAATCAGAAAGGTAGTGGGTGCTCACATCACTTGCCGCCAGCCCATTCAAGGCTGCGTCGCTGCCGCGGGCTGTGACACTGACGATGGCCTCGATGTGGCCCCCGGGCGAAGCACATGGGCGATGGCATCGAGCCGGGCCGCGCCTTCCGAGAGTGTGGGAGCGAGCCAGCCGCCCTCGTCGAACTCGTTCCACGCGTAGATGATCGCCGCCTGGGCCGGGGCGGCATCGCGATGCGCTTCCAGCCAACGCAGCCCGCGGCGCAGATGGTCTGCAATCGCCGCGGGCGTGGCCGGCTCGCTGCGGTTCACCTCGCCGTCGTGACTTCCGTAGGGGCTTCCCCACGGCACGGGCTTCTCGACGCGAGGCCGCGGGTCCCACCCCGTCACCACAATCGGCACAACCTGTGCCCCGGTCCTGCGGCATTCCTCCCAGAAGTGCTCGAGGTTCTCGACCATGCGGGCGTAGGGGATCGCGCCTTTGCCCAGACCCGCCACGTAGCTGCTGATCGCATCGCAACCCAGCCCCTCTGCCCACTTTTTGCCTTGTTGAGGGCTGAAATCCATGATGACGATGTAGGGCCTGGAAAGCCCTTTGGCCGTCACGGTCGCTCGAAAGGTATCGAGGACTCTCCGAAATCCCTCGACGCCGCCAAGCTTCTCCAGCCACTGCTCATTGATGAAGCCCAGATACAGCAACGGTCGCCCGTCGAGCACCCGCTGGTATCCCGGCTCCTGCATCAGGCTGACCACGCGGTCCACGAACGCCTGGTGTGGCCATCGTCCGCATTCGGTAATGAGACAGAAGCCGACCTTCGACCGGACCGAACTGCTCAGATATCGCTTCAGCGCCAGGCTCAACGGATCGTCCGCGGCGTAGGTCACAAACGCCCAGTAGTCCAGTCCCGCCGCTGCGGCGTACTCGATTTCGCGATCGATAACCGCCTGCGGTGTGCCGTCGATCTCGATGGCCTCATCGCCGTTCACCTTGGCGTAGAACGGCAGTCGGTTGTGCCACTTGGACGGCCCAAGGCTCCGGTGAACTGCCGTGCCCACCACGCCGTTATTGCCGAACCATGCATCCCAGCGAATGGCCCCGACGATGGGGCGGGCTTCGCGGGCGGGCCGGCTCTGCTGCGCGGACAAGTCCTGCGCGCAGATACCATGCGCCACCAGCACGAACAGGACAGCGATCTTGCCATTGAGCCGCATTCGAACCTCGTCGTGTTGGTCATGGACGGATTGGACCAGCATCTCCAAGACTCCATCCTTTGACGTTTCGTTCTGGACCAGCGGTACTTCTGAAAGCATTTGATCGCCCCTGCCGTCGAGGATCATCGGCCCTGAGGGTCTTGTCCATCCTGCCTGACAGCTTGTCCAAGAGTGCCCTTTTCGGTTGGCGACTCTTGCCAACTTGGGGGTGCCGCCGCCGACCTGCTTCAATCGACGTTCAGGGGCCGGCCCGCCAGTGCCTGCCCGACCCAAAACGGCGAAAGCGTGGTGCCATAGAACACGCCCTGTGGTATAATACCACCCGGAGTGGAGACAGGCATTCGTCGGGCAGGCAAATGCCGGACAGGCGTGGACGGCACTTTGTCTGTCTTTCGTCGGCCGCTCTTCTGTGCGGCCGCACCCGGAGATCAGGGACAGGGGACTCCGCCCTCTCTTCATGGAGGTGTTGACATGGCAGGCAAGAGCTCATCCCGCAAGTCGGTGTCCATGACCCCGCGAGCCGCCGGCAAGAAAAAGGCCCCGACAAAGCCGAGCAGGAGCACCGGCACCAAGCCCGCCACCCGGGCCAAAGGGTCCGCCCCGGCCGGCCACGCCGCCAAGCCCGCCCGCGACCGTTCACCGAGCGGTCTGCTGGCCCAGGCAGAGGCCGACCTGACCACTCTGCTGGACTCGCTGAACAGCCACATGGCCACCGCGGTGAACGCCATTACTGAGCTGGCCGTCGCTCAGCAGGGCCAGCATCAACCGATCATCCGCAGCAGGCCGATCGACCGGGCCACGGCCATGTTTCAGCGCCTCGTCGCCGAGGTGCTTGATGACAAGCTCGTCGAGGTTCTGCCCATGCTCGTGGCCTTGCGCAGCGAGATGAACCAACGCGCCCAGCGCCCAGGCTCTTCGGCTACAAACGAATCAACCCTGCCGACAGACGGCGACTTCTTCGAGCGAGGCACCGCGATGCTCGATCAGGTATTGAACACGCTGGAGGTGCACAGCTTCGAGCCGCGCGTCGGCGATCCGTTCGACCCGCTGATTCACCTGGCGGTCGGACAGACCGGCCGCGATGACCTCGGTGACGGCGTGCTGGCCGAGGTCCTCCAGCCCGGCTTCCGTACCGCCCGGGGCAAGGTCATCGTGCCCGCCCGAGTCAAGGTCAACAGGAGGTGAGCGGATGGCCCGGCTTGGCATCGACTTTGGTACCACAAACACTGTAGCCGTGATCCACGATCGCGGTGTGTTTTCCGTCGTGCTCCATCGGGCGGACACCGGTGCAGGCACCGTCGTGCAGGATGTTTTTCCGTCCGCGATTCTGATCGACAGGCTCTCCGGCGAGCAGTGGTTCGGGCTGGAGGCTGATCGGCTTTTCGGCCAACGCGGGCCGGGACCTCATCATGTGTTCCTTCCCTCGCTGAAAAGGCACCTGTGGGGCTACGCGGAAGGCCATTCGATCGCCTCGGGTCATGAGGCCCGCGCCAGGGGCTGCGAGGCAGCCGCGGCGCTGGAGCAGTTTGACATCGCCAGGCTGTTGACGGGCTTCCTGCAATCCCTGGCCGACTCGATCCGCGCATCCGGCATGATCGACCCGGCCGAGCCGCTGGAGACGGTCATCACTTGGCCGGCCAACGCCAACGGCGCCCAGCGCTACATCACCCGCAAGTGCTTCCGCGAGGCCGGCTTCGACGTACGCTCAACCTTGAACGAGCCAACGGCTTCGGCCATCGAACTGGCCGACTGCATCACTGCCGGTCGTGGCGTCAGAAAGGACGATCGCGAACCCTCAGCCGTGGCCGTCTTTGACCTCGGCGGCGGCACATTCGACGCATCCGTGGTCTGGATCGAGGGCGACGAGTTCGAGGTGCTGGCCTCCGGCGGCATCGAGGACCTCGGCGGCGACGATTTTGACCGCACCCTGCTGGACATGTTCCTGGAGCGATTCAAGCTGAGCGACGAGGCCCTCAGTCCGCTGACCCGGCATGCCCTGCTGCGGCAGGCCCGCTCGCAGAAGGAGACCATCGCCGGCGGCGTGGTTCGCAGCCTGTTCCTCAACCCGCTGGATTTCGGCCTGGATTGCTCTCCGGTCTCGATTCCGGTGGACGCCTATTTCGAGCGCATCATACCGATGCTCAAGCCGGCCATCGCCACGCTCAGGAAGGTGATCCTCTCCGCCGCCGCCAGAGAGCCCCGCGTCCGCACCGGCCCGGAACTGACCGTTTACCTGGTCGGAGGCTCCGCCAAGCTGCCGCTGGTGGCCCGCATGGTCTCTGACGCCTTCCCCAATTGCCGCGTCATCCTCACGGACAAACCTTTCACCTCGGTCGCCATGGGGGCGGCCATCTGTGCCACCGACCGGGTGACCTATCGCGACGTCTTTGCCCGGCACTTCGGCCTGTTGCGGCTGAAGGACAATGGCCAGTCCGAGGTCTTCGACATCATCTTCCCGGCCGGCACGCCCATCCCTCGCAGAGGCGAGAGCCCGCTCGAACGTTGTGCCTGGTACCATCCCCGCCACAACATCGGCCACCTGCGCTACTTGGAATGCACCTCGGTGGGCGTGAACGGCCTGCCCGACGGCAACGTCCGCCACTGGTCGGACGTGTTCTTCCCCTATGACCCCGTCCTGCCGATGGATCACCGTGTGTCTGCCGAGGACGTCGTCCCTACCGATCGATTCGCCGATATGCCCGCCTGCGAGGTCTATCGCTGCGACAGTGACGGAGTCATCACCGTCGAACTGCGTCGCCCGACGCGAAACGACTCCCGCGTCCACGAGATCTACCGAGACTGATCAGGCCTCTCGACACCCTTGGCGCCGGCGGGCGGGAACTGTATCATCCGACGAACTTCCGTCCGGGAAACGGCGTATGTACCCTCAGTGCGTCAGGTCCGTTGCCTGCCGCGTTGGAGGGGTCAAGCTTCTTCTCATCACCTGCCGATACCGATAACAATGCACTCTTACCTTTTGTCATGGCGTTGGTTGGGCGCATCGGGGCTGGTTCTGGCCGTGGTTGCCGGCTGCGCCCCGAAGGACACCCCATTTGCGGCCATCCGGGCCGGTCTCCGTTGTGAGCGAGGCCAGAAAGCGCTGGAGCAGGAGAACCTTGATGCCGCCCTCAAGGAGTTCCAAAGGGCCGTTGAGCTGAACCCGAAGCTGGCGATGGCGCATTCCAACCTCGGCAAGGTCCAGAAGGCCAAGGGCAACCTCGGGGCGGCTGCCACAGCCTTTGCCAACGCGGTCAAGCTCAACCCCAAGAGCTTTGACGACGCCTTCTCGCTGGCAGACGTCTACCACAAGATGGCCAGGCTCGCGGCGGCGATCCAGGCCTATCTGCACGCCTGCGAGCTCCAGCCAAAGAACTTCCACGCGCGGCTGAACCTCGGCGTCTGCTATCACCAGGCAGCCGAACTCGACAGCGCCATCGACTGCTACACCAAGGCGATCGAACTCGACCCCACCCAGCCGGCTTCATACACCAACCTCGGGGCGGCTTACGACGCCCAGGGCAAGTACTACGAGGCCATCCACGCTTACAACAAGTCACTGGAGCGTGATGGCGAACAACCCATGGTGCTGGTGAATCTGGCCGGCACGATGATCAAGCAGGAGCGATTCGCCGCCGCTCAGCGGGCCCTCGAACGGGCCATCGAACTGGACCCCGAACTGGCCATGGCCTACGAACGGCTGGGCTACTGCCTGTTCCGGATGAAGCAATATGAGGAGGCCCTCACTCGCTACGAATGGGCCGAGACCCTGGACCCCAACCGCGCCGAGACGCACGCCGGCCTGGGCGTCGTGCGGATGGCGATGTACCTTCAGGATGGCTCCAAACCTGAGTTCCGCCAGGCGGCCATCGAGCATTGGCACCGCTCCCTGGAAATTCAGCCCGATCAGCCTAAAATACGCAACCTGATCGCCAAGTACCGGGTGCCCGCCGACCAGGCGTCGGCTGTCCTCATGGAATCGCCGCGAAAATGAGAAACAAGCACAGTTCAACCATCGTTCAGTGCGTATTGCCATGCGCGCTGATGGCCTTGACCGTCGGGTGCGGTCCAAACAAGCCCGCCGTTCACCGTTCGTGGGCCGAGCGTTCTCAAACCGTCATCCGGCAGAGACTGGCACCAACTCCCATCGCTTCGGCCATGACCGGATCGCCGGCTCATTCGGTGAAAGCGACCAGCACGGCCGGCGCCGAATCGACGATCTGGCCCGAGGAGTTGGCCACCTTCCAGTTGTCCGCGGACGCGACGGTACAGGCCGACACGCCGCAGAGCCAACCGCCGGAGGAGCAGGTCTCCCAAGGCGAAGTCGAATACGAGGGCAAATGGCGAAAGCCGCTGCCGGGCTTCGGCGAGACGCTCAAACGCGATCTGTTGGAACTGCCGGCCACCTTATGGGATGACACCAAGCGCGTGTACACCAACCCGTGGAACCTGGTGTTCCTGATCGGCGCGGGCGGGGCTTCAGTGGCCCTGCGTCCTGAAGTCGATGACGATATCGAGGACTACTACGATAGGCACCACAGCTTCAAGGAAGACTGGCGCGACGCGTTCGGGGCGGCCGGCAACCCGATCGTTCATTTTGGAATGGCCGGTGTCTGGTATCTGACCGGCCAGCTTGCGCAGGATGCCAAAACCTATGACGTGGGAGGGCGCTTGTTCCGAGCCTTGACCATCAATGGCATCAGCACCGTGCTGCTCAAGACCGCCGCCTGTACGGAGTCGCCCAACGGCGAAGACTGGGCCTGGCCGTCGGGCCACGTATCGAGCTCGATGGTCGTGGCGACGGTGATGAACGATGCGTACGGGCCGTTCGTGGGTATTCCGCTGTTCGGCCTGACCGGGCTGGTCGCCGTCGAACGCTTGGATTCCGGAGAGCATCATTTCTCAGACGTGATTTTCGGTGCCGCTCTCGGCTGGGTGGTCGCCGAGACGGTCATGAAAGATGGGCCGCCCGAGATCGCGGGCGGCCATATTGTCCCCTACGCCGATCCGGCCGGCCGCAATGCCGGCGTCGCCTGGGTGAAGACGCTCGGCGAGTAGCCTGCGGCGGCCCATGGCACTCCAGAAATGACTTGGCCAGGGTCGGTCCTCGTCCGTCGGCGGCCGGCCACCGTATCCGGATGACCGCGTGAGCGCCGGCAGAAACCGGTCCGACACCGGCGGGGCCGTGTCGCCGATGATCGTCCCAGGCTGTCCCGGATTGGCCGTCTATGCTTCGGGCTGTGCGGCAGGACTCCCGCCGGAAGGCGCCCCGGCCTCCAGGAGATCATCACAGGCCGTCGTGGCCTGATCGGCCTCATCCTGGTAGCTCTCGGCGATGTGCCGGGTGATCACGTCTGGAGGCTTATAGAGGTACTTGTCTACCGGCCGGCGGTTCTCGTGTGTGATGCTGGGTGCCTCCGGCTCGGCAAGGTTGATCTCCTCACCCGATGGATCCTGGACCTGGGCCCCTGGTTTGAGGATCTGGACGACCGGCTGGCAGGGCCGCTTGGCGTTCAGATCGATGACGACCGCCTCGCGACCGTCCGAGAGCGTCACGCAGGTGCCGACCGGGAACGGCGGAATGCTCCGCACGGCCGCCGCGAAGACGACCGGATCGAACATCCCGCGGAGCTCGGCCGATTGAAGGGCGGCCAGGGCGGCAACCTTCGGAAGCCCCTTGCGGTCGCAAATGGCCATCATGCCGTCCAGAACGTTGGCCACCGCCACGATCCGGGCGAAAACGTGAATGCGGTCGCCGCGGAGAGGCTCCGGATGGCGTCCCGCATGGGGCCGAGTCGGCTCCGGAAACCCGTTGCCGTCGTATCGCTGGTGATGATGCAGAATGATGCCGGAAGCCGTCGCTTCGAGCCGGCCGCGGAGCAGTTGATAACCTTGAGCCGCGTGGGACCGGTAGGCCTCCTCGTCCTCGTGGTGATCCAGCACATGAGACCGGCGCAGCTCCGCAGGCAGCTTGATCTTGCCAATATCGTGCAGCATCGCCCCGATGCCCAGGTTGGTCAGATCCTGGGCCAGACGCCGGTCGACGTACTTTCGCTCGTGGCTGATGTAGTTCCGCAGGCTCATGCCCAGAATCATGACCAGGTACGCCACGTTGGCGCTGTGGCTGAACAACTCCTCGGGCTCTTCGAGGATGCGCTCCGCCCAGACGGCGTGGTCCTTGTTCTTGACCAGCTCCTCGATCAGTCGCGATATCAGTTCTTTATAGAACTGAAGATCGAACGCCCCGGCGGTCTTGTTCGCCAGGGCCGTGAAGTTTCTCTTGATGTCATGGTAAAGTCGGGTCCGCGATTCCGGAACGCCCGAGGCGACCTGCGCGTCGAGGAAGTCGAAACCCGGGTGGTTGATCCACACCCCCTTGACGCCGTACTCCGGCAGCTTCGCGATGGTCTTGGGGTCCAGGACGTAGCCGGCGGCCAGCAGGGCACGCCCCGGGTGCTTGGTGTGTGGGATCGATGCTGCCAGCACCATCCCAGGTTCGAGGTTCTCGACCGCGATCCGGATCATTTATCGGACTGCCCTTACCGGCGTGAACACACCTCCCGGTGCCTCACGCGTACTCCTTGGTTTTATCGGTTGATATCGGGGGCTTCGCCAGCAAGTTGCCGACTTGGTCGGCGGGCGCTCCCAAAGCAGCCGGTGCTAGGACCGTGCCAGATTGCCCGGAAGGGAGTTCGGCACCCGCTGGCGAATGGGCTGTACGGAACGCCGGCCGCCGGCCAGCTCGCGGTGGACGGTCTCAGCGATGCCGGCGGCGTCTATGCCGCACTCGGCCAATTGGCTCTGGCGCGGTCCCTGGCTGATGAAGCGGTCGCCCGGGATGCCCAGGCGAACAAGGTGATCGATCGGCAGCCGAAGATCCTGCGCCGTCTCGAGCACCGCCGCGCCGAAGCCGCCGATCACCGAGTGGTCTTCGATGGTGATGACCGGGTGGTCGGCCAGCAGTGCTGCGGTGACCATTTCGCGGTCGATCGGCTTGGCGAACCGGGCGTTGAACACCCGCACCTGGATCCCTTCGGCCGCCAGCTGTTCGGCAGCGTCCAGAGCATGGCTGACCGCGGCGCCGTAGGCCAGAATGGTCGCATCGTTCCCTTTGCGCATCAGCCGGGATCGACCGACGGTAAACGGCGCGGCCTCGCCCATGGGCGGGGGAACATCCGCTCGCGGATAACGGATGGCACAGGCCTGCGGACAGTCGACGGCGAAACGCAAAGCAGCCTTCAGTTCGTTCTCATCGGCTGGAGCCAACAGGACCAGGTTGGGCAAAGGTCGCAGGTAGGCGATATCGAGGAAGCCGTGGTGGACCGCTCCGTCGCCGCCGACCAGCCCGGCCCGATCCAGGCACAGGATCACCGACAGATGTTGCAGCGAGATCTCCTGGAACACCTGGTCGAACGATCGCTGGAGAAACGTCGAGTAAATCGCCACCAGAGGCTTGAGCCCTGCCTTGGCCATGCCGGCGGCAACATCCACCGTGCAGCTCTCGGCGATACCCACGTCAAGGAAGCGTTCGGGGTACTTCTCGGAGAACTTGTCCAGGCCGGTGCCGGCGGGCATCGCCGCCGTCAGGGCGCAGAGCTTGGGCTCTTCGCCGCCGATCTCCAAAACAGCTTCCGAGAAAGCCTCGGTCCAGCTCCTGCCCGAGCCGTTGGTGACCGTCACCGTCTCACCGTCGAAGATGAACGGCGTCGAGGCGTGGAATCTCGAGGGTTCGGCACGAGCAAACTCGGCCCCCTGACCTTTGTTGGTGTGAATGTGCAGAAGCACCGGATGATCGATGTCCTTGAGCATCTGCAACAGGTCGATCAGGTGGGCGACGTCATGGCCCATCACCGGCCCGACGTACATGAAGCCGAGCTGCTCGAAAATCGAATGCGGCGAGACCGTGGCTTTCAGACCCTGCTTCAGGTGCCCGAGAGCCTCGAACATTGACTGGCCGACCAGCGGCAGTCTCGGCAGTAGTTGCTTGGCCCGCTGCTTGACCTCCTCGTAAATCGAACTGGCACGGAAACGGGCAAGGTAATGAGCCAGGCCCCCCTGCGTCGGGGCGATGCCGTAGTTGTTGTCATTCAAGATAACCAGGAATTGCCGATTCAGCGTGCCCGCCTGATTGAGCCCTTCAAAGGCCAGGCCGTTGACGATGCTCGCGTCGCCCACCAGCGCGACGACCCGGTTGCTGCGGCCGAGGAGCTGATCGGCGCGAGCCAGACCCAGAGCCGTCGGGATGGCCGTGCCCGCGTGCCCGACATTGAACAGGTCGAAAGGGCTCTCGTCGACGCTCGGAAAACCGCTGATACCGCCCGATTGCCGCAGGGTGTCGAATCTCGCATTACGGCCGGTGAGCAGCTTGTGCGGATAACACTGGTGCCCGACGTCCCACAACAGCCGGTCCTTCTCGAAGTCAAAGCAGTAGTGCAGGGCGATCGTGATCTCGGCGACGCCCAGGTTGCTGGCCAGGTGCCCGCCGTTCTTGCCGACCACTTCCAGGATTCGCTCGCGGATCTCTCCGGCCAGCTCGCTGAGTTGGGTGATCGAGAGTTTCTTGACGTCTGACGGATGTTCTATCGAAGCCAGTAATCCCATCTTGTTTCTCTTGGCCCCTCGCGGTCGTATCTCAAGCTCAAGGTAGTACGTCGCGTCGCGGAGGTTGTTTGTCCCGATTCAGTCGGTCTTGCGGTTCAGTGGCGCCGCTCGACGATGTAATTCGCCAGTTGTCTCAAATCCTCGGCGGCAGGTCCGAAAATCTCCAGCGCCTGGATCGCCTTTCGAACCTCGTCCCGCGCGGCGGCCCGACTGGCCTCGATGCCGACAGCGCCCGGGTAGGTTTGCTTACCGGCCTCGGCATCCTTGGCCACCGCCTTACCCATCTGCTCGGCCGATCCCGTCACGTCCAGCAGGTCGTCGGCAATCTGAAACGCCAGCCCCAGGTGCTGCCCGTAGGCGCTTGCTGCAGCCAGTTGGGCCTCTTCTGCACGGGCACAGTAGGCGCCCAGCCTGCCGGCCGTCACGAAAAGCCTCGCTGTTTTGTATCGGTGGATTCGCTGGACCAGGCCCAGTTCGGGGGGTTGGGCCTCACTCTGAATGTCCGTCGTCTGGCCGCCGATCATCCCCGCCCAGCCGGTGCCCTTGGCCAGCTCGGCGACCACCGCCTTCACCACCGCCGGTTCCACGATCCCGGTCGCGGGGATCTCAAAGGCCAATGCCAGCAGGGCGTCACCTGCCAGAATCGCCTCCGCTTCCCCAAATGCCTTGTGGCACGTCGGACGGCCTCGCCGCAGGTCGTCGTCGTCCATGGCCGGCAGATCGTCGTGCACCAGCGAGAAGGCGTGCACACATTCCAGCGCTACCGCCGCCGGGGCAGCCATCTCGGCCGTCCCTCCGCAAAGCTCGCAGATCCGGGTCACAATGAAGGCCCGTACCCGCTTGCCTCCCTGGACAGAGTAGCGGACCGCCTCCGACAAAACAGGCGGCACGGCCGGATCTGGAACCAGCATGCTGTCGATGACAGACTCGAAATCCCGGGCCCATGACGCCAAAACGTCCATGATCCCGATCCCGTTCGCTGTCGCTGCTCGCCGCATAGCCGCCTCACCTGCCCCGAAGGCCCAAAGGGCAAATTATACCACCCCGCAACCCATAGCCACACCCCCGAACGGCCAGCCCGTGGGGCTTGGACGTCGAAGCAGTTGTTCCGCCCCCGCTGCGTCGATAATATATGGGCAGGAGCAACCATGGGGTATCTTGGGCAAATCAAGAATGGTGTTGTGGTTTTCGACGGCCAACCGCCGTTTCCGGAGGGGCTTCGGGTCCATGTCGAGCCCGCTGGTGAGCGGTCTGCTGATACACTGAGCTTCCAGGATTGGTCTGCCGAGTTGCACGCGTGGGCTGCCAACCATCGCCCTATCGACCATCCGATTGACGACGATCGGAACAGCATTTACGCTGGCCGCGGCGAATGAACGTCCTCATTGACACTAATATTCTTACAAGGCTGGCACAACCAGGGCGGGCCTCTCACAGCTCGGCCTTGGCCGCGCTGGACACTTTGAGAGCCAGTGGTGACCGCATCTGCGTCGTGCCCCAGAACCTCTACGAGTTCTGGGTTGTATGCACGCGTCCAGAGGCAGAAAACGGGCTGGGAATGACGCCGATACAGGCCCACCTTGAACTAACCCAGCTGAAAAGCCTTTTTGTCCTCCTGCCAGATTCGGCAGGCCTTTTTGAACAGTGGGAGCGATTGGTCACCAGCTATGGTGTGCGAGGCAAGAACGCCCACGATGCGCGGCTTGTCGCGGCAATGCTGACCCACAATGTTGGCCACATTCTCACTTTCAATCCCGAGGATTTCGCTCGCTATCCGATGATCACTGTTCTGACGCCCGAGCAAGCCGCAGGTTCGACTACAACACAGACCGACAGCGAGTGACTATAGCCCGGCGGTCTTGTTTTCGACCGCATCCAGCCGGCGGCGGAGTTCGGCCAGCTCTTCGTGAAGCTCGGCCATCTCCTCTTGAAGGGCGTCGATCTCCTGTCGAAGGGCGGCTGACACGTCAGCCGTCACGGGCTGAGCGGCAGGACTCGGCGAGGGCCTCGGAATCGCCGGGGCCGGGCGATCGGCCGGTGCGGCCGCGGTCGGCGGGGCCTCATCATCGGGATAGAGCAAGTGTGTATAGCGGACCGCCGACTGGCCGGGCTCGCGGGGCATCGCGGCCACCAGCGGCGGATCGGCCTCCCCCTTGCCCAGCGAGTTGAGGGCCGTCATCAGGGTATCGAGGCTTTCAAACTCGAACATGCGGGCACATCGCGAGCGCAGTTCGCCCGGCGTCTGCGGCCCGCGGAGCAGCAGCTCGGTCATGATCGCCTGCTGCCGGCGGCTCCAGCCGAACGCCGCCTCGACGTCATGTCGATACCGTTGCGTGCGGGCGCCGGGGGCCGGCAGCACCAGCGTGACCAGGTTGCGTGCCCGAAGCGCCTCCAGCGTCTGCAGCACGCTCTCTTCGTCGAGCTTCATCTCCGGGTCACGGTTGTTCTTCTGATTGCAGCCGGCGACGATCGCGTTGGCCGTCATCGGGTAGTACTCGGGCTGAGTGAGCGATTTCTCCATCAGCACACCCAACACGCGACGTTCAAGCGCATCCAGCATCAAACTCACGGCATCGGTCTCCATCTTGCCAGGCTTCTAGGCGTCTAGACCTCCAGGCACTTAGACCTCCAGACCGTTAGGCCATGCCGAACGCATGGCCGGCCCCAGGCTGACGAGCGACAAGCGGCCAGGATCCTTCCTGAAGGCCTAGATGTCTAAAGGTCTATCGGTCTTTTCCCCGTACTTCGGTGACACGGCGACATACGGCCGACCCAGCCGCTTCTTCACCAGAATCAACTCCCCCATATCATTGCCTTCGATCAGGTGGCCGATCCATTGCAGCAGGTAGCCCACAATCAGCAGGCCCGCCGGCCGCCACCACAAGTCCCACCGCCACTGCCACAGCTGAACGACGGCCAGGGCCGCCGCGGCAACCGTCAACGGAATGCCCACCAGGTGAAGCAGCAGCGACGCCGGATGCTGATGTCGCTCAAACCAGTTGGAGAGCCATTGAGGCATGCGTCTGACGTCGTCCTTGTGTTGCCACCGGGTCGTCCATTGTCGTCGGTGGTGATTATATCCGTGCGGCGGCTCTTTCAGAACCCCAGGCGCTTGCCACGGCGAAGCGTGTCGTAGCCGGGTACGCGCGGGGCCCGCTCGGCCGGCAACGCGTTCCGGAAAACGCGCCACGGGACCTGTCCTCCTGGTGTTCAAACGTCCGGCCGGCCGCTCGGAGCCCTGCGAAGACCCATGGACTAAGCAGGGCGGAGACCTGCCGACACCCTTGGTGTCATTGGTTTGCGAAGAGGCGGGGAGAAACGACCGTGTCAGCCGATCAGCGCAGGCGCGCGTTCGCGTCGTCGTCGGGCCGCGGACCAGCGGAGCACAAACCCGTCCAGGGCCATCAGCATGCACGCCTCGCCCCACCGGCGGTCGGCGTCGCGAAGGCTGGTCGTCGAGCGCACGCCCCCGCTGGAGCCGACGCGCGGTATCCAGCATTGGGAGGTACACTCCAGCCGATCGATGCCCTCGACGGAAAAGGAGATGGTCACCCGGCTGCCGTCGGGCGCGGCGAACTGAAAGGAGCGGCGATCCGGCACGATGTCGCCGATGCGAACCTTCATCCGGTGTTGCGCGACGAAGTGAGCGACGGACCCGAACGCCGACGCGAACGCCTGGCGGGCATAGCGATCGAAGCAGGAGAACGCCTCGCGGAATCGCGCCGCCAGCACCTCGGTACGGTCATGTCCCGTGAATGCCATCTTTCCCCCACAGGCGCGGTCCGCCCGCCCACCCGCCGGCGCAACACCTGATGTTCAGTGCCGACAAGACCCCCAACGCAGGGCCAATGCAAAACATAAGATATAACCCGCGGCGGACCCAACCGGCCGCGTCGCCTTATGGGTCCTCCGCCCGCAGGCCCGCCCCCCGCCACCTCACCAACGGACCACCAGGCTAACAGACCAACAGTCCAATAGACCAATAGACTAACAGACCAGCAGCTTCGGTAGGGCGTGCTCCGCACGCCGTTTTGATATCACGATATTAAGATATCTGGTATTTGATATTACGGACAGTCACGAATGGCACTGCCGTCGCAAGCAGCGTTCTACCAGCCACTTAGGGCTGTTGCAGGCTGACGTCGCAACTGCCGGCGGGGCCGTTGCATCAGCGGGTAGCGATGGCGGCGCCGCTGGAGCACTCGCGGCTTGATGCGCCCAGGGCGGTTGGCCACCTCGTCGGCCGCAATCAGTTCCAGCGTGGACCGCCACAGCTTGGCGTGCATCACGCCGCAGGACTTGCTGTTGGGCAGCACGTCGGGGACGGTGTCCACCGGGAAGAACAGCTTCAGCGACTCGTCGATCAGGTCGCCAAGGGCCATGTCGGCCACACTGGGAACGGGAACGACGGGGGCTTCGGGCATGAACCGCATTGTGGGAAGGCCGTCTCGCGGTTGTCAACGGGTGGCAGAAAATGGCTTGCGATCCGACTTGACTCCAGCACCCCGTTTGGAGGATAATAAAGCCGCATGGTGGGGTGGCACGGTGGTCTGATCTGACCGCCACAATTCTGAATGGCAGTAGGGACGAGAGAGACGTCGAAAGGCGTGCTCTCGTTGCTCATATGTAGGCCGCACGCGTGGCCGGGGAGCCTGCCAAGGCTCGCACAGCGAGAAGAGAGGATCGCGATGGGTATTCTCAACAAACTGTTCGGTGGGGCCGACGGGATTCGTGAGACGATAGTCGAATCGTATGTGAAGCACAGAGAGCTTGCCGAGTCGGGGATGATTCCGTCTTCGGATGACCCACACAGAACGGGCCTCTATGGTGCCCTGGCAAGCCGATATAAGGCTCGGGCAACGTGGGGCTCGGCCGGCGTCCCGTCCTCGGAGACCGTCATATGGGCAGATTTAGCACCCTTCGTGGCCATGCCGGAACCTCTTGCGGTCCAAGCTCTTGCCGAGTACGTCGTTTATCAGGAGATGCCGGATCAGGCTATGACCACCACGCTCACATGGCGCATAGAGCTTGCGCTCATGAAGATGGAGGATATCTCGCTAAAACAAATGGCAGTGATGGGACTAGCCAATAAGGTCGCGTGGTCATCCCTGATAAGCGACTTCGTAAAACAAGACCTCATGAAGGCGCTCGAACCCTCCGCTGATTCGACTGAGAGCTCATCTACACACAGAGCCGAAGGTGGCGATCCAGACTTATGACCTTATCAACTGCGTCGTGTCCAGGGTCACCAAGCACGGAACTCACGCTGGGGCGAAACGAGAGCGGAAAACGGACCAGGTTCGATTTCGGCGATCCCTCTGGAACTCTGGCATCCTCGTTCCAGACCAGCGGCCGTTTCCGGAACAGCCATCGTGTTACCTCCACGTGAAAGCAGCCGGAGACGCTGCGCTCTTTGAAAAGTGAACAGCGAACAGCATTGGGCACTCAGTAATCAGCCGGATGCCGAGTCATTTTACCCTCGCACGGCTGACGGCCGACCGCTGATCGCTGAGAGCCCCCTTTACGAAACGAACCCAATCGACGAAACGCTGCAACCACGTGCCCTGCAAGAGGTTGTGGTAGAAGAGCCGCGAATCTCACAAGGCCGAATTGGCCTCATTTGAGCCGCAATGTGCACCAGAATGCGCTCGATCAGCGGCATCCGCGCGATCTAGAGACCCCCTGGCCGGTGGGATGTTCTGCCGGCTTTTCTGGCCTGGCCGATGGCGTCGGCCGCGAGCAGGGCGTTGAGGACTTTGTCCGGGGTGATGACGCCGGCCTCGTGATGGACGGGCTGTTCGGGAGCGCAGGTCTTTTGGGCCACCAGCATCAGCTTTTCACGGCCGGCCTGGCCCAGACCGATGTCCGCAAGCGTGGTCGGCAGGCCGACGTCCTGGCAGAAGGAGAAGACGGTTTCGGATTCCTCTGCTGATGCGTCTGCAAGTTGGAGCCCGGCCAGAACGCCGAAGGCGACTTTCTCGCCGTGGTAGAACGAATGCGTTTCCGCCAATGCGGTGAGACCATTGTGAATGGAATGGGCGGCCGCCAATCCGGCGCTCTCAAACCCGAGTCCGGAGAGAAGGATATTCGCCTCGACAATGTGCTCCAGGGCCGGCGTGATCATGTGCCGCTCACTGGCGAGTTTGGCGGCCAGGCCATGGGCGAGCAGCGTTTCATAGCAGAGCCTGGCGATGTGCAGCCCCGCCATGGTGCTGTACCCGCCGCACTCGTTCGGCGAATGGGTGCGGTCGCAGGACCGGGCTTCGAACCAGGTGGACAGGGCGTCGCCCATCCCGGCCACCAGGAAGCGCGTCGGCGCCGCTGCGATGATCCCCACGTCAACCAGTACCGCCGGCGGGTTCGTCTTCTGATAGCAGACGGACTCGAACGTCCCATCCTGCGAGTAGATCACGGCGCAGCCGCTGCACGGTGCATCGGTCGAGGCGATGGTGGGGACGACGATCACAGGTATGCCCGCCCGGTCGGCGACGATTTTGGCGGTGTCAATGGTCTTTCCTCCGCCCATGCCGACGAGAACATCCACCTTCCTTTGCAGGACGACGGCGGACAGCCGGGCCAACTCATTCTCGCAACACTCGCCGTTGAATGATTCGATCGGGATGTCCCGGGCCTGCAAGTCGATGCCGCATCCGGGAAGGATCTTCTCTTTCACCGAGGGCGAGGCCAAAACAAGCCCCTGTTTGCCGAGCAAGTCCATCAGTGCGGGCAATTCGGCGATCGCACCCACTCCTTGAATGTACTTTCCGGGAAAAACGGCCTTGTTGTACATGTGGAGCTCCCGTATCCCGGGTTTCCGGCATCACCCGGCCGGGTCATGGCGCCGGGCGCCGTTCGGAACATAAGATACGACTCGCGGCGGACCCCACCGGCCGCGTCATGTTACGGGTCCTCTGCCCGCAGGCCCGCCCCCCGCCACCTCACCAACAGACCAACAGCTTCGGTAGGGCGTGCTCCGCACGCCGTTTCTGTTATCAGGGACAGTCAGCTA